>JAJEBT010000097.1 GCA_022822405.1 Alphaproteobacteria bacterium
TGTATGACGCCTACATGGGCGGACGCGACGTGACCCTACGCCGGCTCTATCTCGAACGCATGCAGGACGTCATGAAGAACTCCGAGAAGGTCATCATCGACAAGGGGCAGGGCGGCGTCGTTCCCTATCTGCCACTGCCCGAATTGCGCAAGCGCGCCGAAGGAGCCAGCCAGTGATGTCGAACCTTCGCCTCATCATCGCCGGGCTTGCCGTCATCGTCGCCGGCGTGATCCTGTTCAGTTGCGTCTACACGGTCCACGAGACCCGTCAGGCGCTAATTCTCGAATTCGGCCAGCCGCGTCACGAAGAGCGCAACCCCGGGCTGCACTTCAAGCTGCCCTGGCGCAGTGCGACCTACTATGATCGCAGGGTGCTGAGCCTCGATCCGCCGGCCCAGGAGATCATCCTTGCCGACCAGAAACGGATCATCGTCGACGCCTACGTGCGCTACCGCATCGTTTCGCCGCTCAAGTTCCGCCAGCGCGCCGATACCGAGCAGAACTTCATCAGCATCTTCGGCCGCCGTCTGAATTCGGCCGTGCGTGCCCAGGTCGGGCGCATAGTTCTCGCCGACGTGCTGTCGAGCAAGCGCGACGACGTGATGGCTGACATTACCGAGCAGCTCAAGTTGCAGGCAACGGAGTTCGGCATATCGGTTGTCGATGTCCGCATCGGACGGACCGACCTGCCCGACACCACCAGCGAATCGGTCTATAACCGCATGCGCTCGTCGCGCGTGGCGCAGGCAGCGAAGCTGAGGTCCGAGGGAGCGGAGATCAAGGCGCGGATTCAGGCCGACGCGGATCGCGAACGCACCGTCATTCTTGCCGAGGCGCGGCGCGACGCCCAGATCTTGCGTGGCGAGGGAGAGGCGCAGAAGACCACAATACTCATAGACGCGTTCTCGCGCGATCCCGAATTCTTCGCCTTCTACCGCTCGCTTGAGGCCTATGGCGAGGCGCTTGGGGAAGGGACCACGATGGTGCTCTCTCCGGACAGTGAATTTTTCAGATTTTTCAACGATTTGTCCGGAAAACCTCCGGTCCCGAGGGGTCGGTCCGAACAACCTTGATCATGCTGCGCGCGAGGGACAGACAGGCGTCACCGAACAGCCCGTCCCCGTCGGGGGCACGAGGTGCCCCGCGCCGTTTCGCGGCGGTTACCGCTGTCACCGTTGCGCTCCTCGCAATCGGCGTCGGGCCCGCGCCCGCGGTCGCTCCTCCGCCGGCGGGTTTTGCCGATCTTGTTGACCGGCTGCTTCCTGCCGTCGTGAACATCTCGACCGTGCAGACGTCGGAGAAACGGAACGAGGACCAGCCCTCTCCGCCGTCCCCGAACTTGCCGCCGGGATCGGCTTTTGAGGAATTTTTCCGACAGTTCTTCGACCGGCAGAGGCCGACCACCTCGCTCGGATCGGGTTTCATCATCAGCACTTCCGGCTATATCGTGACCAACAATCACGTCGTCGAAGAGGCCGACGAGATCACGGTCACCCTTCAGGACGAGACAAGACTGACGGCCGAAGTCGTCGGCCGCGACGCCAAGACCGATCTCGCATTGCTCAAGGTCAAGGCCAGTGGAGACCTGCCGACGGTGACCTTCGGCGATTCGTCGAAGCTGCGCGTCGGCGACTGGGTGGTTGCAATAGGAAATCCGTTCGGCCTTGGCGGGACGGTCACGGCGGGCATCGTCAGCGGCCGCCAGCGCGACATTCGCGCCGGCCCCTATGATGACTTCATCCAGACCGACGCGTCGATCAACCAGGGCAATTCCGGCGGCCCGATGTTCAATGTGGCCGGCGAGGTGGTTGGCATCAACACCGCCATCTTGGCTCCGGCCGGCCACAGCGTTGGCGTCGGTTTTGCGATCCCCTCCAATCTCGCAGGTCCGATTCTCGAGCAGTTGGAGAAGTTCGGCAGGGCCCGCCGGGGATGGCTGGGGGTGCAGATCCAGACGGTTACGGAGGAAATCGCCCGTGCGCTCGGCCTGCCGGAAGCTAGCGGCGCCTTGGTGGCGGCGGTCACAGCCGACGGGCCGGCCGAGGAGCACGGCATCAAGGTCGGCGACGTCATTCTGCGGTTCGACGGCAGGGATGTCGGCAAGATGCGCCGCCTGCCGCGGCTGGTGGCGGAAACCGCGGCCGGAAAATCGGTCGCCGTCGAGGTCTGGCGCGATCGCGGGCCGCGCTCCATCACGGTGGTGCTGGGCGAATTCCCGGATGATGACGTGCGTACGGCGGCGCGGACGGCGACGGGTGTGGCGGCGCGGAGCGTCAAGATCACCGAACTCGGCTTCACGGTGTCGCTGTTGACGCCCGAACTCCGGAAGAAATTCGAACTCGACGTGGCTGCCGAGGGCGTCGTCGTCACCGCGGTCGCGAAAAACGGCCCGGCTGCGCGAAAGGCCATCGTACCGGGAACCATCATCCGCAAGATCGGCCCGGACCAGCGCACCGTGGAGACGCCCTCCGAGATCGCGGGGGTGGCGAGGGATGTCGGCAAGGCAGGGCAGACGACGGTGCTTCTGTTTGTCGAGTTGCGGGGCACGCAGCGCTTCGTCGCCCTGGAAATCGACAGGGGCTGACCACGCAAGCCGCCATCGTGATCGCCGGCCCGACCGCGGGTGGCAAGTCCCGCCTCGCCCAGGCCATCGCCGGGGCGTTCGACGGCACGGTGATCAACGCCGATTCGCTGCAACTCTACCGTGATCTGGCAATTCTCACCGCGCGTCCGACCGCGGACGACGAGGCGCGGGTGCCGCACCGCCTCTACGGCCTCCTCGCCAGTGACGAACGCCGCACCGCTGGAGACTGGCGGGACATGGCCCGCGTGGAAATCGACAACTGCGCTGCAATCGGCCGCCTGCCGGTCATCGTCGGCGGGTCCGGCCTCTATCTGAGCGCACTCCTCGACGGCTTGCACCGGATTCCGCAGGTTCCGCGCACGGTTCGCGAGGCCGTTCGCCGGCGGCTCGAGGCCGAGGGATCCCGGGCACTGCATGGCGAGCTGGCGCGGCTGGACCCCGAGACCGCTCGCCGGCTTGCCCCCGGCGACAGCCAGCGAATCGTACGGGCGCTGGAGGTGCTCTCGCACACCGGCCGCGGCCTAGCGGACTGGCAGGACGCGGAGGCCCGGGACGGCGTGTCCGACACGGTCTTCCTGAACATCGCGGTGATGCCCCAGCGCGATGTTCTCTATTCCGCCTGCGAACGGCGGTTCCGCCGGATGGTGGCGGCCGGCGCCGTCGCCGAGGTCGAGGCCTTCATCGCCGCCAGTCCTCCGGACGACTGCCCCCTGTGGAAAGCAGTCGGAGTGCGGCCGATCGCGCGCCTGCTTGAGGGCGGCATCTCGGAGGACGAGATGGTGAGTTGGGCCGGGCGCGACACGCGCCGTTACGCCAAGCGCCAGATCACATGGTTCCGCAACCGGTTCAGGGCGGACCTGACCCTGGATGCCGCCCACGCGGAGGACACTGGTGCCGGTATCCTCGAAGCGCTCGGCAAATTCCTGTTGACCGGCAGTTGATAGCCGTATAGTTTCCGGCGCTTGGCAACCTGTCCTGGGCAATTTCCCGTTGCCGTGTCGCGTCGTCGGAATTGGCGTCGCCGGCTGGCCGGGCGATGTCGGCGGACGCCCGTATCCCGTACCGTGACCGCGTGAGCCGTCGCGGCCGTTGCGCGCGGCCCGAGCGGCGGCAATCTGCGGGCGGGACTGTGGTGGAAGCCAAGGCAGGACAACAGGCGTGGAGCAGGGACGTGAACGGATCAGAGATCGTCATCAAAGCCCTCGTGAACGAGGGCGTGGATACCGTGTTCGGTTATCCGGGCGGCGCGGTGCTGCCCATCTACGACGAAATCTTCAAGCAGAACCGTCTTCGCCATGTTCTTGTCCGCCAGGAAGGCGGCGCCGTGCACATGGCCGAGGGTTATGCGAGGTCCACCGGCAAGGTCGGGGTCGTGCTCGTCACCTCGGGGCCGGGTGCGACCAATGCGGTTACCGGGCTGACCGACGCGCTCATGGACAGCATCCCTGTGGTCTGCCTGACTGGACAGGTGCCGACCCACCTCATCGGTAACGACGCGTTCCAGGAAGCCGACACGACCGGGATCACCCGTCCCTGCACCAAGCACAACTATCTGGTGAAGGACATCTCGCAACTGGCCAAGACCGTCCACGAGGCGTTCTACGTGGCGCGTAGCGGGCGTCCAGGCCCGGTCGTCGTCGACCTGCCCAAGGACGTTCTCATGGGCAAGGGCACCTACGTGGCGCCCAAGGAGGCCGGCCACCCGACCTACCGGCCGCGCCTGCGTGCGCACAAGCGCGAGATTGACGAGGCGGTGGAAATGATCGCCGCGGCCAAACGGCCGGTGTTCTATTGTGGCGGCGGCGTGATCAACTCGGGGCCGGCGGCGTCGCGCGAGCTTCAGCGTCTTGTCAGGCTGACGGGCATACCGATCACCCTCACGCTCATGGGGCTCGGAGCCTATCCGGGCTCCGACCCGCAATTCCTCGGCATGCTGGGCATGCATGGCACCTACGAGGCCAACCTGGCCATGCACGAGGCCGATCTCGTGATCGCGGTCGGCGCGCGTTTCGACGACCGGATCACCGGCCGCCTTGCCGATTTTTCGCCGCGTTCGAAGCGGATCCACATTGATATCGATCCGTCGTCGATCAACAAGAACGTTGCTGTCGATCTTCCGATCGTGGGTGATGTGCGCACGGTCGTCGGCCAGTTGCTCAGGGCCTGGAAGGCGCGGGAGATGGAACTCGACGGCAAGGCGCTCAAGGCTTGGTGGAACAGGATCGCGCAATGGCGCCGCAAGGATTGCCTCAAGTATCAGCCGTCAAAGACGCTGATCAAGCCGCAATACGCAATCCAGCGCCTCTACGAACTGACCCGCGACCGCGACTGCTACATCACCACCGAGGTCGGCCAGCACCAGATGTGGGCGGCACAGTTCTACAAGTTTGAGGAACCGAACCGCTGGATGACGTCGGGCGGACTCGGAACGATGGGGTATGGCCTGCCGGCTGCGATCGGCGTGCAGGTCGCCCATCCCGGATCGCTCGTGATCGACATTGCCGGCGAGGCGTCGTTCCTGATGAACATGCAGGAGATGTCGACTGCGGTCCAGTACCGCACGCCGATCAAGGTCTTCGTCATCAACAACCAGTACATGGGGATGGTGCGCCAGTGGCAGGAGCTGCTCCATGGCGGGCGCTATGCCGAGAGCTATACCGATGCGCTGCCCGACATGGTCAAGCTGGCCGAGGCCTGCCACTGGGTAGGGCTCCGCGCGACAAGGCCGGACGAGGTCGACGGCGTGATTTCCGAGATGATCTCTGTCGACCGCCCGGTTCTCGCTGACATCCAAGTGGATCAGGCCGAGAATTGCTTCCCGATGATTCCGTCGGGGGCGGCGCATAACGAAATGCTGCTCGGGCCCGGCGACGAGGCCGAGACGCCGGTCTCGGAAGAGGGGATGATCCTTGTCTAGGCAGCGGCCGGGGCGCGGCACTGCCGGCGCGGAGATCAGTCTCCGGCGCCCGGAGACGGCCTGATGGCGGTCGACCAGGCCGCCGAGCGCCACACGATCGCCGTGCTGGTGGACAACGAGGCCGGCGTGCTGGCACGCGTCATCGGCCTGTTTTCGGGCCGCGGCTACAACATCGAAAGCCTGACAGTGGCCGAGGTCGATCCGGAGGCCATGCTGAGCCGCATCACCGTCGTCACTTCGGGCACACCGATGATCATCGAGCAGATAAAAGCCCAGCTCGAACGTCTCGTGCCGGTCCACCGGGTCGCCGACCTTACAGTCGACAGCCCTTATCTCGAACGCGAACTGGCGCTGGTCAAGGTGAAGAGCAGGGGTGAGAAGCGCATCGAGGCGTTGCGCATCGCCGACATCTTCCGTGCCCGCGCCGTCGACAGCACCAGCGACTCGTTCGTCTTCGAGATATCCGGTTCGACCGAGAAGCTGGACGCGTTCATTGGGCTGATGCGGCCGCTGGGGCTGGTCGACATCTCGCGGACCGGTGTGGTCGCGATCGCGCGAGGCAAGGCGGGCCTCTAGATTCGCCTGCCTGCTGGCGGACTGGACAGGGAAAATCTTGGAAGGCGTGCCGGGCTGGCGCGCGGGAGAGGGAGAAACAGAGCGATGAGGGTGTATTACGATCGCGACGCTGACGTCAACCTTGTCAAGGACCGGAAGGTCGCGATTATCGGCTATGGCAGCCAGGGCCATGCCCACGCCAACAACCTGAAGGATTCGGGCGTTCGCGACATCGTCGTCGGACTGCGGCCAGGATCGGCCAGCATTGCCAAGGCCGAATCGGCGGGGTTGGCGGTCAAGGCCCCGGCCGAAGCGGCCGCTTGGGCCGACGTGACGATGGTGCTCACTCCCGACGAACTGCAATCGCAGCTATACAACGACGAGTTGCGCGACAACCTCCGCAATGGTGCTGCGCTGGCCTTCGCGCACGGGCTTTCGATCCATTTCCGGCTGATCGAGCCGCGGGAGGACCTCGATATCTTCATGGTCGCTCCCAAGGGGCCGGGTCACACGGTGCGCTCGGAATTCGTTGGTGGTGGCGGTGTGCCGTGCCTGATTGCGGTCGGCCAGGACGCCTCGGGCAATGCGCTCGAGATCGGCCTGTCCTACGCCTCTGCCATCGGCGGCGGACGTTCGGGAATCATCGAGACGACGTTCCGCGAGGAATGCGAAACCGACCTGTTCGGGGAACAGTCCGTTCTGTGCGGCGGCCTGACCTCGCTGATCATGGCTGGCTACGAGACTCTGGTCGAAGCCGGTTACGCCCCTGAAATGGCGTATTTTGAGTGCCTGCACGAGGTCAAGTTGATCGTCGACCTGATCTACGAGGGCGGGATCGCGAACATGCGCTACTCGATTTCGAATACCGCGGAATACGGGGACCTGACGCGGGGCCCGCGGCTCATCGACGAGTCCGTGAAACAGCGCATGCGCGAGATCCTGGATGACATCCAGAGCGGGCGCTTCGCCCGCGAATGGGTAAGCGAGAACCAGGCCGGGGCGCCGAGCTTCAAGGCGATGCGCCGCCGCGCCGCCGAGCACGAGATCGAGGAAGTCGGCGCCAAGCTGCGCGAGATGATGCCCTGGATCAGAGAGCGCGCCCTCGTCGACAAGACGAAAAACTGAACCCGGCGGCCCTCGACCGCCGGCAACGCGGGTCTGTCCGGCACGCCCCTTGACCTGAAGGCGCGGCGACCTCCAGGCTGGACGGAAGGATCCGCCCACCGCAAGATGCAGGCGTGATTTGCCCGCAGACGCGTCCGTGCATCATCATCTGGTGTCTGTAGCCGGATTCACGGGCTGTGCCGGCGCCGTTCGCGGAACGGGATTTCGCACGAATCACCCGTGCCGTGACGGGCCTAAGGGTGAGGCCGGAAAGCCGGAAATGGTGCCGCGATTTGCCGGCTGCTGCTGATTCGCGCCTTCCCGCCTGACTGCGCGACTCGCCGGCAAAGCAGGCGGCGCTGGCGCCTTCGGACTACGGGCAGTCGTGGGTGGCGGTTACGAGTACGGGATATCGGCCAGCCTCCGGTTTTTGTCCAAGGCCGGATGCATGGGCCGCGCGTGAATCCGCACTCCAGGAGGCCAACCGTGACGTCCGCTGTCCGGCATTGCGGACGGTCACCGGGAAGTCGGTGATGGCGGATCGTGGATGGTTTTGAACATTCATATGAAGTATTGTTTTCCTTCGGAATATCAACATATTGTAGTTTTATCAGTCATGTGATGCGGCTGTTCTGAGGCGCCCGCCCGCGTCCGGCATGCCTGGCGCGATGGGGCGCCCGGGGTGGCCGGGTATTCCGGAGGGCCGGGAACGTTGCGCGGCCTGTGTAGCCGGGGGTGAATGGCGCCATCTTGGTGCAGGGAGATGCGGGGCTGTTCACGGAAAGCTGCCCTGTGTGTCCGTCGGGCGATAGCCAAGACGTGTCGTTGACCTTGCAGGTTTTTCGTTCATCTCGGCGGCCGGAAACGGCTGCGAGACTGAAAAAAACTTTGCGCAGGCTTTGAAAACAGTGTAGTAGAATGCAGTTTATCTTGCTTCGCGGCAAGAGAGAATACTGGTGGAGAAACGCCGGGTTTGGTGTGCAACCGGTACGCTGGGGGCACGCATTCGCCAGTCCCGTCGCCGTGGCGGTCCCGGGTCGGAAATCCGGGAGGTGCGGAGGGACTCGCAGGCGGGAGTCCGGTGCGGAGTTTCCGGGTAGCGGCCAGGAAGGAGCAGGATGATGGGTGCCAACTCCGATTCGGATGTGGTCTACATCTTCGACACCACATTGCGTGACGGGGAGCAGTCGCCCGGCGCAGCAATGAACATCGAGGAGAAGATCGCGATCGCCGAGACGCTCGAGGACATGGGCGTCGATGTGATCGAGGCGGGCTTTCCGATCTCGTCGAATGGCGATTTCGAGGCCGTGCAGGAGATCGCCAAGCTGGTGCGGGAATCAGCGGTATGCGGTCTCGCGCGTTCGGGGCGCCGTGATATCGAGCGTGCAGCCGAGGCGGTGAAGCCGGCGGCGCGCCCGCGCATCCATACCTTCATCGCCACCAGCCCACTGCACATGAAGCACAAGCTCCAGATGGAGCCCGAGGAAGTTTATCGCAATGTTGTCGACAGCGTCACTCATGCCCGGAATTTCACCGACGAAGTCGACTGGTCGCCCGAGGACGGAACGCGGTCCGATCATGATTTCCTGTGCCGCTGCGTCGAAGCTGCCATCAAGGCCGGCGCCACCTGCATCAATGTTCCCGACACTGTCGGCTACTCCGTGCCCGAGGAGTTCGGCAATCTGATCCGCATGCTCATCGAACGGGTGCCCAATAGCGACAAGGCCATCTTCTCGACCCACTGCCACAATGATCTCGGACTGGCGGTCGCCAATTCCCTGGCGGGCGTGGCGGCGGGGGCGCGGCAGGTCGAATGCACGGTCAACGGCATAGGGGAGCGTGCCGGGAACGCGGCGCTCGAGGAAATCGTCATGGCGCTCCGCACCAGGGGCGACGCGATGCCCTACAGAACCAATGTCAGGACCGAGGTCATCACCAGGGCCTCCCGCCTCGTCTCGACCATCACCGGTTTCAACGTGCAGCCCAACAAGGCAATCGTTGGTGCCAATGCATTTGCCCATGAATCGGGCATTCATCAGGACGGCGTTCTCAAGAATGCCAGCACGTACGAGATCATGACGCCGGCTTCCGTGGGGCTGGCTGAATCCAGGATCGTGATGGGCAAGCTGTCGGGACGGCACGCGTTCAGGGACAAGCTGGTCGAACTCGGCTACGAACTCGGTGACAACGCGTTTCAGGATGCCTTCCGGCGGTTCAAGGAGCTGGCCGACAAGAAGCGCGAGATATTCGACGAGGACATTGTCGCGCTGGTCGACGATGAGGTCGTGCGCGGCAATGACCGCATACGTTTCGTGTCACTGCAGGTTGTCTGCGGATCCCGCGGACCCCAGACCGCCGAGCTTGAGCTGGAAGTCGACGGCGAACGCCGCGCGACGACGTCCACGGGAGATGGTCCGGTCGACGCAACCTTCAACGCGATCAAGGCTCTGACCGGAAACCGCGCCCGGCTGCAACTCTACCAGGTGAGTGCCGTGACCGAGGGAACTGATGCCCAGGCGGAGGTGACCGTCCGCCTCGCGGAGAACGGCAAGACGGTCAACGGCCAGGGCGCGGATACCGACACGCTGGTCGCTTCGGCACGTGCTTACGTTAATGCGTTGAACAAGCTGCTGGTAAAGAGGGAAAAGACCGCTCCCAGCGCGTTGAGTGCCTGACAGCCGCGAAGGTCTTCGCGGCGCTTGCGCAGGGTTTGGTAGGGTAGGAGCGAAGGCGAGGACGAATGTTTTCTGGGCTTTTTGGTTTGTTGTCTGCCGATCTGGCGATCGATCTGGGTACCGCCAACACGCTGGTGTTCGTGAAGGGCCGCGGCATAGTCCTCGACGAGCCGTCCGTGGTCGCGATCACGTCTCTCAAAGGACGCAAGAGGGTTCTTGCTGTCGGCAACGAAGCCAAACTGATGCTTGGCCGCACACCCGATAATATTGAAGCAATTCGTCCTCTCCGCGATGGCGTGATTTCGGACTTCGAAGTCACCGAGGAGATGATCAAGCACTTCATCCGCAAGGTTCACCACCGCCGCCGGTTCGTCAGCCCGCAGGTGGTCATCTGCGTGCCCTCGGGGTCCACGGCGGTGGAGCGGCGGGCGATACACGAGGCAGCCGAGAGCGCTGGCGCACGACGGGTGTTCCTGATCGAGGAGCCGATGGCGGCGGCGATCGGTGCCGGTATGCCGGTCACCGAACCGACCGGTTCAATGGTAGTCGACATTGGCGGCGGTACGACGGAGGTCGCGCTCGTGTCGCTCGGCGGGATTGTCTATTCGCGTTCGGTGCGGGTCGGCGGAGACAAGATGGACGAGGCCATCGTCGCCTTCATCCGCCGAAACTACAACCTGTTGATCGGTGAGAGCAGCGCCGAGTCCATCAAGAAGCGCATCGGGTCGGCTTGTGCGCCGATTGAAGGCGATGGCGCTGTGATGGACGTGAAGGGGCGCGATCTCGTGGATGGCATACCTAAGGAACTCGTGCTGACTGAGCATCAGGTTGCCCAGAGCCTGGCGGAGCCGGTCGGCGCGATCGTCGATGCCGTCAAGGCAGCGCTCGAACAATCGTCGCCGGAACTGGCGGCAGACATCGCCGAGAAGGGTATCGTGCTTACCGGTGGCGGAGCACTGCTCCAGAACATCGACGCGGTAATTCGCCATGCCACCGGATTGCCCGTCGCCGTTGCCGAAGAACCCTTGTCCTGCGTGGTCAATGGAACCGGGCAGTGCCTGGAGGAGCTCCGCGTGCTGCGGAACGTGTTGGAAGAGATGTAGAAATGGCCGGCGCTGCTCAGTTGCCTGTTTCCGGACTGGCTCATGTCCGGACCAGGGGCTTGCGATCCGCCGGTCGGGAAACCGGCTTGACACCAACTGTGATCGGAATTGACAACCGTTGAAATCTCTATCCAGAGCAGCAGCGAGGAACGGGACATCCCGGCGCAGCCCGGCCCGGCGCTGGGACTTTGCGCTATTGTGTCTGGTCGCGGTGCTGCTGCTGTTGCTGGGTCGGGCTGGAACGGGGTTGGTGGAACGCGCGCGCGCCGGAATGAGCGACGTCATCGCTCCCATAATGGAAGTCGTCTCCGAACCGATCGGGTTGCTGTCGGTGGCCGTGAACGACCTCGGAGCTTTCCTTAATATCTACGAGGAGAACGTTCGCCTTCGCGAACAGAATCTGCGCCTGAGCGAATGGCACCAGCTGGCGCTGAACCTGACGAAAGAAAACAGCGCCCTGCGCGAACTGGTGAAATACCGGCCCGGAAACGAGTTCGCGTCGGTCGCCGTTCGGGTGGTTGGAGATTCGACGGGCATCTTCGTGCGTTCCGTGCTGGCCAATGCGGGCCACGAAGCCGGCCTTTCGAAGGGAGACGCCGTCGTCGATGCCAGAGGCCTGATCGGACGTGTCATCGAGACCGGTCACAGGTCTGCCCGGGTGCTGCTGATTACCGACCTCAATTCCCGGGTGCCCGTGGTCGTGCAGCGCAACGGCGTGCTTGCGATACTTGCGGGTGACAACAGCGCGACGCTGTCATTGAAGTTCCGCTCTCTGCGGGCGCGTCTCCGGCCCGGCGACCGCATCGTCACGTCCGGGCATGGCAACATGTTCCCGCCGGACCTCGCCGTCGGCGAGGTGGTTGCGATCAACGACGGAGAGGTTCGGATTCGACCGCTCGCCGACCTCGACCGGCTTGACTACGTCCGCGTCCTGACCGCCTATGACAGGAATATTGCCGATCGGGATCGGATCGGAACGGGTGCCGTCCGCAATACCGGGCATGCCGACCGGCGATGATGCAGGGGTTTCCCCGTTACCTTTTCCTCCTGTTCCGGCAATTCCTGCCTGTCCTGATAAGCTTGGCGCTGGTGCTGTTGGCGGCGGTGCCGCTGTCAGTTCCCGGCTACGGGCAGATTGCGGTCAATGCGGGGCTGGTATGCGTTTTCCACTGGTCGGTCTCCCGGCCTGATCTCTTTTCGCCTGCGGCCGCCTTCGCGCTCGGCCTATGGCAGGACCTCGTGACCGGCACGCCGATCGGCCTGAACGCGCTTGTCATGCTGGTTGTCTACGGCCTGATCGGATCGCAGCAGCTTTTCCTGCGTTCGAGGAATTATGCCGGCAGGTGGTTCTGCTTCGTGCTCGTTGCCGTTCTTGCGGCGCTGCTGACATGGTTGATCGCAATGATTCTGAACCTGCGTCTGATCGATCCCTCCCCGGTGCTCTTTCATGCCCTCCTGACGGTTGGTGCGTTTCCCCCGCTTGTCTGGCTGCTGTCCCGGCTGCAGACAAGATGGCTCGTCGAAAATGCGTAGCGATGGCCAACGTTTCCGGTTGCTGTCGCGCCGGGCTGCGATCTTGGGAGCCGGCAAAGCCGCGCTGCTCGCGGTCCTGGCGGGCCGCATGTATCAGCTCCAGATCGTGGAATCGGAGAGGTTCCGGACCCTTGCCAGGGAAAACCGAATCAGCGTGCGCCTGCTGGCGCCGTCCCGCGGCCTCATCGTCGACCGCCACGGCCGGCCGCTGGCACGGAACCTCGAACTGTACCGGGTAAAGCTCGCTGCCTACGGACCCGTCGATGTCATGAGGACACTGGAGCGCCTTGGCTCGCTGGTCTCGGTCGGCGACGATGCGCGCAGGCGGGTACTGCGTGAGATCCAGCACTATTACGGCCATGGCTCGGTGACGGTATATGAAAGCCTCGAATGGACAGATGTCGCGAAGATCGAAGTCAACGCACCCGACCTGTCGGGAGTCTCGGTTGAGTTGGGGGAGACCAGGAACTACCCTTACGGGAAGGAAATTTCCCACTTGGTCGGCTATGTGTCTGTGGTGTCCGAACGCGAACGCCGCGGCACTCCCTCTCTCATGTTGTCGCAGCTCCTGACGGGCAAGCGTGGTATCGAGGCAATCTACGAGCGGTCGTTGCGCGGCCAACCGGGAAACAGCGAGGTCGAGGTCAATTCCCTGGGGCGGGTCATTCGCGAACTCGGGAGGCGGGAGCCCCGGGCTGGAGCAGATGTCCGCATCGCCCTTGATCTCGATCTTCAGCTCCTGGCGACCGAACGGCTGAGCAAGGAAAGAAGTGCTGCCGCGGTGCTGATGGATATCGAGAACGGAGAGGTTCTCGTGCAAGCGTCTGTTCCCGGATACGACCCGAACGAGTTCGTCGGCGGCCTGTCGCCCGGGGCCTGGGAACAACTCGTGAACGATCCCATGAGGCCGTTGGTCGACCGGACGATTGCAGGTGCTTACGCACCGGGATCCACTTTCAAGATGGTGGTCGCGCTGGCGGCTCTGGAGGGTGGAATTGTCGGCAAGGAGCATCGTGTGTTCTGTCGCGGCCATGTTGACCTTGGCCGTCGCCGCTTTCACTGCTGGAAGAAGGGCGGACACGGCTGGATGGATATGGTGGCAGCGATTCAGAACTCCTGCGACGTCTATTTCTATGATCTGGCGAAGCGCTTGGGGCCCGACCGGATCGCGGCGATGGCAAGGCGGCTCGGATTCGGCGCGCGGACCGGGATCGGACTGGTCGGCGAGAGGCAGGGCATTGTTCCGTCGACGGCGTGGAAGAAGAAGAACAGGAACGAGCCGTGGTATCGCGGCGAAACCTTCAACTACGGCATCGGCCAAGGATATTTGCTGGCCACGCCACTTCAACTCGCTGTGATGACTGCACGCATTGCGAACGCGCACGAGGCCGTGACCCCCCGTCTGCTACGGCTGTCCCAAGAGGAAACCTGGAAGTCCGATTTCGAGGAACTGGGCATTTCTTCCGCTTCGCTGTCGGTCGTTCGCAAGGCGATGTTCCGCGTCTGCAATGCGCAGGACGGAACAGCCTATCGCGCCCGCATTCGCGAGAAGGGTATGGAGATGTCAGGCAAGACGGGAACATCGCAGGTCCGGCGCATAACCAGGAGCGAACGCGCGACGGGTGTTCGGAAGAACAAGGACCGGCCTTGGGAGGAGCGCGACCACTCCCTCTTTGTTGGATATGCGCCGTCGGACCGCCCGAAATACGCGGTTTCCGTGATCGTCGAGCACGGCGGCAGCGGTTCCGCCGTGGCGGCGCCGATCGCACGGGAAATCCTTCTTGCCGCCCAGAAGCGGCGAGCGCTTCGGTTGCAGGGTCCGCTGCCTGATGCGCCGCGCGATCGCGAGGATATCTGAACCATGAGAAGGGAGTCCGTCCTGCCCTTTGAAGGCGGCGTGTCTGCAGGCAAGTTCATCCGTGTGAACTGGGGGCTGGTCCTGGTCGTATGCGCTGTCGCGGCCATTGGTACGGTGATGCTGTATTCGGCAGCCAGGGGCTCGTGGACCCCGTGGGCCAAACCGCATCTCATCCGGTTCGGCGTCTGTCTCGCTATCCTGCTGCTGGTCGCTGTCATCGATATCCGCATCTGGTGGCGATACGCGTACCTGATCTATGCCGCGTTGCTCTTGCTGCTGATCGCGGTGGAAGTCGTCGGGGCGTCGGGCATGGGGGCCCGCCGATGGATCGATCTGGTGTTTTTCCGCGTACAGCCCTCGGAGCTGATGAAGATCGGTCTCGTGCTGGTCCTCGCGCGGTATTTTCACAGACTTCCCGCCGAACAAATACTCCGGGTGTCCAACCTGCTGATTCCAGGCGTGCTGATCGCCGTCCCGACGGCACTGGTGCTCAGGCAACCCGATCTTGGAACCGCTATCTTCCTCCTGCTGATCGGCTTGGCGGTTTTTCTCGGTGTCGGGGTGAGGTTCCGAGTGTTCGGCGTGCTGGTGGCTGTTGCCGGCGCTGCCGTGCCGGTCGTTTGGAGCCTGCTCAGACCCTATCAGCAGCAACGAATCCTTTCCTTCGTCGATCCCGAGCATGACGCTCTTGGCGCCGGATACCACATCCTTCAGTCAAAGATCGCGCTCGGCGCCGGCGGTTTCGACGGCAAGGGGTTTCTTCAGGGGTCGCAGAGCCAGTTGCGGTTTCTGCCCGAGATCCATACGGATTTCATCTTTGCCATGCTTGCCGAAGAGTTCGGCATGGCGGGCGGCCTCTTGCTGATCGCGCTGTATGGCATCATCATCGCCTTCGGGATCGTTATCGCGTTGCGCTCGCGGAACCATTTCGGACGCGTGCTCTCGCTGGGTATTTCCGTCGTGCTGTTCATCTATGTCTTCATCAACATCGCCATGGTCATGGGGCTGATGCCGGTGGTTGGCATTCCCCTGCCCCTGATCTCTTACGGCGGCACGGCGATGCTGACGGTGATGCTCGGGATCGGGCTGATGATCAGCGTCCATGTCCACCGCGATACAGAAGATCTCCAGGCCGGATCCCGGTTCTGGGCGAGATAGGCGGTCGGGGGCTGCCTGCGGGGTAGCATGCGTATTTCTGTTTGTCGGTCTGAGCCGCCCTCGGTCAGACGATGATCATGTTCGGCTCGAGGCCGAGGGGAATATGGGGGGCGAGCGGTATCCAAACCGGGCCGCCATTGTCCGAAGGCCGCCGCCAAAAATATTGGCGGGCCGTCTTGACAGCGGGCCGAGAGCTTTCTATTTCACGTAACAGCACTGATTTGGTGCTATTTCTCAAGGGTCTGATTGATATGATCAAACTCAGCCGTATGGCGGATTACGGGATGGTGCTGATGGTAGAACTCGCCCGCAGCGGCGCGCGGAACGCGACAGCCGTCGAACTGGCGCGCGCCACAGTGCTTCCGCAACCTACCGTCAGCAAGCTTCTCAAGCAGCTTGCGGCGGCCGACCTTCTGACGTCACGCCGTGGCGCTTCCGGCGGCTACGGGTTGGCCCGTGACCCAGCCGACATTTCGGTGGCCGAGATTATTTCGGCAGTCGATGGTCCGATAGCGCTCACCGAATGCATGACCCATGAGGGCATCGTCTGCGAGATCGAGGCGCTCTGCCCCACGCAGACCAACTGGCGGCGCATCAACGATGCGCTGGTCGACGCTCTGGAAAGCGTCTCACTGGCGGACATGGCGCGTCCGTCCATCCCTGTTGCGCGCGACAGCCGGGCTGCCGTCGCCCCGGCGGCGATGGTCTGACCGGAGATCCGCAATGAACGCATCCGTGATCGAAGACGCCGCCCGCAGCGACTACAAGTATGGCTTCGTCACCGACATCGATTCGGAGTTCGCCCCCAAGGGGCTGAACGAGGATATCGTGCGTTTCATCTCGGCCAAGAAGGATGAGCCGGACTGGCTGCTCGACTGGCGGCTCACCGCCTACCGTCACTGGCTGACGATGACCGAGCCGCAATGGGCGTTCGTCAGCTATCCGCAAATCGACTTCCAGGATGCTTACTACTATGCCGCCCCGAAGAGCGACAAGGATCAGCCGAAGAGTCTTGACGAGGTTGATCCCAAGCTTCTTGAGACATACGAGAAGCTCGGGATTCCGCTTGCCGAACAGGCCGTGCTGGCGGGCGTCGCGGTCGATGCAGTGTTTGACAGCGTGTCGGTGGCGACCACGTTCAAGGAAAAGCTGGAAGAAGCCGGCGTGACCTTCTGCTCGATCTCCGACGCCGTGCGCGACCATCCGGATCTCGTGCGCCGCTATCTCGGAACCGTCGTTCCCTACACGGACAATTTCTACGCGACGCTCAATTCGGCGGTATTCAGCGACGGCACCTTCGTGCACGTGCCGAAGGGCGTCAGGTGCCCGATGGAGCTGAGCACCTATTTCCGCATCAACGCCGCAAAGACCGGCCAGTTCGAACGAACGTTGATCGTTGCTGAGGAAGGCAGCTATGTCAGCTATCTTGAGGGCTGCACAGCGCCGATGCGCGACGAGAACCAGCTGCATGCTGCGGTCGTCGAGCTTGTCGCTATGGACGATGCGGAAATCAAGTACTCGACCGTGCAGAACTGGTATCCCGGGGACGAGGAGGGGCGCGGCGGCATCTACAATTTCGTGACCAAGCGCGGCGCCTGCCGCGGCAGGGACTCGAAGATCTCGTGGACCCAGGTCGAGACCGGCTCGGCGATCACTTGGAAGTACCCCAGTTGCATCCTTGAAGGAGACGGTGCCGTCGGCGAGTTCTACTCGGTCGCGGTGACCAACAATTGCCAGCAAGCCGATACCGGAACCAAGATGATCCATATTGGCCGCAACACCTCTAGCACCATCATTTCCAAGGGCATCTCGGCCGGGCGCGGGCAGAACACCTATCGCGGCCAGGTCAAGGCGACGGCAGGCGCGGAAGGCGCGCGCAACTACACGCAGTGCGACTCGCTCCTCATCGGGGACGCGTGCGGAGCCCACACCGTGCCCTATATTGAAGTGGCGAACCCGAGCGCCCAGATCGAGCATGAAGCGACGACGTCGAAGATCAGCGAGGACCAGCTGTTTTACTGTCTCCAGCGCGGGCTTGACCCCGAGGAGGCGGTTACGCTCATCGTCAACGGGTTCTGCAAGGAAGTTCTCAAGGAACTGCCTATGGAGTTTGCGGTTGAGGCGCAGAAGCTTCTTGGCGTCACGCTCGAAGGCAGCGTCGGGTAGGGGTGATCAGATGTCTCTTTTGTCGATAACGAACCTCCATGTCTCGGTCGACGACAAGCCCATCCTCAAGGGGCTCGATCTCACTGTCGGCGAGGGTGAGGTTCACGCCGTCATGGGGCCCAACGGCTCGGGCAAGAGCACGCTCGCGCACGTGCTTGCCGGCCGCGACGGGTACGAGGTCACTGACGGCGAAATCCTGTTCCGGGATGCGAACCTCCTGGATCTCGAGCCGCACGAGCGCGCGGCGTCGGGCGTCTTTCTCGCCTTCCAGTATCCTGTCGAGATTCCCGGCGTGTCGAACCTTACGTTCCTCAGGACCGCGCTCAACGCGGTGCGCAAGGCGCGCGGCGAACGCGAGTTCGATGCCATCGGATTCCTCAAGTTCGCGCGCGAACAGGGTGATCTGCTCGGGATGAGCGACGAGCTTCTGAAACGGCAGGTCAATGTCGGATTCTCCGGCGGCGAGAAGAAGCGCAACGAGATCTTCCAGATGGCGATGCTGGAGCCGGTGCTGGCAATTCTTGATGAAACCGATTCCGGCCTCGACATCGACGCGTTGCGCATTGTCTCGGAAGGTGTCAACAGGCTGCGCGCACCCGCGCGCTCGATGATTGTCATAACGCACTACCAGCGGCTGCTCGATCACATCACGCCGGATTTCGTTCACGTGCTCGCGCAAGGGCGTTTCGCTGCGAGCGGCGGCAAGGAACTGGCTCTGGAACTGGAGCGCGACGGCTATTCGAGGTTCGGCCTCGAAGACGGCAGGCCAGAGGCGGCCTGAGAGGGACGCGCGAACAATGGCTCACGGTGCAGAGACCGAGGCGCTTCGTGCGCATTTCGAGAAGGCCCGCGGGTGCCTTCCGGGACCTGCTCTCGGGACGCTCCGGGAGAGCGCACTCGAGGCGTTCGTCCGCTCGGGATTTCCGACGCGGCGCGACGAGGCCTGGAAATACACCAGTCTTGACCGCCTTGCGCGCACGGATTTCGATCCCTTGGCTGCAGCGATGGAAGTCGACACGACGCCGTGGCGCGATTTCTTTGTGGCCGACGCCCATCGCATCGTCATCGTCAACGGCCGCTTCGATACGGCCGCTTCACACATTGGCGGACTACCCGAAGGCGTAAGGCTGGGGCCACTTTCCGCCGCCGTGGAGGATCCGGACGGGTTGCAACCTGGCACCGTGGACGGCGCGCCGCTGGCAGCCCTCAACACCGCGTTCATGCGCGAAGGGCTCGTGTTGCGGCTGGAGGATGGCGCGGTGCTCGAACGGCCAGTCCAGGTCATGCATGTCGCCTGCGGAACAGGGCCGGACATCGCCCTCCATTCGCGCAGTGTGGTCGTGGCTGGTGAGGCGAGCCGGGCGACGGTGGTCGAGACTTTCGTTGGCAGCGGTTCGGCGCGTTCCTGGACCAATTCCGTGACCGAGATCCGGGTTGGCCGCGAGGCGCGCCTTTCGCATGTCAAGCTGCAGGCGGAAGCTCCGGGCGCATACCACACGGCGCTGACCGAGACCCGGCTGGACCGTGACGCGGCCTACTCCGCGGCTGTTCTGGCAACCGGTGCCGCGCTATCGCGCAACGAGATCAAGGTTGCCCTCGACGATGCCGGCGCCTCCTGCGATATCCGAGGCGGCGTGCTCCTGCGCGGACGCCAACACGGCGACAATACCACCGAAATCGACCACCGCGCCGGTCACGCAGACAGCAACCAGATCTTCCGCAATGTGCTCGATGACCGCGCCCGCTCGGTATTTCAAGGCGGAGTAGCGGTCGGTGCCGGCGCCATCGGGACGAACTCGCAGCAATCGAACCGCAATCTCCTGCTGTCCCGGGGCGCCCGAGCCGACAGCAAACCCGAACTCCGTATTCTCGCCGACGACGTGAAGTGTGCGCACGGAGCAACAGTCGGAGAGATCGACCCGAACGCGATGTTCTACCTCGTCAGCCGCGGTGTGCCGCCCGGCGAGGCGCGGAACCTTTTGATCCACGCCTTTGTCGCTGAAGTGGTCGAAGGCGCGCCAGAGGGTAGCGCGCGGGATCATCTGCAGCAGGCGGTCGCGCAATGGATGGGGGGAGCTGCAGCATGAACGGCCCCGCCAACCGCACCTATCCGATCGAGAACATCCGCAGGGATTTTCCCATTCTGGCGCAGCAGGTCCACGGAAAGCCGCTCGTCTATCTCGACAACGGCGCCAGCGCCCAGAAACCGTCGGCGGTGATCAAGAAGGTATCGGAAACCTACGAGACGGCTTACGCCAACGTGCATCGCGGCGTCCACACCATGAGCCAGTTGGCGACTGACGCGATGGAGGAGGCGCGCGAGAAGGCGCGGGCCTTCATCAACGCGGGAAGCGCCTCAGAAATGATCTTCGTTCGCGGAGCGACCGAGGGCATCAACCTGGTGGCGGCTGCGTGGGGCCGCGCCAATCTTGTCGCGGGTGACGAGATAATTCTCTCCGTTCTGGAGCACCATTCGAACATCGTGCCGTGGCAAATCGTTGCCGAGCAAACCGGCGCTGTGATCAAGGTTGCTCCCATCGACGATTGCGGTAACTTCCTGTTCGAGGAATACGAGAACCTTCTGTCTCCGCGTACGCGGATGGTCGCGGTGACCCATGTCTCGAATGCCCTCGGCACGGTGGTTCCGGTCGATAGGGTGATACGCAGTGCACACGATGCTGGCGCCCTGGTGCTGATCGACGGCTGTCAGGCAGCGCCGCACATGGCCATCGACGTGCGCGATCTCGACGCCGACTTCTACGTCCTTTCGGGCCACAAGCTCTATGGCCCGAGCGGGATCGGGCTGCTCTACGGCAAGGAGGAGCTTCTCCGTGCCATGCCACCCTATCAGTCCGGCGGCGAGATGATCGATCGCGTAACCTTCGATGGAACGACATATGCTGATCTGCCGTTCAAGTTCGAGGCCGGAACGCCAGACATTTCGGGTGCGATCGGGCTCGGGGCCGCGATTGACTACCTGAATGCGCTCGGCCACGAGGCCGTGGCGGATCACGAGGGCGACCTGGTCGAGTACGCCGCGGAACAGCTTTCCACGCTGAACTCCGTCGAGCTTGTGGGCACACCAGACGAGAGGGCCGCGATCGTGTCCTTCAACGTGCGCGACATTCATCCGCACGATGTCGGGACGATTCTCGACTACGAGGGCATAGCGGTGCGCACCGGCCACCACTGCGCCCAGCCGCTCATGGACCGGTTCGGTGTGGCAGCGACGGTCCGCGCATCGTTCGGCCTCTACAACACGCGCACGGAGATCGACGCGCTGGTTCGCGGCATAGGCCGGGTCAGGGAGATGTTTTCATGAATGCGGATCTCCAGGATCTCTATCAGGAGATTATCCTCGAGCACAATCGCTCGCCGCGCAACAGCGGCGTGCTCGAGGATGCGACCGGAGAGGCGCATGGCAACAATCCGCTGTGCGGCGACCGCGTGACGGTGCATGTGCGGGTCGAGGAGGGGAACGTTGCCGATGTCCGTTTCGATGCGCGCGGCTGCGCCATCTCGATCGCATCGGCATCGATGATGACCGAGGCGCTCAAGGGCAAGACGGTCGCCGATGCATCCGATGCGTCGGCTCGGTTCGTGGCCGGGCTCACTTCCAAGGACGCCATCGACGGCGATGGGTTGGGAGAGCTTGCGGCGCTTTCGGGGGTGCGGAAATTCCCGGCCCGCGTCAAGTGCGCAACGCTTGCCTGGCACACCTTCTGCGCGGCGTTGAACGGTAGCGGCGAAGAAGTCACGACGGAGTAGGGAAGGGGATGATGGAGGGGTTTCCGGCAGGACCGGACGGCGCCGCGGGCAGCGCAGAGGATACCGCGGCCAATGCAGAGGCGCTGAAGGAACAGGTCATTGCCGCGATCAGCGAATGTTATGACCCGGAGATTCCGGTCAATGTCTACGAACTGGGGTTGATCTACGATGTCGACGTGTCACCCGCCGGCAAGGTCGATCTCGTGATGACCTTGACGACGCCACACTGTCCGGTTGCGGAAATTCTTCCCGAACAGGTCAAGACCCGTGTCGGCGAGGTGGATGGCGTCGACGAGGTTTCTCTCGAACTGACTTGGGAGCCGCCGTGGACGCCGGAGATGATGTCCGAGGCGGCGCGGCTCGAACTCGGTTTTCTCTAGCGGCGTGGGCGTGAACGAAATGTGTCGCGGCTTGAAATACAGGAGGTTGTGAATGGCATCCACGGTAATGACCCTGACGGACGCGGCGGCAGAGCGCGTCCGCCACCTTCTGGCGACCCGCTCGGAGCCTGCTGATGGACTCCGGATCGGAATTCGCACGGGCGGATGCTCCGGCATGGCTTACGAGATGGCGTTTGCCGCGGAGAAAGCTCCTCTGGACGAGGTCGTCGAGGAAAAGGGGGTGCGGATCTATGTCGATTCCAAGGCTCTCATGTTCCTGATCGGAACAGAAATGGACTATGTCATCGACAAGCTGCAATCGGGGTTCGTGTTCAATAACCCCAACGAGAAGGGCCGCTGCGGGTGTGGGGAGTCATTCCACGTCTGAGCCGCGTCGAACGGAGATCAAGCCGCCGGTGCGCCGGCATTTCCGGGAGAAATTGCGTTGACCAAGGTATATGCGATCGACGGCGTCGTTCCCGTCGTCGATCCGGATGCGTTCGTCCATCCGACAGCCGTGCTCATCGGCGATGTCGTTGTCGGCCCTCAATGCTATATCGGGCCCTCGGCCTCGCTGCGTGGGGATTTGGGGCGGATCGTTGTCGGGCGCGGCAGCAACATCCAGGACAATTGCACGGTACACAGCTTCGCCGGTGGTGAGGTTCTGCTCGGACAGGCATGCAATGTCGGGCACGGGGCCGTACTTCATGGCTGTGTGCTCGGCGATCGTGTGCTGGTCGGGATGAATGCAGTCGTGATGGATGGCGCCGAAATTGCCGATGATGCGCTTGTTGCGGCGCTTGCCTTCGTGCCGGCCGCGGCTAGGATTCCGCGGGGGGTGGTCGCTGCCGGCATACCGGCCACCGTGCGGCGCGACCTGACCGATCGGGAACGGCGCTGGAAGGCCGAAGGCAACAGAGATTATCTCAGCCTTACCGCGCGCAGTGCGGCAACCATGGAGCAGGTCGAGGCGCTGACAGAGGCGCCGCCGGATGGGATGCGCCTTGGTGTCGAGGGCGTGAAACCGCTCTATCTCGCGCGGATGGAGGTCTGAACCCTTCGGTCGCCGGGAGCAAGTCCGGTCAGATTCGCCCTTTCCGAACTTGCTCATCAACAATGACTTTGGGGTTAATCATTGATTGAGAGTCGTGACTTCGTGCTTCCTGTTCCCAGTTGATTTCGCCGTTAATCGGCCCGGCGCTCCGGCAGCCTCCCCGCGCAGTAGCGCCAGAATTCCTGACCCCGGATGTTCGCCGCGGCATTCAGGTCGGAGTGATCGTAGACGGGCAAACATGGACGTTCTGTAGTTTGCCCGTCCGAGGACAACTGGCCACCGGCGCTTGCGCGAAGGACGGATACGAACCATGATCTGCTGCAAGAAGGGGCTACGCCCGGGCTGTTGGTGCCGAGGTTTTGCCGTGTGGGAAGTGGAACTGAAATCAATCGTGGACGGGTCGGTTCGGGGCGACCATTGGCCTCGCGGAACTGGATTCCGGTCAGAACATTGTCTATTCGAGCAGGATTTCGGGATTGTGGCATGGCATTGTTACCCAGCTGGCAAAGCTGTCAGACGGTGCGCGGTGACGCATCCGGTTGTGTTGTGGTGCCCTCAGAGCCGCCATCCGGGCGACACACGGCGTGGCCTTCGTCATTGAAACAATCTGCATCTATCCCGGGAAATGCCTCATCTTGACGAGGAGGGGCGCCGGTTGCTCATGGCGGTCGAAGCGCAATGTCTCGGGTGTGGCGGAATAAAATAGGTTTCTGACTTTACCGGGGTTGTGCGTTCGACGATTGAACGGGGTTTGAAGAAGCTCGACGGGATATCGTCGCCATCCGACACCGAACTATGTCCGGTGCGGGCGGCTTTTGGGCGAGCTTGGCTATACGCTGCAGACCAACTCGAAGGTGGCGGGCACCCTATCCGCGACGGGCAGTTCGGTCATATAATCGGGCAGGTTGCGGAGTTGTTCGTCGCTGGGCAGCCGGTCATCTTTGTTGACACTAAGAAGAAGGTGCTGATCGGCTCATAAGAGGTCCTCGACATCAGGCAGGCAGACTTCTAGGGCGAATGGAACTATTCGCCCTGCCAACACCTGACACAGATGCGGTTATTTTAGTGACGAGCCTTAGTCGGTGCCGAAAGCGATTATCCGGCAAGCACTAGGTCGATACCATGCGCAGGAGTGTTGATCGACGATGCTTGAGCGGTTACCAGTTGGATGGTCGTCAAACACGGAAAGTTGCTAACTGAACGCAGCGCGAGAAATCCTACCTGGCAAATTTGACGACTTGCGCTGCGAGGTCTATGTTGACTATGTAAATGCAACCCTCTGGCTGCGGTGTTTCACCATTGGGGACGACTGGAGGGAACCTTGGAACACTCTGCGTTCAGAGCACTAGCACATGCCTTGTCGATTCACATTTGCCGATTTCCGGTTCGTGGCGCGTGTACCCCTAAGTGCCCACCATCGGTTAGCTTTACGCCCGTGCAACGCCTAATCTGAAGAAGACAGTGAAGATCGAAAACATACAACTGGTACTCTCTGCTGGGAATGACGCCTCTCTTCCTCTATATGCGGGGCCGACGATTGATAAGATTAGCAAGAGTAGAAGGGGAAACTTAGTACGACCAAACCTACCAGATGGTGCTCCACCGGAGTTGCCTCGCTTGGCGGTCCAGTTTAAGGACGCGCGCCTTCAGATCGGAAATAATAGAATTGAATTAATTGCCCGTCCTCCAAGTCATGTAGCCCACGCATATGACTCTGCAACCGAATTTAGCGTATCTCTCGCAACGAAAATGTTTAGAGAACTTCTTGATAATGTTGGTGAACAAATACAGTTTTCATGGAGTGCCGTAGTCTCCACAATGAATTTTCCTCGCTTCAATGGTGCGGAGGCAGCTAAGGCTAAACCGATGTCGGCAATTCGCGAAACCGCGAACCAACTACTCTCGGTCGATTTGCTCAATCCAAACGTCGCTCTTGCTGGTTTCGGTCTCAACCTTGCGTATAGCCGTGCAGGCTATTTCATAAACTATGGTGTATCCGAATATGAGGTCAAGCAGGCAGAAGTCACCGCTTCGCCTGGTGTGGCGGTATCCATAAACGTGGACCAGGTTCCAACAACTGAAATAGGTATTGGTCTCGTCATAGATGTAAATAGCCGCCCCTTACCCCAAGAAAGAAGGCAAACACCGCTCGACGACTTATCTGGCACGTTGGAGCAGCACAAGAAGGCCTTTGAGAGCTATTCGGAGGACCTCGGACTCGCTGGAGTTTTGCAATGACTGAATTTCAATCTGCTTCTGTATCACCCCTGGTTCCAGCGCAAAGGAACAGTGCAAGTTCCACTTATGTGGACTATTTGTTCGATGACACATACTTTGAGGAGAAGTTGAAAGAGCGGATTGAGACCGTAGCAATAGACTTGCTACTGCGCCAATATTTTAGCGAGAATAGTGTAACGGATGACCCTTTCGATTCCATATACATTTCCCGGCTGTCCCCTGACCCGATACAAACAAGAACAATCAACGACTTGTCACAATTTAAGAATATCGCTGATAAATCCCATGAAATCGTGTTCATCGACGACTTGGAAGTCTAAGGGGGCACCATGTACGTGGACGTCGGAGGAGAAACCACAACTTTACGTCAAGGGGACATAATTAGACGCATTCAGGTATTGGGAACAATCAAGTACGAGTTGGTTACGGTACCTACAGCTAACGATCAGATTCAGGATTGGACTCCCAACAGTTGGACGGTTCAGTCTCCACCTCGATACCGGGATTGTATGGTACTCTCGCACTGCTGTGAGTTGGATCGGAGCAATCGGGACAAGGTTACGGGAGTAATCTTGGCTCCATTACGTAACATTCACGAGGCGACCAGACCCGATAAAGTGGAAGAGTTGATTGAAAGCAACGATATTAGGGGTCCGGGCGTGCAAGCAAGCTTCCTAAAATATTTTTATGTGGAAGCGCATCCTGAACTAGAAGCGTCAGATGGTGCGATTGTTGACTTTTCGAAATGTTTCAGCGTTCGAAATACGGGGTATGATTATTTATGCGCGAACAAACTACTTCAGCTGACTGATTGTGCTAGAACTAGCATGTCACTTAAGTTGGCACTATATTTTTATCGATCAAGTATAGATGATCTTGTTGCTGCATGATCCAACATGATGACATAAGAAGACATTGCTTTTGTGAACACTAAAATTCTATAGGACTTTATCTCTTTCATCAAACAATTGAATACACGTTGTTTTTGTTGGTGTTTTTTGTCTGTCTGGCGGCTTTATTTGAGTGCTTGTCTCGCGTCAATCTGCCGGCCACGGTTGCTCGGTCCTGCACGCTGGTGGGGATGATTTGTCTGTCAGGTCTGTTGCCGGTAGATTCTCCGGCGTCGGCTTGGGCGACTATATTCTTTGTATGGAATAGTAGAGAGCAGAAGGCACCGGTTCGCACTCTTTTCTCCTGATCTTGACGAGAAGGCGCGCTAGTTGTTCGCGACGGTCGAAGCGCAATGTCTCGGGCGTGGCGGTGTAAAGCAGGTCTCCGGTCTCACCGGAGTCAGGCAGTCGATGATTGGACGGGGTCTGAAAAGCCCTTGACATCAGACGGGCAGTCGCCCAGAGCGAGTAGAACTGTTCGCACTGCCAACACCCACCCACGCTCGTCCACTCAGCCTGCGGCGCGTATCCGTGCGACGATCATGTCGGGAGTGATCGGGGCGGATCCCAGCGAGATGTTCCAGTCCGACAGCGCGTCTTCTATGGCGGCAACGATGGCTGCGGCGGCCGGAATTGTTCCGCCTTCACCGGCCCCCTTGACGCCGAGCGGGTTGATCGGGGTGGGCGATTCAACATGCACCACCTTGACTCCGGGAATCTCGACCGCTGATGGCAGCATGTATTCGGCGAAATTCACCGACAGCGGCCCGCCGCTGTCGTCGTAGAGCATCCATTCGAGCAGCGCGTTCCCAATGCCGTGAGCGGTGGCGCCTTGCACCTGCCCATCGACCAGGAACGGGCTAATGAGCGTTCCCGAATCATGCGCCATTGCATAATTCAGGATTTCGACATGCCCGGTTTCCGGGTCGACCTCGACTTCCGCAACGGCGGTGCCGTTACAGTACGAGGATTGCGAAGGCGAGAAGTAGTGTGTCGCCTCGAGGCCGGGCTCGACACCTCCGGGCAGCGAGAATCCGGGCATGCCCTGGACGGCCCGCGCGATCTCCGACAGTCCGACCGAGAGGTCCGAACCCGTCACCACCACGCGGCCATTTTCGATATCGAGATCCTCCTCGGCGGCCTCAAGCATGTGGGCCGCCACGCGGATGGCCTTTTCTCTGACCTCGATGGCGGCGAGGTGGGTCGAGGATCCCGCGTTCACGGCGATACGGCTGGCGAAGGTGCCGACCCCGGCCGCGATCTTGCCGGTATCGCCCTTCTGCACGTCGATGTCGTCGATCCCGACGCCGAACTTGTCGGCGCAGACCTGGGCCAGCGTCGTCCAGTGCCCCTGTCCCGAATCGCCGCCGCCGGTGTAGACGCAGATGCGCCCGGATGGCTGGATACGCACCGTAGCGCCCTCGAACGGGCCAAGGCCGGTGCCCTCGACATAGTTGGCGATGCCGATGCCGATGCGGCGTCCTTCGGCCTGCGCCGCGTCGCGACGGTGGGTGAATCCGTCATAGTCGGCGACGCGCAACGCCTCGGCTTGGCATTTCGGGTAGTTTCCGGAATCGTAGCTCATTGGCTTGCCGTCGCGGAAGATCAGGCCAAGCGAGTAGGGCATCTCCTCGGGCTGGATGAAGTTCCGGCGTCGGATCTCGGCGCGGTCGAGGCCGAGCCTGTCGGCGGCGCGGTCGAGCAGGCGCTCCATCGCGAACACCGCCTGCGGCCGTCCGGCGCCGCGCACCGGAGTCACGGCGACCTTGTTGGTCAGGGCAACCCGGGTCTCGAGTTGGTAGGCGGGAAGGACGTACGGACCGGGAAGCGTGGTCGCCGAGATGTAGGGCGAAATGATGCCCCATGGCATGTAGGCGCCGGTGTCGTGGATCATGGTGCCGCGAACCGCCAGCAGCTTGCCGTCGCCGTCGACCGCGATCTCCATGTTCCAGTACTGGTCGCGCTCCATGTTGGTTGCGAGGAAGTTTTCCCGCCTGTCCTCGATCCACTTTACCGGGCGCCCGAGGTCCCGCGCGACCAGAGGGATCAGCGCCTCTTCGACATAGTAGATGGTCTTGGGTCCGAAACCGCCGCCGACATCGGGCGCGATGACGCGCACGCGGTCCGACTCCCATCCGAGCATGTCGACCACGTTCTGCTTGACCAGGAACGGCGACTGCGTCGCCGACCAGATCGTGACGAGGTCGCGGAGTTCGTCATATTCGGCCACTACTGCCCGGTTTTCTATCGCGAATCCGCCGCCGCGATGGATGAGGAACTCCTCGGCATGGGTCACGCGGGCGGCTGCGAAAGCGGCATCAACATCGCCGTAGCCAACCGTAAACCGCGCGGCCTCGTTGCCTGGTGTTCCGGAATGGGCTGCTGCAGCGCCGTCCGCAAGCGCTGCCTTGCAGTCCGATATTCCGTCGAGGACTTCGTAGGTGACATCCACCAGCGCAGCGGCGTCTTCCGCCGCGTAGCGGCTTTCCGCGACGATCAGCGCGATCGGCTCGCCGACGAAGCAGACCTCCTCGTTTTCCAGGAGCTTCTGCTGGAACGGCTGGGTGATCGCGGGATTCGGCACCTGGA
The DNA here is from genome assembly GCA_022822405.1 of Alphaproteobacteria bacterium. GTDB lineage: Bacteria > Pseudomonadota > Alphaproteobacteria > MPNO01 > UBA830 > JAJEBT01. The sequence goes on from JAJEBT010000097.1 coordinate 28,572, forward strand.
AAGGTACGGTCGCCGTGCGCAGGTGCTCGGGCAGATCGGCGGCAGTGTAGACCGCGACCACCCCAGGATACGCGAGTGCTGCCGATCCGTCGATCCCGGCTATCCGGGCATGGCTATGTGGCGAGCGGACGAACGCTGCCTCGACCATGCCCGGGAGGTGAAAGTCGTCCGTGTAGGCGCCCGACCCGGTGAGGAGGCGCGGATCTTCAAGCCGCGTGACTCGCGCGCCGAACATCCTGGCACCCATCTGATATCTCCCGGTGTAGCTTCCGTATCGGGAACGGCGGCGCAGGCAGCTATCCGGCTGACGGCGCCTCGCGCAGGCGCCGGGCGGCGTCAAGCGCCGCATTGACGATTCCCTGATAACCGGTGCAGCGGCACAGATTGCCGCTGATGGCCTCGCGAACCTCTCTCTCCGTGGGATCGGGATTGTCGCCGAGAAATTCGAGAAGCGTGGTCAGCATTCCCGGCGTGCAGAAACCGCACTGCAGGCCGTGATTGTCCTGAAACGCCTGTTGCAGGGGGTGGAGCTCGTCCTCGCTGGGCGCGATGCCCTCGACTGTCATCAGCTCGCGGCCGTGGGCCTGCACCGCGAGCATCAGGCACGAACGCGCGGTCCTGCCGTCGAGAAGGATCGTGCAAGCGCCGCACACCCCGTGCTCGCAACCGACATGGGTGCCCGTGAGCAGCGCTTCGTGGCGGATGAAATCGGCAAGGGTCAGCCGGGTCTCGACCTCGCGCTCGTAGGTTTCGCCGTTGATGGTGACGGAAACGGTTCTGCGGTCGCTCATCTCAGGGTCATCTCCGTTCCGTTGGCGGCGCGCGAGAAGGCCTTCGCAAGGGCCCGGCGCGTCAGCACCGCGGCAAGATGCTGGCGATACCAGGCCGGGGCGTAGACATCCTCCATGGCATCGATCTCGCGGCATTTCTCGGCAATGTCGGTAAACAGGCCGGTGGCGCCGGCCTGCCCGGCAAGCGCTTCCTCGACAGCGGTGACGCGCACCGGCGTCGGACCGACGCCGCCCACGGTAACGCTGGCGCGCCGGATCGTGCCGCCGGGCGCGACGTCGAGGAGGACGGCCGACGAGGTGATCGCGAAGTCGCCGTGACGGCGGGCGAATTCCTCGAAGGCGTAGCCGTGCCCCTCGGGCCAGAGCGGCACCGTGATGCCGGTGACCATCTCGTCGAGCTCGATCGACGGCGTCATGTAGCCGGCCGGAAACTCGCGCATCTCGATGCGGCGCTCCGACCCCTTCCTGCCGACCGAGATCACGGCATCCTGCGCCATGCAGACCGTCGGCAGTTCGGCGCTCGGATCGAGATGGGCGAGCGAGCCGCCGAAGGTTCCGCGGTTTCGCGTCTGACGGTGCCCAACGTTCCGGATCGCCTCTTCCATGAGCGGGCATAGGCGGGAGACCGCATCCGAATATTCGATGTCCCGTTGGCGCGTCATGCCGCCGAACTCGAGCGCCGCGCCGTTCTCGCGGATGTAGGACAGGCCGTCGATCAGGTTGAGGTCGATGACATGGTCGGGCAGCACGAAGCGCATGTTGAGCATTGGCATCAGCGACTGCCCGCCGGCAAGGAGCTTCGCGTTCTCCTTTTCCGCGAGCAGCGCCAGAGCGTCGTCGACACTGCGGGGATCGTGATAGGTAAAGGGAGGAGGTTTCATCTCAGGTCGCAAACATGTGAATGGAACAGGCGCCGTGGTCGAAACCGGAGATGCCGCCGCCGGTGCAGTGGGTGAGGCCGACGCGGGCATCCTCCACCTGGCGGTCGCCGCAGTCGCCGCGCAACTGGCGGACGACCTCGACGACTTGGGCGGCTCCGGTAGCGCCGATGGGATGGCCTTTCGAAAGGAGGCCGCCCGACGGATTGACCGGGATGCGGCCGCCGAGCGAGGTCTCGCCGTCTTCGAGCAGGCCTGCCGCGTCACCGCGTTCACAGAAACCGAGCGCCTCGTAATAGAGGAGTTCGGCGATGGTGAAGGCGTCGTGCACCTCGGCCACGTCCACGTCCTCGGGGCCGATCGCGGCCTCCTCGTAGGCCTGGCGGGCGCCGCGAACAGTGATCTCCGGGCTGGTCATGTCGCGGAAGCCCGTCATGTACTTGCCTGAATTCACCTCCGAGCAGGCGACCCGTATCGGCGCGGCGGTGTATTTTCGGGCGGTCTTCGCCGAACACACGATGGCAGCCGCGGCACCGTCTCCCGATGGGCAGCAATGGAGCAGGGTGAACGGGTCGGCGATCGGACGCGCCGACATGACCTCGTCGACGGTGACCTCGTTGCGGTACTGGGCGTCGGGATTCCGCGACCCGTGCCGGTGGGCCTTGACGGCGACGCCTGCGAGTTGCTTCTCGGTCAGGCCGTAATCGTGCATGTAGCGCCGTGCGCGCATGCCGTAGAGCGCCGGCATCACGAGCCCGTGGGTGACCTCGAAATCCTCCCGTTCAAGCGGCAGTGTGCCGCCGCCGAACTTGGTTAGTTTCTCGACGCCGAGTACCAGCACCATGTCGTAGGCGCCGGCGGCGACCGCGATGTAGGCTTGGCGGAAGGCCGTCGACGACGAGGAGCAGGCGTTTTCGACATTGGTGATCGGCAAACCGGTTATCCCGAGCATCTTGAGCACGCGTTGGCCGGCCATCATGCCGCCGAGCGCGGTTCCACAATAGGCTGCCTCGATGTCCCGCTTGTCGACACCGGCGTCTTCGATCGCCTGCTTCACGGCAGGCCAGCCGATCTCCGCGAGCGACCGGTCGCGATACTTGGCGAACGGCGTCAGCCCGACACCGATCACGCACACCTCTCCCATCACGCGTTCTCCATCCCGCTGTTTGCCGGTCGGAAGGCGTAACTCTCGACCGCTGCACCGTCGCCGGCGGTTCCGAGCCTTGCGGTCGTCAGCCGGACCGGTGAATCCATCTCCAGCGCCCCAGCATCTGCGCCGGTGATGTGCGCGAACACGCGCACCCCTTCGGGGAGGTCGACATAACCGGCGATATAGGGCGTGTCCCATTCTGCAGGCGCGACATGGACGACCGAGAACGCGTAGAGGCTGCCCTCTGGAGAGAGCTCGAGTTCGCGGACATCTTCGGACATGCATTCGCTGCAGACCGGAGCCGGTGGGAACGCGCGCGCACCGCAATTGCCGCAAACGATCCCTACCAATCGCGGATTGCCGTCATCGGCAACGCGCATGGCGTCGCCGGCGAGCAGAACTGGCGCATCGGGATTGTGGTCCGCATCGGGCATGGTCGAGTCTTCCGGCAGTGTTTCCGGGTTCTAGCAAGCGCCCGTTTCTGCGGCAAGCTGCGCGGCGACGAGGCGCCGGGCGAGGAGCCCGGCACTGTCGCCGCCAATGTCGACAAACCCGGTCCGGCCGCTGCGGTCCAGCATCGCCTGCTGCTCGGCCAGGACCTCGACATCCTCGGCAAAGGTCGCAGATGCGCCCTTGGCGAGAAGTTCCGTAAGCGCGTCGTCGTCGAGTCGGAAGTTCCGTGCGTAGCCCCAGAAATAGAGCGTGGTCCGGTCGGTCTCGGGCGTGATGCCGTGCAGCGACCGGATTTCGATGCCCTGTGAACGGTCTCCCTCGGGCGCGCCGGTGCCGGCGAGGGCGCAACCGATGTCGAACGTGACGCTGGACGGCGCCGTGTAGCTGCAGTTCATCCAGCGGTCGACATTTCCGCCGAAACCGCCGTAGGCGCGGTCGAACAGCGGCGGCGGCGGCGAATCCATGATCCAGCGGGTGATCTCGAGTCGGTTCTCGCACCTCTCGGTGCTGGACGGAATGTCTGCGATAGCGTCGGTGCCGATGGTGCGGCGATGGACGAACTGGAGGTGCGAGAAGTCAAGGAGATTGTCGACCAGGAGCTGGTAATGCGCCTTGAGGTGGAACTCGCCCACGGGCGCAGTCCAGTCAGGGGAATCGAGCCAGCGATAGTCGGGAATCTGGCCGGGGTCGGCCCGTCCGGGATCGCCCATCCATACCCATATCCAGCGGTGGCGTTCGACCGCGGGAAAGGCCGGGACGTGAGCACCCGGGGGTATTCGTGCCTGACCCGGTATCTTCACGCATTGCCCCGTGGCGTCGAATTCGAGGCCGTGATAGCCGCACTGCAGGGTCCGTCCTGTTATGCGTCCGAGAGAGAGCGGTACATGCCGGTGGCAGCAGCGGTCCTCAAGTGCGACGGGAATGCCGTCCTCCGTTCGCCACAGGACCAGCGGCTCATTGAGGAGCGTGCGGCCGAGGGGTGCCGATCGCGTGACGTCGTCCGCCCAGGCAGCGATGTACCAGGCGTTCCGGACAAAGCGGGATCTGCCATCAGGCCCGTCCGCGGCGTTCATGCCGTCGCTTGCGGGCGGGCGCGGTTCCTGGAGCCGCGCCGACGCCGATGTGGCCATAAAGGTACCTCGACGGGACGGAAGGCGAGTTGCCGGTCACGACCACGGATCCAGACAACCGGTCAAGGTGAGCGTAGCCGTCCGTCCGGGCGATGTAAAGACGAAGCGGGTTATCCGGCGGGCCGGCGCCGCATCATGACGGTGTCGCGGGACGTGAACACCGGGTCGCCGCGCTGGTTCGAGATCACGAAGTCCCAGGTGGCGAGGCCGCGGTCGGGGCGCGTTCGTGACTCCCTCTTGGCAATGCATGTGACCTGCAGCGAGAGTTCGTCGCCGGCGCGGACCGGGCGCAGAAAATTCTGATTCTCGATCCTTGCCGCCCCGATGATCGCGGTGTTTCGTTCGATGCTCATGATCATGCGCTGCTTGAGCGCTACCGTCAGTACGCCCGAGGCGATGATGCTGTCATGGACGCTGGCCTTGCCGCCGGTATCGGTGACATGCATGGGCAGAGGGTCGTAGCGCGTGGCGAATGTCGTGATTTCCTCGGCGGTCACCGTGATCGGCCCGGCCCGGGCGCTGTCGCCGACGCGTATTTCCTCGAACCAGGTCGCGGCCACCGGGCCGGGTTCGACATCCTTGACTTTTTTGCTCATAACGGATGCCTTCGCTGTCCGGCAGGGTAGTGGAACAGGCACCTGTTGTGCGGCAGGTTCCGTGGCGGTTGCGGCGCCGTCCCCAAATCGCCGGCGGAGAGACGGGAACGAAACATGGCGGAAAACAAGGAAGACCCCCGGGTCAAGGCGTTCAGCGACTATGTCCCACTGGCGGCGTTCTTTCTCGCCTATGTGGGCTGGGACCTGTTTGTTGCGACGGCGGCACTGATGGTTGCGACCGCAGTTGCGCTCGCGGTCTCGCTCGCGGTCAACCGCCGGGTTCCCGTGCTGCCTGTGATCACGGCGGTGGTGGTCGGGGTGTTCGGTGCACTCACGTTGGCACTCAACGACGAGATGTTCATCAAGATGAAACCGACCATCGTTCAGGGCCTGATCGCCGCAGTGCTGTTCGGCGGCCTGCTGTTCGGCAGACCGCTGCTCAGGCCGGTCCTGGGGTCTGCCTGGTCGATGAACGATGCCGGCTGGCGCAAGCTCACCCGCAATTTCGCGGCTTTCTTCCTCGCCATGGCGGCCGTCAATGAGATTGTCTGGCGCACCCAGTCAACGGATGTCTGGATCTCCTTCAAGGTGTTCGGCATTCTCGCGATCACCTTCGTCTTCATTCTGACCCAGCTTCCGCTGATCTCCCGCCATCGCCTCGATGAGACGGGATAGTTCTCGGTATCGTTCCTGCCGCCGCCGTCACTCCGCCGCGAGCGGTCGGCGCACCTGCTCGATTTCCGGCGTCCCGTAGGAGGTCAGCGCGCCGTCGACGATGTCGGTCATGTTCTGCCATGGGCAGTTGAGGAAGTTGTAGAGCGTGTTGATGAAGGCTGGACCGGCATAGAAGCGCTCGTATTGCTGGTGCCGTCCGGCAAAGTCGCTGCCGAGCAAGTCCCAGCCCAGTTTCAGGAACTTCATGCGCTCGACCGCCGACTGGCCGGGAACCGACCAGTAGGTCTCGAACTTCTCCCTGAGCTCTGGGTCGGCGATCACCGAGACATCGGCCGGCATCTGGAACGGGCCGCCACCCATCAGTTCGCGCACGATCTCGCAAATATTGGCGTAGTTCTGGGTACACCAGTGGAGCGCGCCGTACATGTAGCGGAGGTTCACATTGAGGTAACCGGGAACCATTTCCTCGGCGGCCTCGATCTGGCCGGCGATCATCGCGCCGAGGCCGGCTTCGCCGGCAGCCAGCCGGCCAAGCGTGTCGCGCACCGCGGGGACCTGAAGCACGTTGTTCAGTTCCGCCGACTTGTGCGCAATGCCGAGCAGGAGCTTGAGCTTTTCGTGAAAGCGGACATTGGACTGATGGTTGCCCATGATGTGGCTCGGCGTCCGGAAATAGATCTCGCGCGACAGCGGGGCATCGTTGTGGGTGAACACCCGTTCCCATGGAACCCTGACATCCTCGAACAGCACCATCGCGTCGGTTTCGTCGAAACGCCAGGAAAACGGCGAGTCGAACTCGGAGATCGCGTAGCGTTCGAACGGTTTGCGCGTCCAGATCGTGACCCCAGGCGCATTGAGCGGAACAGCGCAGGTGACGCTCTCGGCCGCCTGGTCGTCGCCGAGCGGCAGGAGGTTGCCGACCCAGGTCTCGTTGGAGAAGACGGCCGAGGTGCCGAGCATCTTCATTCCGTTCAGGATCACGCCGTCCGAATCCTCGCCGGTGACCTGGAGCGTCGGTACCTTGAGGCCCTCGCGCAGATAGAGTTCCGGCTGGCGGGCGCCCTGGGGCGGCAGCACCGTGTAGCAGGCAAAGGTGTCGTTGCGCCGCATATCGTCGTAATAGGCTTCGAGATGGGCACCGGCGCCCTTGCGGTTGTCGTCGAACAGATCGTGGCGGAAGGTCAGGCCGGTCACGAAGCTCGCCACGTGGTCGGGCGACCGGCCGAGCAGGCCATAGGACCATTCGGCGACCCGGCGATGGGTCTCGGAGCGTCGACGCAGGTCATCCTTCGTCTTCGGCTTGAGAAACCAGCTCGAGGAGAGCTCGCCGTCGTCGGCTTCGTAAGCCATGACATCGACATTCTCCGGATCGCGCTTGCGATCGTAGATCATCGCGAACGACTGGGCCGCGTTCCGGAACGCCGGGTGCGCGGTGACGTCCTCGACCAGTTCGTTGCCGATATAGACCTTGCGTCCATCGCGCAGTGATTCGAGATGCTGTTGGCCGGTCTTGAGCATGGATCAGACCCTTTGTTTGGTCCGGCCGGGTGCCGGAGTTGAGGCTTCGCCGTCAGGCGACATCGTTGACATGGAAGATGGCCGCCATTGCGCTGTCGCCTGCGGCGCAGCCGTTGAACAGGCCGTAGCCGCCGCCGAGCAGGACCAGTTCCTCGATGAGTTCGCACATGGCGCGAAGCCCGGTCGGTCCCTGCGGATGCCCCCAGATCAACGAGCAGCCGAAATTGTTCATCCGTTCGATGTCGTGGCCGGTCTCGCGGCAGAACACGATATCGTTCACGGCAAAGGGATTGTGGGTCTTGATGGCGCTGACGTCGTCGAGCGCGATGCCGGCGTCATCAAGCGCCTTCTGTGACGCGAGCACCGGCGCGTGGGGCATGTACCCCTTTTCCGTCCGCGCCTCGCCAAGGCCGGCGACGCGGATCTCGATGCCGGGATCGCGCGACATCTCGCGCGCGCGGTCGCGGGTGGTCACGATCATCGCCGTGTTGCCGTCAGCTGGGTGGGTCTGGCCGGCAAAGGTAACCGTGCCCTCGGCAATGACGGGCCTGAGCGAGGCGAGCTTTTCCGGGGTCGTCGGATAGATGCCCTCGTCGCCGTTGAGGACTGCGGCGGTCTTGCGGAACCGGCGGTCCGGCACCTCGAAGGGCAGCCTGATGTAGCGCTTGTGGAAGGCACTGTCGTCGGCCGTCGCCTGACCGTACTGCTCGTGGCGGAGTAGCACGACGTCGTGTTGTTCGGCAGTGGTGATCTGCCAGCGCCGGGCCACGTTCTCCGCGGTCTCGACCATCGCAAGCTCGGCATAGGGATCGCGGCTGAAATTGTCGATGATCCAGTGCTCGCTGGCCGGTTGCGCGCCTGGCGCGGAGGGGTTGGGGAATGACAGCGTCGGGCCGTTCGAGGTCCTGTCGGTAGTGACGACCAACGCCGAGTCCACGGTGCGGCTGGAGATCTCGCAGCGCGCGTTCTGGAGGCATCTGGCCGAGGTTGCGCAGGCTTGGCTCACGGTGGGGCCGGTCAGGCGGTCGGCGCCGATCATGGCGGTCAGCCACGGCGTTCCGTAGAACGATTTCGGTTGGGGGATTGTGATGCCCAGTATGGCGGTGTCGAAACTCGTCGCTTCGATGTCCCGGTCTTCGAGCTCGGCGCGCGCGACATGGGCGGCGAACTCGACCGAATTCAAGTGACTCAGGGCGCCCTGCCACTTGGCAAATGGCGTGCTCCAGTAACCGCCGTAAGGGATGTAGCTGTCAGCCATTTCTCGATCGCCCTGTTACGCGGTCATTTGCGGCGCGGCCTAGCGGACATTTGCCGTGCCGACCGCCTGGTCAAGCGCCGCCTCGAGGCTGGCTACGGTGCGGTCGATGTTGTCAAGTTTGTCGAGCCCGAAGAGCCCTACCCGGAAGGTTCGGAAACTCTCGCGCTCGTCGCACATCAACGGTACCCCGGCCGCCGTCTGCAGTCCGGCAGCAGCGAACTTGCTGCCGTTGTGCAGATCGGGATCGTCGGTGTAATTGACGACCACGCCGGGCGCCTCGAACCCTGGGGCGGCGAGGCTCCTGAAGCCGCGGCCGGCAAAGAGCCTGCGGACCCTGGATCCCAGCGTCTGCTGGTTTGCGCAGGCACGGTCGAAACCGAAGGCCTCGGTCTCCCTCATCGCGCTGTGAAAGCGCACGATGGCGTCCGTCGGCATGGTCGCGTGATAGGCGTGCCCGCCGCCCTCGTAGGCTTCCATGATCTGCAGCCATTTCTTCAGATCGGCCGCAAAACTTGAACTGGTGGTGCTCTCGATGGCGTCCCGGGCACGCTCGGACAGGAGCACGAGGGCGCCGCAGGGCGATGCGCTCCAGCCCTTCTGCGGGGCACTGATCAGGATGTCGACGCCGATCCGCTCCATGTCGACCCACATGGCGCCCGACGCGATGCAGTCGAGCACAAAGAGGCCGCCCGAGCGGTGCGTGGCGTCCGCAACCGCCTGCATGTAGTCGTCGGGAAGGATCATGCCCGAGGCCGTCTCCACGTGCGGTGCGAAGACGATGTCCGGCGTTTGGTCGGTGATCGTGCGAACCGCTTCCTCGATCGGCGCGGGCGCGAAGGCCGCCTGTTCGCCGTCTTCCACGGGCCGGGCCTTGAGCACGATCTCCTCGGCGGGAATAGCGCCGGCGGCAAAGATCTGGCTCCAGCGGTAACTGAACCAGCCGTTGCGCAGCACGAGACACTTGCGCCCGGTGGCGAACTGGCGCGCCACGGCCTCCATGCCGTAGGTGCCGCCGCCGGGAACGAAGACCACCGCGCGGCCATTGTACACTTGGCGCAGGACCGCCGAGACCTCGGTCATGACCGTCTGGAAACTGCGGGACATATGGTTCAGCGAGCGGTCGGTGAAGACCACCGAGTATTCGAGAAGGCCGTCCGGATCGATGTCGGTCAGTCCTGGCATGTGCTGGTCGTCTCCCTGTCAGCGTGATGCGCTTCTTAGCGGATTGATGCCCGGAACGCCAGCCGCCGCGTCCTATTCGGCGGCTTGGCGGTCGGAGAAAAACCTGTTTTCGGGCCGGGGTAGACCCATAACCTCGCGCAGTGTCTGGCCTTCGTAGGCCCGTCGAAACAGACCGCGATCCTGAAGTTCGGGGACCAGCCGGTCGACGACGTCATCGAGCCCCTGGGGCAGGAAGGGGAACATGATGGTGAAGCCGTCGCTGCCGCGGGTCTCGAGCCATTCCTCCATCTCGTCGGCGACGGTGCGTGCGGTGCCGACCATCGCGAGGCCGGAATATCCGCCGAGGCGCAGCGCGAGCTGTCGCACCGTCAGCCCGTCGCGCTCTGCGAGTGCGATCGCGCGCTCCCGCCCGGACTTCGTGGCGTTGCTCTCTGGAATGGGCGGCAGCGGACCGTCGAGGTCGAAGCCGGAAGCATCGCACCCGAGCGCTATCGACAGCGAGGCGATCGCGCTTTCCTCGTGGACCAGGCTGTCTAGCCGCGCCCGCTTGGCCCGCGCCTCCTCGACGCTGTCGCCGAGGATCACGAGGCAGGCCGGCATGATCTTGAGAAATTCGGGATTGCGTCCAACTGCCACCATGCGGCCCTTGACATCCTTGTAGAACGCCTGGCCTGCCTCAAGATGGGCTTGGGCAGCGAAGACGGCCTCCGCGGTCTCGGCTGCGAGCTGGCGTCCGGCGTCCGATCCTCCGGCCTGGACGATGACCGGCCAGCCCTGGATCGGGCGGGCGATGTTGAGCGGTCCGCGGACATTGAAGAACTCGCCATGGTGATCGAGAACGTGCATGCGGTCCGGTTCCATCAGGATGCCGCGCTCCTGGTCGCGGACAAAGGCGTTGTCCGCCCAGCTGTCCCAGAGGCCGGTCACCACGTCATGGAACTCGCGCGCCCGCCGGTAGCGGTCTCCGTGTTCCAGATGCTCTTCGCGCCCGAAATTTTTCGACGCGTCCGGATTCGAGGTGGTGACGATGTTCCAGCCGGCCCGCCCGCCGCTGAGGTGATCGAGCGAGGCGAACCGGCGCGCGATGTGGAATGGCTCATCGTAGGTTGTGGAGCCGGTTGCCAGCAGGCCTATGTGGTTGGTGATCATTGCGAGCGCCGAGAGCAGCGTGAAGGGCTCGAACGAGGTCGGCGTGACCGAGCGGCGAAGGGCCTCGACCGGCATATTCAGGACGGCAAGGTGATCAGCGAGAAAGATGCCGTCGAACCGCGCCTCTTCCAGGCGGGTCGCGAAATACTTCATGTGCGTGAGGTTGAAGTTTGCGTCGGCATAAGCGCCCGGATAACGCCAGCCACCGGCGTGAATGGTCGCCGGGCGCATGAAGGCGTTCAGGTGAAGCTGGCGTGTGCCGTTCATTGCGGAAAGTCCTCCTCGCGATGCCGGAGCCGGGAGCCCGCGGAAGCGGGCGCAGGATGCGGAACGGTCCGGCCTCCGAATGCACAATATAGGTCGCCCGGACAGGAATTCCATCGTGCCGTCCGGGTAGCTCCGCAGACGGAGTTCCACCGACACTGCGGCGAATCCTGTTCCGCTCGAAACCGGTCGGTCTCGAGATCTATTCCGTATTAATCGGCGGCAGCGGCTGGTTGATTTCCACCGATGAGAACACCTGGTTCCGGCGCGGTCGGAAGGGCATTTTGGCCACGTCCGGCGAGGTCAGGACGATAGGTTCTGGCCCTGCACTCCGCAAGAGGCACCGGCCAACCAGAAGTCGGAACGTTTTCGCCAGGCTGCTGTCCAACCCGTCGAATCAGGGAGCCATCGGCAGCAGCGATGTAGGCTGGTCCTGCAGCCTATCGTCCGCAGAAGGGAGTCACACACCTGCGTGAACCTGTCCTGCACAACCATGGGGTGTCTGAGGACGGCGCCGTTTCGGAACTCGGACCGGGTGCGCGTCAGGCCCGTTGCGGTGCGGACCTGCGGCGGACTTTCTTGCGTGTCCCGATACAGACATCAACAATTGCCCGAGAAGGTGAATTCGGAATTCGAGGGTTTCTTGTCTGCCGGAGGGTCGGTTGCTAGTGTCACAGGGATTCAACCGGTGCAGGTGGACGAACGCTTGCGATTGCTGCCGCATGGTCGGGAGCATGAATTGGGAAAAATCGGGAGGTCATCATGAAGTATCTTCTCAAACTCACGTCGGTTGCGGCTCTCGTCGCCGCTGTCTCGGCTGCCGCGCCGCCTGCGGCCGCCAAGCTCGGCTCCTGCGATGATCCGATCACGCTGGGCACCACTATCTCCTCGACCGGACGCTATTCGACGCTGGCCGAGCGCTGGGCGGAAATGACGCGGATCTTCGCCGAGGAGTTCAACAAGGATGGCGGCATCTTCATCAAGAGCTGCAACAAGAAGGTGCCTATCGAGTTCGTCATCTATGACGACCAGAGCGTGCCGTCGCTGGCGGTAACGCTCTATGAGAGGCTGGCGACGGTCGACAAGGTCGATTTCTTCGTCGGACCCGACTGGTCGGCGATGGGCTTCCCGGTGCCACCGGTCGCTGAGAAGCACAAGATCCCGATGGTGATGGCGAACGTCGCCGCGCCGCCGATCTTCAAGCGCGGTCTCAAATACATGTGGGGCACCCCGATGCCGACTGTCCCCAACTGGTCGGTGACCTATTTCGATCTGCTGGCGGCTCAGAAATCACCGCCGAAGACGATCTATTTCATCACCCAGGACAACCCGATCACCAAGGCAATCTCGGGCTTCTGGGTCAAGGCGGCCCAGGACCGCGGGCTCAAGCTGCTTGGCCACGAGCTGTTCTCCCAGGAACTCAAGGACTTCACCTCGCTGGTCCTCAAGCTCAGGATCGCGAAACCCGACATCATCTACATCTCGTCATTCGACGTGCCGTCGGTTCCGCTGATCCAGCAGATGCGGCGGCTCAAGACCAAGGCCAAGGACGTGCATCACACGATCCTCACCGGCGCGCTGGAGAAGCAACTCGGCAAGGATATCGAGGGCATGACCGGGGAGATCGCCTGGTACCCGGGCGTGAAGGGCCCCTATAGCGAATTCGCCGAACGGGTCCTCGGCCGCGCCAAGATCGATATGTTCTACTACTGGTCGACGATGTCGCGTTTCGCCTCCTACCTGATCATGGTCCAGGCCATCGAGAAGGCCGGCGCGGTGGACCGCGAGGCCGTGAAGAAGGCGCTCTACAAGGGAAGTTTCAAGACGCCGATCGGCATCGTCGAGTTCGACGAGACCGGGTATGCCTACAAGAATGGCGCCATGACCAGCCAGATTCAGGACGGCAAGCTCGTCGTCGTGGCTCCGGCGGACAGGGCGACCGGCACCTTCAGGTATCCTTCTCCATCCTGGCAATGAACGCCGCGCGGCGGGATCCCTCGCCTTCTTTCCTGCCTGCCGCCTTCGGGCGGCGGGCAGGGGGAGCGGTTGCCGCCGCAGCTGGGCACTGACTTATGACGATTGACATATTTTTGCAAATTCTTGTCGGCGGACTGCTGCTCGGCGGGCTCTATGCCCTGGTCGCGTTTGGCCTGTCCCTGATCTACGGGGTGGCCCAGATCCTGAACTTCGCCCACGGTACGCTGCTCGCCGTCGGTGGGGTTGCTGCGGCCGCGATTTTTGCGGCGACGGCTTGGCATCCGCTGGTCCTCATCATGCTGCTGGTGCCGGTCTTTCTCGTCTTCGGCTTCTACTTCTACCGGACCATGCTGCGGCCCCTGATGGGGCGCAACCATTTCGAATACATGGTCGGCTCGGTTCTGGTCACCGTTGGCGCGCTGCTCATCCTGTCGGATTTCGCGGCCTGGCTCGCGGGGCCGTCGCCGAAGAACATTCCCGTAGAGTTCGAGATCATCGAGCTTGGTGAGGTGCTCGTGACCACGACCCAAGCCTACATCCTGATCGGCATCGTGATCCTGACGGTGATCCTGCACATGTTCATCAGCAGGTCCTGGTTCGGACGCGCGATGCGCGCGGTCACCCAGGACCATGTCGGGGCGGCGATCTGCGGTGTCCGGGCGAGCTGGGTCCATGCCGGCACCTTCGCCTTTGGCTCGGCGATCGTGGCCATCGCTGCCGTACTCTACACGATGCTCTTCCCTGTCGATCCGTATGTCGGGCTCTCGCTGACCGTGAAGGCGTTCACCATCATCATTCTCGGCGGCATCGGAAACCTTGTCGGCGCGTTGTTCGCGGGCATCTTCCTCGGTATCGCGGAGAGCCTCACCTCCTTCTTTTGGGCGACGCAATGGGCGCCGGCCATCAGCATCATCCTGTTGCTGGTCATCCTCGTGCTGTTTCCGCGAGGCTTCTTGAACAGGAGATCGCAATGAGGATCACCGCTCCGCAGGTGCTGGTGGCGATTTGCCTTGTCGCGCTGCTCGTCGTCCCGACTTTCAGCGGCGCCTACCTGACGGACTTCCTGTTCACGCTGATGATCGCTTTCGTGTTGGCGCAGAGTTGGGACTGGATTGGTGGCGAAGCCGGATACATCAACCTCGCGCACTACACCTTCTTCGGGATTGGGGCCTATGCCTTCTGCCTGGCACTGGTTGGCGGTGTGCCGATTATTCTCTGCTTCGCGGTCGCCCTTGTGGTCACCGTGATTATCGCCGTCCTGCTCAGCTTTCCGCTCTTTCGCCTCCACGGCGACTATTTCGCGTTTGCGACGCTGGCCATGCTGCCGCTTTCGGAACTGCTCGCGCATAATTTCGAGTTCACGGGCGGCGCCGACGGCGTGATCCTGCCGCCCGAATATGTGCTCTTCGAGGCCTACTACATCGCCATCGGGCTGGTGGTCGCGGCCGTCACCGTTACCGTCTGGATCAACCGCGTGAGGTTCGGCTACGCGCTCAAGGGAATCCGCAACGACGAGGAGGCTGCCGAGATCTGCGGCATCCGCATCTTTCCGGAAAAGGCCAAGGTGCTGGCGCTGAGCGCCGGCCTTGCCGCACTGGCCGGCGCGGTGTCGGGCTGGAAATTGAGCTTCATCGACCCGCCGACCGTGTTCGGCCTTGATGTCGCCCTTGTTCCCCTCGCGATGGCGCTGCTCGGTGGATCGGGCCTGCTTTGGGGACCGGTAGCCGGCGTCCTCATTCTCGGCACCCTGAACCAGATCCTCGTGATCAACATGCCCTTCCTGCAGATCGCGGTCTTCGGGATGGTGCTTCTGCTCATTGGACGCTTCATGCCCGGCGGACTGCTGCGCTCGGGCCCGGTGCGGAATTCCCGCGTATTCGGTTTCCTCGGGCGTGAGCACTACGAGCGCGTGCCGGTGGTCGACGCGGAAAGTGACGAACTGTCACTTTCCGAACAGGCGTTCGATCCCGAGCGGGTGATCCTCGAATGCCGCGACCTTACAATGGCGTTCGGCGGCAACATTGCCGTCGACAACGTCAACCTCACAGTCCGCCAGGGCGAGATCATCGGGCTTGTCGGCACCAACGGGTCAGGCAAGACGACGCTGTTCAACTGCGTCTCGAAGATCTGGGAGCCCAAGGCTGGCGACATCATGTTCGACGGGGAGAGTCTGCTCGGGGAGCGCCGGGATGCCGTCTCGCGCATGGGAATCGGGCGGACGTACCAGATTCCGCGACCGTTTTCGGATCTCACCGTGCAGGAGAACATCGCGGTTCCGATCATGTTCCGCGAGGCCCGCGCTATCGCTCTTTCCGACGCCCTGGCGCGCGCCAGGGCGTTCGCCGCCTATGCGGGTCTCGAGGATCAGTTGACCATGCGTGCAGACACGCTCAACCTTCAGCAGAAGAAGGCGCTGGAATTTGCTCGCGCCCTGGCCTGTCGGCCCCGGCTCCTGCTCGTCGACGAGGTCGCCTCCGGCCTGACTCCGGCGGAGGTGAGGAGATTCGTCGACCATATCCGCGAAATGCGCGACCGCTACGGGATGACGGTGATCTGGGTCGAGCACATCTTCTCGGCGCTTTCGCAGGTCGTCGACCGGGTGGTCGTCATGGAGCAGGGCCACATCATCGCCGATGGCCCGCTCGACGAAATCGTCACCGACGAAAAGGTGCTCAAGGCCTATCTGGGCTCGTCTGTCGAGGAGCGCGAGTGATGCTGGAGGTTTCCGGACTTGCCGTGGATCACGGGAAGCTGCGGGCGATCTGGGACGTGAGCTTTCGCGTCGAGGAGGGTGCGCGGGTCGGTCTGCTCGGGGCCAACGGCGCCGGAAAGTCGACGACGCTCGGCGCGGTCATCGGCCTCTATCCGGTTGCAGAGGGCGCGATCCTCTACGGTGAGCGCTCGCTCGTGGGCGCCAGCACGCCACAGAATGTCGATGACGGAATCGCGCTGGTTCCCGAGGGGCGCCGGATCTTCGCCGAGATGACGGTGCGTGAGAACCTGGAGATGGGGGCTTACACGCCGGGAGCGAGGAAACGGGTATCGGAGGGGCTTTCGCGGGCATTCGAGTTGTTTCCGGTTCTGGACGAGAAGCAGGCGGACCGCGCAGGGACGCTCTCAGGCGGGCAACAGCAGATGCTTGCGATCGGTCGCGCCCTGATGTCCGGCCCCCGCCTGATGCTCCTCGATGAGCCGTTCCTCGGCGTGGCACCGATCTTGGTCGAGGAAGTGATGGCGGCGCTCAACCGGCTCGCCGATGATGGCGTCACATTCCTGCTGGTCGAGCAGAACATTCACCGCGCGTTCGACTTCGTACAGTACGCCTATGTCATCGAGAACGGGCGCACTGTGCTGGACGGCGCCCGGGACGAGCTGCTTGGTGATCCGGAGTTCAGCAACAAGTTCCTCGGGCTCGACTGATCTCCGGTCTAGCGCAGGCGCGTCGGGCACGGGGCTGCGTTTTCAGAACATGGTCCAACGCAAGCGCGTCAAGCCGGTTTGCCAGCCGTGCGGCATGGGCTTCGGCCCGTACCGCTACCGACCGTTCGATGGTGCAATCAGGGATGTCCTCGAACCGGGCAATCGTGGCGGGTGAATGGACGACCGGCGTCATGAATTGCGACGGGTGTGCTGCCGCTTTGAGTTGTGTCAAATATTCTCTCCAAATTCGATCGTGCCCGGAAACTCGGCCCTTCTGCGGCTACGAACCTTCCACCGACGTTAACGTTGCATAGTTGCTGAAAGCAATGTCGCGGGAGTATTCGGCGCGCGGCGACCGTGCTAGAAGGAGCGCCATGGGAACGCAGTGTCCGAGATATGGTGCCACGTCGCGCGTTCCGGGCCCTTCGTGGCGCTTGACATGCCTCTGCCGGGAGGTTCCCGGCGAGGATGGGAGATAGTGCCATGTCAGTCTTCAAGATATCGGTCGGCACCGCCGGCGTGCTGCTCGCCGCGTTCCTCGGCGTCGCCGCGGCGGCCCCGGAGCGGGTTGCCGACGAACAGGAAGCGAAGAAGGTCCAAGGGGAGCGGAGCGCGGCCATGAAATCCATGGGCGGTGCAATGCGGACGCTCAAGTTCTACACGGCCGGCCGCGGCTCGGCCGAGGACGCCGCGAAGGCGGCATCTTTGATCGCCAAGACAGCGGCGACGATACCGTCCCTGTTTCCGGCGGGAACCGGCATGGACGTGCTGTCCGATTCAGAATCAAAGCCGGAGATCTGGCAGCAGTGGGACGCGTTCGCAAAGGCCGCGAAGACGCTCAAGGGCAAGGCCGCGGTCTTGGCCGCCGCGCTTGCGGCGGGCGACAAGGACAAGGTCGGTGCCGCGTTCGCCGATGTGGGCAGGGGTGGTTGCGCGGGCTGCCACCGGGTGTTCCGCCAGAAACGCTGAGCCTGGCTGCGGCCGGGAACAGCGTCGCCGCCGACAGAACGAAAATCGGATGCCGCGGCGGACCTACAGCACGCGCGAGGCCAGTTCGATTCCGCCGACGACCGCGACGACGGCAACCGCGAGGACCAGGAGCGCCCGGCTGTCGGGAGCGAAGCGCGGCGCCTCGAATTTCTCCGCAACATCGGCGTGCCCGGTCACCATTGGGCCGGTGAGGTTTTCCCGCTTGTAGAGGAGGTGGAACGCAACCGCGGCGAGATGCAGGCCGACGAGCACGAGCAGGATGTCGACGACCAGTCCATGCAGCTCTGCGGCCTCACGAGCGAGATCATAGGTCACGAGGAAGGATAGCGGGCCTTCGTGCAGCCCGTCGACATCGGCCGCGAACAGACCGAGGCCGGTCTGCGCGAGGAGTGCCGCCAGCATCGCCAGGACCGAGAGGCCGCCGAGCGGATTGTGGCCGGCATGGCGGTCCGGTTCGCGGCGAAACACGACGCGAAGATAGGCCGCAATCTCGGCGGGCGAACGGACGAGGCGGCGCAACCGGGAGGTCTCGCTGCCGATAAGGCCCCAGAGTACCCGTGCGACGACGAGTACCAGGAGTGCCTGGCCAGCGACAATGTGAATGTCGAAACGCTCCTGGCGTCCGCTGATGAAGCACACCACGAACAGGATGACTAGCAACCAGTGAAAGATCCGGGTCGGGCGGTCCCAGACCCGGATTCGTCGTGTCGCGTCCTTCCCTTCACCGGGTTTTCCAGCACCCATGCCTTGCGTCACGTTCAGGCCGCCTCTGCAAATTGCGTCTGGATCTCTTTTTCGAATGCGAGCAGCTTCTGGACGCTCGCCCGCAAATGCATCCGGTCGAAATGCGCCTGGCAGTTCCCGAAGGGTGACAGGTCGAGACCGAATTGTGTGGCCCGTCGGAAGCACCAGAAGAAGTGCGCGTCGGGCGCCGTGAAATGATCGAAGAAATGGTCGCGCCCGTCGAGAAGCCTGTCCGCGATCTCGAAATTTTCGTATATCGCTTCGGCTGCTGCGCGCCTGATATCATCGGCTGCTTCCCGGAGCTGGCATACTCTCGATGGCGCATTGATGCGACTCAGGAACGGGTGAATGCCGCCGGAGCACCAGGACAGCATTGATACTGCCTGGAGTTCGAGCCACGGATCCTCGGGCAGGATCTGGGCCTCGGGAAAGGTGCGCGCCACCCATTGGTGGATTGCCACGTTCTCGGTCAATTTCCTGCCGTCAACTATGAGCAGCGGCACCTTGTGCTTCGGGTTGATCGCCAGATACTCCGGTGACTTGTGCTGTTCCTTCTTGAAATCGAGTGCTTCTACCTCGAATTCGGCGCCAGCCTCGGTGAGCGTGACGTAGGGCGCGAGAGCGCAGGTTATGGGCGCGTAGTAGAGCTTGATGTTCATCGGTGTCTCCTTGATGATTGAAGTGCGCGGATCGCTGGCAGCGTAGCTGCTCGGGAGCCGCGACAGCGTTGCGCTCGGTGTTCCGTCATAGAACCCGGGAAGCGCCGGGAACGCAACCCGGGCAGGCACGGCGCCTGCCATCCGTCGGCGGTGCCCGGAGGGCGCTGCATCAGTCGGGTGTTCGGAGGTGAGGGGGCGAAGGCCGGGCACAAGGCTCCTAGCCCGGGCGAGCCAGACCTCCGGATCGGGGTCTGGTAGGTGGTCACAGGTGAAGTTCTTTGCACGGTTCGGTCAGGGTGCGGCCGGATTCGCGAAGTTGCCCGGGACCGGAATGCGAAACTTCAACATTCGCCCTCGCCACCCTCCCGTTCGTGACGTGTCTGCTCGATCAGGCGGCGCGCCTCGTCGATGCTCGCGGCCGCTGCGGCCGCGAGAAGCCGCGTGTCGCCGGAGATCGTGGTCATGTTGAAACCCCAACCGATCATGCGCGCCGCGTAGGCCGGCGTGCCGCAATGTATGCCGGCGCGTATGCCTGCAGTCTTTGCCGCCCGGAGAATCTTGCGGATCACCTCGATCATTTCGGGTTCCTCGCGGTCGAACCCGGGTGCCAGCCGGCCGCGGGTGACACCGAGCGTAAGGTCGGACGGCCCGACATAGATGCCGTCGAGGCCCGCAGTTGCGCAGATCGCCTCGACATTCTCGACTCCCTCCGCGGTCTCGATCATGGCGAAGGCGAGCATGTTGTCGTTTGCCTCCGACGCGTAGTCGCTTCCCGCCGTGAAGTTCACGCGTGTTGGGCCGAAACTCCGGTTTCCGAGCGGCGGATAGCGCATGCAGTCGACAAGCGCTGCCGCTTGCTCGGCGGTGTTGATCATCGGGCAGATCACGCCGTAGGCGCCGGCGTCGAGGACCTTCATGATGATGCCAGGCTCAAGCCAGGGGACACGCGTCATGGGCGTCACGCCGCTGGCTCTCAGCGCCTGCAGCATGCTCCGGGCATCGCCGTAATCGAGAAATCCGTGCTGGATGTCGATCGTGATGCTGTCGTAGCCCTGCTGTCCCATGATTTCGGCGCTGAACGCATTGCCGATCGACAGCCAGCCATTGATGGTGCCGTGCCCATCGGTCCATTTCCGTTTCAGCCCGTTGGGGATCATGTTCGCCTCATCGCCTTTTGAATGCCGCGTGCCCGGGCACCGCGGATCGGTGTCGGATGCCGTACGCGGCGGAATTGTAGGACGGGCCATGGCTGACGGGAATGTTGCCGTTTGGCGTGCGATGTCAATGGCGATCGCAAGACAGCGTCAAGTGCGACCGGGATTCTTCATCAGGCACCATCAGATTGTTGTGTAGAGGATCTCCTCGTTCTCGGAAGCCCGTTACGGAGTCCGGCGTTGAGACCAACGCCCTGTCCTTACTCTTGGATCGTCGACGCTGTGCCTGAGATCGTCCGATCAACACCCGCGGCATAGGTCGCCATCCTGCGCCATTCGAGGACGGCCTTTTCAAACTGGGGGCGTTCGCTGATGACGCTGTACCAACGCTGGACAGCCGGATAAGGCGTGAAATCATAGCCGCCGCCCGTCAACGTGGTGATCGTCGGAGCCCAGGAAATGTCCGCAAGCGTATAGGCGCCATCGACCAACCACTCTCGATCCGTCAAGGCCCGGTTCATTTCCGCAAATGTTTCGTCAAGGAGCATGGTCGCTCCTGCCAGGTCGGCCTCGGAAAAGCTCTCACCCTGACGGTGCTTGCCGTGGAAGGCCAGCAGATCTGGATCTTTTTGCAGTTTCCAGTAGAGGGTTTCCTCATCTTCGGTCTTTTTCACCAGCCTGGAGTTGATCTTGCTGTACTGAAATGTCTTGATCGCCGGCAAATGCATGTCACCCGACTTTTTCAGCCAGTGGTCGATCTCGGCCTGTTGACCGGCAGGTACCGACCGGAACCCGGGCTCGGGAAATGCTTCTTCAAGATAGACGAGAATGTCATTGGATTCGACAACGACCGTGCCGTCATGGACAAGCGACGGAACAAGTCCTTTCGGGTTGATTCCGAAATATTCTTCGGAAATGTTTTCCTTTTTGCCAAGATCGATGTGATGGCTGGTCCAATCGAGGCGCTTTTCCTCAAGCAGCAGACGCACGCGGGCGGCACAGTTTGACCGGTTGGCGTGATAGAGGTGAAGCCCCTTGAGCGAGAGGACAGCTTCGTTGGTTGGAACTACGATTCCCATTTGATCGATTCTCCCGCTTCGGATCTGCGATGGCTGTCATGCGTCAGCGTCCGGATAACCGAGACCGGTCCGAGTTTCACCTGTTTGGTGTCGAAGCGCAATTCCGTCAGATGCTCAAGGGAAGGGATCACGCACCTGCCCCTCGAGCTACCAGGGAAGGTCAAGGGTGGGGTCGGCTTTCCGTCTGCCACCAGGGCCCGGGCGCAATGGGCAGACCATACGACAGTCCGAGGAGGGGCGCCCTCTCGCATTCAGAATGCATGGGCGAAGGTTTCACGGTATTCCGCAAGTTTCTCGCGGAAGCCCGGTTCCGTTTCACGGCCCGCCCGCGCATGCGGAGAGTCTTCTGCAACCGCATTGCTCGGGAATTCATCGAGTTGCCGAATGCTCGGCCTGCTCGCCAAGCGATCCCACCAGGCTCTGGTCAGCGGATATGGCTCAAGCCAGAAGTCCAGAAACCGCACCATTTCGATCACCTTGATGAACGGGGCCAGGTTGGTCTCGGCCAGAGTGAAGCGGTCGCCCATCAGAAACGGCCGGTCATCTTCGAGGGCCTTTTCCATTCTGCGAAAGATCGTCTCAAAGGCACCGATTGCTCGCAGCACGTAAGGGGAGTCGAGGCCGTCCAGCAAGACCGACTTCTGGCGATACAGGCGATCAATATTGGGAACGTATTTCCAGCGTTTCATGAACTCTTCTCGCGGAATGGTCAGGCGAAACTTGGTGAGGAAATTGATTACTGCACAAGCTTCGAATCCACGCTCGTCAAAAAGCTTGATCCACTCTGCCATGTGAAAGCGCTCTATGGGATCCTCGGGAGCAAGCGGCGGGTCGGCTTTCAGGGTGTCGATGTAGCTGCAAATGAGCGAAGACTCGCGTATCACGGCGCCGTTATGGACAAGTGTCGGAACAGTTCCGTTGGGATTCATCGCCAAGTATGATGGCTTGAACTGGTCTCGGTTCATAAGAAGCATCTTGATAGGGGTCCAATCAGTAATGCCTTTTTCAGAAAGAGTGACTATGACACGATTCGAACATATTGAATCTGTCTCTTCAAGATAGTATATTTCCATTGTCATTTTCTTCGTCCTCTTTGCTTTTCTGATATCGCACGACAATCAGGGTGAGCCACTTCTCGACATTCGACCGGTGTCATGATCGCACCCCCACCCCGAGGGCGCAACCGGGAGTTTCCGGGTGGATGCCGGTCATGGCAACGCGATAGGGTCGCCCCATCGACCTATAGAGGGAATGAGAAGGCGGCTTTTTGGTTACCTCCCCGGACCTGGGTGGGGCATTCACGGATGGCGATGCGCTCAAGGCTGTCGTGGAAGCTGTGGACTTGCGTGGAGGAAGCTCGCGCAGTTGCCACATCGACAGGACCCCGGTCTGCTGGATGCCTGGATACCGGCGGATTCGCGCACATGCCTGGGCGCTGATAGTCTCTGTTCGACGGGACCTCGCCGAGGGCGTTGGCCGCACCTGCTGTCGGCGGCCGATCACCGGCAAGAATGGCTCCGCTGGACATTTCCACACCGATTCGGCGCAGTGCCGTAGATCAAGGAGGGCCCGATGAACGGAGCCGATGTCGTTGCCACTATTCTCGCGCGGGAAGGCACGGAGTTCCTGTCCTGCTATCCGCGCAATCCGCTGATAGAAGCCTGCGCTAAACTGGATATCCGTCCCATCCTCTGCCGCCAGGAACGGGTCGGTGTCGGGATCGCCGACGGCTACACGCGCGTCCGGCGCGGCCGCGTCAACGGCGTGTTTGCGGTCCAGCAGGGTCCTGGAATTGAAAACGCCTTTGCCGGGGTCGCCCAGGCCCATGCCGAAAACGTTCCGATCCTCATCCTTCCGGCCGGAGCAGGGCTCGACCGCCAGTACCGACATCCGACGTTCAGCGCGGCCGATGTCTTCGCACCGGTCACCAAATGGGCTGCCCGCATCCACGATGCGGCCGAGATTCCGGATGCGCTGCGCCAAGCCTATCATGCCCTGCGTACCGGCAAGGGAGGACCTGTGCTCGTCGAGATCCCGGCCGAGGTCTGGGAACAGGAATTCGACGGAGAGGTCGACTACATGCCCGTCGAGGCACTGGCCGCGGCACCCGACCCGGCAGCGGTAGCCCGCGCCGTCGACATGCTGCTTGAAGCGGAGCACCCTCTCCTTTGGGCCGGCCAGGGGGTCCTCTATGCGGACGCCAGCGACGAGCTGATGGAGCTCGCCGAGTTCCTTCCTGCGCCGGTCATGACCACGAATCCCGGCAAGAGCGCGTTTCCCGAGAACCATCCCCTGGCGGTCGGGGCGAGCACGCGGTCGCGGCCACGCATGCTGGTCGAGATGATGAAGCGGGCCGATGTCGTGCTCGCTGTCGGATCGAGCCTGACCAGGACTCCCTTCGGTCCCATGATTCCGCCCGACAAGCGCATCATCCATGCGACCAACGATCCGGCGGACATCAACAAGGACTACCGGGTGGATCATGGCGTGGTCGGTGACGCGAAACTCGTGCTTGCCATGCTCGGCGCCGAAATACGGTCGCGGAAGGAAGGGAGCCCGCCGGCCGCGGCCATGGAGCGGCTCGCCGGCGAAATCGCGGCAGTGCGTGCGGTCTGGCTCGGGGACTGGGAAGCGCAGCTGCGGTCCGACGAGGTTCCGATCAACCAGTACCGCCTGATTGCGGACCTCATGGACGCGGTGGATCCGGACGAGGTCATCATCACGCATGACTCGGGTGGGCCGCGCGAGCAGTTACTGCCGTTCTGGCAGGCCACGGCGCCTCTCGGCTATCTCGGCTGGGGCAAGTCCACCCAGCTCGGCTACGGCCTCGGCCTGAACATGGGCGCCAGGCTGGCGGCGCCGGACAAGCTCTGCATCAACGTGATGGGGGATGCTGCCATCGGCATGACGGGGATGGATCTCGAGACGGCAGCGCGGAACGGGATCGGGACGCTGACGATCGTCTTCAACAACGGGGTGATGGCGGCAGAACGGGATGTCCTGAAGACATCGACCGCCAAATACGGCGCGCTGACCGTCAGCGGCAACTACGCGATGGTGGCCGAGGGGCTCGGCGTCGCCGCGGCTAGGGTCGAAACCCCCGACGCCTTCCGTCCGGCTCTCGAGGAAGCGAGAAAGGTCACCGAATCGGACCGGCCGTTTCTTATCGAGTGCCTGGTCAAGGAGGGTTACGACTTCTCACGCGAGCATCTTGAGGGGCTGTGAGCGTTCCGCTCCGGCGCGGTTTCCAGACGCGTCCGCGATCGGATAGAGTGCCGCGCCGCCGGAGTTGTTCCGGCGCAGCGACCACTGGAGGAATGAGCAGATGGCGCGACTAGGCCCGCCGCAACCGTCGGACTACAACGAAGACCAGCAGCGTATTGCAGACTCGATCACGTCCAGCCGCGGTTCCATCCGCGGGCCGTTCGGCCCTTGGCTCCATGCGCCGGGGCTGGCTGACCCTGCCCAGCAGACGGGCGCCTATCTGCGTTTCGGTACCGAGATGTCCGACGGGCTCCGCGAAATCGCGATCTGCACGGTGGCGCGCCACTGGCAGGCCAACTTCGAGTGGTACGCACATGCGCCGCTGGCGGAGAAGGCGGGAATATCGGCGGCGGCGATCGAGAAACTGAGGACGGGTGCAACGCCCGAACCGCTTTCGCCCGACGAGAGGCTGGTTCATGAACTCGCCAAGGAGATCGTCGAAACCGGACACCTTTCCGACGAATCCTACGCGTTCGGCCGCGAACTTCTCGGCGACGCGGGCATGGTCGATCTCGTAGGGCTCTGCGGATATTACAGCCTCGTGTCGTTCACCCTCAACGTGTTCGATGTGGCGGTTCCCGACGGTGAGCCCCCGTTCACGAAGGGCTGACGGTCGCCGCGGCACCTACGTGCCGCGGAAGCGCGGTTCCCGTTTCTCGAAGAAGGCGGCCATGCCTTCGCG
This sequence comes from Alphaproteobacteria bacterium, assembly GCA_022822405.1. Classification (GTDB taxonomy): domain Bacteria; phylum Pseudomonadota; class Alphaproteobacteria; order MPNO01; family UBA830; genus JAJEBT01. The sequence continues at coordinate 53,585 of JAJEBT010000097.1, forward strand.
GTGATCTTCCGAGAGCACCAGTCCCGACTGCGCCAGGCGCTCGATGTCGCGGCCGGTGTGCATGTCGGCATTGACGCACATGTTGACGACGTGTTTGGCCATGCCCATGGCGAACGGGGAGTTCTTGAGAAGCCGCTCGGCGCGCGCATAGACCCGCTGCATCAGTTCACCTTCCCGGCAGACCTCGCTGATCAGGCCGATGCGCCGCGCCTCGGCGGCATTGATCGGGTCAGCGGAGATGATCAGCTCCTTGGTCTTCGCGAGGCCGACATGGTGAATCATGCGGTTGCAGGCGCCGGATGCCGGGATCGCGCCGAGCTGGTTCTCGATCAGGCAGAAGGTCGCGTTCTCGTCGGCGACCGTAATGTCGCACGACAGCGCGAGTTCCACGCCGCCGCCGTAGCAGAGCCCGTTCACCGCGGCGATGACCGGGACCTCGAGCGCCTCGAGATCGTCGAAGGCCTGATGGGCCTGGCGGTAGTAGAAACGAAACGCCGGCGGCTTGAGCCTGTCGCTTCCGAGCATCGACAGGTCGACGCCCGAGGAGAACGCCCGTCCCCGGCCGGTGATCACCAGCACCCGTACCTTTTCGTTGAACGCGCAATGTGCGATCACGTCGCGCCATTCGTCGAACATCTTGCGGGTGAAGCTGTTGAGACGTTCCGGGCGGTTGAGCGTCATCGTCGCTATGCCGTCCTCGCGCAGGTCGAATTCGATCTCGGTGTAGTCCATGGGCTTCTCCTCAGGTCTGTGGGCGGCGCATGGTAGAAGACCGGCCAGCGTCGGAAAAGGCTGCCGGACCACTTGCCATGTGCCGGCGTTGAGGCAACTATCCCCGTGAACATCGGGGGAGGCCGTCACTTGTACACCGCATCGCGCATACTGGAGCGCGCGGTCCTGTTCTTTCCGGAGCGTCCCGCACTGGTGGATGGAGACGTGCGGCTGACTTATCGCCAGCTGGGCGGCCGCGTGCACCGGCTTGCCAATGCCCTTCGCGGGCTCGGGCTGGAGCGCGGCGATCGCGTTGCCGTGCTCGATCACAATTCGCACCGCTACGCCGAGGCCTATTACGCGTGCGCGCTCGCGGGATTCGCGTTCCTGCCGCTCAATTCGCGGCTGGCGCCGCCCGAGCTCGCATACATCTTCAACGACTCGGACGCGCGGGCGCTCCTGCTGTCGGAGCCGTTCGGCGGCCTCCTTGAGGAGGTGCGGTCGGAAGCGCCCTCGCTCGAGTTCCTCGTCGGGCTCGACATCGATCCCTGTCCGGCCGGCGTTGCCGACTACGAGGCCCTGATCGGCGCTGCCTCCGACCGGTTCGTCGAACCGGGAGGTGGCCTCGACGACGTCATGCAGATCTACTACACGTCGGGCACGACCGGCGATCCCAAGGGCGTCTGCCTGACCAACGCCAACGTGTTCTGCTGCGGCCTCGACTGCATCGGCACCATGGATTTCCGGCTGGGCAGCATCTGGCTGCACTGCGCGCCGATGTTCCATCTCGCTGACGCCGTTGCGTTCTGGGCCGTGCCCATGGTTGGCGGCACGCAGGTCTGCGTGCAGTTCCGGCCCGATGAGGCGCTGCGGCTGATCGAGTCGGAACGTGTCACCATTACGTCGCTGCCGGCCACCCTGATCGCGATGATCGCCAACCACGGTGGCGTCGCAGATTACGATCTTTCGAGCCTCACCCAGATCATGTATGGCGGTTCACCGACGCCGATCGGGGTGCTCCGGAAGGCGGAGGAATTTTTTCCGTCCAGCCTCCTTCTGCATACCTACGGCATCACCGAGACGGCCGGACTCGCCTGCTGCCTGCACCCCTCGGAACACGACCTTTCGGTTCCGGATGGCGGCATCCACCGCGCGGGCTCATGCGGGCCGCCGACGCCGCTGATCGATCTCCGCGTCGTCGATGACGGCGGCAACGACCTGCCTGTCGGCACCGTTGGCGAGGTGCTGTGCGGCGGGCCCAAGGTCATGAAGGGGTACTGGCGCCGCCCCGATCTGACGTCCGAGGTCCTCCGCGACGGCTGGTACAGCACCGGCGACATGGGCTATCTCGACGACACCGGGCATCTCTATCTGGTTGACCGCAAGAAGGACATGATCATCACCGGCGCCGAGAACGTCTATTCGGTCGAGATCGAGAACCTGCTCTCGACCCATCCTGCGGTGCTTGAAACCGCTGTCTTCGGGATCCCCCACGAGCTGTGGGGTGAACAGGTCCACGCGATCGTTGTCAAGCGCGGCGGCCACGAGGATATCTCGGCAGCCGAGATCCTCGAGTTCTGTCGCGGCCGGATCGCCGGTTACAAGATTCCGAAGTCGCTGGATTTCGTCGACGGCCCTCTGCCGACAACCGGGCCCGGCAAGGTCGCCAAGCGCCGCCTGCGCGATCCCTACTGGGAGGGGACGAACCGACGCGTCTGAGGACGCCGTCGACCCGCAACAGGAAACCGCCATGGCTGATTTCGTTCGCAACGCATGGTACGCGGCCTGCTGGTCCGATGAGTTGACGGGTGGCCCGGCCGCAAGACGGATTCTGGACGAGGACGTCGCGCTCTACCGGACCGCGTCCGGTCGCGCCGCTGCGGTCGAGGACTGCTGTCCCCACCGCTTCGCGCCGCTATCCTTCGGCTCGGTCGAGGGAGAGAACATTGTTTGCGGCTACCACGGGATGAGTTTCGCCCTTGATGGCGCCTGCACCGCCATTCCGGGCCAGCGGAACGTTCCGTCCCGCGCGCGGGTCCGCGCATTCCCGGTCGTCGAGAAGCACCGGCTCGTCTGGGTCTGGACCGGCGCAGCCGAGCGTGCTGACCCGAACCTTGTTCCGGATGTGCACTGGATCGGCGATCCGGGCTGGACCTCGGTGACCGGAACCATGCGCTACGACTGCAACTGGATCCTGCTGGTCGACAACCTGATCGACCTTTCCCACACCGCCTTCGTTCACAAGTCGACGATCGGTACCGACGATGTGGCGGCCACGGAGGTGACGGCGGTGCGGGAAGGCAATATCGTTACCGTCACGCGCCTGATGAACGATACCGAGCCGTCGGTGTTCTATCGCAAGGTCGGCGGGTTCGAGGGCAAGATCGACCGCTGGCACAGGATCTGGCTCGAACCGCCCTCGACCGTGGTCATCGACGCCGGTGGAGTCCCGGCGGGCACCGGGGACAGGAGCCGTGGCATCGATACCCGAGTCATCAGCATGCTGACGCCGGTGGGCAATAGCGCCGTTGACCAGCTCTGGGCGTTCTCTCGCGATTTCAGACTGGATGATGCCGGCGTCGACGACACGATAGCCCGTTCGATAGACGTGACCTTCAACGAGGACCGGGCCATTCTTGCCGGACAGCAGAGGAACGCCGAGGCGCGGCCTGACCAGGGGATGCTGAACAACGCCGCCGATGCCGGCGTCGTTCATGCGCGCCGTATCATCGACGAGTTTCTCGCAGCCGAGAGGGCGCAAGAAACCGGCCGCTGACGGTCGCACAGCCTCGGCAGTCTTCCAGCGAAGATAAGCAGGCGGAGTCCGGCGCAGGATCCGGAGTCCGCAACATGCAGCGCCGCCCGACGGCTCCGGTCACCGGTCCGTCCCGCGGCCGATGCCGGCGTCGATGCGGCGGCGCTTGGTGTCGGCGCCCCGCCAGCCATTCGGGAGGCGGGGCGCAGGCGGATCAGTCGATTGCCTGCAGCTGGTCCGCCGCTTCGCGACCGTCGCGGCTCGGAACCAGTTCGAAACGGATCTTCTGTCCCTCTTGCAGCCCGGTAAGGCCTGCACGCTCAACGGCGGAAATATGCACGAACGCGTCCTTGCCGCCGCCTTCAGGCTCGATGAATCCGAACCCCTTTGCGGCATTGAACCATTTTACGGTGCCTGTCGGCATAGCTACTTCTCCATACAGTGTGCGGTGCCGGATCCGGAATCCGCACGGTCTCGATCATCCTGTCCGGGTGCAGCTTGTCGCGTCGCGAGACGTCGAAGAGTACGCCAGGGCAGTCACACGGCGACATAATAGCCCGTTTGCCACCGCAAACGCAATCACCAAAGTTGTGGCCAAAGTTGTGGCGCGGTTCCAGAGCCGCACGAGTTCCGATGCAGCCCTTACCAGTAACCGGCCATGAGCTCCTTCGACCAGTCCGGTTCGGCGACGTCGCCTCGCGGCTCGAACCCGGTCATGTAGGGCTTGATGTCGATCACAGGGGTGCCGTCGACGGCGTCCAGCCCCTGCACATGCAGCCGTCGCCCCTCGACACCGAGGATGCGGCAGGTCGTCACGCCGACCCGGTTGGGCCGGTTCTTGCCGCGCTGCGCAAAGATGCCGACCAGCGGCCAGTCCCTGTTATTGCGCGGATGGCGGGCGCCCCATTCGATGGTCGCCGGATCGACCTGGTCGAAGTGGAACACGATCACGGCGTGGGAAAACTGGTCGAGGCTCGACAGCGCCGTCTCGTCGAGGCGCCGGTCGAGTTCGATCCAGGCCTCGATCCCGCCCCAGTTGTCGTTGATGACCTCGGCACGGCCGCCGCACACGGTGCCGATTGCCTCAAGTTCTATTTGTGCGCCCATCCTTCAGCCTTCCCCTCCGGGTTCCGGCGGCAGTTCGATGCCGAAGTGCCGCCGCAGCATGTCGTCGATCAGGTCAAAGCACGAGCCATAGCGGATCACGCGCATGTCGCTGAAATTGATCATTGTCGAGGACTTCTCGTAGCGATGCCAGCGCATCAGGCCGTGGTCGAGAACGATGTCCGCGGCATCGAGAACCTCCTGCTCGATGTCCCCGGCGCGGAACTTCACGCCCCGGAGTGAGATATTTGCCGATGAGCCGATGACGAGGCGGTTGTCGGCAAACGCGATGCGGGCCAGCGAATCCATCACCGGGCCCGCATTCAGCAACATGGCCAGCGTTCCGTGGTCGGTGGTCTGCTCGAGAATGTCGGGGCGCAGCATCGCCATCGCCGGGTGGTCGAGCCGCGCGTTGGCTGCGGTCCCGAGCGGCAGGTCGCATTGCTCGGTGATCGCCGCCACGATGTCGCGGCGGTCGCCGGGGAGGTCATGGAGTGCCGCGTGCATCTCGCTGCAGCCGCAGACCGCGTTGAGCTTGTCCGGCTTGCGCCGCTTGACCTCGAATATGCGCCAGATTGCCTCCGGGTCGCAGGCGACGATCACATAACCGACATCCGTCGGGACGATCCCGATCCCGCCGCCCGCGAGCACCTCGTAGACGCGCGCCGCGTCCGTTTGTTCATTGCCGAAATCCATGGGCCCGAAAACCTCTCCGATCATGGCCGTGGGTCCGGGCCGTGCCATCGCCGCCGGATCCGTCACTGTCGGCCGCTTCTTACGGCCTCTGCACTTGTCGGGCAAGTCGGCGCCAGCTATAGACGCGGCAACAACCGGGAGTATCGCACATGGACGCGGACGCACGCGCAGCGAACGGCCTTCGCCGGAGCATCGAGGACCTGCCCGAATCCCTGATCCGGTACGTCTCCGAGCCCAACATGGACCGCGCCGGGCTGGTGCGGTTGTGGTTCGGCGAGCCGGATCGTCCGACACCGGACTTCATCAAGCGGGCGGCCGAGGCGGCGCTCGCCGACAATCACGTGTTCTATGCAAGCAACCGCGGAGTTCCGCCGCTTCGCGAAGCGATCTGCGAATACGCAACGGGCCTGCATGGCCGACCGATCAGCCTGGATCGCATCACCGTCTCGGGATCGGGCATGAACGCGATCATGATGATCTCGGAAGCGCTGCTGTCGCGCGGCGACAACATCGTCGTGGTCGGCCCGGTCTGGCCGAACTGCCGGGAGACGGCGCGAATCATGGATGCCGAGCCGCGCGAGGCGTTGCTTCGGCTCGGAGCTGACGGGCGCTGGCATCTCGATATCGACGAGCTGTTCAGCCACTGCGACGAGCATACGCGGGCAATATTCATCAATTCGCCCGGCAATCCCACCGGCTGGGTCATGCCGGCGGAGGAGCAGCTGGCTGTCCTGGAGGAATGCCGCAGGCGCGGCATCTGGGTGGTCAGCGACGAGGTCTACATCCGGCTCGCTTACGAATCCGGTCTGCCGCTCGGCCGCGCCCCGTCCTTTCTCGACATTGCCGAGGACGAAGACCGGGTGGTCGTCGTCAATTCGTTTTCGAAGTCATGGTCGATGACCGGGTGGAGGCTGGGCTGGATGACGCATCCGCCGTCGGCAGGGGACGGGTTCTCCAAGCTCATGGAGTACAATATCGCGAGCCCCACGACCTTCGTGCAGTATGCCGGCGTCACCGCCATTCGCGAGGGCGAGGACTTCGTTACCGAGACCGTGGAGCGTTACCGCCGCAACCGCGATGTCGTCGTGCAGCGGCTGGGCGCCATGGAGCGGGTGACGCTTTCGAAGCCCGAGGGTGCCTTCTACGCGTTCTTTGCAGTCGACGGCATGACCGATTCGGTCGCCTTTGCGCAGACGCTCATAGAGGAAGCCGGGGTCGGCTTGGCGCCGGGGCTGGCGTTCGGCGACGGCGCCGAGGGCTGGATGCGCCTGTGCTTTGCTGCCGATATCGAAACAATTGCCGAAGCCATGGACCGCCTGCAGCCGATCCTCGGCTGATCTCACCCGGCGAGGCGGCCCGGTTCGTCGTCGACCTCGGGCGAAAATCCGGCATAGAGCTTGGACAGGAGCTGGCGCAGTGTCGCGAGTTCGGCTTCCGTGAACGCTGCCGCGGCCTGCTCCTCAAGCGCCCTGGCAGCAGGAATCAGCCTTTCCGTGATCTCGCGGCCGGCCGGCCGGAGGCCGACGATCACCTGCCGGGCGTCGCCGCCCCGCTGGCGCTCGACGAGATCCTTCGCGTCCATGCGGCCGACCAGGCGCGACAACGTCGACAGATTGATGCTCGTCAGTTCGGAAAGGACCGTGATCGGCTGTTCGCCGCGCTGGTAGAGTGCGGACAGCACGCGCCACATCTGGACATCGACACCCTCCGCCGCGAGGACCGGCGAGAACTCGGCGACGAATCGCTGTCCCAGCCGGTTGACGAGATAGGGCAGGTAGGTTCCGAGTTCCATCCGCTATTCTGCCGCTGTCCGGTAGTTCTCGAAGGCCGGCGCGATCTCCGCCATGAACTTGTGCATCTGCTCCTTGACCAGCGCGTGCGGCTTGTTGCCGACATTGAAGTAGAGGATGACCTCGGAGATGCCTGCGGCCTCGACCAGCTTGAGCTGGTCGATGATCTGCTGGGGGCTGCCGATGAGCACCGAATTGGCCGACAGCTTGTCCTTCTCCATGTTGCGGAGCACTTCGTTGATCTTGAGGAAGTAGTGCATGGTCGGCGGCATGGTCTTCGGATCGTCGGGGAAGGCGCGCAGCACGCAGTGCTTGAAGTAGTCCATCATGGCCTGGCGGCCGACATCGTCCTCGTCTGCGTTTTCGGCGATGTGGATGAAGTAGCTGCACATGGCGCGGCCGGGTTCGTGGCCCTCGGCAGCGCAGCGTTCGCGGTAGGCGTCGACGGCCCGGTCGAGGCTGCCGAACACCATCGCGGCGGCGAACGGCGCGTAGATGATGTTGAGACCCCGTTTCGCGGCCATCTTGATCGAGGTCTCCGAAAACGAGGCAACGTAGAACGGAATCGGGTTCTGGACCGGCTTCGGCGTGATCGACATGTCGTCGATGTGGTACCAGTTCCCGTGGTGGGACCAGAAGCCCGGCTCCGTCCAGGCCTTGAGAAGGACGTCGATGCCTTCCTCGAACATTTCGGCTGACTTCATGAAGTCGGCGCCGAAGGGCGCGTACTCGGCCTGGTCGTAGCCGCGTCCGGTCGCGAAATCGACACGCCCGCCGGAGAGCAGGTCGAGCGTGGCCCAGCATTCGGCGACGTGAACCGGGTGGTGAAGCGGCAGCACGTTAACCGCCGGGGCGAAGCGGATGTTCCTGGTCTCGGGAATGATGCTGGCGAGCAGGATGTCGGGGCGCGAGTTGACGCCGAGCCGGTCGAAGTGGTGCTCGCCGATCCACGCCGAATGGTAGCCGAGCCGGTCCGCGAGGATCGCCTGTTCGCGGATTTCAAGGACGAACTGGCTCGCCGAGCGCGGGTTGTCGGGATAGTGGTTGTCCGAAAGGGTGAAATATCCGAAGTCGATGGTCATGCTTTCGCTCCTTCGAGGTCGGCCGCCCGGTCATGGCTCCGCAGCTTGCAGCATCGGCGGATCATGGCAGCGAATGCGATTATTTGCAACTGCAAGTTTTTTCTGGCGGGCACCGGCGGAACGGCAAGCCCCTGGCTCCTTTCCCGGGGCGGCGCTGTGCGGCCCGTCGCCGAAATCTCGGTACACCTTGCCGTGCGGCAGAACCGGGCCTGGCCCGGGCCGGCACAGGTTCGCGAGTTGCCGAACGCGGCCAAAACGGGCAGACATCAGGGTCGGACAATGCCCGCAGGTATCAGGTGGCCAGCGGGCCGCGCAACGGCTGCTGGCGAGTCGCCGGTGGCCGGAATGAACAGGGGAGGGAAAGTCGATGGGAACTGCCGTGTACCGGAACTACGACGCCGAAGCGCTGTACGGGCAATACAACAACCGTGCGATGATCGCCGAAGATGCGCTGGCGGCAATCAAGGACGATCAGAACGCCCGCTCGTCGGCCTTTCGTGCAGGCGCGGCGCGCAAGCATCTCGATATCGCCTACGGCTCGCATGAGCGGGAACGGCTCGATCTCTTCCTTCCGGAGGGGGACGGCGCGCCGCTGTTCGCGTTCATGCACGGCGGCTACTGGCAATGGAACGACAAGGAAGGCTTCGAGTTCCTTGCCGAAGCGGTTGTTGCCGCCGGGGCCGCGTTCGCGAACATCGAATATGCGCTGTGTCCGACGGTGACGCTTGCGGAACTTTCGGACCAGTGTCGCCGGGCCATGGCGCATCTGTGGCGGGAAGGGCCGCGTTACGGTTTCGACCGTGACCGGATCGTCGTCTCCGGCCACTCGGCGGGCGGACATCTGACGGCGATGATGATGGCCACCGACTGGCCGGGTTTCGGGGAGGGTCTGCCGCCCAACCTGGTTGCAGCGGGCCTGCCCATCAGCGGCATCTACGACGTTGAACCGATTCGGCTGACACCGCTCAACGACGCGGTTCGCTTGCGCGAAGACGATGTTTCAGCGGTCAGCCCGATGTTCATGCGACCGCCGTCGCCAGCCCCCGTGGTCGTTGCATATGGCGGTGACGAGTCCGAGGAGTTTCACCGCCAGGCGGGCGATTTCGTCGCGACATGGACAGGACACGGCATGCGCGCCAGCCTTCTGGAACTCTCCGGCCGTGACCACTTCACGGCGCTGAGCGCGCTCGCCGAGCCCGATCACGAACTCTTTCGTCAAGCAATGGAGTTGTTGCAGGCGGCAGATTGAACGGGTTGCGCCCGGCGGCGAGTGCAGTGACGCGGGCTTCGCGGCAGAGAACCGTACCCCGACCGAGGGTCAGGGTCCCCGTCCGGCCGACCTTGCCCCGGCGCCTGTCCGCTGCGCCGTCAGGGACGACCTACGTCTCGTTCACGATCGGATTGGACAGGATGCCGATACCGTCCAGTTCGACCTCGATCGTGTCGCCTTCCTTCATCAGTGCCGGCGGCTCCCTGTAGATCCCGACCCCGCCCGTGGTTCCGGTGGAGATGACGTCGCCGGGGTAGAGTTCGGTGACCGTCGTCAGATAGGCGATGAGCTGATTGATGTTGAAAAGCAGGTCGTCCGTTGTCGCACGCTGCATTTCTTCGCCGTTCAGTCGCGTAAGCAGCGTCATCCTGGTCGGGTCGGGGATCTCGTCGGCGGTTACCATCCACGGACCGAAGGCGCCCGAATGATAGAAATTCTTGCCCGGGTAGAACTGGCTGGTATGTCGCTGGTAGTCGCGGACGGAGCCGTCGTTGTAGCACGAGTAGCCGGCGATCACGGATAGAGCATCCTTTTCGGCCACATGCCGGCAGGTGCGGCCAATGATCACCGCAAGCTCGCCTTCGTAATCGAACTTGTCCGACACCCTGGGTTTGACCATCGGTTGCCGGTGACCGACCTGGGAATTCGGGTAGCGGGTGAAGATCATCGGGAATTTCGGGATGTCGCGGCCGCCTTCCAGCACATGGGTGCGATAGTTCAGCCCAATGCAGATGATCTTGTCGGGGTCGGGTATGACCGGGAGGAACTCGATCTCGTCCAGGCCGTGGTCCGGAGACCTGCCGTCCGCCGCTTCGGCAATCCGGTCGAGCGCGCTGGCGGCGATCGCGGCGCGCAGCGTCGGCGCATTCTCGACCATGGAGCCGGCGTCTATGATTCCGTCGTCGGTGACGACGCCATAGGATTGTTTTCCGTTTGCGGCAAAGCTTGTGAGTCTCATTCCGTCCTCCGGGTTCCTGGATGGGCATCAATAGCGGTCCCCATCGGTCGAGGCAACTTGGAACTGGAACCGCTCCCAAGGGTGCATGTCATGATTATGGGGGTTGGGGGAGTTCCTTGAAGAGGGTTAGTCTTTTGTCGCGGTTTCTTGCAACTTTCTGTGCAAGTTATGGGTATGTCGCGCTCGGCAGAGAATCCGCTACCGAGGCACTCTCACGACCGACTTCGACCAACTCGTCGAACGGCGCGACCACGTCCTCGCAGACCACCGTATCACGAACCGGCAAGGAGAATTATGTTACCCCCATGCTTTCTCTACTTCCAGAATGCAAGCCAAGCTCACGACGCTGGCTCTTCTGAACCAGGTATCACGGCCAAGGACTGCCAATGTACCAATTCAGCACTTGAGCGCACCGTCGAGATATGGTATGACTTGGTCATAAAATGGAGGGTTGGATGACCATAAAGACAACGCTCAGTTTCACTGATCGACACCACCGTTTCCTTTCGGAGAAGGTGGACGAAGGTGTTTTCGCCACACGGAGTGCTGCTGTGGCCAGTGCCATCGAGCAGATGATGCAGGACGATCAGGAGCGGGAAATAGCGCTGTCCGCCCTCGCTGATGAAATCCGCGCCCGGATGCAGACTACGCGTTCGGAGTACGTTGACGGAGAACAGGTGTTTTCGGCAGCCCGTGCTGCCGTGGAGGCGTCTCGCCGCAGATGACCTACCGTGTCCGCTTCCATCCGCTCGTGGTTCGAGACTTGGAGGCGATCGTCCAATGGATCATCGAGTACGCGGGAAGCGAAGTAGCCCACCGCAAGCTCGCGGAGATTGAGCAGGAGATAGAGAGCTTGGCTCGAACGCCGCACAAAGGTTCGATCCGCGACGAAATCGCTCCCGGCCTGCGTGCCGTTCCGGCTACAAGAAAGGCCGTGATTGCGTTCACGGTCGACGACAATGCCAAGGAGATCCTTATTCACTGCGTAACCTACAGCGGAGCCGACTGGATGAGCCGCAGCCGCGGACGGGTCCTTTAGGCCTGCATCCGCCCCTAGAAACTCTCACCAAAATAAATTGCCCTGCTGGACCCGTCCGGTCGACAGACCCTTCAGGCTGCAGCGCCTGTCGGGCGGTGCCGGTAGACCGCGATTGCGGGCGATCCTGGGCGTCCGTGCGGAAGCGCGGGCGATCGCCCTCGGGGGCCGATCACGCAGCGATCGGCTTGTAAACCGCGGCCCCTTCAAGTATAGGAATCCGAAGGCGGGTAAGCGCGCCCTGGCCGAAGACACTGTCGCAAGCCCCGGCATCGAAACGCGCGGCGGCATCGGCAGGGAGGCCGAACCCGGTCGGATCTTGAACGGGAAGGACAGCAGGATGGCCAAGCTCCCTGAAATGACGCTTGCCCATGTCGGGATCTGGGTGCAGGACTTTGAGCGCATGCGCAACTTCTACATGCGCATGTTCGGCTTCGCCGTCTCGGATGAGGGCCTGCTCAACGGCGGCAAGTATGCCTTCATGAGCCGCGACCCCCGCGATCATCACCAGGTAATCGTCGCCGAGGGCCGCAAGCCGGAAACCCGGCAGACGACGGTCAACCAGATATCGTTCCGTTGCGAAAGCCTCGACGACCTCCGTGCTGTCCACGAGGCGGTCACCGAGGATGAGGACGTGCAGGAGGTCTACGTCACCGATCACGGCAACGCCTGGTCGGTCTATTTCTTCGATCCGGAGGGCAACCGGCTGGAGGCGTTCATGGACACGCCGTGGTACATAAACCAGCCGCACCGGCACGAACTCGACCTGTCGCTCGACAACGAGGAGATCTTCGCCCGGTCGGAGGCCCACGCCAAGGCGGATCCGTCGTTCCGGCCGATCGAGGACTGGCGCGCGCAGTTTGCGGAAAAGCTTGCCGAGAGTGCCTGAGCCCCGGCGCCGTCCCGCCGCCTTCGACAGGCGCCCTCGCGCAACCGTGACGGAGGATGTCCGGATCGCCTCCACGGCCGCGAGCAGGAGACGTGTGCCGTGATACCGAACCGCCAGCCCATGCTCGATTTCGAACTCGGCGAGACGGCCGAGATGCTCCGCGAATCGGTGCGGGGCTTCGCCGACGCCGAAATCGCACCGCTTGCTGCCGAGATTGACGCCTCCAACGAGTTTCCCATGGAGCTCTGGCCGCGGATGGGCGAGCTTGGTCTTCTCGGTGTTACGGTCGAGGAGGATTACGGCGGCGCCGGCATGGGCTACGTCGAGCATGTCGTCGCGATGGAGGAGATCAGCCGGGCCTCGGCGTCGGTGGGGCTCTCTTATGGCGCCCATTCCAACCTGTGCGTGAACCAGATACGCCGTTACGGCACCGAGGAGCAAAAGCGCCACTACCTCCCGCGCCTGATTTCCGGGGCGCATGTCGGAGCGCTGGCGATGTCGGAGCCCGGCGCGGGGTCCGATGTCGTGTCGATGAGGCTGGCGGCGGTCCCGAGCGGCGACGGGTACGTGCTCAACGGCGCCAAGATGTGGATCACCAACGGACCCGATGCCGACATCATCGTCGTCTATGCCAAGACGCGACCCGAGGCGGGATCGCGCGGCATCACGGCCTTCATCGTCGAAAGCGCCTTCGAGGGATTCTCCACGTCCCCGAAACTCGACAAGCTCGGCATGCGCGGCTCGAACACCGGCGAGCTCGTGTTCAGCGACTGCTACGTGCCCTCCGGGAACATCCTCGGCGAGCTCGACCGCGGCGTGGCGGTGCTGATGAGCGGCCTCGATTCGGAGCGGGCCGTACTCTCGGGCGGGCCGCTCGGCGTCATGCAGGCCTGCCTCGACCTCGTGCTGCCCTATGTCCGCGAGCGCGAGCAGTTTGGCCAGCCGATCGGAGAGTTCCAGCTCATTCAGGGCAAGCTCGCCGACATGTACACCAAGATGAGCGCTTCACGGGCCTATGTCTACGCCGTGGCAAGGGCCTGCGACCTCGAGCGACCGAGCCGAAAGGACGCTGCCGGGGCAATCCTGTACTCGGCCGAGCGCGCCACCGAAATTGCGCTTGATGCGGTGCAGATCCTCGGCGGCAACGGCTATATCAACGAGTATCCGGCCGGGCGCCTCCTGCGCGACGCCAAGCTCTACGAAATCGGTGCCGGAACCTCCGAGATCCGCCGCATGCTGATCGGACGCGAACTGTTTGCCGAAGCCGGATAGGGGGTTCAATGCCGGCGCGCACCCTCTTCGACAAGATCTGGGACCGGCATATCGTGGCCGAGCGCGAGGGCGGCCAGACCCTTCTCTATGTCGACCGTCATCTCTGCCACGACGGATCCTTCAACGGGTTCAGGCAACTCCGCGCGGCGGGCCGCGCGGTGCGGCGCCCCGGTCAGACCTTCGCCACCCCAGACCACTATGTCCCGACCGACGGCACCCGGCCCGACGCGGTGGCCGAACCTCACGCGCGGGAGATCCTCGGCGAGATTGGCGGAAACTGCGCAGATTTCGGGGTCACGCTGTTTCCGTGGGGCGACCGGCGCCAGGGAATAGTCCATGTCGTCGGACCGGAACAAGGCATCACCCTGCCCGGGATCACGCTCGTCTGCGGCGATTCCCATACCTCGACGCATGGCGCGCTCGGCTGCATCTCGTTCGGGATCGGCGCCTCTGAAGTGGCCCTGGTGCTGGCCACCCAGTGCATCTGGCAACGGCGACCGAAGACGATGCGGATCACGCTTGGCGGGACGCTCGCTGGCGGCGTCACCGCCAAGGATCTCATGATCGCAATCATCCACCGCATCGGCGCCGACGGCGGGGCCGGGCATGCGATCGAGTATGCCGGGCAGGCCGTGCGCGCGCTCTCGGTCGAGGCGCGTCTCACGCTGTGCAACATGACCATAGAGGCCGGGTCCCGGTTCGGGCTCGTTGCGCCCGACGATTCCACGTTCGAATACATCTCGGGGCGGCCGTTCGCCCCGCAGGGACAACACTGGGACCGGGCGCTCGCATTGTGGAAGGGGCTGCCCTCGGACGGGGACGCCGCCTTCGACCGCGAGCTTGCGATCGACGCCGGAGACGTGGGACCGATGGTCACCTGGGGCAACAGCCCGGCGCTGGCGGAGCCGGTGACGGGGCGCATTCCCGATCCGGACCGGGAACCGGATGCCGATATACGCCGAGAAATGATCGAGGCCCTCGAATACATGGATCTTCGCCCGGGGACGCCGATGACTGACATTCGTGTCGACCGGGTGTTTATCGGGTCATGCACGAACTCGCGGATCGAGGACCTCCGCGCCGCCGCTGCCGTGCTTCGGGGGCGCCGCGCCATGGTGCCGATTCTGGTGTCGCCGGGTTCGGGACTCGTCCGGGCGCAGGCCGAGGCGGAGGGGCTCGACCGGATATTTGCCGCCGCCGGCGCGGAATGGCGACGGCCAGGCTGTTCGATGTGCGTGGGCATGAACGGCGACCGCCTGGCGCCCGGGGAGCGATGCGCGTCGACCAGCAACCGAAATTTCCGCGGCCGCCAGGGCCCTGGGAGCCGCACGCATCTGGTGAGCCCGGCGATGGCCGCCGCCGCCGGGGTCGAGGGACGGTTTGCTGACGTGCGCCGAATGGGGAGCGGATGATGGAGCCGTTCGTCCGCTTCCGCGCAATCGGCATTCCGGTCGACATCGTCAACTGCGATACTGACCAGATCATACCGGCGCGCTTCCTGCGGTACCCGCGCGGCCACGAAGGTTATGAGCGCTTCCTGTTCCACGACCTCCGCTACGATGCGGACGGGTCCGAGCGGCCGGACTTCATCTGCAACCGGACGCCCTATCGCGACGGCCGGATCATCGTTGCAGATCTGAACTGGGGCTGCGGGTCGTCGCGCGAGAGCGCGGTCTATGCGCTCCTTGCCAACGGGATTCGCGCCGTGATCGCGCCGAGCTTCGGCGAGATACATCACGGCAACTGCATGAAATGGGGCGTTCTTCCTGTCCGCCTGCCGCGTGACGTCTGCGCCGCGCTCCGGGAGGAACTGCATGCTGTGCCCGGGGCCGAGATCGAGATCGATCTCGAAGACCAGGTCGTGACCGGTCCGGCGGGCAGTGCGCATCCGTTCGGGATTTCCGGGTTCGATCGCCACCGCATGCTCCACGGCCTTGACGACCACGATCTCGTCATGGAGCACGAGCACGACCTGGCGCTGTTTGAGGCCGGCCGCTGCAGGGACGAGCCATGGCTCTTCGCGAACTGAACCGGGAACCGTCATGGCCCGCCGGCCGCTACGACCCGCGCCGCTGCCGCCGGCTGCGACACGTGAGGAGGTAATCATGCCGCGCCTCGCGACTGCGGTGGATCCGGCCGCTGCTGAATTCAGGGCCAACGAGGCAGCGATGCGCGCGGCCGTGGATGACCTCCGGGCGTCCGTGGCAGCGGCCCGGCTCGGCGGTGGCGAGACGACACG
Source organism: Alphaproteobacteria bacterium (assembly GCA_022822405.1). Taxonomy (GTDB): domain Bacteria; phylum Pseudomonadota; class Alphaproteobacteria; order MPNO01; family UBA830; genus JAJEBT01. Next base: position 69,387 of record JAJEBT010000097.1, read on the forward strand.
GGCGCGTCACGAGGCGCGCGGCAAGATGCTGGTCCGCGACCGCGTGGACACGCTTCTTGATCCCGGATCTCCGTTCCTCGAGCTTTCGCCGCTTGCCGCACATGGCGTCTATGGCGAGGACGTGCCGGGCGCCGGCATCGTGACCGGGGTGGGGCGGGTCTCGGGCCGCGAGTGCGTGGTCGTTGCCAATGACGCGACGGTCAAGGGCGGCACCTACTACCCGCTGACGGTGAAGAAGCACCTGCGTGCTCAGGAGATCGCCCGCGGCAATCGGCTTCCCTGCGTCTATCTTGTCGATTCCGGCGGCGCCAACCTGCCCAACCAGGGCCAGGTATTTCCCGACCGTGAGCATTTCGGTCGCATCTTCTTCAACCAGGCGACCATGTCGGCCGCGGGCATACCGCAGATCGCGGCGGTGATGGGTTCATGCACCGCTGGCGGCGCCTATGTTCCGGCGATGTCGGACCAGAGCGTGATAGTCCGCGACCAGGGCACGATCTTTCTCGGCGGACCACCGCTTGTCCGCGCCGCCACCGGCGAGATTGTGACCGCCGAAGAACTCGGGGGCGCCGATGTCCATACCCGGATCTCAGGCGTCGCCGACTACATGGCCGAGGATGACGGGCATGCCCTCGCCATTGTCCGGCGCATCGTCGCCGATCTTGGTTCCGCGAACCCCGCTGCTGCCGCGTCGCCGGGTGCTGAACCGGACCATGATCCCGAAGAGCTCAACGGTATCGTGCCCGCCGATCTTCGTACCCCCTTCGAGGTCCGTGAGGTCATCGCGCGGATCGTCGACGGTTCCGAATTCGACGAGTTCAAGGCCCTCTATGGCACGACGCTGGTCTGCGGGTTTGCGCGCATCCACGGCATGACGGTTGGAATCCTGGCCAACAACGGCATCCTGTTCTCCGAATCGGCGCTCAAGGGGGCGCATTTCATCGAACTCTGCTGCAAACGCCACATCCCGCTGGTATTCCTCCAGAACATCACCGGATTCATGGTTGGGCGGACCTACGAGTCAGGCGGCATTGCCAAGGACGGCGCCAAACTCGTGACTGCCGTTGCCTGCGCACGGGTTCCGAAGTTCACCGTAATCATCGGGGGCTCGTTCGGAGCCGGCAATTACGGCATGTGCGGTCGCGCCTATGACCCGCGTTTCCTCTTCATGTGGCCCAATGCGCGGATTTCGGTGATGGGAGGCGAACAGGCCGCAAGCGTTCTCGCCACCGTCCGCCGCGACCGCATCGAAAAGGCGGGCGGCGCATGGTCCGCAGACGAGGAGGAGGCCTTCAGGCGGCCGATACGGGAGAAGTACGAGGCCGAGGGGCATCCCTACTACGCCACCGCCCGTCTCTGGGATGACGGGATCATCGAGCCCGCGGACACGCGCATGGTGTTGGCGCTTTGCCTGTCGGCGGCGCGGAACGCGCCCGACGAGGAGACCACCTTCGGTGTCTTCAGGATGTAGCATGGCGCTGTGGGCGCTCCTGGCACGCGGCCGCGCGAGGTATCGGTGTTCGACAGGATTCTGATCGCCAACCGCGGCGAAATCGCCTGCCGGATCATCCGCACCTGCCGCGCCATGGGCGTCGGCACGGTCGCCGTCCATTCCTCTGCCGACCGGTTTGCGCCGCATGTCGCGCTGGCCGACCGGGCGGTGCGTATCGGGGCGTCGCCACCGGCGCTGAGCTATCTGGACGGACCGGGGATCATCGAAACGGCGCTGCGGCGCGGCGCCAGCGCTATTCATCCCGGTTTCGGGTTTCTCTCCGAAAACGCGGATTTCGCTGCCGCTTGCGTCGATGCCGGCGTGGTCTTCATCGGACCGTCGGCGGATGCGATACGCGCGATGGGATCGAAGACGGAAGCCAAGCGCCTGGCGCGGGCCGCGGGCATTCCCGTGCTCGGGGCCGGTGACGACATCGCCCAGGATGACGCCAGCCTTGCCGCCGCCGCAAGCGCCGTCGGGTTCCCGGTGATGATCAAACCTGCTGCGGGAGGCGGCGGGCGCGGCATGCGCATGGTCGCTGCCGAGGCTGATCTGCGCCCGGCGCTGGCCGCGGCGCGGCGCGAGGCGTTGTCGTCTTTCGGCGACGACAGACTGCTTGTCGAGCAATATGTCGATGGCGCCCGTCATATCGAGGTTCAGGTCTTCGGCGATTCCCGTGGCGGCGTCATCCACCTCCATGAGCGCGAGTGCTCGATACAGCGGCGCCACCAGAAGCTCGTCGAGGAGGCGCCGGCGCCGGACCTGTCACCGGCACTCCGCGAGCGGCTCGCAGCCGGCGCGGTCGCGGCGGCGCGCGCGGTCGAATACAGCGGTGCCGGCACGGTCGAGTTCCTCGTGGCCCCGGATGGCCGCCACTGGTTCATCGAGATGAACACGCGCCTCCAGGTCGAGCATCCGGTCACCGAGATGGTCACCGGAATAGATCTCGTCGAGTGGCAACTCAGGATTGCCGCCGGCGAGCCGCTGCCGCTGCGCCAGGAGGAAATCGTGAGTACTGGCCATGCTGTCGAGGCGCGGCTCTGCGCGGAAGATCCGGAGGATGGTTTCCGCCCGGGTTTCGGGCACCTGCGGCATCTAGCGCTGCCTGAAGCCGGTGACGGGCTGCGCATCGACACCGGGGTGGAAGAGGGTGGCGAGATCACCGTTCACTACGATTCGATGATTGCCAAGATCATCGCCCACGGCCGCGACCGCGCGACCGCCTGCAACCGGTTGTCGGCGGCGCTCGGGGCAGTGCGCGTCGCCGGCCCGGCGACGAACGAGCGCTTTCTCCGGGCGGTCGTCGATCATCCGGAGTTTCGCGGTGGCCGCTACGACACGGGCTTCATCGAACGCCATATCGACGAGCTCGTGCCGCCCGGGCCCGAGACTCCCGCCGAGATCGTGGCGGTCGCGGCCCTGGCGGTCCTGTCGCCTCCGGTCGCTGTCGATAGCCGGAGTTCCCCCTGGTCCGCCAGCGACGGGTGGCGGCTCGGCGGGGCCGCGGAGCGCAGGGTTGCCCTCATGTCCGCCGGCCGCGCATACGGGTTCGTCCTGCGGCCGGGGGCGGAGCTGTTGCGGGACGACGGCGCTCCGGCTGGAGTCGGCGGGCGATGGAAATCGGCGACTGTGTTTGCCGCTACGCTGGCTTCCGGGCAGATCGAGGCGGTGATCATCCGGGACGGGACGGCGCTCACGGTCTTTGCGCGCGGTCGGCGTTACGTGTTTGGCCTCGACGATCCGCTACTGGCCGACCGTTCGGACGCAGCTGGCAGCGGGATGCTCTCCGCGCCGATGCCGGGCGTCGTATCAGTGGTGAACGTCACGCCTGGCGATACGGTCGCCGCTGGCGCCGTGCTCATGGTCATCGAGGCGATGAAGGTCGAGCACGCGATTCGGGCGCCCTCTGACGGCCGTGTGGTGGAGATCCATTTCGCGACTGGCGACCGGGTCAGGGAAGGGGTCGAACTCGTCGTCTTCGACGCCGAGTGAACGGGGCCGCCGGCGGGCTGGCAGTGTCCGGCACGCCCGGCAATCGCGTCGGGGAGCCTGCGGCGGCGGACGGCTGTTCCCGACAGCCGCCCGAATCATCTGACGTTGCAATGCGGCCTCCGATATCGCACAAAAATCGTGGCTGTCGGTACGAGTGGGGTGCCGACGCTACGGCGTTTCGCGTTACCGATGCGCAGAGGGGTGGGGAATGGCACGGGAAGCAGGTCATAAGCCGAACGGGCGGAAACGGCTTGACGTGGACAGGCCACCGACATTCACGGGATGGCTGTCGACGGACGAGGAGGAGATAGGACGCCGGGAGTGGCGTGGAAAGACCGAGATCGACGGCGTCGAGAAGCTCGATGGCGGAGAATCGTGTTTTGCCGACTATGTGGTGACGTCGTCCAGTGGAAGCACCTATATCGTCGAAATCCGCAGCCTTCGGGAACGCGTCAATTCGTGCGAATGCCACGACTACCGGACTAACCAGCTCGGAACCTGCAAGCATATCGAGGGCGTCCTCCATTCGCTCCGCGGCCGCGGTCCGGAAGGAAAGATCAGCGGCAGGATCGAGGTTTTTCTCGACGAGCGTGACGGACGCAATCTGCGGCTGACAGTCCCGGCCGACATCGCCCGCAATGATCCCGAACTCGAGATCGAGGTGGACGGGCTGGTCCGCGAACTGGATCGTGGTTCCGGCAAGGCCCTCTCGCGGTTGCGCAATCTCGGAGGCGCGCGGCCCGAAGCGCTCAGGGTGTCGCGGCGCCTGGAGGCGTGGATCGAGTCGCTGAAAGCGGAGAAGCGCCGCCGGCGCGACAATGACCGTTTCATGCAGGACATCGGATCCGGTCGCCGTTCGGCGGATTTTCTCAAGTTGCCGTTATTGCCCTACCAGATCGAGGGCGCTGCGCACCTTGCTTTCGGCGAGCGCGCGCTGCTTGCCGACGACATGGGGCTCGGCAAGACCGTGCAGGCCGTCGCAGCCTGCATCATTTTGCGCGACCTTCGCCGCATCGGGCGTGTGTTGGTGGTATCGCCGGCGTCGCTCAAGGCGGAATGGGAAGAGCAGATCGGGCAGTTCTGCGACGAATCGGTCACCGCCGTGTTCGGCAACCGGATGGCGCGGCTGGCGGCCTATGCCGAGGGTTCGTTCTTCACACTATGCAATTACGAACAGGTCCTCGCCGACGGCCGCGACATGCTCGACACGGTCGCCCCCGACGTCATCATTCTCGACGAGGCGCAACGGATAAAGAACTGGCAGACCAAGACGGCGAACGCCGTCAAGAAGCTGACGAGCCGCTATGCGTTCGTGCTGACCGGTACGCCGCTCGAGAATCGGATCGACGAGATCTATTCGATCGTCCAGTTCCTCGATCCGGAAATTCTCGGACCGCTGTTCCGTTTCAACCGCGAGTATTACGAGCTCGACGAAAAGGGTCGCCCGGCCGGCTTCAGGAATCTCGACAGGCTGGCGGATCGCATTTCGTCGGTCATGCTCCGGCGGCGCAAGGACGAAGTCGAGACCCAGCTTCCGGATCGCACGACCAAGACCTTCTTCGTGCCGATGACGGATTTTCAACGCAGCATATATGACGACTACGATTTTCTCGCCAGGCGGTTGGCCGCAGTGGCGGAGAGGCGGCCGCTGACGCCCGAGGAGTTCGAAAGGCTCCAGCGATATCTGGCCTGCATGCGCATGGTCTGCGATACGCCCTACATTCTCGACGACGCTCACGACGATTGTCCCAAGATGGATGAACTCGAGAAGCTGGTTCCCGAATTGCTCGAGGATCCCGACCGCAAGATCATCATCTTCTCGGAATGGGTGCGCATGCTCGATCTGGTGCGCGAATTCGCGATCGCGAACGGCCTCGAGTTCGCATGGCACACGGGCAGTGTTCCCCAGCATCGGCGGCGGGCGGAGATCAACAGATTCCGCAAGGATCCATCATGCCGGCTGTTCCTGTCCTCGGAGTCGGGCGGTGTCGGCCTCAACCTCCAGGTGGCCGACACCGTGGTCAATCTTGACCAGCCATGGAACCCGGCCCGGCTCGAGCAGCGGATCTCGCGGGCCTGGCGCAAGCACCAGACGCGATCCGTAAACGTCATCAACCTGGTGAGCGAGGAGACCATTGAGCACCGCATGCTCGGGCTGTTGGCAAGCAAGCAGGCGCTTGCGGATGGAGTGCTCGACCGGCGGGGCGACTTGGCGGAAATCAAGCTGCCGACCGGGCGGAACGCTTTCATCGAACGCCTCAACCAGGTTCTCGACGAAAGCGGAAAAGGCCCGCCGGAGGCCGACAGGCTTGAAGCCTTGCGCGAAGACCTTGTCGCCTGCCATGGCGCCGCGCTGCGGCGGTTGCTGGTGCGCGAGGGCAGGGATGGCGATCCGGATACGGTGCTGGTGGTGCTCGACCTGCCGCCTGGGAAGATCGCTGCAGAAGAGCAGCGCCTTGCCGGCGATTCCGAGATCAAGCTAAGCGTAATTGATGCGGCCACGCACGAATCGATGCTGCGGCTGGCCGAGACCGGGCTGATTTCCATACCGGCCGAGAACATGCGCGAAATCCATCACGCGGGATCCGATGGTCAGGCGGGGTTCGACAAACGCCGGATCCTGCGCGCCCAAGCATTGGCCGAACAGGCCGAAAGGAAGCTCAAGGCTGCGCAGCTGCTTGCCGGCGGTGGTTTTGAGGACGAGGCTCGCGCCCCGGCCGCGGAGGCGGTCCGGCTAGGCGCATGCGGCCTCGCCGCGCTGAGCAATGCGCCGGAACCGGAGGAAGCGGAGGCAGCGGCGGCATTCCTCGCTGAGAGCGAATCCGTTGCCGGGAGCCATTCGCTCGATGCCGCGCGTCTCCTTTCCGGTGGGGCGGAGGAGGATGATGCGGTGGCCGTCGCACGGGTCTTTGTCGACGACGTGTCGAGGTGGATTTCCGGGGCCGGATCTGCGGCGTCGAGCCGCGGCCCGTGAGCGCCGAAATTTCTGGATGACGAATCGGTTTGAGGAACAAAACGCGAAAAATAATGTGGAGAACCGCTTTCCGGCCTGCCCAAGACACCGCAACGCTGTGCCCGAAAGTTTCATAACAATTTGATATTATTTATATAATATAATTATATGAAATTGTTTCCGGGCGAATCGCCGCTGGCAAACCGATTCGGCAAAAAATTCGTGCTCCCTCTTGCCAAAAGGAACAAAACAGGTACATTTGTTCCTGGATGCGGTTGAGTTGGACGCAACCATGTGGAATAAGGAGAACGAATATGGCCGATTCCAGACTCAGAGTGGTTGAAAATGACGGGATGAACAGATCTGCTGCGGACAGGTCCAAGGCGCTTGAGGCAGCCTTGGGCCAGATCGAGCGTGCCCATGGCAAGGGCTCGATCATGAAGCTTGGCGACGCGTCTGCCCAGGCCGATATCGAAGCAGTGTCGACGGGCTCGCTCGGGCTCGATATTGCACTCGGAATTGGCGGCGTGCCGCGCGGGCGGATCACCGAGATCTACGGACCCGAGAGTTCCGGCAAGACGACGCTGGCGCTTCACGTGATTGCCGAAGCGCAGAAGGCAGGCGGCGCCTGCGCGTTCATCGATGCCGAGCATGCGCTTGACCCGGCCTATGCCAAGAAGCTCGATGTCGATACCGACGAGTTGCTGATCTCGCAGCCCGACGCTGGCGAGCAGGCGCTCGAGATAGCCGATACGCTCGTGCGGTCGGGTGCAATCGACGTGATTGTGATCGACTCTGTTGCCGCGCTGGTTCCGAGGGCCGAGCTCGAGGGCGAGATGGGCGATACTCATGTCGGACTGCAGGCGCGGCTGATGAGCCAGGCGCTCCGCAAACTGACGGGTTCGATCAGCCGTTCGCGGTGCCTCATCATTTTCATCAACCAGATCCGCATGAAGATCGGCGTCATGTTCGGCAGCCCCGAGACCACGACCGGTGGCAACGCCCTCAAGTTCTATTCCTCGGTACGCCTTGATATCCGCCGCATCGGCGCCATCAAGGACAGAGACGAGATCGTCGGCAACCAAACTCGCGTGAAGGTCGTCAAAAACAAGATGGCGCCACCGTTCAAGACGATCGAGTTCGACATCATGTATGGCGAGGGCATCTCGCAGACGGGCGAGTTGATCGACCTCGGCGTCAAGGCAGGGATCGTGGAGAAATCCGGTTCTTGGTACTCCTATGGCGATCAGCGCATCGGCCAGGGACGCGAGAACGCCAAGCAGTTTCTCGTGGAGAATCCCGAGATCGCCGAGAAGCTCCGCCTCGAAATCCTTCAGCATGCCGGCGTGCTGTCGGAAGCTGCGATGAGCGACAGCCCGCCCGGTCCGGTGACCGAGGACGACGACGCCCAGGCTGGCGGGGTTCTCTGAACCCGCAGCCGGACGGCGGTGCATGGCTCCGCGTCCGGCCCGGGCCGCGTTCCCGTCCGATCGGGAGCGCGGCCGGTGCGGTCCGGCGATGATGCGGTTCGGCAGATCTCCCTGTCTGACTGACGCCAAAAAAACACGGTAGCCCGGAAGCTCCAAAACCGATATATCTTCAAGGCAACCGCCATCGCTGCCGCCGGCCCCGGCCGTGGGCCGGCATGAACCGCACGGAAGACCATCGTGACTCACCGCACCAGTGAGATCAGAACCGCGTTTCTCGACTATTTCGCGGCCAGCGGCCACGAGATTGTCGCATCATCTCCGCTGGTGCCGCACAACGACCCGACGCTGCTCTTCACCAATGCCGGCATGGTGCAGTTCAAGAACGTCTTCACCGGGATTGAGAACCGTTCCTATAACAGGGCGGTCACTTCCCAGAAATGCGTACGTGCCGGCGGTAAGCACAACGATCTCGAGAATGTCGGCTACACGGCACGTCACCATACGTTTTTCGAGATGCTGGGAAATTTTTCGTTTGGCGACTACTTCAAGGATGTTGCCATCGAGTTGGCCTGGGATCTTGTCACCCGTGAGTTCGGCCTCGCACCGGAACGCCTGCTGGTCACGGTCTACGCGGAGGACAACCAGGCGTTCGACCTTTGGAAGAAGATTGCCGGGCTTCCTGAACAGCGCATCATCCGCATAGGTACGAGTGACAATTTCTGGTCGATGGGGGAGACTGGACCGTGCGGGCCGTGTTCCGAGATCTTCTACGACCATGGCGAGGGGATTCCCGGAGGCCCTCCGGGAAGCCCCGACGAGGACGGGGACCGATTCATCGAGATCTGGAACCTGGTGTTCATGCAGTTCGAGCAAGTTGATGCAGAGACCAGAAACGATCTTCCGCGGCCGTCAATTGATACCGGCATGGGCCTTGAACGGGTCGCCGCCGTGCTGCAGGGCAAGCACGACAATTACGATATCGACCTGATGCAGGCGCTGATTTCCGCCTCGGCCTCGGTGTCCGGCGTCGCACCCGATGGAGAACATGCCGTCGGCCACCGCGTGATCGCAGACCATCTGCGGGCGAGTTGCTTCCTCATCGCCGACGGCGTACTGCCCTCCAACGAAGGTCGGGGATACGTGTTGCGGCGGATCATGCGCCGTGCCATGCGTCACGGCCACATGATGGGTTGCGAGGAACCCGTCCTGTGGAAACTGGTGCCGACGCTGGTCGGAGAGATGGGCAAGGCGTTTCCCGAACTAGAGCGCGCCCAGGCGCTGATCTCCGAGACATTGAAGCTGGAAGAAGGCAGATTCAGCGACATGCTGGCCAGGGGACTGAGAATTCTGGCCGACGAGAGCGGAAAACTCCCTGACGGTGGAGTCCTTCCCGGCGATGTCGCATTCCGCCTCTATGACACTTACGGATTTCCCGTTGATCTCACCCAGGACGTCCTCCGCGGCAAGGGCATGACCGTTGATGCCGCCGGATTCGAGGCAGCGATGGAGCGCCAGCGCGCCGAGGCGCGGAAGCACTGGAGCGGGACCGGCGCGATGGCCGACGAGGCCCAGTGGTTTGAGCTTCGCGAGCGCTCTGGCGCAACCGAGTTTCTGGGCTACAGCACGGAAACCGCCGAGGGGGTCGTGGTCGGTCTGATCATCGATGGCGCCGAGGCTCAAACAGCGGGGCAAGGCACAGCGATAGCGCTTGTCGCCAACCAGACGCCGTTCTATGCGGAGAGCGGCGGTCAGGTCGGTGATCGCGGCAGGATCATTGCGGACGAGTTCGAGATCGAGGTCGACGATACCCTGAGGAGGGCCGACGATCTGCATGTCCATCTCGGTACCGTTGTTCGCGGTGAGGTCGCGTGCGGCTTGGCGGCACGGTTCGAGGTTGACGGCGCCCGCCGGGCGGGATTGCGCGCCCACCACTCCGCCACCCACCTTCTTCACGAGGCGCTGCGGCGACAACTGGGAGATCACGTGACGCAGAAGGGCTCGCTGGTTGCGCCCGACCGGTTGCGCTTCGACATATCCCATCCGACGGCAATCGGCCCCGAGAACCTTGTTGCCATCGAAAGGGAGGTCAACGCTCGCATTCGCCTCAACACGTCGGTCGAGACCCGGCTGATGACCCCGGACCAGGCAGTTGAAGATGGCGCCATGGCGCTGTTCGGCGAAAAGTACGGGACCGAGGTACGGGTGGTGGGCATGGGCGCCGATTCTGGGCGTTATTCCGTCGAATTGTGCGGTGGTACGCATGTCGGACGCACAGGAGATATCGGGTATTTCCACATCATCGACGAAAGCGCGGTCGGTGCGGGCGTCCGCCGAATCGAGGCTGTCGCAGGCGTCGCGGCAGATGACCGGATACTGCAGCAGGACGCAGTCCTGGGCAGGGCCGCGGCCTTACTGCGGACAGGAAGACAGGACCTGCCGGCCCGCATCGACGCTCTTCTTGACGAACGCAAGCAGCTCGAACGGGAACTTGTCGATCTGCGCCGCACGATTGCTACCGGTGGAGCCGGAACCGGCAACGGGGTAGAGAGCAAGGATGACGACGTGCGCGAAGTTGCGGGCATAAAGTTTGCGCCGCGCCAGCTTGCCGACGTGCCGCCCAGGGAACTGAAACCCATGGCCGACGAGATCAAGAAGAAGATTGGGTCGGGGGTTGCCGCGCTGGTATCCGTCACCGACGGCCGCGCGTCGCTTGTCGTCGGCGTCACAGACGACGTTGCCGAAAGGATCAGCGCCGTCGATCTCGTCCGAGCGGGCTCCGCAGTGCTTGGCGGCAAGGGCGGAGGCGGCCGTCCCGACATGGCCCAGTCGGGCGGGCCGGAAGGGTCGGCTGCAGCGGCGGCACTGGAAGCGATCGCCGCGGCGATCGCGGAGAAGACGGGGTAGGCGCGGCATCGCAGCCTCCCAATCGGGAGCGGACAGCCCGGTGGGGAACGCGGTCCCCGCCGTTGCGGAATTCTTACCGGAAAGCAGCAAAGGAATGAGGCGTTCATGATCGATCTTATGTCTATCGCGCGCACCGAGGCCGAGGGTGGAGACCTGTTCGGCATCTTCGAAGGCATGTTTGCGCCTGCGGATGTCAGGCCCACGGGCCATCCGGATGCGGTTGTCTGGAAGGGTGGCAATCACGACGGCACTCTCAACCCTGTCGCCCATTGCCTGACCGACGCCTACGCGCTTCTCGGTACGCTGGCCGCCATCGATATTCTCGACCTTCCGTTCTACGCGGTTCCGATGTGGTCGCAGTACCGCCATGACAAGGAACTCAAGCCTCTTGCCTGGTTCGGAAACATGCCCTGCACGTCCATCAAGTGGTCGACGGCGGGCGATGCGTATGTCGATGACGGCAAGGGTGGCAAGGTCGTCGTCATGGGCAAGTCGGGGAATGCGCCGCTCAGAACCCAGGCCGGTGTGTACTGCAATGTCCGCCCCTACGGTCCGATCACCGTTGTGCGCTGCATGCCGTGCCTGCCCTATTCGCAGAACCGGGCCGTGTTCGATGTCAACGAGGATGGCGTCATTCACTCCGAGATGAACACGCCGGGCGTCCAGCTTGCCTATGCGAACCGGTTGTTCCTCAGGATGGTTCACGAGACCGGAGCGATCGGCCGCGTCGCGACCAAGCCTACCCAGGCCATGGAAGATGGTATCAACGCGGGCCTGCATTCTTGGCTGCTTCGGGGAACCAAGTTCGAGGTTGGACGCCGCTACGCGGTCGATCCCTACGAGGAGCACAAGGAACGGGTCGACCGGATAATCGCGCTGTTGCCGGCCGATTTCAGGGACGGCATGGACCAGTGGGGCGGCCGCATAGAGCAGCACATCTCGGATACGAATTACGGTCTGCTGCTATGGGACCTGATAGAGCAGCAGGACTGCATCGTGCTCGCGACGGATCTCGACGGCGACCGGCTGACCGACTTGTTGGCCGATGTCTCGGATCCGCTCCGCGCCTATGGCGGGCGGGTTGCGAAGCATCTGGGCGCCGAAATCGACATGGACGCCGCTTGGCGTGAAATGGGCTACACCACCGGCAACGGCCGCGACATGACGTCGGTCATGCACCGGATGTCAGGACCGCCGATTCACGAACAAACCCTCGGTTCGGCGGACGCCATGCTGTTGCGGCTTCTTGACGGCGACGAGTCCATGGGCGGCACAAAGCGTCCCTATGACCCCAGGATTCACTTCGTTCTGATCCGCGATGCCTATCTTGATGCCAATCCGGACAACGCGGAACTGCGCGGTTGGCTGGATGGCGTCCTGGCCACCTTCGATTCGATCTATGGCGGCACACGCCCGGGCTTCCTGGACGGGTACCGCGCATTGAAGGACGCGGTCACGCCCTGGCACGGATAAATCGCCACCGTGAGCTCCGCTTCAGCGCTGCGCAGTCAGAAGATCGAGTACCGCTTGCGGGCTGTCTGCAAGGTGAAACAGGTTGTCCATCCGGCTGTGCGCGAAACCGTTGCTGACAATGCTGTCGAAGACGGTCCGGAAGGGTGCCCAGTAGTCCTGGACATTGACTAGCAGCACCGGCTTCCGGTGGCGGCCGAGCTGCCGCCAGGTGATCATTTCCAGGGTCTCGTCGAGGGTGCCGATGCCGCCCGGCAGGGCAATGAAGGCATCGGACATGTCGAACATCATGCGTTTTCGTTCGTGCATGCCGGCGACGACATGCAGTTCGGTAAGCTCCTCGTTCGCAAGTTCCTGTTCATAGAGAAAACCGGGAATGATACCCACGACATGACCCCCGGCGGCAAGCGCAGCCTTGGAAACGCTTCCCATCAGCCCCTTGCTGCCACCGCCGAACACCAGCCGCATGCCGGCCTTGGCGATGCGGGTGCCGAGATCGGCAGCCGCGTCAACGAAAACCTCGTCCTTGCCCGCGGCGGCGCCACAGAACACGCAGACGGAACTGACCCCGGATGGTGCCATTGAAAGATCCTTTTCTGGTCGGAATGCGCGGGAAGCGTGTCCGGGACGGCCGATGCGGGCAACAGGTCCGGACCGGATCCTGGCGGGAAGGTAGCGGATTCCAGGATGCGAATGAAGGTCTGGCAGATCGCGGCATGCAGGGCGGATCCTTGAATTCGCGGCGATAATCCGGCGTGATCGACTATGGTGCCGCTGCTGCTCCGGATCCGCGCCGACGGTTGCCAAACGCGGGCTTTGCTCAGGCGGTCCCCGGCGCGCCAGCGTCCGCCAGCCACCGTTCCCGCAGACGGTCGCGAAGTATCTTGCCGCGATCCGACCTTGGCAGTTCGTCGACGAAGTAGAGCTGCTTCGGGCATTTGGCTTCGGGCAGGCTCTGCCTGCACCACGCTCTGGCGTCGGACGCGGAAAAGGTCTCGCCTGGCCTGACCGCGATATAGGCGACTACTTCTTCGCCATAGATGTCGTGCGGCACCCCGACCGCGGCTGCTTCGAGCACCTTCGGATGCCTGAGCAGCACGTTGTCGATCTCGACCGGCGCGATGTTCACGCCGCCGCGAATGATCAGATCCTTGAGTCGGCCGACAACGGTGACGAAGCCGTCGTTGTCCATGATGCCGACATCGCCGGTGGATATGCGCCCGCCGTTGCGTGGTTCGTATTGGCCCTCGGGCGATATCGTGGCGCTGCAGGCCTGCGGGCCACCAACCGTGATTTCTCCCTCCACCCCAGCCGAACAGCGGTTGCCGGAGGCATCTACGATCTCCAGTTCCTGATGCTTGGCCGGCGGTCCGACCGTTCCCATCCGTTTTCGGTAATGGCGGTTGCCGCAGATCCATCCGGCTTCCGACATCCCATAGAGCTGCAGCAAGGTGATGTCGTACATCTGCTCGAAATTCTCCCACTGGTCGGGAGAGAGTGGAGCAGTCGAGCAGGTCATCAGCCTGAGCGAGGGGACGTCCCGCTCTTCTTCGGGCGGCGGTTCGTTCAGCAGCATGTTGACGACAGTGGGAACGCCAACGGAATAGGTGATCTGGTGATCGCGGATCCAGCCAAAGAACCGCGAGCGCGAGAACCGCTTGGCGATGTGCATGGTGAGGCCGAGCTGCAGCCAGGGCATGAAGCTGAGTATCTGCGCCGAGTTCCAGCCGAAGGAGCGGTATTCCAGGGTCCGGTCGTCTTCGGTCAACCCGACCATATCGATCGAGGACAGTCCGCTCAGCCAGTAGGACATGTGATTGTAGACGACGCTCTTGGGTTTGGCGGACGTTCCCGACGTGCAGAAGATGCAGGCAAGATCCTCGGGGCCGTTCTCGCCCGGTATATCCCGCCCGGTGCCGTCGGGACAGGACGTAATCCTTGAGAAAAACGCGTCCGTCGAATTGCCGTGTTCGGTCCAATCTCCGAAGCGAACCACGTCGGTCCCGCTGTTTCCGACCATGCGCGAACTGTTGAGATCCTGATGGCACATAATCAGCTTGGGCTCGATCTGCTCGAGCAGTTCGGCGAGATGACTCTCGTTCAGTTCGACGTTGAGCGGACAGACCGCTGCGCCAAGCCGCCAGATTCCCATCCAGATGATGAGTTTCTCGATGACTTCATCCGACAGGAGAGCAACCTTGTCGCCAGGTTTGATGCCGCGATCGGTAAGGTGCTGCGCGATCCTGTCTGCCTCGGCGGCAAGCCGGCCCCACGAGATCTGCCGGCAATCTTGGTCGAGGTCGACTATCGCGGTCTTGGCGGCGTCGCGTTCCTGCCACTTGCGGAGCAACGTCCGCGTCGATTCGAAGGGCAGGCTCAGCTCGGGCTGGTTCGACATGTCAATCGTCATGGGACTTTCCGATGTTTTGTCAGTGTTCTTGATGGTGCTCGGAGGCGTCGCGCAATACATAGCGATCCGGTCCGCAAGACGTCAATAATCCGTGGCCGCGGAAGTCAGAGGGACAGTCCCGCATCTCCGGCGGCGCTCCACAACAGCCGCAGGGCTAGCAGGGTTAGGGTGATCTGGAATACCCGCCGAAAGACTCGCTCCGGCATCCGGTTCAGGAGTTTTACGCCGATCCAGTTGCCGACAAAGCTCATCGCTATCATCGCTGCGAGCAGCGGAAGATAGTCGAAAAATGCGAATCCGAGAATGCCGAAGACCACTACCTTGAGCAGGTGGACGAACATCATGATCGCAGCATGAGTGGCGACGAAGATGCGGCGGTCGTCGCTCACGCCGCGCACCCAGGGGGCGAGAAGCGTGCCCGTCGCTCCCACGAACATGGAAATCAGGCCGCCGGCGAGGCCGAGAACGACAAAGCGCCGGCGGGATGGCGCTCCGGCGGTAATGCGTGGCGCCCAGGTGACATAGAGAAGAAATGCGCCAAGCACCGCCTGCAGAACCGCGGGCGGAAGGGATACGACTATGCTTCCGCCAGCCGACCCACCGACCAGGGCACCAGCTGCGAAGGGCAGAATGGTGCGGTAAATCACGAGGCGGCGCATGATCAGGATGCGAGTGAAGTTGGTACCTGCCTGAACAGCGCCGTGCAGGGGGATCAGCGCCGCAGCCGGAAGCACCATCGCCATCGTGCCGATCATCAGTATGCCGCCGCCAAGCCCCGCAACCACACCAAATGCCGCGGTGAAGGCGGCGAGCAGGGTGAATCCGATGAACACCCAGCCGTCGATTTCCGGAGTAATGGACAGAAATTCGATCATTCAGGGACCGGGGCATGGCGGTTGCATCGCTGCGCGGGGTTTGTGCGGAGGCTGCCGAAGGTTGTGAGCGACGTGCACGCGCGGCGGGTTGCGGACGGGATCGTGGGTGCGAAACGCCAGTCTAGTCGAAGAGGCTCTCGGCTGGAAGCCTCCGGAAGGCGCGGGAAGCAGCGGACAGGACTTCCGGCTGCATCTCCCTGCGCCGGATCGGAGGATCTGGTGTCAGGTGGACCCCTCTGGCGGGACCGGATTTGACGGCATTTGCGACTTGTCTATTGTCGTTGCGCCATAGCGCGGAAACAACCGTGGAGGGGCAGGCCGCGCGCCGGGGGTGCATTGGCCGGAGGGAGTTTCACAGTGGAATTTACGAGAGTTCCGGCCGTCATTCCCAATCCGAACCGCCAGATGCCTCTGGCGGCAATCGTCGAGTTTGCCACCGACATTCCATCGCACGCGGTCATTCGCCTTGTCGACGACAAGTACACCCGGCAGATTGAAAGCGATTCGGATTCCGGAGGGAGGTACAGAATTCCGGTCACCGGTCTCCGTTTCGGCACGGTCTATGACATTGCCGTGACCGTAGAGGCGGTCGAAGGCACGGAGCGGCTCACGGCCGGTTCCCTGACCTTTGCCACCCCGGTACTGCCAAAGGAATTTCCGCCGGTGAAACTCCGCTCCTGCCTCCCCGAACGGCGCGAGCCGGGTGCGATGATGTTCAATGTCCGTTATAGCCCGTCTTCGGAACATCGTCCCGGCTTCGGGCTCATGATTGCCGTGGACAAGTTCGGCGAGATTGTCTGGAGCTACCAGCTCGACGAGGCCGCTGGTGATATCAGACGGCTAGCCAACGGCAACATTCTCTTCATGACCGACGGTCGGCTACGCGAGATCGATCTTTTGGGCAACACGGTGGGAGACTGGCATGCGGCCGAGCGCTGGAAGGATCGCCGCCCGCCCGCAGGCTCGGTCGCGGTCGAGACGAACATGTTCCACCATGCGGCGATCGAGTTGCCGTCAGGAAACCTGGCCGCTTGCAGCATGGAGATTCGCGACATAGATGACTTTCCGGCTTCCGATGAGGATCCGGAAGCGGGTGTGGCACCTGCTCGGGTCGTCGGTGACGTGATCGTGGAATTCTCGCGCGATGGGGCGGTAGTCAACCGCTATTCGCTTCTCGATCTGCTGGATCCGCATCGCATCTGCTATGGCAGCCTCAGCAGGTATTGGGTAAGCCGCGGGTATCCTGACACCTATGACTGGAGCCACACGAACAGTCTGGCGTACGATCCCGCGGACGACAGTTTCGTGGCGTCGCTGCGGCATCAGGATTGTCTCGTCAAGATCGACCGATCCAGCGGCACGGTGAAATGGATACTAGGAAGCCATGCGAACTGGCGGGCGCCATGGAAGGACAACCTCCTCACGGCCGGGCCGGGTCTGGAGTGGCAGTATCATCAGCATGACTGTTCGGTGACCGGGGATGGGACCGTGATGTGCTTCGATAACGGCAACCACCGTGCCTGTCCATTCGACGAGAAGACGGCACCTCCCGAGAACTACAGCCGTGCCGTCGAGTTTGCCGTCGACGCGCCGGCGGGAACGGTTCGCCAGATGTGGGAGTGGGGCCAACGCGACCACGATGTCTTCTCGACCTTCCAGAGCGGCGCCTGCCGCTTGCCCGCTTCCGGAAATACCTTCATCACCTATGGCGGAATCTGCTCCGTCGACGGCGTACCGGCGGAAAACCCCTTCACCTCGCACTGCATGGCGCGATGGATCGAGGTTACGCCCGGGACGCCCGGCGAAATGGTGTTCGAGATGATCGTTGAAGACGAGTCTGCCGAGGATCCAGTTGCCTGGTCATCGTTCCGGGCGGAACATTTCCCGGACCTGGGCGCAGGTGTAACGCTTTTCCAAAGCCCGGGGCGCGGCGAAGGTGCAGAATCATGACAGGCGGGCTCGGGCCTCTCTCCGGCATTACGGTGCTCGACCTGACTCGCGTGCTCGCCGGGCCAACATGTACCCAGATGCTCGGAGATCTCGGCGCGGAAGTGATCAAGGTCGAGCGCCCGGGCAGCGGGGATGATACGCGCAAGTTCGCTCCGCCCTTCGTACAGGATGGTGAGGGCCGGGACACCGGTGAAAGCGCCTACTACATGGGCGCGAACCGGAACAAGAAGTCCATTGCGCTTGACATCGCGCGGCCGGAGGGCGCCGAAATCGTTCGCCGCTTGGCGGCCGGGGCCCAGTGCGTGGTGGAGAACTTCAAGACCGGCAATCTCGCCAGGTACGGTCTCGGTTACGAGGACCTGAAGGAGGAGAATCCCGGCCTTGTCTACTGTTCGGTGACCGGGTTCGGCCAGACGGGACCTTACGCGCCGCGTCCGGGCTACGATTTCCTGCTGCAGGGAATGGGCGGGTTGATGTCGATTACCGGTGAAGTCGACGGCGAACCCCAGAAGGTGGGCGTCCCCATTGCCGATCTGATGGCCGGGATGTATGCGGCGGTGGCGATCTGCGCGGCATTGCGTCATGCCGCTGTGTCCGGTGAAGGCCAGTATATCGACATTGGCATGATGGATACGACCGTTGCCATGCTGGCCAACGCGGGAATGAACTACCTGCATGGCGGCTCGTTGGGCCGGCTGGGCAATGCCCACCCCAACATCGTTCCCTATCAGCCGTTCCGGACGGCTGACGGATACATCATCGTCGCGATCGGAAATGACGGGCAGTTCCAGAGGTTCTGCGATCTTGCAGGCCGCGCCGACCTTGCCCGGGATCCGGACTACGCGACCAACGATTCACGGGTCCGGAACCGCCAGTCTCTCCTGCCGGTGCTGCGCGAGATCTTTGCCGGCCGGCCTTCCGCAGAGTGGCTGAGCGGCCTTGAGGAACGAAACATCGGCTGCGGTCCGATCAACGACCTCGAAGATGTCTTCGACGACCCTCACGTCCGGGCGCGAGAAATGGTGGTCAGCATGGATCATCCTCTCGGCGGCAGTGGCGGTGTGGCATTGATAGGAAGCCCGATGCGGCTTTCCGGCACCCCGGTCGAATACCGGTATGCCCCGCCAATGCTCGGCGAGCATACGGAGGCGGTGCTCCGCGAGCAGCTTGGGCTCCGCGACGATGACCTCGAAGCCCTGCGTCGGCAGGATGTGATCTGAACGCCCCGGCAACTGCCGCCGTCGCCGAAGCAAGCCGCGCATGACGACACGAAAACGCACGGGAACGCCCGCCATCGGGGGCAACCCGCCACCCTCGGAGCCCGCCGTCCCGGTCAGCCGCGAGGTTCGGTTGCAATCCCTTGCCGAAACCCTGGCGCATGCTCCCCTGCCCGACAGCATCAGTGTCTTTGCCTACGGCTCCTTGATATGGAACCCGTGTTTCGAGGTTGCGGACAGTCGCAGCGCGACGCTCGAGGGCTATTGTCGGCAGTTTTCGATCTGGTCGGTGCATGCTCGCGGCACGCCGGACAAGCCTGGCCTCGGATTCGCGCTCGAGAGATGCGAAGGCGCACGGTGTGAGGGGATGCTGTTTACCCTGCCTCCCGGTGCAGCCGTGCCGGAACTCGAGCCGCTATGGGAACGTGAGATGTGGACGTCCACCTACCGTCCAGCGTGGGTGGAGGTCAAGGCTGGGGAGGACCTCGTTCCGGCGCTGACCTTCGTGGCCGCTCCCGAGCATCCGCAATATGCCGGCAACCTCCCGGTGGCCGACGTGGCGGCGTACATCGCGTCCGCATCCGGAAAGTTCGGAAGTTGCCGGGACTACCTCGCCCTGACTGTTGACGCCCTGCAGGGCGCCGGCTTCTCTGATCCCGATCTGGAAGCGCTTCTCGATGCCGTCGACCGGCTTCGCTGTTGACTGGCAGATTCGCCCCCGGTCGCCGCCGGACCCGGTTTTGTTTGTCATCCGTAGCCTCTGCGCTAGACTGCGATCGGCGGCCGTGTCGACGGCTGTTACGGTCCACGACAAGGGAGAACGGCCATGACCGAGATCGGTCACATTGACTACACGACCATCGACGTCGACAGGAACGTCAGTTACGAGAGCCTCAGGGATCGTGTGGTCATCATCACCGGCGGTGGGCAAGCGATAGGCAGGGGCTATGCGCACTATTTTGCTGCCCAGGGCGCCATTCCGGTGGTTGCCGATATCAATGCCGACAACGCTCGCAAGGTCGTTGGCGAAATCGAGGATAACGGTGGCCGCGGGCTCGCTCTCGAAGTCGATGTTGCGGTCGAGGGTTCGGCCAACGAGATGGCCGCCGCCACTATGGATGCCTTCGGGCGGATCGACGTGCTGATCAACAACGCCGCTGTGTTTTCCCGGATCACGATGGCGCCGTTCTGGGAACTGCCGGGCGACGAATGGTTGCGTGCCGTCGACGTCAATGTGAACGGCGCCTTCTGGTGCTCGCGTGCTGTCGTCCGCCACATGATAGAGGCCCGGTGGGGGCGCATCATCAACGTTTCCTCCGGCACGACGGCGCTCGGCCGCCCGAACTATCTTCATTACATCACCACCAAGTCGGCGATGATCGGCATGACGCGGTCGATGGCGCGCGAGGTCGGCCCTTACGGGATCACCGTGAACACGTTTTGGCCGGGTGTCATGCAGACTGAAATTGAGCGGCCCTCCGTTCCGCGTGAGATGTTCGCAAAGTTTACGGATTCCCAGTGCCTGCCGAGACAGGGAACGATCCATGACCTGGCCAAGGCGATGCTGTTCCTGTGTTCCGACGAGGCAGCCTACATGACCGGGCAGGGGATGATCGTGGATGGCGGAAACAACTTCCTGTGATCGCCTGTCGGGGCCGGACTGGGCGCTATACTACCGGAAGACAGGACACCGCCCGCCGCGTCCGACCCTGGTCCGGGCTCTCGACAGTTTCGATTTGGAAGGCCGGCCGCGGGACGCCCTGGCTGTCGATCTCGGTTGCGGGTCGGGACGCGATACCATCGAGATCCTGCGAAGGGGCTGGCCGGTGCTTGCCGTCGATGCCGCCGAAGAGGCCATTGCGGCGCTTCTGGCCCGCGATGACCTGCCGCCTGAGGCTGGCATCCGCACGCTCGTCCGCCGTCACGAGGAGTTGGAGATGCCGCGATGCGATCTCGCCAATGCCGGCTTTTCGCTTCCGCTTTGCCCCAGGCCGGCCTTTCCGGCTGTGTGGTGCAAGATCGTCACAGCGCTGCGCTCCGGCGGCCGCTTTTCCGGCCAGTTCTTCGGCGAGCGGGACAGTTGGTCGGGCAATCCGTCCATGACCCATCTTTCCCGTTCCGAGGCAGAGCGATTCCTGTCGGATCTTGAAATCGAGCAATTCGAGGAAGAGGAGGATGACAGCGTGACGCCGCGCGGCGAATTCAAGCACTGGCACATCTTTCATATCGTCGGGCGCAAGCCGTGACACCGGACACGGACAGGCGGTCGTCACTGCGTGCAGAAGTCGCGGCCTGCACGCGCATCCTCAACATGGAGGGATTGATCGACTATTCCGGACATGTCAGCGCGCGACTGCCCGACGGATCCGGCATCGTCATACAGTGCTACGACGATCCCCGTTCCGGCGTCACGCCCGATGGTCTGCTGATTTGCGACATGGACGGGCACCTTGTCGAAGGCTCTGCGGGAAAGGCGCCACCGCGTGAGGTGTTCATTCATACCGAGGTCCTCGCCACACGCCCGGAAGTCCACGCGGTCGGACATTTTCATCCTGAGATCGCGACCATCTTCAGCATCGTCAAGGATACAGGGCTGGCCGCCGTGAAAAATCATGCAGCGCGCTGGGCAGACGGAATACCGGTTCACCCTGATCCCGGCCACATTAACACTCCCGCGGCCGGCCGCGCGTTGGCGGCGACGCTTGGATCCTGCAATGCCGCCCTCATCCGCGCCCACGGGGTCGTGCTGCTCGCCGAGAGCGTGCCGGCGTTGCTCGTTGATTCGGTGCATTTCGAGGAGAACGCCCAGGCGTTCTGGCGTGCAGCGGCCATCGGCGCCGTCGATCCGCTTTCCGATGCGGAACTCGCGGCCTTCACGCGGCGTTTCGACCGCGCCAAGCACGTTGCCAAGCTCTGGAAATACTACGTTGACCGGGCGATAGAACGCGAAGTTGTTCCGCCCGAGTGGTTGGGCTATACGCAACCGGGCTTGTAGCGGGACTGGAGCGGGTGAAGGGAATCGAACCCTCGTCGTAAGCTTGGGAAGCTTCTGCTCTGCCATTGAGCTACACCCGCGCTTCGGCAACGCATCCTATGCGCCGGTGCCGGGGAGTCAAGCAAGCCACGAAGGTGGGATTGCTGGCGCTGACAAGCCGGCGGACAGGGCCTCGGGGCGCGTCTGCATTGTGGAACAAGGGAGGAAGAGATGAAGCTCTGCCGTTTCAACGACGACCGTCTGGGCATTGTGGAGGGCGGAGAGGTCATTGACGTCACCGGTGCGTTGGACGCGATCCCCGCGTCCCGCTGGCCCCGGCCCCAGGGTGATGCCCTGATCGCGAACCTCGATGCAGTATGCGAGAGGGCGCGTGACCTCGCCGGTTCCGGCGCGCGCTTCGACGCGGACGGTGTCCTGCTCAGGAGCCCGGTCGCCAACCCGACCAAGGTCATCGGTGCGCCTGTCAACTACCACGCCCATATGGAAGAATCGATCAAGGATGAGGGCGTCAGCTTCGGCCGCGACATCAAGACGATCGATGAGTATGGGCTGTTCCTGAAGAGCCCCGTTCTCGTCGGGCCGGGCGAAGGCGTTGCGCTGCATTTCACGGACCGTCGCAACGATCACGAAATTGAACTCGCCATGGTCATCGGAAAGACGGCGAAGAATGTCGCGTACGAGGACGCGCTCGATCATGTGGCAGGTTACGCCATCGGCCTCGACATGACGGTGCGCGGCACCGAAGAGCGGAGCCTGCGCAAGGCGATCGACAGTTATTCCGTCCTCGGCCCGTGGCTCGTGACCGCTGACGAAATTGCTGATCCCGACAAGCTCGATTTCGCTATCCACGTCGGCGACGAAGAGCGCCAGAACTCGAACACCGACAAGTTGATCTTCGACTGCCGCAAGCTGATAGCCTACGGCTCGAGCTTCTACACGCTCTTCCCCGGCGACGTTATCATGACCGGCACGCCCGAAGGCGTCGGCCCGGTTACGCCGGGTGACGTGATGCATTGTTATTGCGAGGGCATCGGCCGCATGGATGTCCCCGTTCGCGCTGCCTGATGCCCGGAGAGACCCTTGTCGGGCGCCTTGCCACGGGGATCGGCATGGGCAAGACCTTCACCAGGCTCGATTGGGCGCGTCACCAGTTTGTCGAGAAACTCGGAATCGATCCCTATCCGGGTACCGTCAATGTGGTCGTCGACGATCCCGAATCGATGCCGGTCTGGGTTCGTCTCAAGCGACAGGCAGGAATTGCGGTGGAAAATCCGGGAGACGGGCCGCATGACTGTGATGCAAAATGCTGGCCGGTCCGGATCGCCGGCGCAATCGACGGTGCGATCGTCCTCCCTCTCGTCGAAGATTATCCGCCGGCCCAGGTGGAGGTGATCGCGGCGGTCGGCGTGCGCGAGGCGCTAGGTATTGAGGACGGCGACACGGTGACGCTGACGCTGGCAGGCTGAACGATGACGGCGCGCATCGTACGGGCGGAGGCGGAACTCTGGGTCTTCCCGCTGTCGGGGCCGACGGGCGGTTCCGGCATCACCGCCGTCGACGTGATCGTCGTCGATCTCGAGGATTCGGCTGGTCATGTCGGCAGCGGCTTTTCCTATGTCCTCGGCGGCGGCGGCGGCACGGTGGTGGCTGCGGCGCGCGACATGCTCGACCGGTTTGTCAGGAATGAGCCCCTGGTACCGCCCCAGGTCATGTGGCGCCGCCTCGCCGCGTCCCTGAACCGCCTCGGGCGCGGAGTCGGATATCTCGCGATCGCCGCCATCGACGTGGCGATGTGGGATCTCCAAGCCAGACGTCTTGGGGTACCGCTTGCCGTCGCGCTCGGCGGGGCGCCACGCAGCCTGCCGGTGTACGGTTCGGGCGGATTCGCGCCGGCGCAGGACCCCGGCGCTGCAGTTGAACAGGCCTGCCGTTATGCGGAAGCAGGCTGCAGGGCCGTCAAGTTGCGTGTCGCCGGCACTCCGCCGGACGCCGAGCGCATCGGGGCGGTCGCGGATGCGCTTCCCTCTCATGTGCAACTCATGGCCGACGCCAACGAAAAATGCGACCTTGTCAGCGCGCAGTGGCTTGCGAGGAAGCTTGCGGATGCGGATGCGCTGTGGTTCGAGGAGCCGCTACCGGCGCACGACACCGATGGCTTTCGCGTGTTGGCGCAGAACAGTCCGGTCGCCCTGGCGACCGGCGAGCATCATCAGGGCGTCGAGGAGTTGGCGCCGTTGATGGAGGCAAGGGCGATCTCGGTTATTCAGCCGGATCTTGCCATGATGGGCGGCATCACCGAATGCCTGCGCGTTGCGCAGATAGCTGAGCACTACAATCTGGCGGTATCGCCGCATTTTCTCCCGGCGCTTTTCATTCACCTTGCTGCGGCGGCACCAGCTGTCGTCTGGATGGAAGATTTTCCGCTCCTTGAACCGCTGTTCGACGAGCCCCGGTCGATGGATGAACACGGTTTTATTACGCCTTCGGAGGAGCCGGGGCACGGGCTTGCATGGGCAGCAGGCGCCCGCGAGGAATACAGGACGGATCGATGAGGTTGTGCCGCTACAACAGCGACAAGCTGGGACTGGTCAAGGGAGACCAGCTGATCGACGTCACCCCGGCGCTTGATGTCCTGCCCGAGCGGCGTTGGCCGTCTCCTCTAGGCGACCAGCTGATCGCCGGTCTCGACACGGTGCTCAGGGAAGTGTCCGGCCTCCAGAAGATGGGATACGTGCAGGGGGTTGCCAACGTCACGCTGCGAAGCCCGGTGGCCAATCCGACAAAGATCATTGGCGCGCCCGCGAACTATATGGATCACGTCGCGGAAGCACGGGATGATCCCGGGATCAGCTTCGGCCGCGAGACCAGGACGATCAAGGACAGCGGGCTGTTCCTGAAGGCGGTGTCAGCCTTGGCCGGGGCCGGTGATGGCATCGTTCTCGGCCATGCCGGCCGCCGCAATGACCACGAGATCGAACTTGCGCTGGTCATCGGACGTGGCGGCAAGAACATCGCGCCCGATGCCGCTCTCGACCATGTCGCCGGGTATGCCATCGGCCTTGACATCACGGTGCGCGGCGTCGAGGACCGCAGTCTCCGCAAGTCCGGTGACTCCTATGCGCTGCTGGGGCCGTGGATGACGACGGCCGACGAGATTCCTGACCCGGACAACCTCGGATTTCGCCTTCTGGTGAACGGAGACGTGCGCCAGGAGTCGAACACCCGGTTCATGATCTTCGGTTGCCGGAAGTTGATCGCCTACGCGTCGACATTCTACACGCTCTATCCGGGCGACGTCATCATGACGGGCACGCCGAGCGGCGTTGGCCACCTGTTTCCCGGGGACAGCCTGCGGTGCGAGTTTGACATCATCGGAAAGATGGACGTAAAGGTGCGCACCGCTGCCGAGGCAGCGGCTGCCCCGTAATGAAGCCGCGGCGGAGCCGGTAATACCGGAGCCGGACGCGGTTCGGAACGTCCGGGGAGCAAAGGCAGAGCCTGGCGCGGGCTGTTGTTCAACTGTTTCCGACGGACCGGGCGCTTTCCTGAAAATCCCTGATTTCGTCGGCGTCGGGCATGACCACGAACTCGGGATAGGCCTCGATCCCGAGTTCGGCAGTATCTTGTCCCAACTCCTCGACCGACAGCGTCACGCGCGCTGACAGCGTCTTGTCGATGGCCCACCAGACGGCGAGCGAAGAGACGAAGACGAACGCGCCTATGGCCACCACTCCGGTGAGCTGCGTAACGAAGTCACCACCGCCCGCGATGCACACTGCGAGCGTTCCCCAAATGCCGGCGAACAGATGCGCCGGCACGGCGCCGACAACATCGTCGAGTTTCATAATCTCGAGAAGCCTCATGCCGAGCACGACGATGATGCCGCCGACTCCACCGATGATGATGGCCCAGTAATGTTCGGTGATATCAGGCCCCGCCGTGATAGCCACGAGGCCGCCGATGGCGCCGTTGAGCGTGGCGAGCAAGTCGACCCGGCCGGTTACCGGACGCGAGATCGTAATCGCCGCCATTACGCCGGCGGCGGCAGCAAGGTTGGTGTTGGCGAGGATGTTGCTTATCGCGATGGCGTCTACGGCGCCGCTCAGTGCGAGTTGCGAGCCACCGTTGAAGCCGAACCAGCCCAACCAAAGAATGAATACCCCGAGGGTCACGGCCGGCACGTTAGATGGCGGCGTGGACTTGACGCTGCCGTCGTCACGGAATTTTCCGGTTCTTGCGCCGACGATGATGATGCCGGCAAGCGCCGCCCAGCCGCCGGTGGAATGAACGATGGTTGAGCCAGCGAAGTCCTTGAACCCCATTTCGCCGAGCCATCCACCGCCCCACGTCCAGGAACCGATGACGGGGTAGATGATGGCAGTCAGTATTGCCGTGAAGAGAAAGAACGACCACAACTTGACGCGTTCAGCCAAGGCTCCGGATACGATCGAAGCCGTCGTGGCCACGAATACCATCTGGAAGAACCAGTCCGACATCGTCGAGTACTTGTTCTTGATCACGCTGGCGGCGACCTCGGTCTTGCCGCCCACGAGCGCGATCTCGTCTGCGGTCGTGCCGTAGAGAAAGTCGAAGCTGCCGATCCAGCCGCTCACATCGGTGTACATGAGGGTGTAGCCGAGCAGGTAGTAGGTAAGGCCGGCGATGGAGTAGAGGCCGATGTTCTTCAGGCAGATCACGGAAGCGTTCTTGGTGCGCACGGTACCCGATTCGAGCATCGTGAAGCCGGCGCACATCCACATGACCAGCGCGCCCCAGACGAGGAAGGAGAAGCTGTTGAGTACGAAGCCGGCTTCGGCATCGACGGCGGCCTGCGCTGCCGGGGCGAAGACGATCATGCCAAGCGCTGCAAGAACGATGGTGACGGCCCGTGCAGGACGGCGGGCGGAAAGCGGCCGGAACTTATTCATCTGGTACATGCCTCCGTTGATGCCCCGATGGGCAGGCGGGCCGATGATATAGCCCTTTGCGGGTATTTTTCGCGGCATGCCTCTGCAGCCATCCGCCGTCTTCATTCGGGCGAGAGACGTAGCCGGGTGGCAGTCCTCGCCGGTCGATGCAGTTCTGGCCTAGCGGTCGAAATTGAAGATTCGCTTCGCGTTCAGCCCCAGGATATTGCGCTTCGCCTCCTCGTCGAGAAACGGGAGGTCCCAGATCACGCTTGGTGTGTCGAAGTCGTAATGCGGCCAGTCCGAGGCGTAGAGGAGCTGGGTATTCGCGTTGATCATCTCGAAGGTCACCTCGAGGGCCTTCATGTGATCGGTCTCCATGGGCTGGCACGTATAGTACATCTCCTTCATGTACTCGCTCGGCAGCTTCTTGAGCACTGGCGCTTCCGACGACCGCATCAGGTAGGTGTGGTCAAGGCGCTGCATCAGCCACGGTACCCAGGCGAGGCCGGATTCGATCCAGACGACGTCCAGGCCGGGAAAACGCTCGGGAAGGCCGTTCATGATCCAGTTCGTCATGTGGACCACGTTGCACCACACGAAGGACAGCGCGTGCATCGAACCAAACCGGTTGATCTGCATCATGAAGGGGTCCTGCCAGTAATAGCCGGCATGGAAGCCGAGCGGCAGGCCGCGCTCCTCAAGGGCGCGATAGACCTTCATGTAGTGATTGTGGTGGACGGCCTTGTAGCGCACCGACGTGACCATGAATCCGACGCAACCCGGCGCGTCGCCGAACTCCTCGATGGTCTCGAGCGCCGATTCGGGATCGTTGAACGGCAGGAACATCATCGTCTTGAGGTGCTTGTCCTTGGTGAGGATGTTGTCGACCTGCCAGCGGTTGTAGGCCTTGCCAAGAGTGGCCTCCATGTCGAACTGGGGGTGCATGCCGAGAAAGAGCATGGGCGTGGGGAAGACTATCTGGTAGTCGATTCCCATGGCCTCGTAGGCGCGCTTCGCAAGCACCAGATCACGATGTCCGGCCTGCTTCAGCTCCTGTTCGCTGACCGGCTCGCTGCGCGCGGCCTGATGCGGTATGCGACCGCCGACGTCCTGGTAGCGCATCGCAAGGTCGCCGTTGAGTGCATAGGGCGGGGTGCCCGAGCGATGGAGAACCATCTCTCTCGCGTTCTCGCGCACGACGGGGTCATCGATATAGCCGATGATGTCTCGCCACGATTCGGTCTCGGTATGGTGCGAATCGATATCGACGATGAACACATCGTCGAAATTCCGCTCTTCGGCCTGCCGCCGCGCCTTGGCAAGCACGTCCCTCGAATCTGTGTAGGTGGTGATTTCCTTGACGGGGTTTTCCCTGACCGGGACTGCTTCGACGCCTGTATCCATGTCTCGTCTCCCGTTTTCGCGTTCGCTTTTCGCCGGTTGCGGCCGACCTTTCCGGTACCGTCACCGACCCTGTTGCAGCCGGAGATCTACGCGTCGTCGTCGGGCCGCGGCCTTCCGAACCACATGGCCAGATCGAAAGTCGAGAGGTTGACGGCGCGCAGCATGTCCGAACACGTCATGACCACGTCCGTCGCCGTGACATCCTGCGGTCCGGTGTAGGGAGAGAAGAACCGCTCCTCCATCTCGACCTTGTTTGCGAAGAGCCGGGTTCCCGCGGTCAGCAGCCGCTGCACCGTCTCATCGGAAATTGCCGCCGTGTCGCCGTTATCGAGGGCCTGTTCCGCTATTTCCAGCGCCTTCGACGCCGCCGCGTCAAGTGCTGCAAGGTCGGCTTCAGATGGCGACATACACCTCTCCGTCCTTGACAGAGACCTTGAACGGCCGGAGCCGTACGTTCTTGCTGCCGGGATGGCGGCCGGTTTTCACGTTGTATTCAAAGCCGTGCCACGGGCAGACGATATGGACATCCGTCTCCGAGAACTTGAGCCCATGGGCCGTCTTCTCGGTTTCGTGAATGATCTCTTCGACGCGGTTGATGATCTTGCCCTGGCACGCCGGCCCGCCCTGATGGGCGCAATTGTTCTCATACGCGTAGAATTCGCCGTCGACATGAAAGACGCCGATCTCGAGATCGCCTTGCGCGATGATTTTTCGGTCGCGGTCGCCGAATTCGTCTGTCCGCCCGACATAAAGCTCCGCCACTGTCGATCCTCCCCGGCTACTGCCCCGGATTGCTGCCGCATGACCGGGCGGCAGCGAGTTTCATCTTTCCGACCCCACTATAGCATCGGCGCTTTTTTTCGCCAAAACCGCTGTGCCGTTGTGCCGCCTCGCTGATTCGCGCCAGTGCTCCGGTGTTCCAGCGCGACAACTCGTCAGGCGGATTCCCGATTCACGGATCCGGGACCCGAAATGATGTCGGCAAACAGGTCCGGATCGACGTTGCCGCCGGAGAGAATTACGCAGGCCGTCTTGCCCACGATGTCGATCTTGCCTGCGAGGATGGTTGCGAGACCGGTGGCCCCGCCCGGTTCGGTCACGAGGCGGGCATCCGAAAACGCCGTCTTCATCGCTGCCCTGACCTCGCTGTCGGAAACCGATGCGGCGCCGGCGAGATGCTTGCGATTTATATCGAACGTGAGTTCGCCTGGAGTCGATACCAGCAGCGCGTCACAGATCGACGTCGCGCCGGCCGCATTCGTTTCGCGCTTGCCCGAGAGAAGCGAGCGCCGGGTGTCATCGAATCCGTCTGGCTCTGCTGCATGAATTTCCGCGTCGGGCCAGGACGCGTGCAGGGCGAGGGAGGTTCCGGCGATCAGGCCGCCGCCTGAACAGGGCACGACCGCGATATCGACGTCGATGTCCAGTTCCCGGCATTGTGCGACGACCTCAAGGCCTACGGTCCCCTGGCCGGCAACGACATCAGGATGGTCGTAGGGGTGGATCAGCACTGCTCCGGTGCGGTCCATGATCTCGGCGGCAACCTGCTCGCGGGCGCCGCCCTCGCGGCTGCAGGTCACGATGTTCGCGCCAAATGAGCGGGTGCGCTCGATCTTGATGTCCGGCGCATCGGACGGCATGACGATTGTCGCGTCGATGCCCAGCCTCTGTGCGGCCAGGGCAGCGGCCTGCGCATGATTGCCCGAGGAGTGAGTGACAATTCCGCGTGCGCGTTCACGGTCGGGGAGGCGCGAAATGCGGTTCCAGGCGCCCCTGATCTTGAACGCGCCCATGGGCTGGAACATCTCGCACTTGAGGAGGACGCGCCCGCCAGTCCGTGCGTTTATCGCTGCGCTCTCGAGAAGCGGCGTGATGCAGGCGACGTCCCGCAAGCGCGTGGCGGCATCCCGGATATCGTCGATTGTCGGCATTTGCTATCGGCTCCCGAGGTGATGTGGCGGGCGGCGCTCAGAGCCCGAGCAATTCCGGCAATTCGGTAAGCGTCGTTATTTCGGCTTGCGGCCCCGCCGGCAGGTGCTCGGGCAGTTGCCCTCCACGATTGACCCAGACGCTGAGAAAGCCGAACGAGGCGGCGCCGTGTGCATCCCACGCGTTCGAGGACTGGAAGGCGATCTGGCTAGCGGGTACCTTCAACCGATCGGTTGCGAGCTGATAGACCGATGGGTGGGGCTTGAAGATACCAACGCTCTGCACCGAGAGAATTTCATCGAGCAGCCCGTATATGCCCGCGCTCTTGGCGGCGCTGATCAGCATCGAGACATCCCCGTTTGAAAGGATCGCCGTTTTCTTGCCCGACTCCTTGAGGCGGGTGAGGGTGTCGGCGACTTCCGGAAAGGAAGACAGCTGCAGGTAGAGTTCCATGAGCCGGCTGCGCAGGGCGGGATCGGTGAGGCCGACACGCTTCATGGCGTAGTCAAGCGCATTGCCCGTTATCTCCCAGAAATCGGCGTGCCGTCCCATGAGGCTGTGCAACCATGTGTATTGAAGCTGACGCTCGCGCCAGATCACCGACAGCTCCCGGGTCTTGTCGTCGAGTTTGTCCCTTGCCTGCTCGGCAGGGGAATGAATGTCGAACAGGGTGCCGTACGCGTCGAAAACACAGGCTTGGACATCGTCGAATCTCGAATCCGGCATCGAATTTCCTCTCAGGCAACTGTTCCGGGAAGCAACGGCCCATGCAACTGCCCCCGGCTCGCCATGGCAACCGGAGGAGGCAGCATCACGAGACTGCACCGCTGGCGAAAGAGCTGCGGCTCTCGATACGCGTCCAGAGTGTTGGTCCCCGATCAGCAGAAAACCATACACGTCGGACGCTATCACGGGCAACCGGGTTTTCGAGAGCGTACATATGGTCCCTGTCCCGGCAGGAGTCCCGTGCGCGGCGGCCGCGGTCTACCGCCAGAAGCGACCGGTATCGTTGCGAGAGGATGCTCGTCAGCGATCAAGGTAGGAACAGGCCGGAGTATGCCCGCACGCGTGGTTTCGGGCTGTGTGGCTGGTCAACGGTTCTGTCATGGCTCTGATTTCCCGGCTCGTGATTTCCGGGATCCGGAGCGCGTTCGGAAAACTTCAAAACCCGGTCCGCTGTCCAGCTTGATCGTTCCGTGGCCAGCAGCTAGCATCTTCCCATGACCGGCTTCACGCTTCACAAGCTGCACAGATCGCTTGGCGCTGAAGTGCGCGGCCTTGATCTTGCGCAACCGCTTGATCCGACGACGCGCGATGCCTTGATTGAGGCTTGGCTTGAACACATGGTTCTGCTGTTCCGGGGCCAGGAGCTGTCGCCGGAGACGCAACGGCGGTTCTGCGAGAATTTCGGGCCGCTCGGCGAACGGTCGCGCAAGGCGGATGATCGGCCCGAGGGTGCTGGCGTAGAGCATGAGATGCTCGTCACGAACGTGCGCAGGGACGGGGTTCCCATCGGCTCCCTGCCGGATGGTGAGATGTATTTCCACCACGACAAGTGCTATGTGCCTGTGCCGGATTGGGGCACCATGCTGTACGCGATGGTGGTCACCGATACCGGCGGTCATACGCTGTTCGCCAACATGTGCGAAGCTCTCGAGACCCTGCCCGACGATCTCAGAAGTACGATAGACGGGCGCCGAGTTCTCCACATGTACAAGTATCATCCCACGGAACGTGTCGAACTTGAGGACGACATCGGGCGCCATGACCATTGCTGGCAGCCGGCAGTGGTGACTCACCCAAGAAGCGGGCGGCGGGCGCTCTATATCAACGAATTGATGACGGCCCTGATCGATGGCTACAGCGAGGAGGAAAGCTGCGGGATTCGTGATGCGCTGATGGCCCATGTAAGGTCCGCCAACGTCATCTACGAGCATAAATGGAAGAAGGGCGACCTCGTGATGTGGGACAACTGGTGCACCATGCATGCCCGAACGGATTTTCCGCCCGAGCAGACCAGAATGCTCCGGAGATACACGATCCGGGGACAGGCCTTGACGGCGTGAGCGGGCAGGCAGGGATTCCCGCGGCCCGGGGGTGTTTCCCGGAGGGCGAAAGGGCAAGTGATGCCGCGTATTCTCAGTGATGGGCAGGTCGAAGACTACCGCTCCAGGGGTTTCGTGTTTCCCGTACGCGCGCTGACACCTGACGAAGCATCTGCCGCGACCGCGAAGGTGGAAGCCTTCGAAGCCGAATATGGCTGCGAGGCTCAGCAGAAACTGGCGTTCAAAGCGCATCTGCCCTTCAGGTGGCTGAACGACATCATACGCCACCCGCGCATCCTAGACGCGGTCGAGGATGTCATCGGTCCCGACATCCTGTGCTGGGGGACGGCGTTTTTCCAGAAGAATGCACACGACCCCCGTTTCGTGTCATGGCATCAGGACAAGTTCTATTACGGCCTCGAGCCGTCCGAAACTTGCACAGCCTGGCTTGCGTTTACGCCCAGTACCCTGGAATCGGGATGCGTCC
>JAJEBT010000068.1 GCA_022822405.1 Alphaproteobacteria bacterium
CGTTCGCGCCGGCCTTTGCCGATGATGTGCACCTCGTCGAGGGCCGGCATCTTCAGATCATCGAGCGCAAGCCCGACCAGTTCCGAGACCCGCAAGCCGGCGTTGTAGGTGAGACACAGCATCGCGCGGTCGCGTGTTCCAACCACCGTGCCCGGGTCCGGCGCGTCGAGCAGAGCCCGCGTTTCCGCCCGGTCGAGAGAGCCGATGAGTGGCACTTCGCCCTTCTTCGCCGGGATCTCACGCACCTGCGCGGCGAGGTCGAGATATCCCGGGCGCCGGAACTCGAGGAACCGGAAGAAGGCCTTGATGGCCGCGAGCCGGGCATTGCGTGTACGCACCCCGTTTCCCCGCTCCCGTTCGAGATGTTCGAGGAACTCGAGAAGGGTCGCGATGTCGAGATGACCGATCTCGAGCGTGCAGGGCCGGATGGCGTGTTTGTCCGCCGCGAAGACGACGAGCAACTTGAAGCACAGGGCATAGCTTTCAACGGTATGGCGGCTCGTGCCCCTGTCGCGTGGAAGATATTCGCGCAGGAACATCGCCAGGGGAGGAGCGAGTTCAGCCATTGTTGTTCCTCCCCTCGTGCAGCCTCTCGGTGGCTTGCGAGACCTGTCGCAGCAACACCGGCGTCGCTTCGAGGTACCAGTAGGTGTCGGCGGTGTTGGCGTGGCCGAGATAGGTCGACAGCGTCAGCATGTGGCGGGCGACATCGCGCCGCTCGGTCGAGAGCGCGCTTTCGAGCGCGCGAACTGCGAATGCGTGTCGAAGGTCATGAAGGCGCGGCCCAGGCTGACCTGGCCCGGCTCGAAGCCCGACCCGCCGTGCCAGCTTGACGAAGACGGTGGCGAGATAGACCGGGTGCATGGGCCGGCCCGTCGAGAGCACGAACAGGTGGTCGTCGGGCCCGCCGCAGCGCTTCCTCTGCCGCAGATACGTCTCCATGGCCCGATGGACGCTGCCATCGAGCGGGACGAGGCGGCGCTTGGCGAACTTCGCCTTCCTGATCAGCAAGCCATC
Source organism: Alphaproteobacteria bacterium (assembly GCA_022822405.1). Lineage (GTDB taxonomy): Bacteria > Pseudomonadota > Alphaproteobacteria > MPNO01 > UBA830 > JAJEBT01. The sequence goes on from JAJEBT010000068.1 coordinate 1,018, forward strand.
CGCCGTCAGGTCCGTCAGCAGCAGGCCCGTCGCTTCCGAGCGCCGCAATCCGGTCGCGGCGATCAGTCCCAGGATGTAATGGAACGTCAGCGGCGTGATCGAACCGACCGGCGGCAGCTCCAGCGCCGCATCCATGATCCGCCGGATCTCGGTCACCGACAGCAGATGAGGCGATGGCCGCCGTGATCGTGCCTTGCCCAGGGCGTCGCGGTTCGGCACCTCGTGACGTTCGTCGTCGGCGTGCAGGACGCTGGCAAGGTCGCACACGTAGCGCAGCTTGACTTGCGCCTGTCGGGGAGACGGCGTTGTCGATGCCCAATCGAGGACCGTGCTGCTGCGTACGAAGCGGTCACCATGGGCATCGGCGTAGGCCGCGTAGTCCTGCAGGCACCGCGCCGGTTCCACATAGGCATGGCCCAGGGCCCTGCGGAAGGTCACATAGCGCTGCACATGCTCGGCCAGTGTCATCGCTCTTCTCCCGCGACCGGCCAGGGCTGGGCCACTTCCCGGAGCATTCGGACATCGACCCGCGCATAAATCGCCGTTGTCTGCGTGGATTGATGACGCAACAGCGTGCTGATGACTTCCAGCGGCGTGTTGTCGCGCAGCAGATTCGTCGCTGCGGAATGGCGGAAGACATGCCCCGCCGGCAGTCCCTGTGCCTTGACGCCGGAGCGCTTGATCGCAGCCTGCGCGACCGCCGACACCCCACCGCTGGCCAGGGGCTGGTGGAGCGGGGGCATCGTGCGCAGGAACACCTTTTCGGCATCCACGACAGGGCGGGCATGGAGGAGGTAATCCCTGACCGCGGCGCCGACATCCTGCGGCAGCGGCAAGAGCGCGGCGCGGCGCGACTTGCCGCTGACCCGAACGACCGCCTCGTCCCAGTCGATATCGTTCAACCGAAGATTGGCGACATCGCCGGCACGCAGGGCGAGCCGAGCGAGGAGCAGCACGATGGCGCGATCCCGCAGTCCCTTGGGTGTCGCTCGGTCGCACGATGCGATGATGCGTTCGATATCGTCGCGCGGCAGATGACGAGGCAATGTCGAGAACCTCTGGCGGGGAACCGTCGGCACCGCAGCGACAAGCCCGGGCCGGCAAAGGCCGTCCAACGCGAGGAAGCGCAGATACAACCGAAGCGCTGACGTCTCGCGACGGACAAGTTCGCGTGATGCCGTCTCGAGGCGGCACTGCACCGTATTCCTGATCAGCGTCGCGCTGTATCGACCGGGCACATCGCCAAGATGGGGAAGAAGCACCCGCATGGCCTTGTGGTAGCTCTGTATGGTCCGCTCCCCGATGCCGCGATAGCGCCGCAGCCAGACCAGGAAACGCGCCAGATAACGGCCTGGTTCCTCGCACGCCGGCGTCGGGCGCGGCGGGGCGATGCCCGTGCCGATCAGGTACTCGATGAACACCCCGATCTTTGATCGGCTGTTGTTACGACCCGCGAATCTGCCGGTCCTGATGAAGAAGTGGGGATGCACACAGGTGCAGTCGTGCAAGAGGAAACGGGAGAAGACGTCGTCATCGACCTCGGCGAGTGCGACATCGTGCAAGTAGAGCCAGACGATGAAGTGTCGACAGCGCTTGCGGTATGCGGCGATCGACTCGTGCACATATCCCTGTGCCATGAGCGTTTGAAGGAACGCCTCCACCACGCGGGCGCCGCTCTCGACCTCCGCAGGCATCCGCACGCGTCCCGTCTCCATGAGGAAGCCGAGAAACCGGTGCAGATGCCATCGGGCGCGTTCGAGGTTCTTGCGGTAACCGCGTGGACCGCGACAGGCACAGTCGTGATTCAGGAAATGATGCAGGACGCGAACGTCGAGCGCCTCGATCCCTGTCCCGTTCGCCGACAACCATGCGATGAGGTGCAGGATGGTTCGGATGCACTTGCCCGTCAGGCCCGGGGAGTAACCCAGGGCCTGCAACCGCTCCCTGTAGTTCTGGACGATGCCCGGGGCCGGTTCACCACTCGCGTCGGGCGACGCTCTGTTTGTGCGATGCGAAGACATGCTGATTCTCCTGTCCAGGGTGAAAACCTGGCAGGAGAAAAGCACATTGTTATGGGAACCTGATCCTGGTCCAATCCCTTGAAAATCAATGCCCGCGGGAGCTCAGGTTCCCATAATCATGAGGTTCCCATATCCCGCATTATCGGAACGTTCCGATAACGTCGGGGAAACAACTCCCCCTTGAGGGGTCCCCCGCTGCGGGTGGCTCAACTCGCCCGCCTCCAGCACGCCAGCGTTCAACCACTTCCCGATCGCTCGTCGTATCACTCCGTCTCGCACCCGTCGGTCCAGAAAGCTCCGCAAGTGACCCCAATCCACGCTGCCGAAGGACCGTACGACAGACTACCCACCTCCACGAGCTTCCAACCGCGGTCACGATCACACGCAAAGCGCATGTGCTCAAGGGG
>JAJEBT010000149.1 GCA_022822405.1 Alphaproteobacteria bacterium
GCAGATCGTCTCGCACCGCCTGATGCTTCGCGCCGGCATGGTCCAGCAGGCCTCGGCGGGCATCTATTCCTGGCTGCCGCTCGGCTTCCGCGTGCTGAAGAAGATCGAGCAGGTCGTCCGCGAGGAGCAGGATCGGGCAGGGGCCCAGGAAGTGCTGATGCCGACGGTGCAGTCGGCGGACCTCTGGCGCCGCTCCGGCCGCTATGACGATTACGGCCCGGAAATGCTGCGCATCCGGGACCGGCACGACCGCGACATGCTCTACGGGCCGACCAACGAGGAGCAGATCACCGAGATCGTTCGCGCGCACGCCCGGAGCTACAAGGATTTTCCCAAGCTGTTCTACCACATACAGTGGAAGTTCCGCGACGAAGTGCGCCCCCGTTTCGGCGTGATGCGGGGCCGCGAGTTCCTGATGAAGGACGCCTACTCCTTCGATCTCGACGCCGCGGGTGCCCGGAGCGCCTACAACCGGATGTTTGTCTCCTACCTGCGCACCTTCGCCCGCATGGGGTTGAAGACGATTCCCATGGCCGCCGATACCGGACCGATCGGCGGCGATCTCAGCCATGAATTCATCGTTCTCGCCGAGACCGGGGAGAGCGATGTCTATTGTCACCGCGGGCTCCTCGAGTTCGACGTGCTCGACCAGGAGATCGACTACGGGTCCGATCTGCAGCCCCTGGTCGACCGCTGGACAGGCCTGTACGCGGCGACGGACGACCTCCATGACGAGGCGGCAGGCCGCGAACTCGGAGAGGACCTGGTGACCGCGCGGGGCATTGAGGTCGGCCACATCTTTTATTTCGGGACCAAGTATTCGCGGTCGATGAACGCTGCCGTCCGCGGCCCCGACGGCACCGAGATCTTTCCCGAAATGGGGTCCTACGGGATCGGCGTCTCGCGTCTGGCCGGCGCGCTGATCGAGGCCTTCCACGATGATGCCGGGATCGTGTGGCCGGCTGCCGTGGCGCCGTTCGGGACAGGACTGATAAACCTCAGGGTCGGCGATGCCGCGTGCGATGCGGCCTGCCTGAAGCTCTATGGCGACCTCCGGGCGGCCGGGCTCGACCCCCTCTATGACGACCGCGAGGAACGCGCCGGCACCAAGTTTGCGGACATGGACCTTATCGGGCTGCCGTGGCAGGTCATCGTCGGCCCGAGAGGCCTCGCGCGCGGGACTGTCGAACTGAAGAATCGCGCCACCGGCGAGCGCCAGGAACTTTCCTCCGAATCTGCTTTGGCCCGACTGGCGCAATGATTTTCGGCGCCTTCGAGAGGATGGTCGCGTTCCGTTATCTGCGAGCGCGCCGGGAACGGGGATTCATTTCTGTCATCGCCGGATTCTCGCTTGCCGGCATCGCGCTCGGCGTGGCCACCCTGATCATCGTCATGTCCGTCATGAACGGGTTCCGCGCCGAACTGATGCAGCGGATTCTCGGGCTGAACGGCCATCTTGCGGCATCCAGTTCGACCGGGAGGACATTGCCGGACTTCGACACGCTGGTCCGCGGGATCATGGCGCTCGATGGTGTGCGCCTGGTGATTCCGACGGTCGAGGGCCAGGTTCTGGCGACCGCGAACGGCGTTGCTGCGGGCGCCGTCGTCCGCGGTGTTCCGCCAGACGATCTCCGGGCCCGCGCCATCATTTCGGACAACATCCGTGCAGGGTCCCTTCGCGACTTCGAAGGCAGAAACGCGGTCATCGTCGGCACACGTTTCGCCAGCAAGTTCGGCGTCCGTCCCGGGGATCGCATCAGGCTGGTGTCTCCCCAGTCCAGCAGCACCGCTTTTGGCTCGGTGCCGCGTGTCGGGCGCTTTACGGTGGTCGCGCTGTTCGATGTCGGGATGTACGAATACGATTCGGCCTTTGTCTTCATGCCGCTTGCGGCGGCGCAGAGATATTTCCGCACCGGCACCGAGGTGACGAGTCTGGAGATCTTCCTCCACGATCCCGAGCGCGTCCAGACCGTCAGGCCGAAGCTTCCCCTGTCCGGCGGAAAACCGCTCAGGGTCGTCGACTGGCAGCGCGCCAATGACAGCTTCTTCAACGCCATCGAGGTCGAGCGCAACGTCATGTTCCTGATCCTGACCCTGATCATACTCGTGGCCGCCTTCAACATCATTTCGAGCCTGATCATGCTGGTGAAGGACAAGGGTCGGGACATCGCCATCCTGCGCACCATGGGCGCGACGCGGGGCATGATCCTGCGCATCTTTCTACTCGCCGGCGCATCGGTCGGCATCCTTGGCACCGCGGCGGGCTTCGTGCTCGGCGTCGCCTTTGCGGACAATATCGAGATCATCCGACAGTGGCTGCAGTCGCTGACCGGGACTGAGCTGTTTGCTGCGGAAATCTATTTTCTGTCGCAATTGCCGTCGGTCCTGCTCGCCGAAGATGTCGTTGGTGTGGTCGCGATGTCACTTTGCCTGTCGGTTCTCGCGACGCTCTATCCCGCCTGGCGGGCGGCGCGGCTCGATCCCGTCGAGGCATTGCGCTATGAGTGACGCCGTCCTCGAATTGCGGGACATCGTCCGGACCTTCCGCCAGGGCGAAGACAGGCTTGAGGTCCTGCGCGGGGCGTCGCTTCGTGTCGCTGCGGGCGAGATCGTTGCACTGACCGGGCCCTCGGGGGCCGGAAAGTCGACCTTCCTCCACATCGCCGGGCTTCTCGAGCGCCCGGATTCCGGAGAGGTCGTCGTCAGGGGCGGGGCATGCGGCAGCCTGTCGGATGACGAGCGCACCGCGCTGCGGCGACAGTCGATAGGCTTCGTCTATCAGTTCCATCATCTGTTGCCCGAATTTACGGCCCTTGAGAATCTCGTTCTGCCACAGATGATCGCCGGTGTTGGCAGGGCGGCGGCCGGTCGCCGGGCACAGGAAATGCTGGAGATGACGGGCATCGCCGAGAGGGCGCGCCACCGACCCGCGGAAATGTCCGGAGGACAGCAGCAGCGCGTCGCCATCGCCCGCGCCTTCGCCAATCGGCCGAAGATACTGATAGCGGACGAACCGACCGGCAATCTTGACCAGGAAACCGCCGAGCGAATGTTCGAACTCCTGCTCGATCTGGTTCGCGGGCAGGGAGTAGGCGCGCTGGTCGCAACCCACAATCCCGAGTTGGCTGCACGTATGGACCGGGAACTGACGGTGCGGAACGGCGCGCTGGAGGAGGCTTGAACGGCGGGCCGGACAGTTCCGGGAGGTCTGTCTCAGGCCTCTGAAACTTAACGGGATTATAGCGAATAGTCACATCCGGCTGAGCCCGAATTGACAAGGTGGCGATCGGTGGCTACTTTGTCCAGCATGAGATCGGTCGGCATCAAGGTTCTGAACAGCAAGCTGAGCGAATACGTCCGGCTTGCGGCGTCCGGCGAGACGATCCTGGTGACGGACCGTGACCGGGTAATGGCGGAGCTGGGCCCGCTCAGGGAGACAAGGAGCCCGGTCCTCGCCGACGCCTTCCTGGCCGATGCGGTGCGGTCCGGGGTGCTGACGCCGGCGCCGCTGGCTGCCTCGGGGCCGCCGCCCGCGCCCGCGCCCGTTGCGTCACTGGACGAGGTCCTGGCGGAGCTGGACGAGAGCCGGCGCGACCGGTGATCTATCTCGATTCGTCCGTCGCTCTCGCGCATCTCCTGGCGGAGGACCTCCGCCCTCCGGAGTCTCTCTGGAACGAGACCCTGGTGTCGAGCCGGCTGCTGGAATACGAGCTGTGGACGCCGATCCATTCGCGCGGCCTTGCCGGGTCCCACGGTGAGGCGGTTCGCTTGCTGATCGGGCGGGTCTCGATGTTGGAGCTTGCACCTTCCGTGCTAGCGCGGGCACTGGAACCCTTTCCGGGTTTTTCGCCGTTGCGGACGCTGGATGCGCTGCACCTGGCGTCCTGCGCGTACCTGGCGGATCACGCACAAGCGGTTTCACTTGCGAGCTACGATCGGCGGATGGCCGCCGTGGCCCGCGCCTTGGAAATCCCCCTCTTCGACCTGTAGGAGGCTTGAACGACGTGGCTTCGCGAAAGCCGAAATTTCATCATCATCCAGGCACCGCCTGTCCTGCCTTGCGCCTGCTTGGCTACGCAAGGGCCTGATTCCATGCAGGAAATCCTCTACCAGCATTGTTTGACAAGGCCCGTTCCGGTCCTCAAGCCCTTTCCCGGGGGGCGGGAAATCCTGGAGGACCGTGACGAGGCGGCGACGGCGATCCGGGGATTGATCGAACGCATCGTCATGCGCCCGGGCGAGAAGTGGGGCGAAGTCCACGCGAGACTGCACGGCGACCTCGGGACCATCCCCGAATGGACCGCGAAGGGGGACGGAAAGAACAGGGGCCGAACCTCGCCGCCCGGCTTGTCGGTCTCGGCTGAAACGGGGACCCGATTCGGCTTAGACTGTTGCCATGCTTGATCCCGGCTTTGTCCATCTGAGGGTGCATTCTGCCTATTCGCTCCTTGAGGGCGCGATCCAGCTCAGAGAATTGCCGGAACTGTGTCGGCGCCACCTCATGCCCGCCGTTGCCGTCACCGACACCAACAATATGTTCGCCGCGATGGAATTTGCCATGGTGGCGTCCGCAGCCGGCATCCAGCCGATCATCGGATGTCAGCTGGACTTCGCCAGCGACGATGCGGAAAGCGGAGCGAACCGGCATGTTCCGGCGCATCGCCGTCGCCTTGACCGCCTCGTGCTCCTGGCACAGGACGAGACCGGCTATCGCAACCTGATGCAGCTGTCGTCGGACGCATTCCTTGCCAGCGAGGCCGGCGAGGTCCATACGACGTTCGAGCAGCTCGAGAGGCATGGCGATGGGCTGATCTGCCTTTCCGGGGGGCCCGACGGACCGCTCGGACGCCTGCTCGAAGGAGGCCAGCGCGAGGCCGCCGCGGTCATGGTGCGGCAGCTTGCCGGACTGTTTCCGGGACGCTTCTACGTCGAGCTGCAGCGTCACGGGCTCGAGATCGAGGGTCGCATCGAGCCTGGCCTCCTCGAACTCGCAGATGCCGAGAACCTGCCGTTGGTTGCCACCAACGACGTCTATTTTGCGGAGGCCGAACTGCATCAGGCGCATGACGCGCTGCTGTGCATCGACCAGGGTGTGCCGGTGAGCGAGCAGAATCGCCGCCGGCTCACCGCGAACCACTATTTCCGTTCTGCGGACGAGATGCGCGAACTGTTCTCCGACATCCCCGAGGCGGTCGACAACACGATCGTGATCGCGCTGCGCTGCGCCTACATGCCGCTGCGGCGCGACCCCATATTGCCGCCCTTTGCCGACCGCGACGGCGGTGGCGAAGTGGAGGCGTTGCGCACGCGGGCGCGGGCGGGGCTCGAAGCGCGGCTTGAGAAGCAGGTCTTCGACAGTGCCATGGATACCGCTGCGCGCGACGACAAGGCCCGTCCGTACCGGGACCAGCTCGACTTCGAGCTCGGCGTCATCATCGACATGGGCTTTCCCGGCTATTTCCTGATCGTCGCCGACTTCATCCAGTGGGCCAAGGAGCAGGACATCCCGGTTGGGCCGGGACGCGGCTCTGGGGCCGGGTCTGTTGTCTCATGGGCGCTGGCGATCACGGATCTCGATCCACTCCGTTTCGGCCTGCTGTTCGAGCGCTTCCTCAATCCGGAGCGCGTATCGATGCCGGATTTCGACATCGATTTCTGCCAGGACGGGCGCGACAGGGTCATCGAGTACGTGCGCCGGAAGTACGGTGCTGACAGGGTTGCCAACATCATCACGTTCGGGACATTGCAGGCGCGCGCGGTCCTGCGCGATGTCGGACGGGTGCTCGGCATGCCATACCGCCAGGTCGACGAGATCTGCAAGATGGTGCCGTTCAATCCGGCACGGCCGCCGAAGCTCCAGGAAGCGATCGATGCCGAACCGGACCTTCAGGAAATGCGCCGTGACGACGAAAGCGTGGCCCAGTTGATCGACATCTCGCTCAAGCTCGAGGGCCTGTACCGCCATGCCTCGACCCATGCCGCCGGCGTGATCATCGGAGACCGGCCGCTCACCGAACTGGTTCCGCTTTACCGCGATCCGCGCGAGGGCCAGCTGGCGACGCAGTTCTCCATGAAATACGCGGAGGCGGCCGGTCTCGTGAAGTTCGATTTCCTTGGCCTCAAGACCCTGACCGTCCTCCAGAAGGCCTGCGAACTGGTGGCCGACAGGGGGGAGGAAGTCGAACTCGACAGCCTGCCGCTCGACGATCCGGCGACCTACGAGTTGCTCGGGCGCGGAGACACGGTGGGCATATTCCAGCTCGAAAGCGGCGGCATGCGCGATGCGCTGCGCCAGATGAAGCCGGACAGTTTCGAGGACATCATCGCCCTGGTCTCGCTCTACCGGCCTGGCCCGATGGACAACATTCCCCGCTACATCGCCTGCAAGCATGGCGAGGAGGAACCCGACTATCTCCACCCCGATCTGCAGCCTGTCCTTGAAGAGACCTTCGGCGTCATCATCTACCAGGAACAGGTGATGGAAATCGCCAAGATCCTGTCCGGATATTCTCTCGGTGGCGCCGATCTCCTGCGCCGCGCGATGGGCAAGAAGATCAAGTCGGAAATGGAAGCCCAGCGGCAGGTCTTCGTCAACGGTGCGGTGGCCCGGGGCGTCGAGCGCGGCCGCGCGTCGACGATCTTCGATCTCGTCGACAAGTTCGCCGGCTACGGCTTCAACAAGTCGCACGCCGCCGCCTACGCGCTCGTGGCCTACCAGACGGCGTGGCTGAAGGCGCACTATCCCGTCGAGTTTCTTGCCGCTTCGATGACGCTCGATTACGGCAATACCGACAAGCTCGGCGTCTTCCGCCAGGAGCTGGCGCGGCTCGGCATCGAATTGCTGCCGCCCGACATCAACAGGTCGCAGGCATTCTTTTCGGTGGAACCCGTGGCCAACGGCGGCGTCCGCCATGCGATGCGCTATGCGCTTGCGGCGATCAGGAACGTCGGCGCGAAGGCCATGGAGGAAATGGTCGAGGAGCGAGACCGGAACGGGCCGTACAGGAGCCTGACGGACTTCGCGTCGCGCCTCGGCGCAGACGGTGCCAACAAGCGCCAGCTTGAGAATCTCGCGCGTGCGGGCGCATTCGATTCCCTGGACACGAACCGCGGGCGCCTGCACGAGGGGGCAGAGCATATCGTGCGTTTTGCCGCCAGCGCGGAAGCCGAACGCAGCAGTGGCCAGGCCAACCTGTTCGGTTCGTCCGACAGTTCCGCCGAATCCGAGGTCGGACTCTGGCTTCCGGACTGCCCGGACTGGCCAACCATGGAGCGGCTGGCGAATGAGTACGAGGCGGTCGGCTGCTATCTGTCGGCGCATCCGCTTGACCGCTACACGCACCGGCTCCGGCGCCTCGGTGTGACCCTGGCAAAGGATGTGGCCTCGCTGGCCGCCGGTGCCGAAACGCAGATGGCCGGCGTCGTGATCGGTTGCCAGGAACGCACCTCGAACAAGGGAGAGCGTTACGCCTTCGTCAAGTTTTCCGATCCGTCCGACACCTGCGAGATGCTGGTGTCGGCCAAGCTGCTGCGGGAGTCTCGGGAACTCGTCAATGCTGGCCAGGAACTCCATGTGACTGTCGGACTCGGCAGGGAGGAAGGTGACGCAAGGCTCTATGCTCGTGAGATCCGGCCTCTGGGTGACCTGCTTGCCCGCGACAGGGGGGACGTCAAGCTCGTCGTCAACGACAAGTGTGCCGTCGACGGCATCAAGCGCATCCTGGAATCGGCGGAGCCAGGCAAGGATGCCCTGGCGCTGATCATCAGGACGACCGACTGCCAGGAAGTGGAACTCCAGCTACAGGGCGGAATAGCACTTACCGACCGATTCAGGACCTCTGTCGAGAACCTGCCGGGCGTGGCGGAGGTTCTAGACCTGTAGGAGCCCGGGATGCCATCGGTCGGGCCCTGCGGCGTTGCTCCACTCGCCGCGCCGTGCTAGGTACTCGGGCGGTGCGGAGGCGGGCCCGGTTGCAGAGGGCCCCCGCCCGCTGTATCAACTGCTAATCCCACACGCGGGGCTGCGGGCCACAGTCGTCCGGCTGATGGTCCGTTCCGGTATCGGGAAGGCAGCGGCAACGAGCCGGTGCTCCCGGTGTTTCCCGCGGAGGTCCAACCGGAAAAGGAAACCGACATGGCGATGCCAGAATTCACCATGCGCCAGCTTCTCGAAGCCGGCGTGCATTTCGGACACCAGACACGCCGCTGGAACCCGAAGATGGAGCCTTACATCTACGGGGTGCGCAACGGCGTCCATGTTATCGACCTGCGCCAGACCGTGCCGATGCTGCATGCAGCGCTCGAGTTCGTTCGCAGCGTGACCGCGCAGGGCGGGCGGGTGTTGTTTGTCGGAACCAAGCGGCAGGCCAGCGATCTCGTCAAGACGGCAGCCGTCCGCTGCGGCCAGTATTATGTCAATCACCGCTGGCTCGGCGGCATGCTGACCAACTGGAAGACGATCACGGCCTCCATCAAGAGACTCTCGGAACTGGACGAGCGGCTCGAATCCGCCGAGGCAATCGAGGGCCTTACCAAGAAGGAGCGCCTGAACCTGACCCGTGAACGCGACAAGCTCGAACGCTCGCTTGGCGGGATCAAGAACATGGGCGGGCTCCCCAACGTCATTTTCGTGATCGATACGAACAAGGAAGCGATCGCGATGGCTGAAGGTCTCAAGCTCGACATTCCGCTGATTGCTGTGATCGACAGCAACTCCAACCCGGACGGAATCGCCTACCCGATACCCGGTAACGACGACGCGATCCGGTCGATCGCGCTCTATTGCGACCTCGTGGCAACGGCCGTGCTCGACGGCCTCCAGCAGGAGGCAATCGGTGCCGGCGGCGATATCGGCGAAGCCGAGGAGACCCTCCCCGAACCGGCTCTCGAGGCACCCGATGGGCCATCGGGCGAACAGGCGGATGCTGACGATGCAGCAGGTGCCGATGCAGGCGATGGCGACGCAGCAAGCGTCGATTCGGATGATGCGGCGGGTGTGGACGCAGGCAGTGCGGCGTTGGCCGAAGCCGTAGAAGCGTCCGATGACGAGGCCGGCGGCGCTCCGGATTCACCGCCCGATGATAGCGGCGGCGATGACGATGCAGCGGAAACCGATGACGATGCGGCCGAAACCGGACAGTGAGGCCGGGAAGGGGAGCACGAATGTTTCGCAAGTTAGGGGACAGGTAAGAGATGGCTGACGTAACGGCAGCGATGGTCAAGCAGCTGCGCGACAAGTCCGGTGCCGGAATGATGGATTGCAAGCGTGCTCTGACAGAGGCCGGTGGCGAGATCGAGGCGGCCATAGACTGGCTTCGCAAGAAGGGCTTGGCGACGGCGGCCAAGAAGGCCGGACGTGTTGCTGCCGAGGGGCTGGTCGCCGCTGCTACGGACGGCGGCAAGGGTATCATCATAGAGCTGAATTCCGAGACCGATTTCGTGGCGCGCAACACGGAATTTCAGGATTTGGTGGGCGCGGTCGCGCAGGTGGCCCTCGGCACCGATGGCGACGTGGACTCGGTCGCCGCGGCGACGACGTCCGACGGCAGAACGGTTTCCGACAGGATCACGGACCTCATAGGGGAGATCGGTGAGAACCTCGTTCTGCGACGCACTGATGCGGTGTCCGTTGGCCGCGGAACCGTGTCGAGCTACATCCACAATGCCGCCGCGCCAGGCCTTGGCCGGATCGGTGTTCTTGTGGGTCTCGAATCGGAAGCGGATAGCGACGCACTCAGCGAATTCGGTCGCAAGCTAGCAATGCATATCGCGGCCGCCAATCCGTCGTGGCTGTCCCGGGATGACGTCGATGCGGCCAGCATCGAGCGCGAGCGCGAAATACTGCGCGAACAGGCGAGGTCGGAAGGCAAGCCCGAGCAGATCGTCGACAAGATGGTCGAGGGGCGCATGAGAAAGTATTTCGAGGAGGTCTGCCTGCTCGATCAGACCTATGTCATCGATGGGGAGTCGCGGGTGTCGGCCGCCGTGGAGGCCGCCGCCACCGAACTCGCCTCGCCCGTCACCGTGGCGGGCTTCGTCCGCTACCAGCTCGGAGAAGGAGTCGAGAGGGCGGAGACTGACTTTGCAGCCGAGGTGGCGGCTGCCGGGGGCGGTCGAGGCTGATCGATGCGATGACCGAGCGGAGCCAGCCGCGGTTCGAGCGCGTTCTTCTCAAGCTTTCGGGCGAAGCCCTGATAGGCACCGAGGCGTTCGGAATAGATACCGAAGCCGTCGATCGAATCGCCCGGGAAATCCGCACGGTGACCGATCTCGGCACACAGGTCTGCGTCGTCATCGGCGGCGGAAACATCTTTCGTGGTGTTTCCGGCGCGGCGTCAGGACTGGAACGTGGAACGGCGGACTACATGGGCATGCTGGCCACGGTGGTGAACGCCTTGGCGCTCCAGGGCGCGCTGGAGCGGGCCAATGTGTCGACCCGGGTGCAGTCGGCGATTCCGATGCACACGATCTGCGAACCCTATATCCGCCGGCGAGCAGCCCGCCACATGGAGAAGGGCCGCGTCGTGATCTTTGCGGCCGGTACGGGAAATCCCTATTTCACCACCGACACCGCTGCCGCGCTGCGGGCGACGGAAATGAACTGTGACGGGATCTTCAAGGGGACGCAGGTAGACGGCGTCTATTCCGCGGATCCTCACAAGGTTGCAGATGCCGAGCGCTACGACCGGCTGAGCTATCTGGAGGTTCTGTCGAAGGACCTTCGCGTCATGGACGCGTCCGCGATTTCCCTTGCCCGCGAGAACCGAATTCCCATCGTGGTGTTTTCGATACATAATCCGGACGCGTTTGCCGACGTCATCAAGGGCGCTGGTACGTACACGATAATCAACGAAGAGCCGCAAGAAGGGCAATCCAATGTCTGATCCGGATATCGACGATCTCAAGAGGCGCATGAACGGCGCGATCGAGGTTCTGAAATCCGAATTCGGCGGCCTCCGGACCGGGCGGGCGTCGCCGGCCCTTCTTGAGCCGATTGCAGTGGATGCCTACGGGTCGAAAATGCCGATGAATCAGGTCGGCACCATCAGCGCCCCCGATGCGCGCCTGCTTTCCGTTCAGGTCTGGGACAAATCCCTCGTCTCGTCTGTCGAGAAGGCCATTCGGGAATCGGATCTGGGTCTCAACCCGCAGACCGAAGGGACGGTCATTAGGGTGCCGATTCCGCAGCTTTCGGAAGAACGGCGTGTTGAGATGACCAAGATTGCCGGGAACTATGCGGAACAGGCCAGGGTCGCCGTGCGCAATGTCCGGCGCGACGGCATAGAATCTCTCAAGAAGGCGGAGAAGAGCGGCGAGATGTCGCAGGACGAACAGCACGCGTGGGCCGAGGAGATCCAGGAACTGACTGATTCCATGATCGAACAGATCGATGCCGCGCTCAAGACGAGGGAAGCGGAAATCATGCAGGTCTGAGCGCTGGGCCGCCGGTTTGCGTCGCCCGCCCGTGGGGGCCTGCTGGCAATCCGGCGGCGGTGTGGACCCGCCACGAAAGACCGTTTTTCGCACTGCTACGCGACATGGGTATCGAAATCATCATGGCAAATCATGAACATGGCGTTTGACGGCGGATGCGGGGTGGCGGCGCGCTGTTGCCCTTCGGGGAAACCGGCGGCAGCAGTGGCAGGCGTAGCAGGCGGCGCCTGCTGTCTTCGGTGGGCGGTATGGCACACCGTATTGACCCGGCCTGCGCTGCGCCGGATGGCTCAGGCAGCGGCGCGGCGCGGCTGGCGGAGGGGCTGAGACGTGACGGTGCTGGCTCAAGCCGACGGCGATGCGCCGTATGTTCCCGAGCATGTGGCCATCATCATGGACGGAAACGGCCGCTGGGCGCTGTCGCGGGGCTTGCCGCGGGCTTCCGGGCACCCGGAAGGCGCCGAAGCGGTGCGGCGCACCATAGAGGCATCGCTTGAGTTCGGCATCCGCCATTTGACCCTCTACGGCTTCTCCATGGAGAACTGGAACCGGCCTCGTACCGAGGTGCAGGCGCTGATGGCGTTCCTGAGGGAAAACCTCGCCGAGGAAACCGCCAAGCTCGATCGCCACGGCGTCCGCCTCGTGTTCATCGGCGACCGCAGCCGGCTGGATCATGACATTGCTGCGTGTCTCGACGATGCTGAACGTCGCACAAGTAGCAACACGAGACTCGATGTCATCGTCGCGCTCAGCTATGGCGGCCGGCAGGAAATCACGTCGGCCGTGAGGCGGCTTGCCGGTAAGGCGGCCTGCGGACAGATCGAGGCCGCGGAAATCGACGAGCGGACGGTCAGCGAGCACCTGTTCACTTCGGACGTGCCGGATCCCGATCTTGTCATCCGCACCGGCGGAGAGCGGCGCATCAGCAATTTCCTGTTGTGGCAGGTCGCCTATTCGGAGTTCGTCTTCACCGATGTCCTGTGGCCGGATTTCTCGCGCGAACATCTTGCGGAATGCCTCGACGAGTTCGGGCGCAGAAACAGGCGCTATGGCGCACTCTCGGCCTGAAGGAGGGCGCGGCAATCTCGCACTGCGCCTGGGTTCCGCCTGCGTGCTGGCACCTCCGGTCATTTTCGCGGTCTATGCCGGTTTTCCGTGGTACGAGGGTGTCGTCGCCATCGTCGTGGCGTTGATGGTCTGGGAATGGACGCGGGTCTGCGGCGCACGCGCGGCGATGGTGTCCGGGCTGATTCTTGCTGCCGCCGTCCTCGGGAGCTGTCTGGCGATTTCCGCGGCTATGCCGCAGGTTGCGGCGGCGACGGCCGCCGCGGCCGCAGTGATCCTCGCCGGTGTCCAGCTCCGCCGCGGCATCAGCGAGGCCGTCATCTTCAGCTGTGGCGGACTGGCAATCATTTCCTGCGCCGCTGCCTTGCTGTGGCTGCGGACCGGAGCCGAAGCCGGCCGCGAGCTTGTTTTCGGCCTCCTCTGCGCTGTATGGTGCACCGATACCGGCGCCTTTTTTGTCGGCAGGGCGGTAGGTGGCCCCCGGCTGGCTCCCCGGGTCAGCCCCGCAAAGACGTGGGCAGGCCTTTGCGGGGGCATCGTCGGCGCGGCGGCATGCGGCTGGATCTGGTCGCGTCTCGCCGGTTTCGGCAGCCATGGCTGGGCGATGGCATGTGGCGCGATGATCGCACTGCTCGCGCAAGCGGGGGATCTAGCGGTGTCCGCAGTGAAGCGGCGGTACGGCGTGAAGGATTCGAGTGGCCTCATTCCGGGGCATGGAGGCGTGCTCGACCGCGTTGACGGAATGCTCCTGACTGCGCCAGCGGTGGTCCTGGCGGTGGTAATCCTGGACGGGGCGTGACGGATGGGAACAGCGGACGCAACGCACGGCAGGCGCAAGACGATCTCGATCCTGGGATCGACCGGATCGGTCGGTTGCAGCACGATTGATCTGGTACGGCGGAACCCCGGATCCTATCGAGTCGAGGCGCTCACAGCGCACCGCAATGTCGCTCTGCTGGCCGAACAGGCGCGGTCTCTTGATGCCGCCTGCGCAGTGATCGCCGATGCCGGGCTGTATGACGATCTGCGGCGCGCTCTTGCAGGAACGGACACGGAAGTTGGCGCCGGGCCCGAGGCTGTCGCGGAAGCGGCGTCGCGGCCGGCCGACTGGATCATGGCGGCGATTGTCGGTGCCGCTGGCCTCGTGCCGACCCTTGAGGGGATCCGTCAAGGCTCAACGGTCGCGCTTGCCAACAAGGAAAGCCTGGTCTGCGCCGGAGAAGTCATGCTCGCGGCGGTCGCCGAAAGCGGCGCCGTGCTGCTGCCGGTCGATTCCGAGCACAATGCGATATTTCAGGTCTTCGATTCCGAACACCGGCAGGGAATCGAGAAGATAACGCTGACGGCTTCGGGCGGCCCCTTCCTCAGCATGTCTGCAGAGGAGATGAGGGACGTCACGCCGGAGGCAGCCGTCGCCCATCCGAACTGGGACATGGGAGCCAAGATTTCGGTCGATTCCGCGACTATGATGAACAAGGGGCTGGAACTCATCGAGGCGCACTACCTGTTTGCGATGCCGGAAGACAGGATTGATATCCTCGTGCATCCCCAGTCGATCATCCACAGCATGGTATCCTATATCGATGGGTCGGTCCTGGCGCAGCTGGGGACGCCTGACATGCGTACGCCGATTGCCTATGCGCTCGGTTGGCCGGAGCGGATCGCCGCGCCGAGCGAGCGGCTGAACCTGGGCGAGATAGCGACGCTCACCTTCGAGGCCCCGGACCCGATGCGGTTTCCGGCGCTTCGACTGGCGCGTGAGGCGCTGACAGCCGGCCAGTCCTGCTCGACCGTCCTCAATGCTGCCAACGAAACGGCCGTAGAGGGTTTTCTTGCGGGCCGACTTGGGTTTCTGGATATCGCCAGAATCGTCGAGGAGACGCTGTCAGGAATCCCGCGGTCGCCGGTTCGGTCGATTGATGACGTCATAGCGGTCGATTCGGAGGCGCGCGCGTACGCCGCCAGCGTTGTGCCGGCCTCGCGGACCTTGGTCACGTCCGACTAGCGGCGCAACGGGAAGCGTGCAATGGAAATCCTTGGTGCCGTCTGGAACTACCTGATTCCCTTTCTCGTGATCTTCACAGTGGTCGTATTCGTGCATGAGATGGGCCACTACCTGATCGCGCGGCGCTGCGGCGTGCGCGTCGAGGTCTTCTCGATCGGGATCGGCACCGAGATATTCGCCCGCACCGACCGTCACGGCACCCGCTGGAGGATCGGCGCGGTACCCGTGGGCGGTTATGTCAAGATGCGTGGCGAGATGCAGCCGCTACCCGATGCATCCGGCCCGGCACGGCAGGCAATCGCCGGCACGGAGGAGAAGGACGACGATTCGTTCGAGACCAAGACGGTGATGCAGCGCGCCCTCATCGTCGCCGGTGGGCCCCTGGCGAATTTCGTGCTGGCCATCGTTCTGCTGGCGGGCATGTTCGCCACCCTGGGGCAGCCATATACGCCAGCAGATGTAGGGGAGGTGCTGCCGGACAGCGCCGCCGAAAGGGCGGGCTTCCAGCCCGGAGACCTGATCACAGGGATCGACGGAACCCGCATCGAGCGCTTCGAGGAGGTGGTGCAGGTCGTTCAGCTCCATCCTGCGACGGCGCTGGAGTTTCGCTTGATCCGCGACGGCCGGCAGATAACGCTCACGGCGGTCCCCGACATCGTCGATCGCCGGGATCGTTTCGGGAACCCGATGAGGATTGGCAGGCTTGGTATCTCGCGCGGTGGGGGCGACACGAAGCTGGTCCGTCACGACCCGTTCACCGCGGTATGGCGCGCGACCGGCCATACATTTTCCCTCGTCGGCAGTATTTTCTCCAGTATTGGCCAGATCATCGACGGTCGGCGGACGACGGAGGAACTTGGCGGCCCGATCCGCATTGCCAAGATATCTGGCGATGTATGGCAGACCGGTTTTCTCGGCGTGTTGACGTTTGTTGTCCTGCTGTCTATCAATCTCGGGCTGGTAAATTTGTTGCCGATTCCGATGCTTGATGGAGGGCATCTGGTGTTCTATGCGGTCGAAGCCCTGCGCGGCAGGCCTCTTGGCGCCAAGGCGCAGGAATTCGGTCTCCGGTTGGGGCTGGGCATGGTCCTCGCGCTGATGGTCTTTGCCACCTGGAATGATCTTGTCCAGCTGCGGGTCATCGATTTCCTTGTTGGTCTGGCTACATGAATATCATCTCGGGGCTTGTGAATACGGGTTTGCACGTTCGACAACAGGCGGTCCCGGCGCGATTGGTCGTGCTCGCGCTCGCAACCGCGCTGCTGCTGACCGTGGCGGGCCAAGCGAGTGCCAGCCAGATCCGCGTCGAGGGTAACCAGCGCATCGAGGCCGAAACGGTGCGCCAGTACATAAGGTTGAAGCCTGATCGTGAAGCGACGGACGAGGAACTCGACAGGGCGCTCAAGGCGCTTTTTGACAGTGGGCTGTTTGCCGATGTTGAGGTGCGGCGTGATGGCCTGGATATTGTCGTCCGGGTGGTCGAAAATCCGATAATCAACCGCATAGCCTTTGAAGGGAACAAACGGATTTCCGACGAAGATCTGCGCGGTGAGATCGAGTTGCGTCCCCGTATCGTGTTTACACGCCCCCGCGTCCAGCGCGACGTTCAGCGCATCGTTGATATCTATCGGCGAAGCGGCCGTTACACAGCCTCGGTGGAACCGAAGGTCATCCAGCTGCCGCAAAACCGTCTCGATCTTATCTTTGAGATCGCTGAAGGAAGCCTGACGGAGATTCGCAGCATCACGTTCACGGGCAACCGTGCATTCGACGACGGCGATCTTCGCGAAGTCATTCAGACCAAGGAAAGCGCGTGGTACCGCATCTTCAGTTCGGGGGACACATATGACCCCGACCGCTTGGCCTTTGACCGCGAACTCCTGCGTCGTCATTACCTGTCGGAGGGCTACGCCGACTTTCGCGTGATTACTGCGGCGGGCGAACTCACCCCCGAGAAGGACGCCTTCTTCATCACATTTTCGGTCAGCGAGGGAAGCCGCTACAAGTTTGGCAAGATCGACATCGAATCGGCTCTCAAAGAGATCGACATCGAGGCACTCCGGGCTGAACTGACGGCCGCATCGGGTGATTGGTACGATGCCGAAGAGGTCGAGAATACCATCGGCAAGCTTACCGACGCGCTCGGCAATCAGGGGTATGCGCTCGCTGAGGTTCAGCCGCGGATACGGCGGGATCGCGGCAACCTCGCCATAGATGTCAGCTTTGTCATAAGCGAAAGCGCGCGAGTGGTTGTCGAGCGGATCGATATTTCCGGGAACATACGGACCGAGGACAGCGTCATCAGGCGCGAGATGCTGCTCGTCGAAGGAGACATATTCAATACTTACAGGCTCCGCCGCAGCCGTCAGAGAATCACCAATCTCGGCTTCTTCGACAAGATCGACGTCACCCGGGAACCCGGCAGTGCCGATGACCGCACGATCATCAAGGTCGCGGTCCGCGAAAAGGCTACCGGCGAACTCTCGGTCGGTCTTGGTTACTCCACGGAAGGCGGTGCGCTGACCGATCTCAGTATTCGCGAAAGAAATCTCCTTGGCCAGGGACAGGACCTGCAGCTCAACCTCAAGCTGGGCGTGCAACAAACCGAGATCGTCCTTGGCTTCACCGAGCCGTACTTCCTCGAGAAGGATCTCTCGGCCGGGTTTGACATCTTTCGCACCACCGACGACCTCCAGGCTCAGAGTTCTTATGACAGCGAGAGGATCGGGTTCGGATTGCGCGCGGGCTACAGGATTACCGAACCGCTGTCGCAAAGATGGACATATACCCTTGAGCAGACGGAGATCCACAATGTCGGCGCGAATGCGTCGAGGGCGGTCAGGGAAGAACAGGGAAAAACGTTAACATCATCGATCGGGCAGACCCTGCTCTACGACACGCGTGACAACCGTTTCGACCCGAACGAGGGGTATTCCGTGCAGTTGCGCAATGTCTTTGCCGGCCTCGGCGGTGACCGGACCAACCTGCGCAATGAAGTAGAAGGAGACTACTTCCACCCCCTTACGGAAGATCTGACCCTGATCGCCATAGTTGGTGCTGGATATATCTTCGATTTTGGCGAGCCGACGCGCCTGTCGGAACGGTATTTCCTCGGCGGATCGAGCCTGCGCGGTTTCCGGTCGCGCGGCACCGGGCCGCGCGATCAGGCAACCACCGACGCCTTGGGAGGCAACTGGTTCTACCGTGCCTCGCTCCGCCTGAGCTTCCCGCTTGGCCTCCCCGATGAACTCGGCCTCAAGGGCAGCGTGTTTTCCGATGCAGGGACGCTCAGCGGGATAGACTTGGCGTCTGCCACACCGATCCGGGACGAGAGTTCGTTGCGGGCCACGATCGGAGCCGGCCTGTCTTGGGTCTCGCCGGTTGGACCGATGACGTTCAGTTGGGCGTGGCCGATAGCCAAGGAGAACTTTGACAAGACCGAAGTCTTTCGCCTCGGCATAGGCACCAGGTTCTGATGTTGCCGGAACGCGTTCGCTCTCTCGGAATCCTGGCCATCGTCACTTTGGTAGCGGCGCCGGCAGTCTGGTCGGCACCCCGCGCCCAGACCGGGGACGGTGTCCGCATCGGGATAATCGATGTCCAGCGGGTCTTCACCGATGCCAAGGCCGCCAAGAGCGTCCGCGGGGAAATGGACAACATTCGCAGGCAGTTCCAGGAAGATGTTCGCGCGCAGGAGCGAAAACTGCGTGACTCGGCGCGACAGCTCATGGAGCAAAAGGTGCTCCTTTCCGAGCAGGAATTTTCCAGGAGGAGGCGGGCGCTCGAAGATGAGGGCAGAAGGGCGCAGACGGCGGTTCGCGAACGCAAGCAGAAACTCGACCGGGCTTTCAGCAGAACCAGGAACGTCATCATGAAGGATCTGGTTGCGGTTACCAGAGACCTCCGGAAGTCACGCGACATAGATATAGTCCTTGAGAAGCGTGACGTGTTCTTGGCCGTGTCGACCCTCGACCTGACACCGGAAATTATCAAGCTCCTCGATAAGAGACTGCCCAAGGTCGCGTTGCAGCTGGATGATTCCGGAAGCGACAAGGGCAAGGAAAAGGGAAAGCGGTAATCGTGCCGGACGCCCGGTTTTTTCCGCCCGCGGGTCCGTTTTCCCTCCTTCAACTGGCGGAAATCGCGGGTGCTGAACTGCGCGCCGGTGGCGATCACGAGCGCATGATGACCAACGTGGCGCCGCTCGACAGCGCAACGGCGGACGATGTGAGCTTCCTCGACAACAGGCTCTATGTCGATCAGTTTCGTGTCACAGCAGCCGGCTGCGTCATCGTCGCCTCCAAGTTTGCTGGACAGGCTGCGGACGGAACCAGCCTTCTGATTTCCGAACATCCGTATCTGTCCTACGCGCGGGTGGCGACGGCATTCCACCCGCACTCCGACAGCATGTATGTGCCGACCGGAGGGGAGGCGAACGTTCATGAGCGCGCCGTCGTCGGTGCTGGCACGGAGATCGCCAATGGCGCCGTGATCGGACCGGGCGCGCATATCGGCACGAACTGCGTGATCGGCGCCAACGCCTATATTGGCCATGCCGTACGGATCGGCAATGATTGCCGCATCGCGCCTCTGGCATCTGTGCGCTGCGCCGTGCTTGGCGACCGGGTGGTTCTTCATGCCGGGGCGCGCCTGGGCGAGCCGGGATTCGGATTTGCCGTCACGCCGGAGGGAATGGTGACGATTCCCCAACTCGGGCGAGTAATTATCGGCGATGACGTCGAAATCGGTGCCAACAGCACGGTCGACCGCGGCGCCGGGCCCGACACGGTGATTGGGGAGGGGACCCGGATTGATAATCTGGTCCAGATCGGGCACAACACGCAGGTCGGGCGGCGGTGCGTCATTGCGGGCATGGTCGGCATAGCGGGCAGCACGACGATCGGCGACGGCGTGATGTTGGGCGGGCAGAGTGGAGTTGCGGGACACCTCACAGTGGGTCAAGGCGCCCGGGTCGCGGCACAGGCCGGGATCATTCGCAGCGTGCCACCGGGTTCCACCGTGATGGGCCTGCCGGCGGTTCCGATCAAGCAGTTTTTCCGGCAGGCGGTGGCGTTGTCAAAGTTGTCGCAGAAGAGGGAAGATCGCGAATGAACGGATCTGAAATTGGAGTCGACACTGGGAACGTCGAGATGGATATACAGCGGATCATGGAGATGATTCCGCACCGCTATCCGTTTCTCATGATTGATCGCGTGGTGGACATCATTGCCGATGTTAGCGCCACCTGCATAAAGAACGTGTCGATCAACGAAAGTTTCTTTGCCGGCCATTTCCCGAAGGAAGCGGTCATGCCGGGAGTTCTGATCATCGAGGCCATGGCCCAAACGGCGGCGGTGTTCGTCGTCCACACGCTGGGTCCCGAGGCCGAGGGCAAGGTGGTCTATTTCATGTCGATAGAGAGCGCGCGTTTTCGACGTCCGGTCAGGCCTGGCGATCAACTCGTGATAAAGGCCGTCAAGCAGCAAAGCCGAAAGAATGTCTGGAAATTCAGTGGCAAGGCCACCGTTGGCGGGGAACTGGTTGCCGAGGCCAACTATGCCGCAATGATCATGGACAGCTGATGGCGAATATCCACGCGACGGCGATCGTCGATCCCGCGGCTGGCTTGGGCTCCGGCGTCTCGATTGGTCCGTACTGCGTTGTCGGCCCCGACGTCGTTCTGGGCGACGGCTGCACACTTCTCTCCCATGTGGTTGTCGACGGGCGGACTGAAATAGGTCCGAATACGCGAATCTATCCCTTCGCCTCGATCGGGCATCCGCCGCAGGACATGAAATACCGGGGCGAGGCTTCGCGCCTGGAAATCGGCGCCAACAACATCATTCGCGAGCATGTGACCATCAACCCGGGAACAGAGGGTGGCGGTATGCTGACGCGGGTTGGAAACAACTGCCTCCTGATGGTCGGTGTGCATGTAGCCCACGACTGCATCATCGGTAATCACGTGATCATGGCCAACAACGCCACTCTGGCCGGCCACGTCGTTGTTGACGACCACGCGATACTGGGCGGTCTTGCCGCCGTGCAGCAGTTCTGTCGAATCGGCAAGCACGCCATGGTCGGCGGTATGTCGGGTGTCAAGAGCAGCGTCATTCCTTACGGTTCGGTCCGGGGCAGGGAGGCTCACCTGAGTGGATTGAACCTGATCGGTCTGAAACGGAGGGGCTTCTCCAAGGATGACGTATCGGCGCTGCGCCGGGCCTACCGGTTGATGTTCGCCAAGGAAGGCACGATGGCCGAACGCCTCGATGATGTAGTCGAGAGCTTCAGGGAACGACAGGCGGTGATGGAGATTGTCGATTTCATCCGATCGGATTCGGGAAACGCCATATGCCAGCCCGAAGAGGCAGCAGCTGAAGAGACCACGGTGTAGCCGGCTCGACCTGCCCCCCGCGTTCGTTGCGGACGGGCTCTTTCCGAACAGTTGCGCGCTGCCGCCTGCGGTTGACTCGTTTCGAGCTGGTTGAGGACTGCTGCAGGCCGTTTCCGGTGCGGACCTCTCCGGGCGGCCTGAGACGGGTTTCGCGTCGATGGCAGGACTGCGCCCCGAATCATGCGTTACGCGCCAGTTGCGCCTCCGGAGATTTGCAACCTGATGCGGCGTGGCATAGGTATTGTTGGTCAGTGAGGAGAGGGTCGCCGGTTTCCCTGTGCGGCCTGTCGACGGGCGGACGCCCCGGAAAGGGACATGGCTTCGAAACTGGGCATTGTCGCGGGTGCCGGCGGACTGCCGGGCCACCTTGTCGAAGCCTGCCGCCGCAGCGGGCGCGACTTTCACGTCTTCGCGTTCGAAGGCAGCGCGGATGCGGAAGCGCTGGCCAGCGCGCCGACGGAACGGATTCGCTTCGGGGCGCTCGGCAAGGCGATCGATGCGGCGCGGCGCCTCGGTATCGTGGAAGTGGTTCTTGCCGGCCGGATTCCCCGCCCGCCCCTGAGACAGCTCTTGCTCGATCCCGTGGCGGCCCGGTTCCTCGCCCGTGTCGGCACCCGCGTATTGGGTGACGACCACCTTCTCGCCGCTGTGATCGGGGAACTCGAGGAAAAGGAGGGCTTCCGCCTCGTCGGGGCGGACGAGATTCTCGTCGAACTATTGGCGGTTTCCGGAAACCACGGCACCTCGGGGCCCGACGAGGACAGCATGGCCGATATCGAGCGGGGGTTTCGCGTGGTCCGCGCCCTTGGTGCGCTGGACGTGGGTCAGGCGGTAGTCGTCCAGAATGGAACGGTGCTAGGGCTCGAGGCGATGGAAGGCACTGATGCGCTGATCGAGCGCTGCGCTGCGTTTGTCGAGCGTGGTGTGCCGGGCGGCGTGCTGGTGAAGTGTTCCAAGCCTGGCCAGGAGCGTCGGGCCGATCTGCCGGCGATCGGTGTCTCGACGGTCGAAGCGGCCGTGAGCGCTGGTCTGCGCGGTATTGCCCTTGAGGCCGGCGGCGCGCTGATCATCGAACGGGACGCCGTCGTCGCTGCTGCCAACAAGGGCGGTATATTCGTCTTCGGAACCGAAGCCCCGGAAGTCGATGGAGACCGATGACCCGACACCGCTGGTCTGGCTGATAGCGGGAGAGCCTTCCGGCGACCTCCTCGGCGCCCGGCTGATGGCAGCGCTGCGCGAACAGACCGGTGGCCGGATCAGGCTGGCCGGCATAGGCGGCGAGCAGATGACGGCCGAGGGGCTGAACAGCCGTTTCCCGATATCGGATATTGCGGTCATGGGAATGGCCGAGGTCCTGCCGCGGATTCGCCTGATTCGGCGACGCATCGAAGAAACCGCCACGCAGATTCTCGGTGACAGGCCGGATGTCGTGGTTTCCATAGATTCGCCAGGCTTCTGCTACAGGGTCTGGAAAAAGCTGGCGGGCCGCGGCATTCCGCTCATTCACTACGTTGCTCCCACGGTCTGGATATGGAAGCCGGAAAGAGCCCGAAAATTCGCGCAGTTGCTCGACCATTTGATGGTGATACTTCCATTCGAGCCGCCCTATTTTGAAAAGGAGGGGCTGGCCTGCACCTTTGTCGGCCACCCGGTGGTCGAGGAACCGGAAGCCCGGGGGGACGGCGGTGCCTTCCGAAGAGCCCATGGAATTTCACGGGAAACAAGGGTCATATGCGTGCTGCCCGGTAGCCGGCGTTCGGAGGTTGTCCGGCTCTTGCCCGCATTTCGGGATGCAGCCGAGCGGGTGAGCCGCCAAAGCCCCGGGACTGTCTACTGCTTTCCCACGCTCCCGTATCTTGGCGAGGCCCTGCGGTCCGGAACGGCGCGTTGGCCAAGTCGCGCGATTATCGTGACGTCGGCTGCCGAAAGACGCGATGCGATGGCTGCAAGCGATGCCGCGATGGCGGCTTCCGGCACCGTGTCGCTCGAACTGGCAAGGACTGGAGTTCCCCATGTCGTCGCCTACCGGGTGAACGGCATCACGGCGGCGCTGTTCCGGATCATGCAGAAAGGGCGGTTGCGCTACGCGAATCTTGTCAACATACTGCTTGACAGGGAAGCGATTCCGGAATTCCTGCAGCAAAAGTGCCGCGGGGAGCGGATAGCGGCGGCCGTGACCGCGCTTCTCGAGACCGGCGCGGCTGCATCTGCCCAGAAGGAGGCGGCGTCGCAGGCGCTGGCGATGCTGCGCGTCGGCAGCCGTGCACCGAGTTCGGCCGCGGCCGCCATCGTCCTCGCCCATGTGCACGGGCGGGGGTCCCGGGGCGCGAGCGTGGCGCGGACAGGCAAAAACATTGACGGAGAGACAGCATGACTGCCGATACAAGCGGGTTCCGTTTTCTGCACACGATGATCCGCGTCAGGAATCTTGAAAAATCCATCGACTTCTATTCACGGCACCTCGGGATGAAGGTCCTGCGACAGAAGGATTTTCCCGGCGGCAAGTTCACCAATACCTTCATGGGCTACGGGGACGAGGATCTCCATACGGTACTGGAACTTACCCACAACTGGGAGCAGGAAGAGCCGTACACCCATGGTTCCGGATTCGGACACCTTGCCGTCTCGGTTCCCGATATCGATGCTGCCTGCGCGCGGATGGAGGCCGAAGGGGTGAACATACCGAGGCCGCCCGGACCCATGAAGCACGGTACGACCGTGATCGCGTTTATCGAGGATCCGGACGGTTACAAGATAGAACTGATCGAAAGGAAATAAGTTGGTGGCGACGGCGCCGATGGCTGAGGGGGTCAGCGGGCCTCTATGGGTACGAACTTTCGTTTTTCGGGTCCGAGATAGAGTTGGCGCGGACGTCCGATCTTCTGGTCGGGGTCCTCGATCATCTCGTTCCAGTGCGCAACCCATCCCACCGTTCTGGCCACTGCGAAAAGGGCGGTGAACATTGCTTCCGGAATGCCGATCGCCCGGAAGATGATGCCCGAATAGAAATCGACATTGGGGTAGAGCTTGCGCTCGACAAAATAGTCGTCTTCCAGCGCAATACGTTCGAGTTCGATCGCCAGTTCGAGAAGTGGCTCGTCCCTGATCCCGAGCGCATCGAGAACCTGGTGACATGTATCGCGCATGATCTTCGCGCGGGGGTCAAAATTCTTGTAGACGCGGTGCCCGAAGCCCATCAGGCGGAACGGATCATGGCGATCCTTCGCCTTGGCGATGTACTCGGGGATACGGTTCACACTGCCGATCTCGTGAAGCATGTTGAGGACGGCTTCATTGGCCCCTCCGTGGGCCGGACCCCAGAGGCTCGCGATGCCCGCTGCGATGCAGGCAAAAGGATTTGCTCCCGACGAACCCGCCAGTCTCACTGTTGACGTCGACGCGTTCTGCTCGTGGTCCGCATGCAAGGTCAGGATTCGGTCCATGGCCCGGGCAATGACCGGATCCACCCCATAGGATTCGCACGGAGTAGCGAACATCATGTGGAGCAGGTCTTCCGCATATGTCAGGTCGTTCCTCGGATACATGAACGGTTGGCCGAGCGCGTACTTGAACGCCCATGCCGCGATCGTCGGCATCTTGGCGACCAGCCGATAAGAGGCGATCATGCGCTGCTGGGGGTCCGAGATGTCGGTCGAGTCGTGATAGAACGCGGAGAGGGCGCCGACCACGCCGCACATGATCGCCATGGGATGGGCATCACGGCGGAAGCCGTTGTAGAAGTTGTGCAACTGCTCATGCACCATCGTATGGTAGGTGATGTCGTGGACGAACCTGTCCTTTTCGCCAGCGTCCGGCAATTCCCCTTTCAGCAGCAGATACGCGATCTCGCTGAAATCGCAATGCTGGGCGAGATCCTCGATGGGATAGCCGCGATAGAGAAGGATTCCGGCGTCACCGTCGATATAGGTGATTTTTGAATCGCAGCTTCCGGTCGCCATGAAGCCGGGATCGAAGGTAAAGCAGTCAAGCTCCGAATAGAGCGCACGTATATCGATCACCCTCGGACCGGCGGTTCCGCTGAGCAGGGGCATTTCCAGCTTCCTGCCCGTCGAATTGTCGGTGAGCGTGACCGTATCGTTGCCGACTGCTGCCTTGCCCTTGTTCATGGCGGCCCTTCTCCCTGTTCCGTTCCCTGAATCTTATCATCGGCAGGCGAAGCCTCACCAAAGACCGTCCATCGGTTCTCGATCCCGAAAGGCTGGAAAATACACGCTTTGCGGTGCCAGATCAAAGACGCGCTCGTTGCGGGGAGCCGTTGCGGGGAAACATCTGGCGGCGGGCAGACCCCCGCCGTCAGGAGGGGGATGCCGGCACAGTAGCGATTGGTCCGGTGGCGTCGGCGATGCGGCCCAGCGTCTCCTCGCGGCCGAGGATGGCAGCAACCTCGAAGATTCCAGGCGACACGTTGCTGCCAGTCAACGCTGCGCGCAACGGCTGGGCGATTGCACCGAGCTTCAGCTGCTTGTGGGCCGCAAACGTCCTTACGGCATCTTCGAGCCCCTGTTCGTTCCATTCCGCGACGTCGCCAAGCGCAGCGCAGAGTTCGGCAAGATGCCCGAGCGCGGGTCCGGCAAGCAGTTTCACCGCCTTCGTGTTCGGTGCAAGCGGCCTTGGGCGGGCGTAGAAAAGCAGGGAATCGGCAAGATCGCCCAAGGTCTTGGCGCGTGTTTTGGCGGCCGGAATCCCTGCGCGGATGCGTTGCCTGACATGTTCTGGGAGCTGAGCTCCAATCTCGCGTTCGATCGCCGGAATTACCCGGTCGGCGAGAGCGCCGTCATCGCTTGCCGACAGGTACAGCCCGTTCAGATGGGAAAGCCTGTCGAGATCGAAACGAGCGGCGCCCCTGTTCACGTCGGAGATGTCGAACCAATCGATCGCCTGGTCAAGAGTGAAGACCTCGTCGTCACCATGACTCCAGCCAAGCCGGCAGAGATAGTTCAACAGTGCCTCGGGCAGGATACCCATCTCGCGGTAGGCCTCGACGCCCAGCGCGCCATGGCGCTTGGAGAGCTTGGCGCCGTCCGCGCCGTGGATCAGCGGAATATGCGCATATGCCGGTAGGTTCCATCCGAGCGCGTGAAACAATTGGGTCTGGCGGGCGGCGTTGTTGAGGTGGTCGTCGCCGCGAATGACATGCGTTACCCCCATATCGTGATCGTCAACCACCACCGATAGGGTATAGGTCGGCGTCCCGTCGGCGCGCAGCATGATCAGGTCGTCGAGCACCGAATTGTCGGTTGCGACGGAGCCCTGCACCATGTCCTCTACCACCGTCACGCCCTCTGTCGGGGCGCGGAACCGGATGACGGGATTAATCCCGTCCGGGGCTTCGGAAGCCGGACGGTCGCGCCATGTGCCGTCATAGCGGACGGGTCTGCCCTCGGCCTTTGCCCTTTCGCGCATCTCCGAGAGTTCTTCCGGAGTGCAGTAGCAGTAATAGGCGTGTCCGGCGTCGAGCAGCGCCCTTGCCACCTCCGCGTGACGTTCTCTCCTGTCATATTGGAAGACGGGCTCGCCGTCCCAGTGAAGCCCGAGCCACGAAAGGCCGTCCAGAATCGCGTCTATCGCCTCGGGTGTCGAACGCTTGCGGTCGGTGTCTTCGATGCGGAGCAGGAATGTTCCCCCGCCATGGCGAGCATACAACCAGTTGAACAGTGCGGTCCTGACTCCACCGATGTGGAGAAACCCTGTCGGTGAGGGCGCGAAACGGGTGACTACCTTCGTCATGGGTGGCCTTCAGAAAACGCTGCAGGGAGAGACGGGCCGTCCAGCCCGTTCAGTACTTCCGGACCAGTCCGATCAGCCGGCCCTGGATACGGATCTGGTCGGGACCGAATATCCGTGTTTCGTGGTTGGCGTTCGCCGGTTCTAGTGCGATCGACGCCCCCCGGCGGCGGAATCGCTTGAGAGTCGCTTCCTGCCCCTCTACCAGCGCAACAACGATGTCACCGTTCTCAGCCGTGTCGGTCCGTCTGATCAGGGCCACGTCACCGTCGAATATGCCCGCTTCGATCATCGAATCGCCTTCGATCTCAAGGGCATAGTGCTCACCCCGCCCGACAAGGCCGGGTGGGGCGTCAAAAGTGCGTGAATGGTCCCTGAGCGCCTCGATCGGCGTGCCCGCAGCGATCTTGCCATAGAACGGCAACTCAACCGTGCCCGTGCCGGCGGCCGCTTCGGAATCGGCCGGCTGCTCGCCGCGCACGAACGATCCGCTGATCACTCGCGGTCTGAAGTTGCCGGTGATCTGGCCGGTTCCCGCATGTGGCGGTCTGCGCAGGATTTCGAGAGCCCTTGCCTTGTGCGGCATGCGCCGGAGGAAACCGCGTTCCTCGAGAGAGCCAATCAGACGGTAGATTCCGGATTTGGATCTGAGGCCCAGCGCTTCCTTCATTTCCTCGTAGGACGGCGACACGCCGGTAGCGTTGATCTGCCGGTCTATGAAGATCAGCAATTCGCTTTGCTTTTTCGTCAACATTTGCCGCTTCCCGACTGGTTTCAGCGAACGGTCCGCGAAAACAAACCACAGACATATGTTTATGGTTTGTTCTCTTTTGAGTCAAGAATCACTCCCGCACGCCTGTCCGGGTGGCACGGTGCCGGAGCCGCCTAGGTGCAAACTATGCTGTCGCCGAGCCGGATTATCTCGACCAAGTCTCCGGGTGACGCGGGCGGTGCAAAGGGGGGGCGGACGATGAGCGCATCGGCATGGGCCATGGTGGCGAACATCGAGCTGTCCTGTTTCGAAAAGGGCTTGACGACGAATTCGCCTTCGTCGGATCGCTCGAGCGTGCCCCGCAGGTAATCCTCGCGTTCGTCGTTTGCCGGAAGCGCGCGGTCGAGGCGGGCGCTTCCGGTTCGGGGGAGGATATCGACCATGCCCATCATCTTCCGTATGGCGGGTGCGAGAAATATGACCGCGCACACGAGGGATGAGACCGGGTTCCCCGGCAGCCCGATCATGTAACTGTCCCTGAAGGTTCCGAACATCAGCGGCTTGCCGGGGCGCATGGCGATGCGCCAGAAATCGACTGCAAGCCCGATGTCGCCAAGCACGCTCTGCACCAGGTCATGATCTCCGACCGACGCGCCGCCGGTGGTCAGGAGGATGTCGCTGCCGCGCGCGCTGTCGGCCAGGGTGCGCAGTTCGCCGGCTTCGTCAGCGGCGATGCCGATATCCATCGCTTCCGCGCCTTGGGCGGTGATGAAGGCGCAGAGCGCGAGGGCATTCGAGCTCACGATCTGGTTGGGGCCGACCGGATCGCCCGGCATGACGATCTCGTCGCCGGTTGCAAGCACGGAAATCCGCGGTCTCCGGCGGACCATCAGCCACGGGATGTTCATCGCGGCCGCAAGGCCGACGTCGCGTGCCGTCAGCACGTGGCCGGCTTTGAGAAGAACGTCTCCCGCGCTGAAATCGAGGCCCGCCGGGCGCACATAGCGCCCCGGCGGGGCCTCGCCGGCGACGACACGCACCGATCGTCCGGTCGCTTGGGTGTTCTCCTGAATGACGATAGCGTCGGCGCCGTCGGGCAGCGGCGCACCGGTGAATATCCGCACCGCCTGTCCAGCCTCCAGGCGGCCGTCGAAGGCATGTCCGGCCGGGGCGTACCCCACGACGTCCAGATCGGCCGGGAGGTCGGTCACGTCGGCGGCGCGGACGGCATACCCGTCCATTGCCGAGACCGGCATCGGCGGCTGGTTTCGCCGTGCAACCAGATTCTCCGCCAGCACACGGCCGAGTCCGTCGGCCACGGGGATCTGTTCCGCGGCGACCAGCGGCATGGCCTCGATGATGCGGCGCTGGGCATCGGCCACCGGAAGGAGATCGGGCATGTCAGGCAGCGCTTTCTGGATTCGGCCTCTCGTCCGACGCCGTAAATTCTCCCGAACGCCCGCCGGCTTTGTGGACAAGGCGGATATCGGTGAGGCGCATGGTCCGGTCGACCGCCTTGCACATGTCATAGACGGTAAGGGCTGCGACCGAAACGGCGGTCATGGCCTCCATCTCGACGCCGGTGCGGGCCTTCAGGCGGCAGGTCGCCTCGATGTCGACAGCGTTGCGCCCGTGATCGCAGCTCAGCTTGAGATCCACCTGGTCGAGTGCAAGCGAGTGGCAGAGGGGAATGAGTTCGGCAGTCCGCTTGGCGGCCATGATGCCGGCGAGTCTCGCCACCGACAGGACATCACCCTTTTTCATCGTGCCGCCGGCAACCAGTTCGAGGGTCTGTGGTTGCATGAGCACGCTGCCGCGCGCCGTGGCGGTGCGCTCAGTGATTTCCTTTCCCGAAATGTCCACCATGCGCGCGCTGCCGTCGGCGCCGATATGGGTGAGAGAGGACATCAGGTTCTCGCGCTCTCAAGGACGTTGTCGGCGGCAAGCAGCCTGGTCGCGGCCTCGACGTCATCCTGGCGCATCAGCGCCTCTCCGATCAGGAAGGCGCGGGCACCGGCAGCGCGCATGGCCAGGAGATCGTCCGGTCCGGAAAGCCCGCTTTCGCTGACGACGAGGCGGCCCGCGGCAAACGCCCGGGGAGCGAGACGGCGTGTGGTCGCCGTGTCCGTCTTCAGGCTCTTGAGGTCGCGATTGTTGATGCCGAGAAGGGGCGATCCGAGCTTCATCGCGCGGTCGAGCTCGGCGTCGTCATGAACCTCCACCAGCACGTCCATGTCCCAGTCGAAGGCCGCCGCCTCGAGTTCAGCTGCAAGAACGTCGTCGATGGCGGCAAGAATCAGCAAGATGCAGTCGGCGCCGAGCATTCTGGATTCGGCGACCTGGTAGGGGTCGATGATGAAGTCCTTGCGCAGCACCGGCAGGGAGGCGGCTTCGCGGGCCTCCACGAGATGTCGATCCGCGCCCTGAAACCAGGGCATGTCGGTGAGCACGGACATGCAGGTGGCGCCGCCTCGCTCGTAGGCGCGGGCAAGGCGGGCCGGGTTGAAGTCCTCGCGAATGAGCCCCTTGCTGGGCGACGCTTTCTTGACCTCGGCGATGAGTCCGTAGCGGCCGTCGTCGGATTTCCTCTGCAGCGCCTCGGTGAATCCCCGCGTCGGGGAGGCGCGCCGAGCTGCCGCCTCCACCTCGGCGGGCGGCATCGCGGTGCGGCGGGTAGTGACATGTTCCGCCTTGTCGGCGCATATGCGGCTCAGGGCGTCACTCATCGGTATCCTCGTCCTCGGGCGGTTCCGGAAGCGGCTCGTTGGAGATTTCGATCATGCGGTCGAGCGCGCGGCGCGCGTGACCGCCGTCGAGCGACCGGGCGGCCATCTCGACGCCACCCTTGAGGTCTTCTGCCTGGTCCGCAACGATGAGCGCGGCTGCGGAGGTGAAGAGGACAGTATCGCGAAAGGCGCTTGGCCGGCCGCTGAGGAGGCCGTGCATCGCGTCGGCGTTGAATTCGGCGTCGCCGCCCTGGAGATCATCGAGCCGGCATACGGGAAGGCCCGCATCGCTGGGGTTCACCTCGAACGTCGTGATGTTGCCGCCCCTCAGCTCGGCGACGCTAGCGGGGCCGTTGGTCGACAGTTCGTCCAGGCCGTCAGATCCGTGCACGACCCATGCCCGCCGGGCGCCGAGTTCACCGAGAACATGGGCGACAGGTTCCACCCATTCGGGTGCGAAGACGCCGACAAGCAGCCTGTCCACCATCGCCGGGTTCGAGAGCGGACCGAGCATGTTGAACACGGTACGAAAGGCGAGTTCGACCCGCGGGCCGGCGACGTGCCGGGTCGCGTTGTGATGGCGCGGGGCCATCATGAAGCCGATCCCGGCCTCGGCGATCGATTTCTCGATCAGCCGCGTGTCCGCATCGATATTGACTCCGAGAGCCCCGAGCACATCGGCTGCGCCGGCGCGCGAGGATAGGGCGCGATTGCCGTGTTTTGCGATGGGAACGCCGCAGCCGGCCACCGTGAGTGCAGACGCGGTCGAGATATTCAGGGTGCCGCTGCCGTCGCCGCCGGTTCCGACGATGTCGATGGCATCAGGGGGCGCAGAGATGCGCAGCGCCTTGGCCCGCATCACGCGTGCAGCGGCGGCGATCTCCGTGACGGTTTCGCCGCGTATTCGCAGGCTCATCAGGAACGCGCCGATCTGCGCCGGTGTCGCGTTCCCCGACATGATCACATCGAACGCCGTTTCGGCCTGCTCATCGTTCAGCGCGTTGCCGTCGGCCACCAGCGCCAGGATACTCTTGAAATCCATCGGGTTCCTTTTCCGTAAGTGCCTTCGATTGTTTCGGGACTCGGGACTTCGCCATGGCATGCGCTCGCAGCCGGTCGAAAAGGCCTCGTTGTCGGTTGTCGGGACCAGCGGCGATCCGCGCTCGGCCGCCTAGCGCCGGGGATCCTGCACAGGCCGGAAACACCCCGCTCGTGCGAATATACACGGGAAGCCGTTCAATGCGAAGGATGGATGACAGGTATTGCGCTGCCCCTCGGGAGCACTGGCGGCGATGTGGTCGGCCCTGCCGGGGACTGCCTGCACAACTCCAGCGAACCGCCCTGTCCGTTCCGTCGATCTTGCGTTCAGGCGGTCGGAGCGGTAGGTTGGCATCGAGGCGGTATCAGAGGCTGAAGAGCGGAGAGTTCACATGGAAATGACCGGAGAATACCGGATTGCCGCGCCGCGCGAGAAGGTCTGGCAGGCGCTCAATGATCCCGAGATACTCGCCAAGTGCATTCCCGGATGCCAGGAACTCAACAAGGACTCGGATACCGAGATGTCGGCCGTGGTCAAGTCCAAGGTTGGTCCGGTTTCGGCGACGTTCACCGGCAAGGTGACGCTGAGCGATATCGTTCCACCGACCAGCTACAGGATCTCGGGCGACGGACAGGGTGGAGTCGCGGGATTCGCGAAGGGCGGCGCGGAAGTCACCCTGACCGAGGATGGATCGGAGACCGTGCTCACCTACACGGCCACCGCGCAGGTTGGCGGCAAGCTCGCGCAGATCGGATCCCGTCTGATCGATTCGACGGCGAAGAAACTTGCCGGCGAGTTTTTCGGCAAGTTCGCCGAGGAGGTGGCCGGAGGCGAGCCGGAGCCGGCATCCGCCGAGGCACCGCCCGAAACACCTGAGGAAACAGAGGCAACGCAAGAGAAGGCCGGCCTCAGCCCGAAGATCTGGGTAGGCGGGCTGATAGCTGTTGTCGTAGTCGTGCTGCTGCTGCTCACCCTCTAGCAGCGGGGTGCGCCCCGGCAGCGATGGCCTCGCGGCGGGTTGCCGGCTGACGTATTGCACCCGCAGACAGATGTGTGGCACGATACCCGTGCGGGTACCGGCGCACGGCTGGAGCCTCGCGGAAGAACCCGGATTTCCGGCGTCGCGGCCCGAACGGTTGCACGCCTGTCGCGGCGGCGCCGATGCGGCGCCGTTCTGTTGCGGAAGCCATCATGACCCTGCCGTTCACCAAGATGCACGGGCTTGGCAACGATTTCGTGGTGGTCGATGCGCGGCCCGGCCGACCGGGTGCGGGCGTCGACATCACTGAAGCGCGCGCCGCCGCCATTGCCGACCGCCACACGGGAGTGGGTTGCGATCAACTCATCCGGCTGGAGGCGGACGTGGAGGATGCGGCGCCGCGCGCCGACGCCTTCATGCGGATCCACAATGCGGATGGCGGAATTGTCGAGGCCTGCGGCAACGCCACGCGCTGCGTGGGCGCCGTCCTTCTGGAGGAGACCGGGCAACCCGAAGTCCGCATCCGCACAGCATCCGGGCTTCTGACAGTGCATGGTGCCGGTGCTGGGCTGGTTACGGTCAATATGGGTGCGCCGGGTTTTCACTGGCGACAGATTCCCCTGGCCGCGGAAACGGAGACCCTGCATCTTCCGCTGGAACTCGGAACCCTCCGGGATCCTGCTGCCGCCAGTATGGGCAATCCCCATGTGACCTTCTTCGTTGCGGACCCCGAAGCGGTGCGGCTGGCTGAACTGGGGCCGATCCTCGAGCATCACGAGATGTTCCCCGAGCGCGTGAACGTGGGTGTGGCTGCGGTCGCCCCGGGCGATCGCATGCGCCTCCGGGTATGGGAGCGCGGGGCGGGCATGACCCTGGCTTGCGGCACGGCGGCGTGCGCAGCGGTTGCCAATGCGCATCGCCGAGGCCTTTGCGGACGCACCGTCGCCGTCGAGATGGACGGCGGCGAACTCGGCATCGCGTGGCGGGAAGACGGCGACGTCGAAATGACCGGCCCGGCCGCGGTGAGTTTCACCGGCGTCTACGATACGGGAACCTGGTCATGACGGGCACCCGGATCCTGACCTTCGGTTGCCGCCTGAACGCCTTCGAGTCCGAGGTGATGCGGGAGCATGCGGCTGCTGCCGGCCTCCCCGAAACGGTCATCGTCAACAGCTGTGCGGTCACCGCCGAAGCGGAGCGTCAGGTGCGCCAGGCCATCCGCCGCGCCCGCCGCGAACAGCCCGGGGCGCGGATCGTGGTCACGGGTTGTGCGGCCCAGATCGATCCCGAAAGGTATGTGGCGATGGAGGAGGTCGACCGGGTCGTCGGCAACGTCGAGAAGCTGCGCCGCGAAACCTGGGCCGATGCCGAAGGTCAGCCGTCCGTCTCGGTGAACGACATCATGACCGTACGAGAGACCGCGTCGCATCTCGTTTCCGGCTTCGAAGGCTGCGCGCGCGCCTTCGTCGAAATCCAGCAGGGGTGCGATCATCGCTGCACCTACTGCGTCATCCCGTTCGGGCGCGGCAACAACCGGTCGGTCCCGATCGGCGTCATCGTCAGCCGCGTCCGCCAGCTAGTGGGGAAGGGATTCCGCGAGATCGTGCTGACCGGAGTCGACATCACCGGCTATGGCGCCGATCTGCCCGGGCAGCCGGTGCTCGGCACCATGGTCCGCAGATTGCTCGCGCTTGTCCCGGATCTGCCGCGGCTGCGGTTGAGTTCCCTAGATCCCGCGGAGATCGATGATGATCTCTGTTCGTTGATTTCGGATGAGCCACGTCTGATGCCGCATTTTCATCTGAGCGTGCAGTCGGGCGATGATCTCGTGCTCAAGCGCATGAAGCGGCGCCACAGCCGCGCTGAGGTGGAAGACCTGGTGGCGCGAATTCGCACGTTGCGTCCGGACGCGGCATTCGGCGCCGACATCATCGCCGGGTTTCCCACCGAGGATGACGGTGCTTTTGCAAATTCCCTCGCTCTCGTCGAGGACTGCAATCTCGCTTGGCTTCATGTCTTTCCCTATTCCGCCCGCCCAGGAACACCGGCGGCGTCCATGCCGCAGACGCCTGTACCGGTGCGGCGGGCGAGGGCTGCGGCGCTCCGCGCCGCCGGCAGGGTGCAGGCCGAGCGTTTCCTGGACGCGCGTATCGGCGAGACCGTCGACGTGCTTGTCGAGCGGGATGGCGAAGGGCGTTCTCCGCATTTTGCCGTCGTGCATCTCGATGAGAAGGCGTCTCCGGGCACACTGGTTTCCGCGCATGTCGTTGCCCGGCAAGACGACAGGCTGCTGGCGCGCAAGGCGGCATGAGCGGGGAGCCCGACGAAAGGCGGGGATGGCTCGCGCGTCTCCGTGCTGGCCTCCAGCGCTCGTCGTCGCGCTTGTCCGACGGCATCGGGGCCATCTTCTCGGGGCGCAGGCTGGACGCTGCCACGCTCGAGGAGCTCGAGGAGCTCATGATCATGTCGGATCTCGGTGTCGATGTCGCGGAGCGCGTATCGCGCACGCTCTCGAGTCGGCGGCTGGGCACGGATGTCTCGGCAGACGAGATTCGCGAGGCGCTGGCCTCCGAGATCGCGGAAATACTCGAACCGGTTGCCATGCCGCTGGCAATCGACCCGTCGCGCAGGCCGCATGTGATTCTTGTCGTCGGTGTCAACGGGTCGGGGAAAACGACCACGATCGGCAAGCTTGCCCGGCTGTTTCGTGCGGAAGGAAGGTCGGTCATGCTGGCGGCTGGCGACACCTTTCGTGCCGCCGCCATAGACCAGCTTCGCATCTGGGGTGAACGGAGCGGCGTCCCTGTGATCGCCCGCGATCCGGGCTCGGACGCTGCCAGTCTCGCTTTCGAGGCGATAGATGCCGCGCGCGCCCAGGATGCGGACATTCTGATCATCGATACGGCCGGGCGCCTTCAGAATCGCGACGATCTGATGCAGCAGTTGCAGAAGGTGATCCGGGTAATCGCCAAGCAGGACGAAACGGCGCCGCATGACTGCCTGCTCGTACTCGATGCGACCACCGGGCAGAACGCCCTCTCACAGGTTGAGACCTTCCGCAACCTGTGCGCCGTCAGCGGCCTCGTGATCACCAAGCTTGACGGGTCTGCGCGCGGCGGCGTTCTGGTCGCATTGGCCGAGCGGTTCGGCCTGCCGGTGCATGCCGTTGGGGTGGGCGAAGGCGAGGACGATCTCAGGCCGTTCGAAGCACGGGAATTTGCGCGCGGCCTGGTCGGGATGGACGGCTAAGCGGCGGTCTTGGGACCAACAACACCAGAACCGTGTCAGCCAAGTGTCGTGGCGGCGGATAATGGCACCCGGCAGCCTGTCGTCGCTTCTTGTGGGACTCGCAGAGCAAGGTCGACGCGTCGACGGCAGGCGCCCGGCGGAACGGCGGCAGACCCCGGCCCCACGAGCCTGATCACGCCGGACTTCGCTCGGTGGTCGCGGATCGGCCGCCGTTTGGAGCCGGCCCGGGAATTGAGCCCGCTCCGGAAGGGCCGGCACGCTTGACCGGTGCCTGAAGAGACAGGCTATCGCTCGGGAATGAGGCCCCGCGGCGAGAACCTGAGCACCAGGAGCAGGATGACGCCCATGGTCAGAAGGCGCATATAGGCCGCCGAGTTCAGGAGGTGGGCGCGAAGGCCACTGTCCTCCGGCATTCCGGCGGTCACCGCGTGCATGAGCCACAGCCCGAGGGGCTCCACTTCCACCCACAGGAACCAGATCAGCATGCCGCCGAGCACGGCGCCGAAATTGTTTCCCGAACCGCCGATGATGACCATGACCCACACCAGGAAGGTGAAGCGTAGCGGCTGGTAGGACCCCGGGGTCAGTTGCCCGTCGAGCGTTGTCATCATCGCTCCGGCAATTCCGCATACCGCCGAACCGAGGACAAAGGTCTGGAGATGCCGGGCGGTCACATTCTTGCCCATGGCCTCCGCAGCGGCCTCGTTGTCGCGAATTGCGCGCATCATGCGACCCCAGGGGGAATTGAGCGCTCTCTGCGAGAGCCAGAGGACGGCGGCAAGGACGGCAGCGAACAGGATGGCGTAAGACAGCTTGACGTAGGCGGACGAGAGATCGACGGGATCGAGCCCGAAGCGGGTTGCCCAAGCGACGAAGTCCGGCGATCGCTGAAGCTCCACCTCGTAGGCGACCGGGCGCGGAAGGCCGACAACGTTTTTCACGCCACGTGACAGCCAGTCCTCGTTCTTGAGCACGAAAATGATGATCTCCGCTATGCCGAATGTAGCGATTGCGAGATAATCGGTGCGGAGTCCGAGCGCGGTCTTGCCGACAAGCCAGGCCGCGCCCGCTGCGAGAAGCCCGCCGACCGGCCATGCGAGGAGAATTGGCAGGCCGAGGCCTCCCAGGTAACCCGTTGCAGCGGGATTGACCGCCTCGATCGCGGCCACCGCGGGATCGAATACGAGACGGTAGGCGAAGAGGCCTGCGAGCAGCGTTGCCGCAAGCGCGAGCCAGCGCTTTCGCCCGGCTGCCATACGTTTCCACAGAAAGATCGCGGCGCCGATCGATCCGGCTCCGACGGCGAGCGCGGCGAGGACGCGCGCGCCGCCCGCCGCCCAAGCGGCGGATACCGGTGGCATCGACACCAGCACCGCCGCCAGCCCGCCAA
The DNA here is from genome assembly GCA_022822405.1 of Alphaproteobacteria bacterium. Lineage (GTDB taxonomy): Bacteria > Pseudomonadota > Alphaproteobacteria > MPNO01 > UBA830 > JAJEBT01. The sequence goes on from JAJEBT010000149.1 coordinate 36,738, forward strand.
GGGCGACAAAACCCATCGTGCCGAAGTTGAACAACCCGGCATAGCCCCACTGGACGTTCAGGCCCAGGCTCATGATGGCCGAGATCAGGCAGAGGTTGAGGATTGTCAGCGCCACCGTCCAGCTCTGGATCAAGCCAACGCCCACCATCAGGAGAAAGAAGACCGTATAGAGGGCGAGAATCCGTGTGCGTGAATTTGCCGCGTTCATGTCGTGCGCCCCCTGAGGATGCCTGTCGGCATGAACAGCAGGACGAGGATGAGAATCCCGAAGGAGACCGCGAGCTTGTAATCCGTCGACAGCAACTGCACGAGCCCTTCGGGATCGAGGCTGTCCGGAAGGATGTAGGTGAGAACCTTCTTGAACGCGTAGGTGATCAGTATTTCGGAATAGGCAACCACGAAGCCGCCGACGATGGCGCCGACGGGATTGCCGAGCCCCCCGACGATGGCTGCGGCAAACATCGGAAGCAGGAGCTGGAAGTAGGTGAACGGCACGAAACCCTTGTCGAGCCCGTACAACGTGCCCGCTATGGTGGCGAGGGCCGCCGTGAGAATCCAAGTGACGGCGACGACCCGTTCGGAGCTGATGCCGCAGAGGAGGGCGAGATCCTCGTTGTCGGACATCGCCCGCATCGACTTTCCGGTGCGGGTGTGCTGGAGAAACCAGAACATCGCGGCGACGACGATGACCGCGGTGACGATGGCGATGGTCTGGGCGACATTGATCGACAGCCCCTCGGACAGGCCTGTCGCCTGCTTGAACTCGCGCGCCCTGACGATGAAGCGGGCGCCGTCGGCAAAGTGCTGATGATCCGGTCCGATGATCAGGCGGATGATGCCGTTGAGGACGAACATCACCCCGACGGACACGATCGTGAAGATGACGGGGTCGCTCCGCCTGCGCCGATAATACCGGTAGACGACGCGGTCCGTGACATGCAGGAGAATGACGGTGGCGGCAATCGCTGCGGGCAGGGCGAGAACGGCAGTCGGCAGGGGGCCCAGACTTACGCCGAGTCCCTGCAGCCACCAGGTCAGCAGCACCGTCACCATGGTGCCGAAAGCCATGGTGTCGCCGTGAGCGAAGTTGGAGAAACGCAGGATGCCGTAAACGAGGGTTATGCCGAGCGCGCCAAGCGCAAGCTGACTGCCGTAGGCGGTAGCCGGGAAGAGCACGAAATTGCAGAGAACGAGAACCGCATTGAGGACGTCCATCATCAGTCTCCGAGAAAAGACCGTCGGACCTCGGGGTCGAGCAGCAGTTCGGTGCCGCCATCGGTGTGCAGGTTCCGTCCATGCACGAGGACATAGCCCGTGTCAGCGATTGCCAGCGCCTGGCGCGCGTTCTGTTCGACCATGAGGATGGATACGCCGGTGCGCACGATCTCCATGATCTTGAACATGATCTCGTCCTTGACCGCGGGCGAGACTCCTGCCGTCGGCTCGTCCAGCATCAGGACCTTCGGCAGGGTCATCAGTGCCCGCCCGATCGCCACCTGCTGGCGCTGCCCGCCTGACAGTTCGCCGGCCGGTTGGCGTCGTTTTTCCCGCAGGACCGGAAACAGCTCGTAGACCTCTTCCAGGGTTTTCCGGATGTCGTCGCGGCGGACGAAGGCTCCCATCTCGAGGTTTTCCTCGACCGTCATGGTCGTGAAGACGTTGTTCGTCTGCGGCACGAAGGCCATGCCCCTGGTTACCCGTTCCTGCGGCGGCAGCCCGGTGATATCCTCGCCGTCGATTTGCACGGACCCGTGTTTCAGCGTGAGCATGCCGAAGATCGCCTTCATGGCCGTCGACTTGCCGGCGCCGTTCGGTCCCACAATGACGGATATCTCGCCGGCCTCGGCAGCAATCGTGCAGTCATTGAGGATATCGGCTCCGCCGTAACCGCCGGTCATGTTCTCGCCGACAAGAAGGCTCACGGCATCACCTGTCCGGAGAATCCGCTTCCGAGGTACTTCATCACCACGTCCGGGTTTTCCAGCACCTCCCTGGCCGTGCCCTCGGCCAGAACTTTTCCCTCAGCCATCACGATCACGGGATCGCAGAGGCGGGATATGAAATCCATGTTGTGCTCGATCATGCAGAAGGTATAGCCGTGATCTCGGTTCAGGCTGAGGATCGAATCGCCGATGGTTTTCAGCAGGGTCGGGTTGACGCCGGCTCCGACCTCGTCGAGGAAGACGATGCGCGCTTCGACCATCATCGTGCGGCCGAGCTCGAGGAGCTTCTTCTGCCCGCCGGAGAGATTGCCCGCCGGCTCGTCAGCGAGGTGGTCGATTGTGAGGAATTCCATGACGTCTCGGGCGCGCTCGGCGATGGCGCGTTCCTCGCGCGCGACCAGCGCGGGGCGGAACCAGGCCTTGGGAAGGCTCTCGCCGGACTGTCCCCCCGGTACCATCATCAGGTTTTCGCGGACCGTCATGGTCGCGAATTCATGCGCAATCTGGAAGGTGCGGAGAAGCCCCCTGCCGAAGAGCGTATGGGGCGCCAGGCCGGTTATGTCCTCGCCGGCGAGATAGACCCGTCCGGCGGTCGGCCGGCACATGCCGGCGATGACGTTGAACAGCGTCGTCTTGCCCGCGCCGTTCGGGCCGATGAGGCCGGTGACCGAGCCGGCGGCAATCTCGAGTGACACGCCGTCGACGGCGCGGACGCCGCCGAAACGCATGTGAATGTCCTCGACCCTGAGCATCGGAAAGGGCAGGCGGCGCGGACAGGTCTCTCCGCGCCGCCGCCTCCGCGCTGTCCGGGTGAAACCCGGAGCCTAGTGGTAGCGAGCCGTCTCAATCTTGCCGTTGCGGATCTCGATCTCGCGGTAGTTGCCCTTGGATTCGCCGGGGCCGATCAGCTCGACCGCCGATCCGCCGACATAATCGACATCGCCGCCGGCAGCGAGGATCTTGAGCGCCTTCGCGAGCTCTCCGGGGAGGATCTTCTCGCCCGGTGCGTTGGCAACTTCCATCACCTTCTTGCTGTAGACACGCGGGTCGGATGACTTGGCGGCCTGCATGGCGAGCATGATGAGCGCCGCCGCATCATAGGACTCGGGGATGAACGGTCCGGTCTTGAAGCCGTTCTTCTTGGCGAGTTCCGCGATTATGGTCGTCCCCTTGCTGTCGGTGCCCGGATGCTGGCCGAACGAGCCGTTGAGATCCGCGCCGATGGCGGCGATGAGCGAGTCGCCGACCATGCCGTCGGGAAGCACGAACTTGTCGAAGGCGTCCTTGTCGAGCGCGGCGCGGATGATACCGAGCCCTCCCTTGTCGATATAGCCGACCACCGCGAGGGCGTCGCCGCCGGCGGATGCCAGCGCGGCCACTTCTGAGGAATAGTCGGCCTTGCCGTCTTCATGGGCAGCGACGATCGTGATCTTGCCGCCGGCCTTCTCGAAGGCCGCCTTGAAGCTGTCGGCGAGGCCCTTGCCGTAGTCGTTGTTGGTGTAGGTCACGGCGACTTTGCCGATGCCGCGGTCCCTGATGACCTTGGCCATGACCGTGCCCTGGCGAGCGTCGGACGGTGCGGTTCGGAAGAACAGCCCGTCATCCTCGGCCGTGGACAGTCCGGGGCTGGTTGCCGAGGGCGAAATCATCACCATCCCGTTCGGGCGGGCAACGTTCTGCAACACGGCGCCCGTGATGCCCGAGCAGTCGCCGCCGACGATGCCCTTCACCTTGTCCGAGGTCACCAAGCGTTCGGCCGCAGCGGTCGCGGCGGCATTGTCGACGCATGTCGAATCGGCCTTGACGGCCACGACCGTGGATCCGCCGAGGAGAAGCTTCGATTCAGAAACCTCCTTCATCGCCAATTCCGCGGCGGCACCCATCGGCGGGGTAAGGGATTCGATGGGACCCGTAAATCCGAACAGGATTCCGAGTTTTATGGTCTCGCCGCTGGCCGCTCCCGCAGCCATTGTCATTGCCGCTATGGCAGCAAAGAACGTCTTGCGCATCATTGGATGTCTCCTGTTTTCCTCTGTGGTCGTTGTCGTGCGCGATGCGCCCGAAAGACCATGGCGCCTGTTCCGTAGATGGCCTTGCCGGGGCGCGAATTCAATACGCGCTCTCGACTCTCCTGGCAATGTCGGCGGATCCATGCCTGGCGCTCCGCCGGGGCCGCAGCGCCCTGGAGGCGATGGGGCGGGCAGCCGTCGGCGACGACAGTTGCCGCCTTTGCGCCCACGCGCGAAAGCGGCCCCTCGGCATCCGGCCGTTGCCGTCTAGGAGGCGCGCCGGCTTTCCTGGATGACGTTCGGGTCGGCATAGGCCTGTTTCCAGTATCTGATCGCCTCCATGCAGTCAGGGTCGAAGTCGGAGCGAGGTTCGGGATCGTGGTCCCAGTGGCCGTACCGGTCAGTGCCGCGCACGAGGCTTGCCGTGCGGCGGCCGAGCACACACCTGGTACGGGTCGGAAGAAAGGTGAACGACATGCCGAGGCGCCGGTCGTTCGAGGTGTTGGGCGGCGAGCTGTGGAGCATGCGTTCGTGGTGCATCGAGAATTGCCCGGCGCGGAGCGGCATGAAGACTGCCGTGCTGTCGTCGAGCCCTTCGATGGACTGGCCGCGTGCGAGCAGGTTTTTCGGGTCGTAGGTCTCGACATGCTGCTGGTCTTCCCACTTATGGCTTCCGGGAAGTACGCGCATGCAACCGTTCTCGGGTGTGGCGTCGGTGAACGCCAGCCAGAGCGTGATCACATCATGCGGATCGAGGCCGTAATAGGCAGAGTCCTGATGCCAGGAAACAAATTTCCTGTCGCGGGCGTCCTTGAACCAGAAGGTCGAGAGATAGAGGAGTATGTCCGGTCCGATCAGATCCTCGACGGCATCAAGCAGTCTGGGATGGCGGGCGATTTCCCAGAGCCACCTGAACCCGAGATGCACCTTGATTCGCAGGTGCGCCGAGATCGGCCCGTCGATGGTCGCCTCATACGCCTCCAGCCGCGTGCGGCATTCGGCCGCCTCTTCCGCCGTCAGGCAATCGAAGGGAAAGACGTAGCCCTCGTTCCAGAACTGGTCGACCTGGTTACTTGTGAGAGTGCGGGGCATGGCCTCGCTCCCTAGCCGTTCTTTGGCGCAACGGTAGCACAGGATACGTGGGAACGGCAGGGCGGAGACAGGAGGCGCCGGTCGCGCGATCTCACCGACAGCAGTTTGCCGGACCGGGAAATGGCTGTTATGTCTGCACCGCAGCAATGCAGCTGGTGGAAAAGCCTGGTCAGCGACGTGAAGCTCATTTGTCTTGACATGGAGGGTGTTCTCACCCCCGAGATCTGGATCGAGCTGGCCGAGCGCAGCGGCGTCGACGAGCTCCGGCGAACCACCCGCGATGAGCCCGACTATGACGCACTCATGAAATACCGCATCGACGTGCTCGATCGCCACGGCCTCGGCATGCCCGCGCTCAAGCCGGTCATCGATTCGCTCGATCCGCTCCCGGGCGCTCTCGAATTCCTCGACGAGCTGCGCAGCCGCCACCAGGTTGTCATCCTGTCGGACACGTTCCGGGAATTCGTGGGGCCCTTGATGGCGAAGCTCGGGCGCCCGACGCTCTTCTGCCATCAACTCCTGATCGGCGAGAACGGACGGATCAGCGGATACAGGCAGCGCATGCCCGATCACAAACGCGCTGCGGTCATGGCGTTCCAGGGCCTCAGATTCACGGTCTATGCCGCCGGCGATTCCTACAATGATACCCGGATGCTCGCTGCGGCGGATGCCGGTTTCCTGTTTCGTCCGCCGCCCGGCCTGATCGAAGAGTTTCCGGAATTTCCCGTCCTGAGCGAGTATTCGGACATGTTGGAGGCCTTTGCGGCGCCGGCGCCGCGGGAAGAACCGAGACAACGCAGACTCGGGGGGATGTAAGCGATGACTGATGTTCGCACGGAGAAGACGGCGGACCACGAACCGTCGCGCCGCCGAAGCGTTGGCGTCCGGGTCGGAAACGTGGTCATCGGGGGAGGAGCGCCGATCGTGGTCCAGTCGATGACGGACACCGATACCGCCGACGTCGAAGCCACGGTGCGTCAGGTTTCCGAACTCGCCCGCGCCGGCTCCGAGATCGTGCGCATCACCGTGGACCGCGACGAGGCTGCAAGAGCGGTTCCGAGAATTCGCGACCGTCTGGACCAGATGGACGTCAACGTGCCGTTGGTCGGCGACTTCCACTATATCGGGCACAAGCTCCTTTCCGAGAATCCGGCCTGCGCCGAGGCGCTCGCGAAATACCGGATCAATCCCGGCAATGTCGGATTCCGGGAAAAGCGCGACCAGCAGTTCTCCGCCATGATCGAGATTGCCAACCGCAATGCCAAGCCGGTGCGTATCGGCGTCAACTGGGGTTCCCTCGACCAGGAGCTGCTGACCACGCTGATGGACGAGAACGCGTTCGCCGGACACCCGAAGGACGCCTCCGCCGTCACGCGGGAGGCGATGGTCATGTCCGGCCTTCTCTCGGCCGCGCGCGCCGAGGAGCTCGGCATGCCGAGGGACCGCATCATCATTTCGGCCAAGGTTTCGGCAATCCAGCAGCTGATCGCGGTCTACCGGGATCTCGCCGCCCGCTGCGACTACGCGCTCCATCTCGGTCTGACGGAAGCGGGAATGGGAACCAAGGGGATCGTCGCCTCGGCCGCTGGCATGGGCATCCTGCTCCAGGACGGCATCGGCGATACCGTGCGCGTGTCGCTCACGCCAGAACCTGGCGGCGACCGGACTCGCGAGGTCGTCGTCGCCCAGGAACTGCTGCAGACCATGGGCCTCAGGCCGTTCCTGCCGCTGGTGGCCTCCTGTCCGGGATGCGGCCGCACGACATCGAGCTTCTTCCGGGAGCTCGCGCAGCAAATACAGGATCATGTTCGCGGCAGCATGCCCGAGTGGAGGCGGAAATATCCCGGCGTCGAGAACCTGAACGTTGCGGTGATGGGATGCATCGTCAACGGTCCCGGCGAATCTCGGCACGCCGATATCGGGATCAGCCTGCCCGGCACGGGCGAAAGCCCCGCGGCGCCGGTCTTCATCGACGGCGAGAAGAAGATGACACTGCGCGGCGCCGGAATCGCGGACGAATTCCTGGAAATAGTCGAGACCTATATCGAAGGCCGTTACGGCGCGAATCCGGGCGGTGGCTGATACATGTTCATAGAAACCCACCGCCTCGATGATTCTAGGCTGATGCGCTTCGTTCCGGGCGAGCCGGTCCTGTCGCCCGGAACTCCGGAGGTGGATGAGGAAAGCGCGGCGTCATCGTCGCCGCTGGCGCGGCGCTTGTTGTCCATCGACGGGATCGAGGGGGTAACGCTGAGCCTCGACGAAATCACCGTGCGGCGATCGGACGGATTCGAGTGGTACATACTCAAGCCGCCGGTTCTCGGCGCGATAATGACCCATTACGGCTCAGGTGAGCCGGTCTTGGCGGATCCGGAAATTATCGAGACGCTGGCCTTCCTCGACGCCCGAATCCGGCCCGCGGCGGAAGCCTATGGCGGCGGCGTGCGCTTTTGCGGCCTCGAATCGGGGGTGCTCACGCTGGAGCTGACAGGAGGCGGAGGCGCCCGCAAGGACATGATCGCCAACATCATCCGCCATCACCTGCCGCATGTGCGGGATGTCGCCTGGCACGGCGAGACGCCACCTGCCGCGCTTCCCGACGAACTGCTCGAAGCCGGAGCCGGGGCCCTCGAGGGGCCGGAGGCCGGCGCGGTTCTGGAGTTCCTCGAAGAGCGCGTCAACCCGGCGGTCGCCGCCCATGGCGGCCACATCTCCCTGCTCGGAGTGGTCGACCACATCGCCTATGTCCGCATGGAAGGCGGGTGCCAGGGCTGCTCGGCCTCAGCGCTTACGTTGCAGCAGGGGATCCGCGATGCTGTCATCGCGGAAATCGTCTCCATCCAAGACGTTGTCGACGTCACCGATCACGCCGAAGGCCTGAACCCCTTCTACAACTGATCCGGCGCGGCGCCTACGCAGCCCGTGCCGCGCGCTCCTCGGCGGCTTCGAAATCGAACGGTTCGGGCTCGATGTCGCCGGCATAGATGGCGTCCATGCGCTCCTGGGAAAGCGGATAGGAGAACTGCCCGTTGCGCATCGGGATGCGCAGCCGAAGCAGGCGGACGACCAGCTCAGTCAGCCGTTCCCACTCGTCCTCGGCCAGCCCCTCGTCGTCGAGCCCGACGATGCCCTGAAGCATGTGTCCGAACTCGTCTTCGTAGACCAGTTCGCAGGCCTTCGAGATCAGGTCGTTGGCAGCGGCGAAGGACCCGCCCTTGCCGCCGACGCGCATGCCCTCGCGGAAGAGCGTGCAGTAGCCGCCTTCGGAAAACTTCGACGCCCGGAGCCCCATGGCGCCGTGATCGGCGAGGATGCGGTAGCGCATTTCGGTGAGCGTCCGGTCTTCTTCCCAGCCGTCGCTGGCCTGCGGGTCGAGCGCCGGTGCGCCCTCGGGCCGGATGGCGTCATAGGCGTCCGCGAAGGCGCAGAAATGGCTGAACTCTTCGTAAAGCTCCTCCATCAGGTGGCGGACATGGTGACGGTCGACGCCGCGGTCGAGCCTGGGCAGCGCCTCGCCAATCTCCTTCAGCGGACCGTCGATGACGCCCATGTTGTCGAGCTCGCCGACCCCCGATCCCTTGAGTTCCTTGAAGCACTGGAGCTGCAGCCAACGGAGATCGGTCTCGACCGTCCGGCCTTCCCAGTCCCAGTAGGTCCGAACGACCTCGGCCTCCCCGGCAAAGAGCGGCGCAGCAGCGGCGATCAGACTGTGTAGTCCCGTGCTTCCGGACATCAACTGTTCTCCCGACAGTGGTGCGATCGGCGGACATCTCCTCCGGGACAGAACCGGCAGACGTCTTTCCTTTGATGTTCCAATCACCTATTGATGTCAAGGGCATGTCTGCGGACGGTGCCCGCAATGCGGCGCATGCCGCTCCGCAGGTGCGGTTGACGCGGCACCGGGCCGTTGCCGTGGAACGGAGGAAGACGTGAGCATCTGGGGCAAGATCATCGGCGGGACGCTGGGCTTCGCCTTCGGCGGGCCGCTCGGTGCGCTGATTGGCGCTGTCGCCGGTCACATGGTCGACAGGTCGAAGCGCGGCGGTGGCGATGACGCTACGCTGCTCGGGCGTGGCGGCATGGATCTCCAGGTGGCGTTCACGGTTGCGTTCATCGCGCTGGCGGCGAAGCTTGCGAAGGCCGACGGGCAGGTCACCCGTGATGAGATAGCCACCCTCAAGCGCATCTTCAACATACCCGAGCATGCCGCAGGCGAAGTCGGTGCGATCTTCAACGAGGCGAAGAGGGACGCGGGTGGTTTCGAGCCCTATGCGGAGCAGATCGCCGCGCTGCTCGGCCACGACCGGTCAGTGCTCGAGGGCCTCGTCGGCGCCTTGCTGATGATCGCGCATGCAGACGGGGTCTATCACCCGGCCGAGCGCGCCTATATCGGCGAGGTCGCGCACATCTTCGGTTTCGGCCCGGCCGACGTGCGGCGCATCGAACGGACCTTCGTCGTCGACGGTGCCTCGGCAGACAGCAATCCTTACGAGATCCTCGGCATTGATGCCGGTGCGGACGATCGGGAGGTCAGGACGGCCTATCGCCGGCTGTTGCAGGAGAACCACCCCGACAAGCTTATGGCACAGGGGCTGCCCGAGGAGTTCGTCGAGGTTGCCAACCGGAAAATGGCCGAGATCAATGCTGCCTATGACCGGATCAAGAAGGAACGCAACCTGAGCTGACAAGGGTCCGCCGCCGGCGGATGCGGGGAGAGGGCATGTCCGAAACCAGCGCGGCCAGGATGGTCTATGTCACCGTCGGCAGTCCGGAGGAGGCCCGGGCCATCGGCAGGGTTCTCGTTGACGAGCGTCTTGCCGCCTGCGTGAACATCTTCGAGTCCATGACGTCGCTCTATCGCTGGGAAGGCGACTTGTGCGAGGACCGGGAGACGGTACTGATCGCCAAGACCCGCGCGGAGCTCGTCGATGCGCTGACGGAACGGGTGGTTGCGCTCCACAGCTACGACTGCCCCTGCGTGGCCGCACTGCCCGTTGTTGGCGGCAATGCGCGCTTTCTGGCCTGGATCGCGGACGAAACGGCGGACGACAGCGCCGTCTCCTGACGGCGTCCGCCTTCAGGAGGCCGCCCGGAGCGCCTGGTCGAGATCGCGGATGATGTCCTCGACGGTCTCCAGCCCGACAGATATCCGCACCACGTCGGGGCCGGCGCCGGCCGCGATCTGTTGCGCTTCCGTGAGCTGGCGATGGGTCGTCGACGCCGGATGGAGAACCAGGCTTCGCGTATCGCCCACATTGGCGAGATGCGAAAGGAGCTGACAGTTTTCGACCAGCCGCGTGCCGGCCTCGTAGCCTCCCTTGAGTCCGAAGGTGAAGACCGACCCGCATCCCTTCGGCATGTACTTCTCCTTCCATTCGTAGGACGGGCTCGACGGGAGTGCGGCGAAGGACACCCACGCTACGGCCGGGTGAGCATCCAGAAAGGCGGCGACCTCGGACGCGTTGGCGACATGCCGTTCCATGCGCAGCGGCAAGGTCTCGATACCAGTGATCGTCATGAATGCGTTGGTCGGCGACAGCGTCGGGCCGAAATCGCGTAGCGCCACCGCCCGTGCACGCATCGTGAAGCCGAAATCCCCGAAGGTCTCGTAGAAGGTGAGGCCGTGGTAGGCCTCGTCGGGGGTGGTAAGTGCCGGAAACTTGTCGTTCCTGGCCCAGTCGAACCGGCCCGATTCGACGATGACGCCGCCCATCGAATTGCCGTGCCCGTTGAGATACTTGGTGGTCGAGTGGATGACGATGTCGGCGCCGTGGTCGACGGGATTGAAGAGGCACGGCGTGGCAATGGTGTTGTCGACGATCAGCGGGATGCCGGCTTCGTCGGCTATTCCGGCGATGGTCTCGATGTCGCCGATGATGCTTGACGGGTTGGACACGGATTCGATGAAGATCGCCTTCGAGTTCGCCTTCAGCGCGTCGCGGAACGTCGCGGGTTCGAGGGGATCGGCGAAGCTGCAGTCCCATCCAAGTTTCCTGAAGGTGACGCCGAACTGGGTGATCGAGCCGCCATAGAGATAGCGTGAGGCAACGAAATGGTCGCCCGGTTCCATGAAGGTGAAGAAGGCCAGGAACTGCGCCGCGTGGCCGGATCCGGCCGCGCATGCAGCGCGGGCATTCTCGAGGCTTGCGATGCGCTCCTCGAGCACGGCGACGGTGGGGTTCGTCAGCCGCGAATAGATGAAGCCGAAGGTCTGCAGGTTGAACAGCGAGGCGGCGTGGTCGACGTCGTCGAAGACATAGGAGGTGGAGTGATGAATCGGCGTGTTGCGCGCTCCGGTAAGCGCGTCGGGCGCGGCGCCGGCGTGGATGGCACGGGTCTCGAAACCCCAGGCCGGGCGGCCGGGATCTGTTTCCGGCTGTTTGCTCATGGATCCGTTCCCTGCCGGTGTCGGCTCAGCGGCGCGGGGCCAGTCTCGGCCGCTTCGCCGAGATCACGCCGGTATTGATGCCGGACCACGACAGCTCATGGTGGAGTCGGGCAAACTCGATCTTGGGGCAGCGATCCATGATGACCGTGAGCCCGGCCGCCTCCGCACGCGCCGCCGCCTCATGGTTGATGACGCCGAGCTGCATCCACACCGTCCGTATTCCCCGTTCGTCCCTGAGCGAGATCGCCTCGTCGACGATCGGCCCCACGGCATCCGGATGGCGGAAGATATCGACCATGTCGAACCTCTCCGGGATTTCGCCAAGGGCCGCGTAGCAGGTCATGCCATGGATCTCGTCGCCGGCGGAGCCGGGATTGACCGGGATGACGCGATAGCCCTTCTGCTGGAGATATTTCATCGCGAAATTGCTCGGCCGCACCCATCTTGCCGAGACGCCGACCATGGCAATCGTCGAGGTACCCGCGAGCACCGCCCGGATCGCGGCATCGGCGTAGGCGAGCGCCGTCACCGGATCGGATCCAGGCGCCGTTTGCCGGCCGCGCGGGGCCATGCCTTCATTCGCCGGTCCATCGGGGTGCGCGTTTTTCGAGGAACGCGTCTATACCCTCTTCGGCATCGCGCGCGAGCATGTTCTCGACCATGGCCTCTCCGGCGTATCGGTAGGCATCCTCGACCGGGAGTTCGAGCTGGCGGTAGAACGCCTTCTTGCCGATGCGTAGCGTAAGCGGCGACTTGGAGGCGATCGTTTCGCACCATGCGGCTACCTCCTGATCGAGATTCTCGTCGGCGACGGCCCGGTTGACGAGGCCGGCAGTGGCAGCGTCCTCGGCATCGATCATCTCGCCGAGAAGCAGCATTTCCATCATCTTCTTGCGGGGCAGGTTGCGGCTTGCCGCGACCATCGGCGTCGAGCAGAAGAGGCCGATATTCACGCCGGGGGTAGCAAAGCGGGCGGAGCGGCCGGCAATGGCGAGGTCGCATGTCGCCACGAGCTGGCATCCAGCCGCCGTCGCCGTGGCGTGAACCCTGGCGATCACCGGTTGCGGCAGGTTCATGATGGACAGCATGAGCTTCGAGCATTGCGCAAAGAGCTTCTCGTGGCTTCGCCGGCCGGAGAGGCCACGAATCTCGCGGAGGTCGTGGCCGGCGCAGAAGGCGGGTCCGTTGGCCGCGATGACGACGACGCGTATTGTCCCGTCGGCGGCAATGGCGTCGAGCTCTGCCTGCAAGCTGGCCATGAGGTCCGTCGACAGCGCGTTGCGCGCCTCCGGGCGATTGAGCGTCAGCGTCGCCACGCCGGCGCTGTCGCTGCGCGCGAGAATCCCTTCCACTGGAGGATGGCCGTCCATTTCGCAATCCCATAAACATTGGCTGCTGAAAAAATCAGTATAGCATCGGCCGCTGCGGTGCGGGCGGGAAATTTGTTGTCCGCGAGAGCTTGACAGGGAGTCAGATTCTGTCATGGTGCGGCACCTTCTCGCCGCGTTGGCGACGTTTTTTTGCCTTGGACAGCTGTAATGAAGACCTATTCCGCAAAAGCGGCGGATATCGAATCGAAATGGTATCTTATCGATGCCGAGGATGTGGTGCTCGGCCGGCTCGCATCGCTGTGTGCGAGAATCCTCCGCGGCAAGCACAAGCCCATCTTCACGCCGCATGTGGATTGCGGCGACGGCGTGGTCGTCGTGAACGCGGAACGGGTCGCGCTTACCGGCAACAAGCTGACGGACAAGGTCTACTACCGGCACACCGGTTATCCCGGCGGCATCAGGAGCGTCACGCCGGAGAAGCTGATCGCGGACGGGAAGGCGGAGCGAATCGTGATGAAGGCGGTCGAAAGGATGCTTCCCAAGACCAAGCTCGGCCGCAGGCAGATCACCAAGCTTCGCGTCTATTCCGGCCCCGACCATCCGCATCAGGCCCAGAACCCGGAACGGCTGGACCTTGCGTCGATGAACCGCAAGAACATGAGGACAGGCTGAGATGGCCGAACAGGAGACACAGGAACAGCAATCCGCCGAAACGGCCCTCGGAGAGGCGATAGCCGCGGCCGGGATCGCGGCCGGAGCGGATGACGCCGCGTCCGGGGACGGCGATGCCGGCGATGCCTTGGGCGCCGCGCCGGCGGAACCGCAGATCGACAGTCTCGGCCGCGCCTATGCTACCGGAAAGCGCAAGAACGCGGTCGCCCGCGTGTGGCTGAAGCGCGGCACGGGCGGCGTCGTGGTCAACGGCAAACCGGCTCCGGAGTATTTTGCCCGGCCGGTGCTCCAGATGATCATTAACCAGCCCTTCCAGGCGGCAAATCGCGGCAACGAGTTCGACATCTGGTGCACCGTCAAGGGCGGCGGGCTTTCGGGCCAGGCCGGCGCGGTCCGCCACGGGATATCGAAGGCACTCGCGCTGTTCGAGCCGGAACTCCGCTCGACCCTCAAAAAAGGCAGTTTCCTTACGCGGGATTCGCGCATCGTCGAGCGCAAGAAATACGGCAAGCGCAAGGCAAGGCGCAGCTTCCAGTTCTCCAAGCGCTAGGCAGGCGTCTCATCGCATCCAGACGAGAGGCGTCCGGCGCGGGCGCCTTTTTTCTTTGTGAGCGCCTGGCGCGCCCCTATACTGGCATCGGGAAACAGAATCTTGGCAGAACAGAAATCTGACAGCATTCACATCGCCCTTCTCGGCGCGACCGGTTACACCGGCTCCGAATTGCTGCGCCTCCTGATTCCGCACCCCCGGGCAAAGATCGTGGCGGCGACCGCAGATCGACATGCGGGCAGGGACATCGCCGAGATTTTCCCCCAGTTCGCGGACCGGGGGATTCCGAAGCTGACACGCATAGAGGATCAGGACTGGTCCGCTATCGACGCCGTATTCTGCTGCCTGCCTCATGGCACTACCCAGGAGGTGATTGCCGCCCTGCCGCGCCATCTCAGGATCCTTGACCTGTCGGCGGACTTCAGGTTGCAGGATCCGGCGACCTATGCCGAATGGTATGGTCACGAGCACCTCGCCGTCGAACTCCAGGGCGAGGCGGTCTACGGGCTCACCGAGCGGGCGCGCGACGACATCAGGGAGGCCCGGCTTGTTGCCTGTCCGGGCTGTTATCCGACGTCGGCGATCCTACCCTTGGCGCCGCTGCTGGAGGCAGGCGTGATTGACGTCGACGATGGCATCATCATCGATTCCAAATCCGGCGTCAGCGGCGCCGGGCGCGCGGCGAAGGAGACGAGTCTGTTCGCCGAAGTTGCCGAGGGCATTCACGCTTATGGCGTCGCGCGGCACCGCCACGCCCCGGAGATCGAACAGGAGTTGTCGGCCGCGGCCGGACATCCGGTAAGCGTCAATTTCACGCCGCACCTGATCCCGATGAACCGCGGAATCCTGTCGACGATCTATGTCAGGTTGGCCGCGGGCGTCGGCTTCGGGGAGCTCTGCGACGCGCTGGTGCAGGCCTACGCGGAAGAACCGTTCGTGCGCGTCATGCCGGTCGGGGTCGCGCCGGCGAGCCGCCATGTGCGGGGATCCAACTTCGCCCTGATCGGCGCGTTTGCCGACCGCCTGCCAGGCCGTGCGATCCTCGTCTCGGTGCTCGACAATCTGGTCAAGGGCGCTTCCGGACAGGCGCTGCAGAACATGAACCTGATGTTTGGCCTGCCTGAGACCATGGGTCTCGAACAGCAGCCCATGTACCCGTGAGCGTCGCGCCGCCGCCTCTTGGCGGCGGACATGCGGGAAGGCGGAGACCCGGCCCGCCAGATCGAGGAGATGTCATGACCCAGTACCAGGGAAACGTGCTTCCCTATCTCGAGAAGTACCCGAAGATCGCGGACGACGTCTTCATCGCTCCGGGAGCCTGCATCATTGGCGATGTCGAGATCGGCGCGGGTTCGTCGATATGGTTCAACACGGTTGTTCGCGGCGACGACTTTCCGATACGCATCGGCGAGCGCGTGAATGTCCAGGACGGAACCATCATCCATGTGCACACGCGCTATCAGGGCACCTTCATCGGCGACGACGTGACGATCGGGCACATGGCGCTGCTCCACGCCTGCAACATCGAGAGCGGTGCCTTCGTCGGCATGGGTTCCATAGCACTCGACGGCAGCACCATCGAGTCCGGCGCGATGCTGGCCGCTGGTGCGATGCTGACGCCCGGAAAGACGGTGAAGAGCGGCGAGTTGTGGGCCGGGCGCCCGGCGCGGTACATGCGTGCGATCACCGAGGAGGAACTCGGCAATTTCGAGTGGTCATTTGACTCCTACGCCCAACGGGCGCAGGAATACCGTACGCAGTATGGAGAACTTGCCCGCGGCCGCCGTCAGGCGGCCGAATAGGGGCGGTCGCAATCGCGCCCGCTGGGGCGCCAGGAACCTTTGGGAGAACGCAGACGATGAGCCGGGTACGCGAACTGGGTGATGGCGAAGTTGGCAACTTGGCAGAGTTCTTCGCGCCCGTGTTGGAGCGGCTGGGATTCGTGCCGAATTCGCAGCGCGTCATGGCTCACAAGCCGGAGCTGCTCGAAGCATTCGCGGCGCTGGCGAAGGCAGTCAACAACGAGACGGAACAATCGATTCCGGCATCTCTCAAATACATGATAGCCAATGCCTCGAGCCTTGCGGCAGGCTGCATGTACTGCATCGCCCACACCGGAAGTGGAACCAGCCGCACCGGGGTCGAGGACGAGAAGATCGCTGCTATCTGGGAGTTCGAGAGCAGCGAACTGTTTTCAGAGGCGGAAAAATCGGCCCTGCGTTTCGCTCAGGCGGCAGCTTCTGTGCCCAACATGGCAAGTGACGCTGATTTCGCGGACCTTCGCCGACATTTCACTGACTATCAGATCGTCGAGATCGTCGGCGTGATCTCGCTGTTCGGCTTCCTCAACCGCTGGAACGACACCATGGCGACCACGCTTGAAGATGAACCGACGGAGTTTGCAGAGCGCACGATCAGAGCCAAGGGCTGGGACGGCGGAAAGCATGTCGACGATCCGCGTCAAGCGGCCGAGTAGGGAGTTTTTGTAGGGGGATCGTTTCCCCGCCGCGCCGAGATCCGGTGCAGCAGGGGCGGCAAGGCCGGCGGTCCCTGTCAGTAGTCCAGTCCGGTCTTGCCTGTCCGAAACAACACGGGAAATACGATGCCGAAAGAAGATTTCATGGAGTTTTCCGGAATGGTCATGGAGCTGTTGCCCAATGCCATGTTCCGGGTGAAGCTAGATAACGACCACGAAGTGCTGGCCCACACTTCGGGCAAGATGCGCAAGAACCGCATTCGCGTTCTTGCCGGAGATCGCGTCAATGTCGAGATGACGCCCTACGATCTCACCAAGGGCCGGATCACGTTCCGTTTCAAATAGGGCAATGGCCGAAGCCCCCGGGCCGCAGCGCCTGGTTCTGGCATCCTCGTCGCCGCGCCGCCATCAGCTTCTGGCCCAGGTCGGGATCGTTCCCGACGCCGTCATTCCTGCCGAAATAGACGAGACCCCCTGGGAACGGGAACTGCCTGGCCATCTTGCCCGCCGACTGGCCGATGCCAAGGCAGCAACTGTCGGGGCATCGGCAGGTAGTGCATTCGTGCTTGCCGCGGACACGGTCGTCGCGCTGGGGCGCCGGATCCTGGGAAAGCCGGCCGGCGAAGTGGAGGCGCGGCATTTCCTGCGCATGCTTTCGGGACGCCGGCACCAGGTCTATGGCGGTGTTGCGGCGATCGCGCCAGACGGCCGCCGCGCCGCTCGTCTGGTGCGGACTGCGGTGAGCTTCAAGCGCCTCGACATGTCGGAGATCGAGAACTATGTCGCCGGTGGCGAATGGCAGGGCAAGGCCGGGGGCTATTCCATACAGGGCGCAGCGGGGGCATTCGTGCCGCGCGTCAACGGCTCATATCCGAACGTTGTCGGGCTTCCCCTCTACGAGACGGTGTCCCTGCTGCGAGGACTCGGCTACCGGTCAACGGCCGCAGCGTCCGACATGGCCGTAAGACAGGCGGATCGCTGAATGGCAACCGAGCTCCTTGTCAGCGCGCTGCCGGGAGAGGTGCGCGCTGCCTTGGTCGAAGACGGCGCGGTGATCGAACTTGCTTTTGAGCGCATTGGCGAGGCGAGCATCGTCGGCAACATCTATCTCGGCCGCATCGAGCGGATGATGCCGGGCGCCGGGGCGGCGTTCGTGAACATCGGTCTCGCGCGCTCAGGCTTCCTTGTCCTGGGAGACCGGCGGCAGGGCTCCGCAACTCATGCGGACGACGCCGTGGGGACGCTGCATGAGGGGGCAGCCGTGGTCGTGACAGCGGTCAAGGACTCGGCGGGACGCAAGGGTCCAGAACTCTCGCTGCGCCTGTCGCTGCCAGGGCGCCATCTCGTCTACCTGCCGCAGGATGGCCGAATCGCGGTCTCGCGCCGAATCGCAGACGAAGACGAGCGTCAGAGATTGCTCGGGCTGGGGACGGAGATCGCAGCGCAGGAAGAGGGTCTTGTGGTCCGCACGGCAGCTACGGGGGCTTCGCGCGCGGATCTGGAAGCGGATCTGCGGATACTTCGCGAAACCTGGGCCGCGGTCGAGAAGGCGCAGAGGACGGCTTCGGCGCCGGCGCTGCTTTACGCCGATCTTGATCCGGTGATTCGCATTCTCCGCGATCAGGCGCTCGACCGAATCGACCGTCTGGTTCTCGACGACCGGGCCGTCGCGGACCGGGCCCGACGGTACTGCGATGCGATGATACCAGGATGGTCCGAACGGGTGAGTCTCCATTCTTCGGACGACGACATGTTCGAGGTTCTTGGCATAGAGGCGGAGATCGAGCGCGCCTGCGGCAGGCGCGTGCGAATGCCGTCCGGCGGTGACCTCGTCATCGACTCGATGGAAGCTTTGACTGCAATCGATGTGAATTCCGGCTCGTTCGAGGCCGGCTCCGATCCGGAACGGACTGCGTTCGAGATCAACCAGGAGGCCGCTGCGGAGGCGCTTCGCCAGATCCGGCTGCGTAATCTCTCCGGTCTGATCGTCATAGACTTCATCGGCATGGAAGATCCCGGTAACTGGCGCGCGGTTCTTGCCCTGCTGGAACAGGAGGCCTTGCGGGACCGGACACCCCTCCGCGTCCTGGGGCGGACGCGTGCCGGGTTGGTGGAACTTACCCGCCGCCGCCGCCGCCGTTCCCTGGCCCAGCTGATGACGGAGGCATGCGCTTCGTGCCGTGGCTCCGGGCGGGCGGTGTCGCCGGATGCCGCCTGTCTCGACATATTGCGGGCGCTGCAGCGTGAAGGGGCAGCTCTCCCGGCCGGACAGCTGACACTGCATGCGGCGCCCGAGGTTGCTGCCATGCTCGAGGGCCGGTACGCGAGCACGCTGCACGATCTTGAAGCGCGGATCGCATGTCGCGTCGATGTGCGCGCGGCCGCGGGCTTGGCAAACCAACAGTACGAGATCGTGCCGGGATAAAGCGGGGTCGCATGCCGAAAGCTACCTGTCCCGTCTGCAAGGCGCCGAGGTCACCGAAATATCGTCCGTTCTGCTCGAAACGCTGCGCGGATGTCGATCTCGGACGCTGGTTCAGCGGTGCCTACGCCATTCCCGCGGAAGAGGAGCCCGGCGAGGAGGATATCACCTCGATTCAGGAGGCCGGGGACGGGCCAGAAGGGAATACGGAATAGGGTCGGCCGGACCCGCCGCACGAAATGCGCCCGCCTGTCCGGCCGGAACTTGTGGCGGCGCAGCTTGGCGTCGTGCAATGGCTTCTTGATCTGAACGAGGATCTGATGCTGCGTCCTGCACGGGCCGCCATGGCTCCGTCGGCATCATCGGCATGCGAATGGAGCCGCGCGGGAGCGGCGGGTGCGGGCCAGCCCCGCGTGGAAGCCGCGCGATCAAGGACTGGCGGCCGGTTCGCGATTGACGTTCCCGATCACAGTGGCCGTATCCCCAGTGCTTCGTCGTCGCGCCAATCGCGGGAGCGCTAAGGTATGTTCGCCGACGATTGTCGGCCTCTGCCCGACTTCTTTGGCCACCCGCCGCGTTCTATGGCCCTGCCTTGCCCAACAACGCCGCGTCTTCAAGTTGGGCCGTTTGCCGGTCAAATGTATAGAGGACTTCGGCCCCGGACCGTCTTGCAGCGGCCAAAATCATCTGATCTGAAAAGCCGGCACCGCCCTGGCGGTAACGGAGCGCCGCACGGACGACATCGTCGGCTTCTTCGAAACGGAGTTCAGCGGTTGCGACAAGCTCTTCGAAAACCGTTGCTATCTGGTCGCGGGAGAACCCGTAGGCGCGATCCAGAACCCATGCGAGTTCGACGGCAACCTCTCGGCACACGAAGCCGGGCCGTTCCGGCGTGAGGTCGGTCAGAAGCGCGCGGGCAGCTTCCGCCTGCTGTGGATCATCGTCGACCAGATATCGCACCAGAACATTCGTGTCGAGAGCGATCACTTTTGGTTTGCCCCGTCCGCGATCGCGCGCTCCATATCTGGAAGCGTCACCGGTGCCCCTTCGTGCTTGAACGCTCCGAATAGCCGCGAGAGGGGCCGAACAGGCATCAGCCGTACTTCGTTGTTGTCGAAAATGACATAGCGCAAACGGTCTCCCGGTACGATCCCGAGCGCCTCCCGGACGGGTTTGGGTAGTGTCGTCTGCCCCTTGGACGTGACAGAGGATTCGACCATCGGAAAACCCCAAGTTCCTTTCAATATCTAAGATTGCCTTGCTTGTATCAAAAAAGCAAGGATATTGGTGGCTAGCTAACGCTTATGGGCATCACCCGCCACAATGGCGCGGTGCGCGCCTGATGGTCCTGTCCGGCCGGCGATTGCGATGCGACAGACCGCCGGGGTCGCCGCATCGGGTGACGATCAGCTTGCGCTTCCTGCCGGGCCGGGCGTTCGCGCTCTACCAGGCCGTTCGCCAAACCACGTCCGCGCTGATTTCGTTGGAAGACGGGGCATGCCCAGGATCGCGGCTTGCGGGTGTGCAAGCTACGGCGCACGGGCGGGAATCCGCCGCCGCCAGGCTCCCGGCGGTTGGTGCAGCGAGCTACCCGTGCACAGTTCTATGGAGGCCGTTACCACCTGCACCCCGCTTGGGGTTCTGAAACCGGACCGAAACTGTTCAATTTTCGTTTGCCACCCGTTTTGTGTCCCGGGCGGCAGCCCTCAGTGAGAAGAAAAGCCTTCCGATGATTGTGAAACCCTGGGGGCATACGCAGGTGCAGAGCCCCGAGCGCAATGCGCATCTAGTGTTCGGATGCACAATTTAGAAATTTTTTTGGAATGATACCTCCAAGACGAAGCGCTTGCCATCGGACCCTCTCGGGTGTATACGGACCGTCTTCGATGCGACCTTGCGTATCGTCGGCGACGACGATTTTCCATGCGTCCCGGCGGTACAACCTGCCCAGGTAGCTCAGTTGGTAGAGCATCGCACTGAAAATGCGGGTGTCGGTGGTTCGAATCCGCCCCTGGGCACCACCCTTTCCCTGCCATCGGCAACTGGCCCTTGCCGCATGCGGGCCTTCCGCGCCCGAGCATTGCCCGTGCCGTCGGTTACCCCGCCTTCATCGAAATTGCCTTCCAGACGGTTTCGGGGGTCAGCGGCATGTCGAGATCCGTCACGCCCATCGGGGCGAGCGCATCAAGCGCGGCGCCGACCATCGCCGCAGGCGAGCCGATCGAGCCGGATTCGCCGCACCCCTTCGCGCCGAGCGGGTTGTGCGTGCAGGGGTGGGACTCGTCGAGCCTGCCTTCGAAACTCACGAGGTCGTCGGCCCGCGGCATGCAGTAATCAAGAAAGGACCCCGAAAGGAGTTGTCCCGAGCGCGGATCGTAGCTGCAGTGTTCCGTCATCGCCTGGCCGATTCCCTGCGCGAGGCCGCCATGGACCTGTCCCTCGACAATGAGGGGGTTGATCACGGTTCCAATATCGTCGACCGTGAGGTAGCTCATGATCTCCATGGTGCCAGTCTCGGCATCGATCTCGATCTCACAGAGGTGGCCGCCGTTGGAGTAGGCGAAGTTGGGCGGGTCGTAGAACGCGTTCTCGTTCAGGCCCGGTTCGACCCCTGCGGGGAGGGCATGGGCGACATTGGCGGCTGCGGCAACGCTCCGGAGCGGCAGCCGGCGGTCGGTGCCGGCGACTGTGTACATCCCGCCGTCGAAAACGAGGTCCTCGGAATCGGCCTCGAGCAGATCGGCGGCAATCAGCCGTCCCTTGGCGATTATCTTGTCGGCGGCGGCGGCGATCGCCGATCCGCCTACCGCTATGGATCGCGAGCCAAAGGTACCGGTTCCCATCTGCACGACGCCGGTATCGCCCTCGATGACTTCGACCATGGAATAGGGTAGGCCCAGACGCTCGGCGACGATCTGGGCGTATGTAGTCTCGTGGCCCTGTCCGTGATTGTGCGTGCCAGCGAGAATCTGCACGCTGCCGTCTCCGGCGATGCGGATCTCGGCGCTTTCGAAGAAACCGACTCGAGCGCCGAGCATGCCTGCCAGGCGGGAAGGGGCGACGCCGGATGTCTCGACGAACAAAGCCAAGCCGATGCCGCGGAGCCTGTTCCTGCACGCCGATTCCTCGCGGCGTTTGGCAAAACCCTGCCAGTCCCCGGCCTCAAGAAGCGCGTCCAGAATTCCGGGGAAGTCGCCGCAGTCATAGGTCGGTCCGATCGGCGTTGCATAAGGCATGCTATCAGCTGGAATCAGGTTGCGCTGCCGGATTTCGACCCGGTCGATGCCAAGCAACCGGGCTGCCTCGTCGGCAAGGCGCTCGAGCACGTAGCAGGCTTCAGGGCGGCCAGCGCCGCGATAGGCGTCGATCGGCACTGTGTTGGTGAGCGCAGCCGTTACGTCGATGCGGATGGCTGGCGTGCCGTAGATGCCAGCCAGAAGTGCAGTGTAGATCGCACCCGGAATCGCGGCGCCGAATGTCGAGACGTAGGCGCCGACATTGGCGGTGGTGACGACGTGAAGACCCAGGAACCGGCCGTCGGCATCGATGCCGAGTGTCGCCCGCGTCAGGTGGTCCCGAGCCTGGGTATCGCTACAGAACGCCTCCGAGCGGCTGGAAATCCAGCGTATGGGAACGCCGAGGCGGCGTGCTGCCCAGACGAGGACCGTCTCTTCGGGATAATGCTTGCCTTTGGTTCCGAAGCCGCCGCCGACGTCAGGCGCGATCACGCGAAGCTTGTGCGTTGGCAGCGACAACGCTTCGCATACCGAGCGGCGGATTAGATGCGGGGCTTGGGTGGCGTCGTGGAGAACCGTGGTATCCGATACCGGGTCGTGCGAGGCCAGACAGGCCCGTGCCTCGATCGCTCCGCAGGCGAGCCGGTTGTTGACGAGTTTGAGTTCAACCACATGGTCAGCGGCCGCGATCGCTGTTGCCGCCTTGTCCGCATCTCCCCGGCCCCAGGAGAACAGGCGGTTGCGAGCAATCTCCGGATGCAAGAGCGGCGCGCCGTCGGCGAGTGCGGTGCTTGCGTCGGTGACCGCGGGCAGGGGGTGGTACTCGACCACCACTTCCAATGCTGCGTCCCCGGCCTGGGCCTCCGTTTCGGCGACGATCAGTGCGACCGCCTCTCCGACATGGCGCACGCGGCCGCGCGCCAGCGGCCATCGCTCGGGGACGGCCATCCTGGAGCCGTCCGAATCCTCCATGATCCACATGCAGGGCATCGGCAAAATGCCGTCGGCTGCCATGTCCTCGCCGGTGAGGCAGGCAACGACACCCGGCATCCGTGCGGCTTCCGCCACATTCACGGAAACGATCTCGGCATGACTGTGTGGCGAGCGAACGAACGCGGCATGATGCTGGTTCGGGATTACGATGTCGGAAACAAATCGTCCCCGCCCCTGCAGGAACCGTTCGTCCTCCTTGCGGATGAGAGGCTGGCCGATTCCTTGCGAAACGGCTTCGGAATCGGTCATCGGCAGGTCCTCGTTGGGCAGCACGGCATGGCACGGCCAGTCTGTGGCGTCCCCCGGAGAGAATCCGGGCGGGTGGCGTCATCGGCAACCGGCTTCAACGGCGGGATTCGGCCGCAGTTGCCGAAAGCGCGAGGAGGGCCTCGTCGCTGCCCGGCGGTCCGATCAGGGAGATTCCGAGCGGCGCGCCGGCGGCTGCCAGTGGAAGGGAAATCTGGGGAAAGCCGGAGAGCCCGGCAGGACAGGTGAGACCCATCGTGCGCGCCCGGAACGCGTCCACCTCCGCCGGGCCGGCGTCGCGGCGCGGGCTGCAGGGTGCGGTCGGGATGACGAGCAGCGAGTCTCCGCTGCCCACCAGTTCGTCAAGTCGCGCACGGGCAGCGTCGCGTACCGGCTGGTGCTCCTCCCCGTGACCCTCGGTCAGCGTTGCGGCGAAGGCGAAACGTTCCTTCACGCCGGGGCCGAACGCGGGTTCGTGTTCGCTGATCCAGGCGCCATGAGCCTGCCAGATCTCGAGGGCCTGGAGGTGGCGGAAGGCGTCGAACCACCGGTCAAGCCCCTCCGCCGCGATGCGGACGGTTTCCATGCGCAGGCCGAGAGCCTCGATGAGCGCCCGTGCCGCGGCTTCCGAGGCCTGGCGCTCGTCTCCGGGCAGGCGGGCGAAGGCGTCTTCCGCGACGAGTGCCGTTCGCGGAGAAACGGCGCGCGCGGCCCCGTCGAGCAGAACATCGCCGACGGTGCCGAATAGTACGGGGTCGCGCGCAAACCACCCCACGACGTCGAACGACGCGGCAAGCGCCACGACGCCGTGATCTGGTACCCGGCCATGCGTGGGCCTGATGCCATAGAGCCCGGAAAAGCTCGCGGGACAGCGGACAGAACCGCCGCAATCCGTGCCGAGTGCGAAGTCGGCAAGGCCGCCGGCGACGGCGGCGGCCGATCCTGAAGACGATCCGCCGACGGAATGTTGCGGGGCGGCCGGGTTCACCGGCGCTCCGTAATGGACGTTGTCGCCGGCGAGGCTGTAGCACATCTCATCGCACACGGTCTTGCCGACGAGCGAAGCTCCGGCATCGAGAAGGAGCTTCACCGCTGCGGCGTGGGCTGTTGCCGGCGGATGGGTCGCCAGCCAGACGGGCTGGCCGTTGCCGGTCTTGTAGCCGGCTACGTCGAATACGTCCTTTGCCGCGAAACTCTTCCCGGAAAGCGTGCCGCTGCCGGTCGCGGGTTCGCTCACCGCCGGGCCGGCGAGAAAGGCGCCGAAATCGTCAGTCATCGGCCGCATGCTCCTGAAGGGCTGGACTTCCGCGTCCGGGCGCAGCGCCGAGGTCGGCTGCCTTCCGGTGTCGCGGAGCTCCGGATGCTGCTTCCATTGAGGGTTCCGGCTTCTGCTGCCCTTGGCGCGCCTTACAGACCGAGTTCCCGCCGCGAATTCCCCTCATACATTGCTTGGCGGTCGGCGTCCGTGCAGCGGAGGTTTTCAAGGACTCCGATGGTCGAGCGGATGAGGCGCCCGCCGCCTTCCTCGTCATAGGGACAGTCGGTGGCGAAGAAGGAATGATCGGCGCCGAAGAAATCAAGGCCGGCCTGGCTCGCCGCCTGGGCGCCGAACATAGCCGTATCCCCGAAATAGTCCTTGAAATAGTCCACCAGAGGTTTCTTCAGCACCTCCCGGAAGGAGCGGCCCTCGCCCATGTCGGCGTTGCGGCTTTCCCAACTCGGCGTGAAGCGACCTTCTGCATGGGGAGCATAGGCGCCCCAGTGATGCGCGATGATCCTGAGGCCCGGGATCTCGTCGAACATTCCCGAACACACAATGCGCGCCATCGCTGCGCTCGTCTCGTAGGCCCATCCGAACCCCCAGAAGATCTCGTGGAACGAGCGGTCCTCGGTGAGGTAATCGGGATGTGTTGCCGGGCGGGTCGGGTGAAGCCAGATCACCTTTCCGCGCTCCGTTATCTTGGCAAAGATATCCCTGAATTCCGGCTGGTCGAGCGCCCGGTTGTTGACGTTGGTGAAGAGCTGGAAGCCGACTGCGCCCAATTCGTCGATCGTGCGGTCGATCTCGGCAAGGGCGGCGTCGGTGTTGTTCATCGGCAGCGAGGCAATGAACCACGGCATGCGGTCGGCGCGCTCGCGGCAGATGCGCGCCATCCCGTCATTTGCGACGCGGGTGAGGGCGGGGCTGTCGTCGGGGCCGGCAATGGCATCGATCGGCGGCTGGGACATCGAGATGATCTGCTGGTAGTCGTCGAATTCCTCGAGCATCCGCTCGCGCGCATCCATGTCGTAGATCGTCCGGATCGCCTTCCATCGCTTGACGGCGGCATCGGGCATCAGGCCTTCGACCTTCTCGAAGAACTCGGGCGGAAAGACATGGTTGAAGACATCGATTTTCATTTCAGTCGCTCCTTCGGCGGCGGCGCCCGGCTGGCGTCAAGTGAAGGCGATACCGCCGCGGCCGGGCGGCGGCGGCAGGAACCGGAAGGGGAAGTGCGGGGCCTAGTGCGGACCCCAGGCGCGCCCGGTAGCCGGGCGCGCCTCGATGGCGTCGTGCCAGCGGCGGACGTTGGCGAACTCGTCGAGTCCGATGCCGCCGATGCCATGGATGTGGACGTCCGGGTAGCAGGTGATGTCGGCGATCGAGAACTCGCCGGCAAGATACTCGCTCTCTCCGAGCCGTCGGTCGAGCACGCCGAGAAGATCGCGCAACGTCGCCTCGTAATGCTTCTTGGCAGGCGGAACATCTTCGCCGAACCTGAGGAAGAAAAGCCCGTACTGCTGGGCGAGGGTAGTGAAGGTCGCCGAGCCGAAGATGAACCACTGGTCGACCTGGATCCTGGCAACCGGATCGGCGGGATAGAGGTCCGACGCCGCCTTCTCGGCGAGGTATTTCAGGATAGCGCCCGATTCGCAGAGCGTGATGCGCTGGCCGCCCGGCCCGTCGGGATCGACGATCGCGGGAATCTTGTGCGCGGGGCTGATCTTCATGAACTCGGGATCGTGCTGTTCCCGCTTGGTGAGGTCGATCGGCCGGATCGCGTAATCAAGGCCGCTCTCCTCGACCATCTGGCGCGCCTTGTAGCCGTTGTCTGTCGTCCAGAAGTAGAGTTCCAGCATTCATTCCTCCCTGTGCCGCCGCGGTGTTCCGCCAGCCTGCCTTTGCTCCGTCCGGCGGATTTTCCCAGAACGGGCCAATTGCGTAAAGGCGCGAACCCTGCACCGGCTCAACGTCTCACGGAAAACCGATTGGAACACGTCGCATGAGTTCCGGGGCGTCCGCCCGCAAGACATCGCGACGACAGCCGCGTCCGACTTCGGCAGCCGGGATCCGAACGGCCTGTTCTCGCCACCGCATGCAGCTTGCCGGCCGACAGGACGGACGTCAATCACGCGGCGGTTCCGGGCGGCCATTGTCGCAACAATGCGGGCGGAAAACGCCGTTCAGGACACGACCCCATGTTTGATGCGCCGACCTGTCCCTCTCCTTTCCGGAACTTTGGCGTCCTGCCTTGCGAAGGCCTTGCAGAGCCTTACGGAGTCAGCGCTTCCGCGAGCGTCATCGCGTTGTGCCGCATCAGGTCGAGGTAGCTCGGTGCGGGACCGTCCGGGCCGGACAGCGCGCCGGGATAGAGCGTGCCGCCAATAACGGCTTGCGTCTCGTCGGCTATGCGCTTCAGGAGACGCGGATCGCCGATGTTCTCGATGAAGACGGCGCGAATGCCCTGTTTGCGGATCTGTCGGATCAGACGAGCGACATCCTTTGCGGACGCTTCCGACTCAGTGCTGAGCCCCTGCGGCGCGACAAATTCAAACCCGTAGTCGCGACCGAAATACTGGAACGCGTCGTGGGAGGTGACAACGGTCCGGTTCTTCACAGGAAGCTTGGCAACGACCTCGCGGATTTTTGAATCCAGATTTTTGATTTCGGCGACATAAGCTGCACGGTTCTGGTAGAAGTCGGCCGCGTTCACCGGATTGGCCAGAGCCAGAGCAGCAGTGATGTTGTTGACATAGGCTACGGCGTTGCGGAGGCTCTGCCATGCATGGGGGTCGAAGGCGCCGTGGTCATGGCCTTCGTGATCGTCGTGTTTGGCGTGGTCGTCGCGCTTGTCATGATCGTCATGTTTGGCATGGTCGTCATGTTTGGCATGGTCGTCGTGCTTGTCATGATCATCGTGTTTGGCATGGTCGTCGTGCATGTCGTGATCGTCGTGCTCGTTGGAGAGCGGCTTGATGCCGTCGGTCGCCACCACCCGGGTACCGCGGAAGTTCGAGGCGTCGATCAGCCGGTCCAGCCAGCCTTCAAACTCCAGCCCGTTGACAACAAGGATCTTTGCTTCGCTGACGGCCCGTGCATCGGCAGGGGTCGGCTGGTAGACATGCGTATCCCCGTCGGGCCCGACGAGCGTCGTCAGCGCGACGTGCTGTCCGCCGATGCGCTTCACCATGTCGCCGAGGATCGAGAAGGTTGCGACGACCGGAATCGGTCCGTCGGACTGCGCAGTGGCCGGAGCGGCGATCGACAGAACGAGGACAGTGGCAACGGAGTTCAGAAACGCTCTGAGGGTGGGCATGGAAACTCCTTTCAGGCTTCGAGATGGCGGTGCGGGAAGGCCTGCCTGATGAGACCGCCCACCGGTCCGAAGACCAGCGACAGCGCGTAGGCGAGCCCCGCGACAAGGATGATCGCCGGCCCTGAGGGCAGGCTGACATGGTAGGAGAGAAGAAGGCCGCTCAGGCTAGAAAACACCGCAATCGAGACGGCGACGGCGATCAGCGCGCCAATGCCGACTGCCCAGAATCGCGCGGCAGCGGCGGGAAGGATCATGATGCCGACGGCCATCAGCGTGCCGAGCGCGTGAAAGCCGGCCACGAGGTTCAGCACGACGAGGGCAAGAAACGTGAAATGCGTCATGGCGCTGAGCCCGCTCACCGAGCGCAGGAACTGCGGGTCCGCGCATTCGAGCACGAGCGGCCGGAACAGGGCCGCGAGCGCGAAGACCGAAACGCTCGCAATGAAACAGAGCAGGGTCAGGGTGGCGTCATCGAGCGCGAGCACGGTCCCGAAGAGTACGTGCATCAGGTCGACATTGCTGCCTCGGGTGGACACGATCAGCACGCCCACCGCCAGCGAGATCAGGTAGAAAGCCGCCAGGCTCGCGTCCTCGCGCAGCACCGTGACGCGGGTCACGAAGCCCGCGAGGAGCGCCACGGTCATGCCTGCGATCAGTCCGCCGATGGTCATCGCCCCGAGAGAGAGGCCCGCGACGAGATAGCCGATGGCCGCTCCCGGAAGGATCGCACAGGCCATCGCGTCGCCCGTCAGACTCATGCCGCGCAGCATCAGGAATACCCCGACCGGAGTCGCGCCGACCGAGATCGCGATGCAGCCCATCAGCGCCCGCCGCATGAATCCGAAATCGGCGAAGGGCTGGACGAAGATCTCCCACATCATGCAGCGCTTCGCCCGCATGTATGCGGGGGCCCGACGCAGGCCTCGCACATCTGACGCGCGCGGAACTGGTTCTCGGCCGTCAGCACCTGCGCCGTCGGTCCATGGGCAACGAGTTCGCGCGCCAGCATGAGCGTGCGGGGAAAGTGAGCCCGCACCGTGTCGACGTCGTGCAGGACGGCGAGCACCGCGCGGCCTTCGCCGTGCCAGCGCCGCACCACGCCGAGCAGGTCCGCCACTGTTCTCGCGTCGATTGCCGTAAAGGGTTCGTCCAGCAGAACGAGCCGCGCGTCCTGCAGCAGCAGGCGGGCAAAGAGCGCACGCTGTACCTGCCCGCCCGACAGCGACCCGATCGGCCGCTTCTCGAACCCTTCGAGGCCGACCGCGGAAATCGCTTCGGCGACGCGCGCGCGGTGGGCGGACCGCAAGCGTGCGAAGCCGCCGATCTCCCGCCAGAGGCCCATCGCCACGAGGTCGGCAACCGCAATCGGGAAAGACCGGTCGACGTCCGATTGCTGCGGCAGGTAGGCGATGTCGTCCCGCGTGAGCCCGCCGAAGGCAATCCGTCCCGCGAGCGGGCGGAGCAGGCCGGTCACCCCCTTCAGCAACGTGGACTTGCCGGCTCCGTTCGGTCCGACGATGGCGGTCAGGCTGCCCTCGGCGATCGTGCAGCAGAGATCATGCACGGCCGGATGCCGGTCGTATCCGAGGGTCAGGTCCTGAAACTCAAGAGCTGAAGTCATGGTCCCCCCGACGTGGACACCGCCCAGAAAAACCCGGCCCAGAGCGCCGCAACGATCAGGGTCGCGCCGGCCAGCCGGGATCCGGCACCGAGCGGTAGCAGCCAAGGCGAAGGGCGGCGCTCGCGCCCCGGTCGTCCCGACGATTCATCCGGATAACGGCTCTCCATGGGTAGAACTCCCCGTCCCCGCCTACGCAGCCTCGGCATTTGCGCACAGCGCGCACATGCCCTTGATCTCGACCGTGCGACGGGTCGCGACAAAGCCGAGAGCGTCGGCATCCTCGGCAAGCAGTCCTCCGATCCGCGGATCCTCCAGCTCGATCGACACCTGGCAACGGCTGCAGATGAAGAACAGGCAGTCGTGGTCGCGCTGGGGATGGGCGCACGGGACGTAGGCGTTCAGGCTTTCGATCCTGGAAACGAGGCCCTGCGCCATCAGGAACGCAAGCGCCCGGTAAACGGTTGTTGGTCCGACCGGGCGCGAACCCCCGGGCTTGACCGCTCTGAGCAGCTCGTACGCGCCCATTGGCCGGTCGCTCGCCCAGAGCAGTTCCAGGACCCGCCTCCGGAGCGCTGTCATCCGCACGCCGCGGCCCTTGCAAATCGAAACCGCAAGCGCGACCCGTTCGCGCGGCGAGAGGCGGCGGCGGGCATCCCGATCGGCGCAGGGGCCAAGTGGGGGCGGCGGCTTCGTCATCGCCTGCCTCGACGTGCGGTGAAGAACTGAAACAATGTAACATCGTGTATTGCGTTTGGTCAAACGTTTCCTGCAAATCCGGTTGTGGCATGGGTCTCCGATATGGCGGCTGCCGGGACGGCCAGGAATCCGGCCTTCGTGCGGCCCTTCACCCGCCTTCGCGCTGGTGCTCCTTCAAGTGGATCATGTTCAGATAGCGGTCGGCCTTCAGCGGATCCTCGTGGATCCCGATCACCGGTACCCGCGCCAGCCGCTGGCTGCTCTCCGCGTCAGGGAAAATTCGCGCCGCCAGGGTGCGCCGCCTGATCTCCCGGTTGACGCACCCCTTCATGTTCGCCGGCTTCAGGCACCTGTGATGCACCCGCGGCGGGCTGCAGAACGCGAACCTCTCCTCGATGCTTGCCTCAACCCACGCTGTCAGCTTCGCGCAGCGCGGCTGCCAGCGTGATGGCCACGCCGCAAGCGCTCCGCGTACCCTTGAAGATGCGGCGGTCGACAGGGCCGGCGCAACTCCAGAAGGCAGCCGTCGCCGCGCTTTCTCGGGGTGCGGTTTTGCCCCCTCCTTTGTTGCACGAAGTGGCCGATCAGTTTCCGGGATGCCGGATCAGCCGGGCCTGAAGATCCCCTTGCAGAACCTTCCGTGCACAACCCGGCGCATGCGAGCGGCCGACAGGGCTGTTGTATGCCGAAGTGACGCCTGATATAGAGCGGCGGGCACATATTCGGTGCTGGCGGCCGGCGCAGCCGGCATCGGGCACGCCCTGTCCCGGAAAGGCTCATGGATACGATAGCAGAGAAGATCCTGACGTTCTGGTTCGGCACGGTCGACCTTTCCGGGGAGATCGAGCGGCGCCCGCTATGGTTCAAGGCCACGCCGGAATTCGACGCGGATCTCGCGCGCGGTTTCGCCGCCGTGCACGAGCAGGCGGCGCGGGGTGATCTCGACCGGTTCGTCGATGACGCATCCGAATGCCTGGCGCTGATCATCGCACTCGACCAGTTTCCGCGAAACCTCTATCGCGGCACGCCGCGCTCCTATGCCACCGACGCAAAGGCGCGCTCGACCGCGGTTCTCGCGCTTGAGCGCGGTTACGACCACGGCTTCAGCCATTTTCCGAGGGTCTTCGCCTATCTGCCGTTCGAACACAGCGAGGTGCTGGAAGACCAGGAGAGGGCCGTCGAGCTGTTTTCGGCGCTGGGCGAGGAGCGCTCGACCGAATCCGCCATCGCCCACCGCGAGGCGATCAGGAGGTTCGGCCGGTTTCCCCACCGCAACAGGGTCCTCGGGCGTCCCAACACGCCGGAAGAAGACGAATATCTGAAGGACCCGCCCTCGTGGGGGATGACGGCTGCGGAGGCGGCGGAACTCGAGGAACGCAAGGCGCGGGCGGCGGAACAAGACGCGACGGCCTGAACCCGGCTTCTCCGGATCAGTCTAGGAGCGCCCGCAGCTCGGTCTTGAGAATCTTTCCGTAATTGTTCTTCGGAAGCTCGGTCAGGAATCGGTACGCCCGCGGCCGCTTGAAGCGGGCGATGTGATCGAGGCAGAGCTGGTCGAGTTCCGCCTCGCGCACCGGGCTTTCCGGTTTCGGCACGATGAACGCGACCACCCGCTCGCCCCAGTCCGCGTGGCGCTCGCCGACGACCGAGGCCTCGAGCACGCCGTCATGGCGTAGCAATACCTCCTCGACCTCGCGCGGATAGATGTTGGATCCCCCCGAGATGATCAGGTCCTTGGAACGGTCCTTGAGCGTGAGAAAGCCGTCCTCGTCGAGCGCCCCCATGTCCCCGGTGTGGAGCCAGCCGTCCCGGAGTGAGTCGGCGGTGGCCTCGGCATTCCGGAAATATCCGCCCATCACCACCTCACCACGGACCGCCACCTCGCCGATCTCGCCCGTTGACGCGTCGCTGCCGCGTTCGTCGACGACGCGCACCTCGACTCCGGCCTGGGCGCGACCGACGGAAGATAGGCGCGCGTCATGGCGCGGGTGGCCGTCATTCACGTGGTCCTCGCGGGACAGCGCGGTGATGGTCATCGGCGCTTCACCCTGGCCGTAGATCTGGACCAGGCGGGGGCCGAGAATCCCGAGCGCTCGGAGAACGTCCTCCCGGTACATCGGAGCGCCGCCATAGACGATGGTCTTGAGATTCCCGAGGTCGAGCCGCTCGATGCCGGGTACGCGGATCAGGCGCGTCAGCATGGTCGGCGCGAGAAAGAAGGTTGCTCCTGGCCAGTGGCCGATGAGTACGAGGCATTCTTCCGGATCGAACCCTCCGGACTCCGGGATCACCTGGCAGGCGCCGCGCGCGACGTGGGGCAGCAGGTAGAGCCCCGAGCCGTGGCTCATCGGCGCGGCATGGATGATGCAGTCGTCCGGCCCGATGCCGTCGACATTCGCGAAATACGCCGCTGTCATCGCGCGCAGGTTGCGATGGCTCAGCATCGCTCCCTTGGGACGTCCGGTGGTGCCTGATGTGTAGAACAGCCAAGCGAGATCGTCCGCGCCAGCCTCCTCGGGCAGCATCTCCGGCCCCTCGAACAGAGACCGGTGGGACGCGCTTCCGCAGTGGATCGAATGCCGAAGCGCAGGCGCCTCGTCCCCGATGGCGGCGAGATCGTCCGCAAGCGCGCTGTCCACGAAAAGCGCGGCCGCGCCGGCGTTTTCGAGAATCCAGGCGAACTCGCGCGGATGCAGGCGCGCGTTCATCGGCAGCACGGCGCAGCCGGCGTGCCACGCGGCGAACAGGATTTCCGAATAGCTGGTGCAGTTGCCCATCGCCAGCGCGACGATGTCGCCGTGCCGGAGGCCGAGCTCCGTCCGCAACCCCGCCGCCAGGCGCGCCGACCGCGACGCGTGTTCGCCGTAGGAGGCCACGACGTCGGTTCCCGCCGCCAGCGCCGGCGCGTCCGGCCGCCGCTCCGCGGACTCGATCAGCAGCTGCGCGAGGTTCATCTCCCCGCACCCCGATGGAGGATCAGCGGACCGCCTCGAGTATCGATGTGTAGTTCGCGACCGCGGAGCCGCCCATGTTGAACACGCCGGCAATCTCGGCGCCCGGAATCTGGAGGGCGTCGGCGTCGCCCCGGGTCTGCATCGCGGCCATCACGTGCATCGAGACCCCGGTGGCGCCGATCGGGTGGCCCTTCGACTTGAGGCCGCCCGAAGGATTGATCGGCAAGCTACCGTCCTTGGCCGCCGCGCCGTCGGCAGCGATGCGGGCGCCGTCGCCCTTCTCTGCGAGGCCCATGGCCTCGTAGATCAGCAATTCGGCGATGGTGAAACAGTCATGCACCTCGGCAACGTCAAGGTCGTCGACCGTGATCCCGGCCTGCGTGTAGGCTTCCCGCCAGGCCCGTGTCGGTCCCTCGAACTGAATGATGTCACGCTTCGACATCGGCAGGAAGTCGTTGACGTGGGCGGCGGCGCGGAACAGGACGGCCTTGTTCATGGCCATTGCCGTCTCTACGTCGGCAAGAACGACGGCAGCCGCGCCGTCGGTCACTGGTGAGCAGTCCGAACGCTTCAGCGGCCCGGAAATCACCGGGTTCTTGTCCGAAGGATGACGGCAGAATTCGTAACCGAGATCCTTCTGAAAATGGGCCAGCGGATTGACCGCGCCGTTGGCATGGTTCTTGGCGGCGATGCGCGCCAGGGCATCGGACTGGTCGCCGAAGCGCTGGAAATAGCTCTCGGCGATGCGAGCGAAGATGTCGGCGAAGGACCCGTGTTCGCCGCCTTCCTCGCGAACGTAGCTTCCCTTGGTCAGGAGCTCGCCGATGGCCTCGCCGGCAAGTTCGGTCATCTTCTCGACGCCGACGCAAAGCACGATGCGGGCCTTGTTCGCGGCGATGGAGTTCAGCCCCTGGAAGATCGCGGCGCTGCCGGTCGCACAGGCGTTCTCGACCCGTGTGGCGGGCTTGAAGCGCAGGTCCGGGTGGGCTTGCAGGACCAGGGAGGCCGGAAAATCCTGCATCACGAAGCCGCCGTTGAAATGGCCGATGAAGATCTCGTCGACATCCGCAGGTGCAACGCCTGCGTCGGCAAGCGCGCCGGCTGCGACTTCGGTGATCAGATCCTCGACCTCGACGCCCTCGTGCCGGCCGAACTTACTGTGCGCCCAGCCTACTATGCAGCCTGTCATCTCCGCCTCCCGGTTGGCATCCTGTTCCGAGTCTCGCACATTCGCCCGGCCGGTCAAGCTCTGCGGCCGGTCCGGGCAGACCGTGTCACCATTCGAAGGGCAGGCCGGCATACTGCTCCGCGAACGCCCCGAGCGCGCGTTCGGAACGGGTCAGGTAGTCGAGTTCGTCCTCCGAGGCGCGCCGGTCGAACGGGCCGTCGTCCGGAAAACGGTGCAGGAGGCGGGTCATGTGCCAGGAGAATCGCTCCGCGTTCCAGACCCGCCGCAGCGCAGCGTCCGAATAGGCTTCCAGATAGCGGTCGTCATCGTCGGCATAGTGGCTGATGAGTGCGCGCGACAGGTAGTGGACATCGGAGAAGGCGAGGTTGAGGCCCTTGGCGCCCGTTGGCGGCACGATGTGCGCGGCGTCGCCGGCGAGGAAGAGGCGGCCATGCCGCATCGGCTCGGCGACGAAACTTCTCAACTGTGCAATCGACTTCTCGATCGAGGGTCCGGTCTCGATGGCATCCGCAATGTCGGCCGGATAGCGGGTCTTGATCTCCTCCCAGAAACGGTCGTCCGGCCAGTCATCGATGCTGTCTTCGAGGCTGCACTGGATGTAGTAGCGGCTGAGGCGCTCGTTGCGCATCGAGGCGAGCGCAAACCCCCGGTCGTGGCGCGCATAGACGAGGTCGGGGAGCGGCGCTGTCTCGGACATGATTCCAAGCCAGCCGAACGGGTAGGCCTTCTCGAAGACTCGGAGGGTGGTGGCAGGTATGGCCTTGCGGCAAACACCGTGGAACCCGTCGCATCCGGCGATGAAGTCGCAGTCTATGCGGTGTTCGCGGCCGTTCCTCCGGAACGTGACGAACGGGTTTCCGGTATCGATGTCGCACGGCTGCACGTCTTCGGCCTCGTCGAGGACTACACCGCCGGCCTGGTCGCGCGCCGCGTACAGATCCTCGGTAATCGCGGTCTGGCCGTAAGCGACCATCGGCTTTCCGGCGAAGCGCAGGGTGTCGACAAGGAGCCTGCGGTCGTCGCCCCATACGATGTACGAGCCGTCGTGGTTCCGGCCCTCGCGATCCATGCGCTCGCCAAGCCCGATGGAGCGCAGCATGTCCACGGAACCTGCCTCGAGCACGCCGGCGCGTATGCGCTCAAGGACGTAGGCCCGACTTCTCCGTTCGAGAACGATGCTCGCGATGCCGGAGAGATGGAGGATGTGCGAGAGCAGAAGGCCGGACGGTCCGCCTCCGACAATCGCGACCTGGGTGCGCTGTGGGGCGGAATCCGCTGCCATCTGTCAACCGGCCCCGCCCGGTGTGATCGGCTCCATGCCGCTTCCGAAAAGAGTCCGGACCAATGCAGCGCCTTCCGATGGATCGGCGTCCGTGGTCAGACGGAGTCCGGCCGACCAGTCTCGCCGTCTGCCCGTCACGTGGTTTCCGCGGTCTCGAT
Organism: Alphaproteobacteria bacterium; assembly: GCA_022822405.1. Taxonomy (GTDB): domain Bacteria; phylum Pseudomonadota; class Alphaproteobacteria; order MPNO01; family UBA830; genus JAJEBT01. The sequence continues at coordinate 72,573 of JAJEBT010000149.1, forward strand.
GTTCAGCATGTCCGCGACTTCCGGCCAGCTCCGTGCGCCGTTGGTTTTGAGATCCTCGGTCAGGCCCTCGGGCATCCAGCGCCAGATTGCGGCCTCGAAGGCCGGGCGGGCCTTGATGGCGGCCAGCCAGGCGGTGACGCGGGGCAGGCGGCCGCCTTCCCACATCCCCTGCATTGACAGCATGTCGAGCCGCATGACGTAGGGTGTCATCGCGATGTCCGCGAAGCTGAACGCGTCACCGGTGAGCCATGTGCTGTCTTCGAGGGCCTCTTCCATCTTCTGGAGGTAACGGTCATAGAGTTCGACCTGCTGGCGCGCACCCGGCGCCTCGAATCCCAGGCGCACCAGTTCCTTCTTGCGTTCGTGCCAGTTCGAGGTAACCGAGAACGGAGGCGTCGAATCGAGGAATTCCTGGAGCCCCTTTTCACCGAGCCCCCTGATGGTGTGGCGGTGCGACGACATGAAGGTCAGCGCTCCGCAGGCCGGGTGAAGCTCCTCGTCGACGGCCTTGGTCCAGTACCGTACCTCTGCGCGCTGCACCGGGTCCGCGGGACGGATCTGGTTCTCGGCGAAGACGTCATCGAGATATTCGCAGATATTCGTCGATTCGCGGATGATCACGCCGTCGTGAACGAGGGTCGGGACGACCGCCTTGGGATTGACCTTGATATACTCGGGCTTGAACTGGTCGCCCTTGAGGATGTCGATGTAGTGCCCTGTCCACGGGAGGCCCTTTTCTTCGATATAGAAGCGAACCTTCGCGGCGCACACGGACGACCCGTGATGGTAGAGTTCAAGCATGTGGTTTCTCCCGCCTGTGTCCTGTCGATCGATCTGTTTGTCGTTCGGGGCCCGCCATGTGCAGTTAGAACGGCAGCATCCCTGGAAACCGGTCGCGCAATGTTCCCGGAAAGCGCCGCGGGATCAAGCCGCATCCCGTCGCGGGATCCCCATGCCTCGCAAGGCCGCTCGATCCATGCCGTGTCCCGCGCCGCGGGTGGACCTCCGCCCGGTTCTTGCGCGTCAATCGACGGCGTGGGCGTTGACCAGGATCGCGGCCAGGAGGCATGGCTCGTCGGTACGGACGCTCCAGGAGTGGTTGGTGCCGCGCTGGATCATGACGTCGCCCTGCTTGAGGCACACCTCGCCGCTGTCGAGAATCGCCCAGATTTCTCCCTTGAGAACGATTAGGTAGTCCACCGTCGAGGTCTTGTGCATCATCGGATCGCTGCTCGTCCTGTCCGCCGCGTGTCCGGCGCCGATAGACTCGAACGCGTCGCGCGCGTCGGCGCGGTCGCGCCAGGCCTTGTCGGGCGGAAATTCGACGATGCGGAAGACGGTGCCGCCCGGTGCCGGTTCGAGAATGATCGGGCCGTCGGCGGCGTCTTCGCGCCCCGAATTGTCGGCTGGCGCGCCCGCGGTCCGCCACAGGTCGGTGAGCGCGAGTCCCGGCATGGAGTCCATTTCCTTTACCGCCGTCGCATGCCCGTCGATGACGAACACCGATTTTCCGTTCTCGTCGTGTGCGGTCACCACCCGGCGAATTTTCTCGACCATCGCTCAACTCTCCCTGACGACCCTGTTGCGAAGGATGCCAATTCCCTCGACTTCGAGTTCTATCACGTCGCCGTCCGACAGGTAACGTTCGAGTTCAAGCCCGCATCCGCCGCCGACGGTACCGGAGGCCAAAAACTCTCCGGGATGAAGGGTCTCGGAGCGGGATATGTGGGCGATCAGGTCCTCGAACTTCCAGTGCATGGAACCTGAATGCCCGCGCGACCACTCCTCGCCGTTGATGCGGGCAATCATGGTGCAGTCGTAGGGGTCGATCTCGTCGGCGGTAACGATGCAGGGGCCGATCACGTTCCCGGTATCGAAATCCTTGCCCTTCGCGGGTCCGAGTCCGCCCGGCATTTCGAGCGCCTGCGCGTCGCGTGCGGAGATATCGTTGAAGATGGCGTAGCCGAAAATGTGGGTCTGCGCTTCGCGGCGGCTGATGTCGCGGCCGCCGGTGCCCACGAAGAAACCGAATTCGAGCTCGTAGTCGAGCACCTCGGCATAGGCGGGCCATACTATGTCCTCGCCATGTCCGATCACGGAGAAGCGGTTGGCCTTGTAGTAGATCGGCTGGTGATACCAGACATCGGGAACCTGGAAGAGGCCCTTCGTCTCGATTTCGCGGAGCGCCGCCTCGGGATCGGGCCGGGAGGCAGCATGGTTCTTCCGCAGTACGCCATAGGCCTGTTTCAGGTGTTCCTCGAAACACAGGCAGTCCCGGATCTGGGGCGGTTCCGGCACTGGCGTCCGCAAGGTTATGCTGCCTGCGGGGATCACGGATCGGGCCGGCGGGTCGACGGATGCGAGACGGGCGGCCTCGAGCGCCTCGCCGCCGGCGCGGATCAGGGCAAGCATCGACGAGAAGGCGGAACCGCCCGGGGACCGGCTCAAATCCACCACCGCGGTGTCGTTTTCGATGAGGGCGCCGACCCGGTCTTCGCCGCCGCTGCCATCCCGACAGAAGGTCACGAGTTTCATGGCGTCATCAGATTCCCTGATGGGACCGCATTCGCGGCGGACCGCTCAAGCGGGTCCAGGCTATGAGGTGGTTGCCCGCCATCATGGCATGATCGCCTCCTGCCGCAACGGCTGTGCCTCCGAGCCGGAGCGTCCGTCGGCGCCATGGGCCAGATCGTAGCGGGTTCAAGGCCTCTTGAAGCGCGTCTGGCTGCGGGCTTGAATGGCGAGCCGGCGGATGCCGGCGAAACGGTAACCGGGGCTTTGGAAGGTGACCGCGGGAAACGCGGTCGTGCCGGTCGCGAGGGCGTGATGCTGCGCATCGCGGCGGAACCCGGAAGGAAGGGACTCGGAGTATGATCGACAGCAGTAAATTTGGGCTGGTAGGCGTCGGCACGATGGGCCGCGGATTGACGAGGAACATGACGTCCGCGGGGATCGAAGTGTCCGCCTTCGATATCGACAGCGAGCGGTTGAGCGCAGCGAGGGAGGTTGGCGCAAGACCCGTCAACGGCATCGGCGGCGTATGCGCGGCTTCCGATATCGTCGGCATCTGCCTGCCTTCGGTGGCGGCGATTCGCGACGTGTTCGAGGGGTCCGACGGGCTGCTGTCGGAGGCGCGCGAGGGCCAGATCATTGTCGATTTCTCGACCTCGGACCCCAACCTTACGCGGGAGATGAGCGCCCGCGCAGCGGAGACCGGCGTTACCGTGGTGGATGCGCCGATGCTGCGTTCGGAAGATGCTGCCTGGGCGGGCACGCTGGTACTGCTGGTCGGCGGGCCGGAAGAGGCTGTCGAGGCATGCCGACCGGCATTTGCGGCAGTTTCCGAGAACTTCATCCATTGCGGCGGCGTGGGGACGGGCCATACCTTCAAGCTCCTCAACAACGTCAACGGGATCTCGATGCACGCCGCCTACAGTGAGACTTTCGTGCTGGCGAAGAAGCTTGGACTGAATACGGACAAGCTGCTGCAGGTGCTGCGATCGGGGCTGTCGGGCTCGACGATCCTCGAGGCGATGACGCACCGGATCCTGGACGACAATCACGAACACCAGTTCGCGATCGATGTCGCGCTCAAGGACGTGACGCTGTTTTGCCGTCTCGCCGCCGATTCCGGCACGACCTCGGTCATGGGAGACGCAACGCGCCACCTCATGCAGCTCACCTCGCTTGCCGGATACGGGGATGACACGATGACCCGGGTCGGCACCGCGCTTGCCGGGATTTCCGGAGTGAGTTTCGACAGCGGCGGCGTTTCGGAAGACTAAATGGCCGGCTGCCTCGCGGTGCCGGTCCGGAGCCTCGCACGGGACGGTGTCTCTATGTTGTCTGTTCCCTGCCGGCGGCCGGTGGATCAGTGCCGCGCGCAAGCAGCAGCACCAGCGGAATGGAGACCAGGGCGCCGATCGTGATCAAGTGGAAGTCGTTGATGAAACCTATGGCCATGGCTTGGCGCGACACTTCGGCGCCGAGCGCAGACAGCCCCTCGGTCGTCCCGAGATTCCAGCGCTCCGGAAACCAAGGCGCGTCGACGATGTCGCTGTAGGGGTTCGCGCGTTCGGCAAGAAACGCACTTGCGTTCGAGTGCGTGCGCGACAACACGCCGACCACGATCGAGACACCGATGCCGCTTCCGTAGTTCCGCATCAGGCTGGTCAGGGTCGACGCTTCGGTGCGGAGCGGCACGGGCAGGGTCCAGAATGCGACCGTGGTCAGTGGCACGAAGATCAGACCGATGCCGATCCCGTTGGAGAATGCGGCAAGAACCAGCAGCCAGGTCCCGACATCGGTCGTGAAGGTCGAAAAGAGCCACGCGGAATAGGCGGTGGAGACGAAGCCGAGGGCGATCTGCAGACGTGGATCCATGGCGTTGGCGAGCCGGCCGGCGAGGACCAGCCCGCACAGCGTGCCCAGCCCCCTCGGCATCATGATCATGGCCGCGGTCAGAACAGGCATGCCTCTCAGGTTCTGCAGGAACAGCGGCATGATCACGTTGAGGGAAAGCACCAGGACGCCGAGCAGAAACATGAGAACCAGGCCGAGCGCATAGTTGCGGTCGGCCAGGATCCGGCGGTCGATGAACGGGGTGTCCGTCGTCGCGCTGTGAACGACGAACAGATAGAACGACAATGCAACGATGGCGGCAGTGACGACGATGACCCGGGAATCGAACCATCCCTCGATTTCTCCCCTGTCGAACAGGAACTGGGTGGCCGCCAGCGCGATGCCGATGGTCATGAAGCCGAACCAGTCGAAGCGCCGTTCGAGATCGAGGGGCGTTTCGCGGATGAAGAGCAGGGTGCCGGCGATCCCGATGACGGCAAAGGGCATGGAAACGTAGAATACCCAGCGCCAGCTGTACTCGTCGGTCAGCCAGCCCCCGATCACCGGTCCCATCACGGGCGCAACCATGACTCCGGTGCCCCACAGCGCCAGCGCCTTGCCGTGCAGGCGCCGCGGGTAGGAATCGAGCATGAGGGCCTGGCTTATGGGAATCACCGGTGCCGAGAACATGCCCTGGAGCGCGCGGTAGATCAGGATCTCCTCGATCGAGGAGGCGTTGCCCGAGAGGACGGAACAGAAGGCGAAGCCGAACAGGGAGATCAGGAAGAGCCGCTTGCGGCCGATGCGTCCCGCCAGGAAGCCTGTCGCGGCCATGGTGATCGCCTGGGCCATGAAATAGGTCGTCATGACCCAGGAGATCTGGTCCTGGTTGGCGCCGAGCCCGCCCTGCATGTGGGGCAGGGCGATGGTGGCGATGGTCATGTCCATGATCACGACCGTCGTCGCCATCATCACCGAGGCGGTGATCATGTGGCGATTGATGTTCGGGCCGTCTCCGGCCTCCTGGGCCGCGGCGGCTTCGTTCACCGGCCTGTTCCGCGTGCCGGACCGGGCGCGTGGCGGGAGGAGCCCGCGGCGCTCATTCGCCTTCGACCATCCGCGCCAGCGCGGCGCCCACGACCTGTACAAGCGAGCGCTCGCGTCCGGTATCGATGCTGACGCTCGCCGTCATGCCGGCGCGAAGCGCTAGCCCGGGATGGACGTGATCGAACTCGAGACGCACGGGAACCCGCTGCACCACCTTCACCCAGTTGCCGCTTGCGTTTTGCGGTGGCAGCACCGACAGCTCGGCGCCGGTCGACGGGCTGATCGAGGCGACCTTCGCGCTCCATTCGTGATCGGGATAAGCATCGATCACGATGCGCACGCTCTGGCCTGATGAGACGTGTGCGAGTTGAGTCTCCTTGAGATTCGCCTCGATCCAGATGTCGCCGGTATCGATCACCGGAATCACGGGCTTGCCCCTGGAGACGAATTCACCCGGCTGCAGGGTCATCTTGCCGATGATTCCCGCGACCGGCGCAAAGACGCGCGTTCTCCGAAGATCGAGCACGGCCCGTTCGCGGCGCGTCATGGCCTGTCGATAGAGAGGGTGATCTTCTGCCGGCAGGTCGTAGCTCCCACCGAGGCGGGCGAGCGCTTCGGCGATCTTGCGGTTGAGCGTGCGCGCGGCGAGACGGGCCTGCATCAGGTTGCGTTCCGCCTCGTCATGGCGGACCCGGGACGAGGCTCCGCGCGCGGAAAGCTGCTGCTGTCGCGCGAAGATCCGTTCGTAGTAGGGGATATCCTGCTCGGCGTCGCGAAGCTCGGCCAGCGCCGTCCGGTATTCGGCGCGCAGCGCCGCCAGCCTGATTCGGATCTCTTCGAGTTCCGCGTCCGCGCGGGCGATCTCTATCCGATGCCGCTCGGGGTCGAGTTCGAACAGAAGGTCTCCCTGCCGGACCCGGTCGTTCTCGCTGACGGCAACCCTGACGGCGCGTCCGCTGACATCCGCGCTGACCGCCACGTGATGCGCCTTGACGTAAGCGTTCTCGGTGTCGACATAGCGCGTCGCCTTGACCCAGTAGTGCCCGCCCGCGGCGATCGCTGCTCCGGGGACGATGATCAGCAGCAGGAAGCGGACGAGGGCACGGCGGCCGGGGCTGCGCATGGTCATGCCCCCTCCGGTGAATTGCCGGATTGGCGGGAAGCCGCATCATCCAGCATGCCAACAAGGTTGTTCTTGATGCGCATGAGCGTGGCGTCGAGCCGGGCAGCGTCTGCCTGCGTGAGGCCGTCGAAGATGCCCTCGAGTACATCATCGACCTGCGCATGCATTTCCTCGATGATCGGTGCGGCGCCGGCAGAGAGGAACAGGCGCTTGGTTCGGGCGTCGGCAGGGTTGGGCCGCCGCTCGACCCAGCCCTTGGCTTCCAGCCGCTCGACCAGCTTTCCCAGCGTGGGCTTCTGGATCCCGAGGTCGTTTGCAAGCTCGGTCTGGCTGCATCCTTCGCGGCGGCTGAGCCTGATCATCACCCGCCACTGTGAACGTGTCATGCCCAGGGGCTCGACACGCCGGTCATAGATGGTCCGGATCATGCGCGAGATGTCGCCGATCAGGTATCCCACATTGTCATGCGGCACGTGCGTGGTCATCGACAGCCCCGTGAGTTCCAGATTAACGGTTAGCAGGCTTATTGTTAGTCAGCTTACTATAATTTGTTGCTGGATGCAAGCTTCAGGCCTCATCCGGCCTGCGCGGCGCATGGCAAGACGAAAATGTGGCTTCTGGCTACCCCGGATATGGAGTTGCCGGTGCGGGATGCACGGGACGAGGATGAGCCACCGCTGCCGCCTGAGGTTTTCCCACAGTGTCGGGGAACTGTGGTTGCCGTGATCGGGCAGTGGATGAGCGCGTGGACGTCCGTTCGGCTTCAGGCTTCGGCGTCTGGAGGATAGAGGGAGGAAATGCGCGCGCCGCCGAAGGTTTGCCAGCTGACCAGCTCATGCGGGTCTTCAAGATGTATCTCGCACACGACGTCCCGCGAAGCGTCGCGCTTCATCTCCCTGATGCGGGTCCAGTACGGCATGTCGTTGAGGTGCCATTCCTCGCGTTTCCACTCGTTCCAGGTCAGGTCCTTGACACTGCAGGTCCGGGTCAGCTGCTCGCGCGTCGGCAAGCAGGTCGAATCGATGATGAACATGTTGTCGTTGGGCAGGCGGTGGGCGTCGCCCATTGCCCAGGAAATCACCCGTTCCGGGTCGTCGTCGTCCGAGGACGTCCAGACTTCGCTCACGGTTCCTTTTACCTCGTCGACCTCGTACTCGATCGCGCGCGCGAAACACTCGTGGGGCGCCGCCTGCGGTGCGTAGGGCTGGGCCCGGCACAGCCCGTTGTCGTACATGACGATGGTCCCGTCGATGGTCACCCGTGGATTGTGCCCGTGGTAATGCCAGCGAAGCTCGTGCGCGGGATCAAGGAGCTTTTCCTTCTGCGGGCTCTTCCAGTTTCCGTGGTCGCCGAGGATCCACCTGATCTCGCCCGACGCCTTGTCGATCTTGATGATGGCATCCTGGTGGCGCAGCGAGACGATGACGCTGTCGTCGGAGGGGTCGTAGGTAATGCCGTTGCCATGCGTCCAGTCGAGGTGTTTCGGGAAGCCGCGATTGTGCCAGTACACCTCCATCAGGTGGTAGGACCACCTGTGGACGTCGAGATGTTCGAAGGTGTCCCAGTTCCAGACGATCTCGCCTTCGGGCGTGAATTCCACGAAATTGTCCCCGACTACGGGTTGCGTGGCGCGGGGGGCGTCAGGATTGGTCTCGCTCGTATAATAGTTCTCGATCATGCGGGCGTTGGCCGTCATCGCGAGGAAATTGCCGTTCGGCATCTGGTGCGGCTGGTGGTGCAGGCTCGCTGCGTCGATCGGAATGGCGCCTTCCACTGGCCCCTGGGGCCGGCCGCTGGCGTAAAAGGTGCGGACTACCTTTCCTGTGAGGTCCATCTCGATCGACCGGAAATCCACATGGTGAAAGAACAGATTGCCGTTGGCCAACTGGTGAACGCCCGCGATCCGGGCGTCCGACCGGTAGTACCAGACCACTTCCCCCTCGGCATCGAGGATCAGGAGGAGTCCCCACCGGGTCGTGAAACGGATCTGGGCCGGCGTCATGAAGGACTGGCGCGCGTTGACCCGGCGCCGGACGCTCAGAAGCGTGAAGCCGGGCTGCATTTCCGAGGTCCTCGCTTCACGGACCGTGATCGTTGGCCATTCGGCGCTGTCGGCCGGAAGCGGCGGCGTGCGGTACGAGAGTTCGACGGGCTCGGCGTCGCCTGCCGCAACCGTGATGCGGTGTTCGGTGCCGGCCCGCATGCCTATGACCGGCAGGCCGTCTTCCGGCCTGTGCGATGGCCCGTAGGCGACGGTGCGCATCGAGCGTCCGTCGCTGATGGTCAGGGTGGTCGTTACCGGCGTATCGGTCCTGAAGCGCACCAGCGCCACGAGGGGCACGTTCTCGTTGGGATTTCTTTCCACTGTCGGTGCGGTCACGAACACGATATCGTCCTTTCGCATGCTGTTTCTCTCCCCGGTGCGGGTGTGCTTCCATCCATCGATGACGCAGATCCCGACTGTCCAGAGTACCACGGATCATCGGGATTGATCCGGCGGAGCGTACCGTACTGGGGCGCTGACCGCGTGACGGCCACTGCCATGCGGCCGATCGGTTCGTCTGCCGTGATGACGAGATCGGTTGCGCGGCACCGGCGTCCTTGCCGCTACAGGATGAGCCACTCCGGAATCCATTCCGGCAACCTGCCGGCGACCAGCGCAGCCATCAGCGGTTCGTGGAAGAAAAGACGGATGACGCGGTCGTAGAACCCGAACATGAGGACCCAGACGGCAATCGCATAGGCGGCCGCGACACTCGGCCGGAAGCGGCCCCAGGCCACCAGGTAGGCGAAGACGAAGATCGGCAGCGCGAGCTTCTGGCCAATGAACAGGGTGGCCACGATGATCGCGGCGAGCCAGCCAAGGAAGCGCAGCGACCGGTCGAGCATCGCCTGTGACGCATACTCCCGGAGGCGGGCCACCTGGCCGGTCTTGTCATCCGAAATCAGCGACCGCGCATCGCGGAGGACGGCTGCAGCGGCGAGCAGGACGCCGGGCACGGCCATCACTAGAGGGAATTGTCCCACTTCCTGCTCCCAGGACCATGCTGTCCATGCGGCTCCGGCAAATACCGCAAGGAACAGTACCGAGACGGGCAGCGACATCACGGGGTTTCTCGCCCGTCCTTCGCCGGTCTGCGGCGTGTCTGCGCGCGCATTCGACCTGATCGTGCTCCGCGCCGAAAGGGCGACGGTGACGATGCCGAGGACGAGGACGATGATGACGATGGGGTTGGCGAGCCATCCGATGCCGTCATGAGTGCGCATGCTCAGCAGGAACCTGTTCTCGACGATGGTCCCGAGAATGAGGCCGAGAATCAGGGGCGGCCGGGCCCAGCCGCCGCTCTTCATCAGGTAGCCGACGATTCCGAAAACGAGGCAGGTGACCCATGCCTCGATGGTCGACTGTCCTCCGAGCCAGGATCCCATGAACACGAACACGATGACGCCGGGCACGAGCAGGTGTCCCGGCAGGAACGCAAGCCGTGCGACCTGGCGGCTCCAGATCATCAGAAGCCCGGCCGCGACCAGATTGGCGATCATGATCATCCACACCATCGAGAACGTGATGTGAAGATCGGTCGACAGCATGTCCGGCCCCGGGCGGATGTCCTGAAGGATGAGCGCGCTCAGCAGGATCGCCGTTCCGAGGCTGCCGGGAATGGCGAAGGCGACCGCGGGGATGAGGGCGCCGCCCTTGGTCGCGTTGTTGGCGGCTTCCGGCGCGATCACGCCGCGGATGTCCCCTTGCCCGAACTGGCTCTTGTCCTTTGCCGACTGCACGGCGTGGCCGTAGGCGACCCAGTCGACGATTGCCGCGCCGAGGCCTGGCAGCATGCCCACATAGGTCCCGATTGCCGCGGAGCGCGTGGCAAGCCAGCCATGGCGGACGGCGTCGCGGATGCCGTCCCGGATGCTGCTTCGCGTGTCGGCGTTTTCGGTTTCCCGGGCAATCGAGATGTTGCGCGTCGCAAGCTCCATGAGTTCCGGGATTGCGAATATGCCCAGAACAACAGGAATCAGCGGGAGGCTGTCGACGAGAAACTCAAGCTCGAACGTATAGCGCTCTTCCGCAACCGTCTGTGCGGTGCCCACGGTGGAAAGCAGCAGGCCCATGGCCGCGGACGCGAGGCCCTTGACCATCGAGCCGCCGCTGAGCGCACCCACCATCGCGAGCCCGAGGAGGGCGAGCGCGAATATTTCGGGCGAACCGAACGCCAGAATCAGCGGCTGCACGATGGGCAGCGATATCGCGAGCGCGATCGCGCCGAACAGGCCGCCATAGGCCGAAACCGCGAACGCGGCGCCAAAGGCGCGGGGCGCTTCGCCGCGCTTCGCGAGCGGATAGCCGTCGAGGATTGTTGCTTGCGAGGCCGCGGTGCCCGGTATGCCCAGCATCACCGACGCGATCGTGTCGCTCGTGGTAGTGACGGTGTACAGGCCAAGAAGGAGCGCGATCGCGACCAGTGGCTCCATGTCGAAGGTGAACGGCAGCAGCAGCAGCATGCCGATGATGCCGCCCAGGCCGGGGACGGCACCGAACCATATGCCGATGAATATCCCGAGGGCCAGGAACGCCAGCACCCGGATCTCGAAAATCGATGTCAGGCCGGTGACGAGAGCGTCAAACATGCAAATCCCCTGCGCGGCCGCTGCCATTGGCCCGGCATGCGGCGCACACCGGTGGTCGCAGGATCGGCGGCAAGTCTTCCGCCGTGGCGGTCGACGCCCGCCGGCGGGTTTTCGGAGCGGTTCCGCGCCGTCGCGGCGCGGAACCGCATCCGGGGGTCAGCGGATGATCGATTTCAGGTAGGCAACCGCTTCCGGGCTGATGTTCTTGTAACCGGAGAGGACCTTGGTCGCTTCCTCTCCCGGCAACCAGAACGGCCGGGCCTTCGATGCCTTCATGAAGTTGTCAACGGTGCGCTGATCGTTCCAGTTCGCCGCATAGGCCTTGCGCAGCGTCGCCACGATATTGTCAGGGGTTCCCGGCGGCAACATCATCCACATGGCCCATGTCTGACGGCTGGTGAACCACTTGTAGACTTCATACTTGGGGCCCGATGGCGTCTTGCCCGTGACCTTCTTGTAAAACGACACGAAGTTCGGCATGTCGCCGTAACTCTTGCCCATGTCCCTCGGCGTGTCGCCATCGAACGGCGAGTGGTAGTACATGTCGATGGCGCGCCCGTCCTTGACCAGGTCCTTCTTGTAGAAGACCCAGTAGCCGATGTCGCCGGTCGAAATCGCCTGGATCTCGTTCTGCATCAGCGCTGCCTTGAGCTTGGGTTGGTTCTTGTAGCCGACGGCGAAACGATATGGGATGCCAAGCATGTCGAAGGACATCCGCGAATAGAGGCCGAGTGCGCCGCCGGGGATGCGCCCGCCGACAACGAAGTTCTTGGCCTTGAGAAGATCCTCCCGGCTTTTCAGCCCGCCGGCGAGGTCGGACCGGACAACGGTGACGAACGCTATGCCGGTCACGCCGACCGGGTTGAATTCGGCCGGCACGTATTTGACGCCCTTGAGGCCGAGGAGCAGGCCCGAAAAGTTCATCGGCCCCCACAGCATCTGGGTGCCGTCCTTCTTGGCGCGGTTGAAGACGAAATTGATGCCCTTCTGGCCGCCACCGCCGGCCATGTTCTTGACCTTTATGGTTGGCTTGCCGGGGATGTGATCAACAAATGTCTTCGCAAAGCGTTGTGCCTGACGGCTCAATCCCCCGCCGGCCCCGGCCGGCACGATGAGTTCGATCGTCTTGCCCGAAAAATCCTGCGCCGCCGCCTGTGTTCCGGCGGACAGCAGGCCAAAACAGGCGAGACCCGCCGCCAAACATGGCAATTTGCCGTTCATCTTGATGTCCTCCTGTTGTCTGATTGTTCGCGAATTTCCTAGTCCGTGAGTACGGCGGAAGTTTAGACCTGCGCCGACGGTTGATGCAAGGTTGGAAGGTTTCCGGGCGACGGCGTTTCTCGACGCCTGGGGTGGGCGCACTGCAACTGCGTCAGGATCAATCGCAGACTCCGTGACGGCAGCTTTTCCCTGGACGCCGCATTGCACATCCGGAATGTACCGGCCAGCTCTTCAATCAACCGCTGGTACTTCCCGCAAACCGCGGACCGAACAGAAACTTGCTCTGGCCCGGCGCGGTTGTGTGCCGGTCCGGAGATCGCCAGAATTGGCCTTCGGGCATTTCGCTTCCTCGGGTTCCGCGGCGCGGCCGCCGATGTCGAAGACCCGCGGTCCGGGCCCAACAAAAGGAGGAGCGCATGGCAATTCCGGCACAGCATCCGGAGCCAGTGGATGCCGCCGAACGGCGGGCTGCAGCCCCTGTGACGGTGTACACCATGGACCGGCTTCCGACCTATCAGGAGGATTTTTACGAGAATCTCCGGAAGGAAATGGTGCTCGTCGAGAAACGGAACGTACCACCTCGGGATGCGGTAGCTCTCGAGATCCCCGCGGGGCACTTCTTCCGCATCGTCAGCGTCGAGGGTCCGCAGGTCGGCGACCTGAACCTGTGGAACGCCGCCGACCTTTCGGAACGATTCTACAGCGGCAAGACCCGGGCCCTTCACGCCACCCATGTAAGCACCGGCGACAGACTCTGGAGCTGCTTTCCCAGGCTGCGTCCAATGGCGACCATCACCCGCGACACTCTGGACTGGTACGGCTTCGACGAGTCCGGTGCCGGCGTTCACGACGTGATCGGAACCCGGTGCGATCCCTATACGAACTTCCTGTTGACGGGCGCGGAGTATCACCATTGCTGTCACTCGACTCTCGCACGTGCCCTGGCGGCGGCTCGGGACCTTCCGTTGGCCGAGGCCGAGCAACATGTGCACGATGTCGTCAACGTCTTCATGTGCACGGGCTACACGCGCGACACGCATCAGTATTTCATGAAGGCGAGTCCCGTCCGCCCGGGCGATTTCATCGAGTTCTTTGCGGAAATCGACCTGCTGGCCGCGTTGTCGACCTGCCCGGGCGGGGATTGCGGCGCCGGCCATTCGAGCGACAGCGCGGCCTGCTATCCGCTGCAGGTCCTGGTTTTCCGGCCGCAGGCGGGGAAGCTCGAGGGCTGGAGGTCTTGGGAGCCCAACGGGTTCGGTACCAGCGAGACGGAATGAGCGAGGAGGTGCGGCCGGGTGTCCGCGGACCGCTGGCCCGACGGTTCCCCGGCCCGGCCATACTTGCTGAAACGGCAGGCGTCGGGCATATCTACGAGCGCGGGCGAGCGAGGGGCTGCGGATGGAGTATTTTGTCCAGCAACTGATCAATGGCGTTACCCTCGGGGCGATCTACGGCCTGATAGCGATTGGTTACACGATGGTCTACGGGATCATCGGCATGATCAATTTTGCGCATGGCGACGTCTTCATGATCGGCGCATTCATCGCCCTGATCTCGTTTCTCGTGCTCGGCGTCATCGGGCTGACATGGGTGCCGCTGGCGCTGCTCATCGTCCTGATCGTGGCCATGCTGATCACCGCGGTTTATGGCTGGACCGTGGAGCGCGTCGCCTACCGCCCGTTGCGCGGATCGTTCCGCCTCGCGCCACTGATCTCGGCCATCGGCATGTCGATCTTTCTCCAGAACTATGTCCAGATTCTGCAGGGCGCCCGGGTGCGGCCGATGCAGCCGGTCATTCAGGGCGGCTTCACCGTCATGGAACGCGACGGGTTCGGCGTGTCGCTGAGCTATCTCCAGATTCTCATCGTCGTCGTTACCGTGATTCTCATGGCCGCCTTTTCGCTGCTGATCGCCCGCACGGCTCTCGGCCGCGCCCAGCGCGCCTGCGAACAGGATCGGGTCATGGCGTCGCTGCTCGGAATCAATGTCGACCGCACGATATCGCTGACGTTCGTGCTCGGTGCGATGCTGGCCGCAGTCGCGGGCCTGATGTTCGTGGTCTATTACGGTGTGATCGACTTCTTCATTGGTTTCCTTGCCGGCATCAAGGCCTTCACGGCGGCCGTGCTCGGCGGCATCGGCTCGTTGCCCGGAGCGATGCTGGGCGGCTTGCTGATCGGGCTGATAGAGACCTTCTGGTCAGCCTATTTCACTATAGAATACAAGGATGTGGCAGCGTTTTCTATCCTCGTTCTGGTCCTGATATTCCGACCGACCGGCCTGCTCGGCAAACCCGACGTCGAGAAGGTTTGACGGGATGGCGGAGAGGCCGCTCGATCTCGTTGCCATCGCCAGGGAGGCGGGACTTGCGTCCGCCGTCGCGCTCGGCCTGACCCTTGTAATGATGGGCACCGAGACCGTAGACCGGCCCGGCGGCCTCGCGCTCGAATATCGCTGGTCGTGGGTTGTCATTGCCGTCGTCGTCGTTTTCTTCGGCAGGGCGGCGTTTGCGATCCGACGCGAGAAACGAGCGGAAAGGGGCGCGGCGCCGGCCGACCGCCTGTCGGGAGAGGACCGTGTCGGCACCTGGATCCAGACTTTCGCCAGGTATGCCGCGCCGGTGCTGATCGTCTTCGCGTTCATCCTGCCGTTTCTGCCGTTTTCCAATCGCTATGTGGTCGATATTGCCACCCTGGTGCTCACCTACGTGATGCTCGGCTGGGGCCTCAACATCGTGGTTGGCCTCGCCGGGCTGCTGGATCTCGGATACGTGGCCTTCTATGCGGTCGGCGCCTATTCCTACGCTCTGCTCGCCATTCACTTCGATTTCTCGTTCTGGCTCGCGCTGCCGCTGGCCGGGATCCTCGCTGCCTTTGCAGGCATATTGCTGGGGTTTCCGGTCCTGCGGCTTCGCGGCGACTATCTTGCGATCGTCACGCTCGGCTTCGGCGAGATGATCCGAATCATCCTCCTCAACTGGTACAGCTTCACCAAGGGCCCGGACGGACTATCGGGCATCCCGAGGCCCAGCTTCTTCGGCCTGCCGTTCAAGCGCCGCGTGCCGGAAGGGACCGAGTCATTCAGCACCTTCTTCAATCTCGAGTATTCGTCGATGCACAGGATCGTCTTCCTGTACTACCTGATCCTGCTGCTCGCGCTGGCAACCAACTTCTTCACCCTGCGGGCCAGAAAGCTGCCCGTCGGGCGTGCGTGGGAAGCATTGCGCGAGGACGAGATCGCCTGCCGGTCGCTGGGCATCAACCCGACCAGCACCAAGCTCACCGCCTTTGCCATCGGCGCGATGTTCGGCGGCTTCGCCGGTTCGTTCTTCGCGACGCGCCAGGGCTTCATCAGCCCCGAGAGCTTCACCTTCGTCGAATCGGCCGTCATCCTGGCCATCGTCGTGCTCGGCGGGATGGGCAGTCAGATTGGCGTCGTCATCGCGTCGATCGTTCTGATCGGCGGCACCGAACTGTTCCGTGAACTTGCGGAGTTCCGGATGCTTGCCTTCGGCGCGCTGATGGTCGCGATCATGGTCTGGCGTCCGCGCGGCCTTCTCGCCCATCGGGATCCGACTGTCCGGCTCCATCCGAAGAAAGACCGGGCGGAGCCAGCCGGATGAGCGCCACCACCACGGCGCCGGCCGATCCGCCAAGGTTGCTTGCGGTCGAACACCTGACGATGCGTTTCGGCGGGCTGCTCGCGGTCGACGACGTATCGTTCGATGCCGCGGACGGAGAGATCACGGCAATAATCGGACCGAACGGCGCGGGCAAGACGACGGTGTTCAATTGCCTGACCGGTTTCTACCGGCCGACCGAAGGCATGCTGACCCTCGAGAGCGGGGGACAGAAGTTCCTGCTCGAACGGATGGAGGGCTTCCGGATCGCGCAGCAGGCCCGGGTTGCCCGCACGTTTCAGAATATCCGCCTCTTTCCGGCCATGTCGGTGCTCGAGAATCTCGTGGTGGCGCAGCACAACGAGCTGATGCGCGCATCCGGCTACACGGTGGCGGGTCTCTTCGGATTTCCGGGATACCGGCGCGCAGAGGGCGCGGCGATCGAACATGCCCGCTACTGGCTGGAAAAGGTCGGCCTCGTCGCGCAGGCCGACATCGACGCCGGTGCGCTGCCCTATGGCGACCAGCGCCGGCTCGAGATCGCCCGCGCCATGTGCACTCGGCCCGTCCTGCTGTGTCTCGACGAGCCGGCAGCGGGACTGAATCCGCGCGAATCCGAACTGCTCAACGAACTCCTGCTGCAGATCCGGACGGAGCAGGAGATTGGCATCCTGCTAATCGAGCACGACATGAGCGTCGTGATGGAAATATCTGATCATATTGTCGTGCTCGACTATGGACGGAAGATTTCCGACGGCACTCCCGCAGCGGTGCGGAGTGATCCCGCCGTCATTCGCGCCTATCTCGGGGCCGAGGAGGCCTGATGCTGGGCGTCTCCGGGGTTCACACGTTCTACGGCAATATCGAGGCGCTGCGCGGCGTCGATCTGGATGTTGCGGAAGGTGAGATCGTGACCCTGATCGGGGCCAACGGCGCGGGCAAGACGACGTTGCTGATGACGATCTGCGGTGCGCCGCGAGCGTCGCGGGGATCCATCCGCTTCGAGGATCGCGAACTGGTCGGCATGCCAACCCATGAGATCGTCCGTCTCGGGATCGCACAGTCGCCGGAAGGGCGGCGGATCTTTCCGCACATGACGGTAATGGAAAACCTGCAGATGGGCGGAATAGGTACTGAAAAAGAAAACTTTTCTGAGGATGTCGATAGGGTGTCCGGACTTTTTCCCGTGCTTGCCGAGCGCTCGAATCAGCGTGGCGGAACCCTGTCGGGCGGCGAGCAGCAGATGCTGGCGATTGCCCGCGCGCTGATGAGTCGGCCGCGCCTCCTTCTGCTCGACGAACCGTCCCTCGGTCTTGCGCCGCTCATCGTTCGACAGATCTTCGACGTCATTCGCGAGATCAACGAGCGGGACGGAATGACCGTACTCCTGGTGGAGCAGAATGCGCACCACGCGTTGAGGCTCGCGCATCGCGGCTACGTGATGGTGAATGGCCGCATCACGCTGTCGGGCAGCGGGGAGGAACTGCTGGCGCGACCGGAAGTTCGCGCCGCCTACCTCGAAGGGGGCGCGGCGCAATGATTCCCTATCTCGACACGTCGCTGGTCGGGTTTCTCAGCGTCACCGTGTTTCTCGGCTGCGGGGCATCCTGGCTGATGGGGCAGGCCGTGGCCGCGACATGGCGTCCGCTCTGGCAGCTGGTCCTGTACGCTGCGATGCTCGGCCTCGCGGACCGGTTCATGAACTACGGACTGTTCCAGGGCGAGCTTCTCTCCGCCAGCGGCTATCTGCTTGACACAGCCCTGATCCTGATCGCGGCCCTGGTTGCCTACCGCATAACCCGTGCGCGCATCATGGTGCGGCAGTATCCCTGGCTCTATGCGAGATCCGGCCCCTTCGGCTGGCGCGAAATCGGCGAGGCGCCGGGAGATTCGGATTCCGAATCATAGTGACGGTGCCCTCGTCCGAGCGGGAATCACGGAAAGTCGGGACTGTCCCGGGAGACCGCAAGGACCGCGTCGGCTTACGGCCGTGGCGGCGGGAAAATCGCCAGGGCATCGATCGGCATCGGTTGTCCGGGCGAGAAAAGCGAACTAGAGTTGGCCTCCGAAACCGCCGGATCTGCTGTCGCTTGGCGCAGGTGTGGCGCGTTCTCCTGGCTCAAACGGAAGGAACTCCCATGATCAAGAAATACGGGGCAACCATTGCCGCCGCGGCTGCCTTGGGGCTGGTCGGCAGCGCTGCAGCAAAGGCGGATATCGTGATTGCGACCGCCGGCCCGATGACCGGGCAGTATGCCAGCTTCGGCCAGCAGATGAAGGCCGGCGCGGAACAGGCCGTTGCTGACATCAATGCCGCGGGCGGGGTGCTCGGCAAGAAGCTCGTCCTGCAGATCGGAGACGATGCCTGCGATCCGAAACAGGCCGTTGCGGTCGCCAACCAGATGGTCAACAAGAACGTCGTCTTCATGGCCGGACATTTCTGTTCCGGGTCGTCGATTCCGGCCTCGAAGGTGTATGAGGAGGAGGGCATCCTCCAGATCTCGCCTGCCTCGACGAATCCGAAGCTGACCGAAGAGGGCGGGGACAACGTGTTCCGGACATGCGGCAGGGACGACCAGCAGGGTCAGGTCGCCGGTGAGTTCCTGGCCACCAAGATGAAGGGCAAGGCGGTCGCCATCGTTCACGACAAGACGGCCTACGGCAAGGGCCTTGCCGACGAGACGAGGAAGGCCTACCGGGCCGCCGGTGGCAAGGACGCGCTGTACGAGGCCTACACCGCGGGAGAAAAGGACTATTCCGCCCTGGTCTCCAAGCTCAAGAAGAACAACATCGACGTCCTTTATGTCGGTGGCTACCACACCGAAGCCGGGCTTATGGTCCGCCAGATGCGCGATCAGGGCATGAAGACCGTGCTCGTGTCCGGCGACGCGCTCGTGACCGAGGAGTACTGGGCGATCACGGGCAAGGCCGGGCAGGGCACGCTGATGACCTTCAGCCCGGATCCGCGCAAGAATCCCGTCGCCGCCCCGGTCGTCAAGGCGTTCAGGGCCAAGAAGATCGAGCCGGAAGGCTATGTCCTGTACACCTACGGCGCGATTCAGGCGTTTGCGCAAGCCGCCGAGAAGGCGGGGTCGACCGATGTCGACAAGCTGATCAAGTCGCTTCGGAGCAACCAGTTCGACACGGTGCTTGGAAAGATCGGCTTCGATGCCAAGGGTGATGTCACCGCGCCGGGTTACGTCTTCTACGAATGGAAGGACGGGAAGTACGACTATCTCAAATAGTCGTTCCAGCGCGATTGCTGACGGAGCGGCCCGCCGTCATGCGGCGGGCCGCTTTCGTTTGCCGCACGGGCGCGCCCATTGTCGTCCGGCCTGATCCTGTCCTGATTTCCGGGATTGCCGCCGGACTGGCCTGACCCCGCTTTCCGGGCAGCGGCTGGCGCCGCCCCGGTCGGTGTGAAACATTGAAAGTTCGTCGCTGAACGCTTCGGGGGAGCACGGATGATGAGAAAATCGGATGGCGGAGAAGCGCTCGTGGAGGCGTGCCGCAGGCTCGGCGTGGACTACATCTTCTCCTCTCCGGGCACCGAATGGGCGCCGGTCTGGGAGGCGATGGCGCACCAGAAGCAGGCCGGAGCCAACGGTCCCGGTTTCATCGACTGCTGGCACGAGACACTCGCGATCGACCTTGCCGCCGGCTACACCCTGGCAACCGGCCGCATGCAGGCGGTTCTGCTGCATGCCGGATCGGGCCTGCTCCAGGGGGCCATGGGGATCCAGGGCGCATGGTTCGCCGGCATCCCGATGCTCATCGTCTCGGGCGAGTCGATGACCTACGGCGAACAGGAGGGATTCGATCCGGGCGCACAGTGGATCACCAATCTCTCGGTCGTCGGCGGAACCACGCGCCTGATCGAGCCGGTGGTCAAGTTCTCGGTACAGGCTGGAAGTCCGTTCACGTTGCATGAAAGCGTCATCCGCGCCGGCGAGCTGGCGCAGCGCGCGCCGACCGGTCCGGTCTATGTCAGCGTCTCGACCGAGACCCTGATGGCCGACTGGACGCCGCCCGCCAACCCGCGAACCGTGCCGGCCGCGCCGCGCCTCTGCAGCCCACCGGCGGACATAGAGAGACTCGCCGAACTGGTTGCGAAAGCCAAGAACCCGCTGGTGCTCACCGAAGCCGCTGGGCGCGAGACCGAAACCTACGAGGCGTTGGTCGCCTTCGCCGAGCGCGCGGCGCTGCCCGTGGTCGAACGTTCAACGACGTTGTTCGCCAATTTTCCGAAGGATCACCCGCTGCATCAGGGTCCGGATCTCGACGCGTTCAGGAACGACGCCGATCTCGTGATCCTGGTGCGCACCAGGGTGCCGTGGTATCCGCCGAGCGCCGCTCCGCCCGGGGCAGCGATCGTCGTCCTCGACGAGACGCCGCATCGGGATTCGATGGTCTATCAGAGTCTCCAGGCGGACATGTATCTCGAGGGCAACGTTGCACAGACCCTGCGCGACCTTGCCGACGCTCTCGGCCGGACCGGCCTCGACGACGCGGCGGTTGCGGATCGCCGGTCGCGCCTCGCGCGGATGCACGCGGACCGCGAGGTGGCACGGAAAAAGGCCGAGGAGGCAGCCACCGGCGAGGAACCGATCCACCCGGTCGGGCTTTGTGCCGCGCTCGGCAGGGTGATGCCGCCCGGAACCGTCTATGTCGACGAGGTGACCACCCATACACCGCTCTTGCGCGAACACATAGAGTGGAGCGGGCCACAGACCCTGTTTACCCGCCAGGGCGGGCTCGGGCAGGGCATCGGGCTGTCGCTCGGGATTCGGCTCGCGAGGCCGGACGCGCCGGTGGTGACGCTGATCGGCGACGGCGCCTTCCTTTACAACCCGGTTCTCCAGAGTCTCGGCGCGGCGCGGGACTACGGGCTGCCGACGATTTCCGTGATCTTCAACAACCGCAGGTACGCGTCGATGCAGAACATGCATCGGAAACTCTATCCGGACGGCGCGGCCGTTGGCGCCGACACCTATTTCGGCACCCACATCAACGCACCGGATTTCGTCAGAATTGCCGAAGCGTTCGGCGCCCATGGCGAACAGGTCAGCGATCCCGCCATGCTTGACGACGCGCTCAGGCGCGGCCTGGAAGCTGCCAATGGCGGCCGGTCGGCTATCCTCGACGTCTTGGTTTCCTAGAATCTCTCAAATCCGGCCCGGAACCCGGCTGGCGGTCGGGCTCTCGCGATGGCCCGGCGCAGCTGCTTTCGCTATGGTCGGAGTTCGACGCTGGAACGCCCGACGCAACCCCGTCATCATGCGCCGGGTCGCGCCGGATCGGCCTTTATGCCGGAGGAAGCCATGCCACGCCGTCTGATCGACATTTCCGTCCCCCTCGAAGCCGGGATCAAGTCCGATCCCGATTTCATGCTGCCAAAGATCGTCTATCACGCGCATGACGAGACCGCGAAGGACATCTGCGCCCTGTTTCCAGGCCTCGAGCCCGAACAGCTCCCCGACGGCAAGGGGTGGGCGATCGAGGAGATCGAACTCACCACGCACAACGGCACGCATGTCGACGCCCCGTGGCACTACCATCCGACAATGGATGGCGGCGACCGCGCGATTACCATCGACGAGATTCCGCTCGAATGGTGCTACCAGCCCGGCGTCAAGTTCGATTTTCGGGACTTCGACGACGGCTATCTGGTGATGCCCGCCGACATGGAAGCGGAGCTCGACCGGATCGGCCACGACCTGCAGCCGCTCAATATCGTCGTTGTGAACACGTCAGCCGGAGAGCGCTACGGAAAGGACGACTACCTTCTGAAAGGTTGCGGCTTCGGCAGGGAGGCGACGCTGTGGCTGACCGAGCGCGGGGTGCGAGTCGTCGGCACGGACGCGTGGACCTGGGACGCCCCGTTTCCGCATACTCTCGAAAAATGGAAGGAGACGCGCGATCCCTCGATCATCTGGGAGGGCCACAAGGCCGGCCGCGACCGGGGCTACTGCCAGATCGAGAAGATGGGCAATCTCGACCAGCTGCCGCCGACAGGTTTCGACGTGATCTGTTTTCCAACCAAGATCAAGGGTGCGTCTGGCGGCTGGACCCGCGCCGTCGCCGTGATCGAATAATTCCCGGCAACAAGCCACGGCGGTCTGTCCGGCTTTCGTCGGCAGACTTGCCGGAACAATGCGCGGCGGCGTGCATTTCAGTTACGCCAATGCGAGCGCCCGCTCCATCGCTTCGTGCTGGAACGCCGCGGTAAACGCGTCGGTCTCCCCGGCGGACGCACCCTCTGCCCGAAACGCCTCGCGCCAGGCCCCGTTCACAACGGCCGCCATACGGGACGCCGTCCGTTCGGCGTCCTCTCTTTCGATGTCGAAGTGCCTGGCCGCCTCGAGCGCGAGCGCGAGCGACGCTTCGAACGGTTCACCCTCCAGGATGCCGGTTTGTAGCATGCGCTGGCGCGTCGGTGCGGGATTGATGTCGAAGGCCGGCGAGAGGCGCCACAGGTCCCGACCGGAATAGAGGAACCCGTGATTCTTCAGATGATCGTCGGTATTCGACACCAGGATCGTGAAGATGAGCCGGCGCCAGAGTTCGAGGAGGTCCTCTGCCGGCTGACTGGAGATCTGGCGTATGATGTCTGCGATATCGGTGTAGTGCCCGCCTTCGGCGCCTTCCCGTTCGAGCGCGGTTTGCACCGAAATATACGGTATGCGGACTTCGCCACGGCGGTCGAATCGCCGAATCAGTGCCACCGGGCTTTCGCTGCGGACGAGTTCGAGGCGAGCTTCCGGGACGCGCAGGCCGCATTTTGCGGCAAGCCTCAACGTGGCGACTTCGGCGCGCTCGACG
Source organism: Alphaproteobacteria bacterium (assembly GCA_022822405.1). Classification (GTDB taxonomy): domain Bacteria; phylum Pseudomonadota; class Alphaproteobacteria; order MPNO01; family UBA830; genus JAJEBT01. Next base: position 95,378 of record JAJEBT010000149.1, read on the forward strand.
GCACGCCGGTCATTGCGCGAGGTGAATTTCGCGATCCACAGCTGCCCCTCCCCCTGAACGCTCGCTTTCGGTCGCGCGCCGCCAAGGGAGCCCGCCGCCCCTGCAAGGTCGAGGACGGCTTCATCCGTGCCGTCCGGGTCGCGCTCGAACTGATGCGTCAGCGTTCTCAGTCTCTCGAGTTCGACAAGGCGCGGCACCGGCGGGGAGAGCCGGGACAGGGGTTCCAGACCGTCATCAAGAAACCGCAGCGCGCCATGACGCGTGCGGTCGTCGGACAGCGTCAGGTAGTCGAATTCGGTGAGGCCTCCGCCGAGCGCGCGAGTCATCAGCGCCCGGCCCCACGAATCGGGCGCCGCATCCCGAAAGCAGGCATGCAGGGCATTGCGCCGGTCGCCCCGGCCTGCTGCGAAAAAACCTCCGTCCCGGAGCGTCAGGCTGGGCGCGAGCCGGAAACGGTCGCCCGCTTCAAGCCACTCCCGGTCGTATTCGAACCGTGAATGTTGCCGACGCCCGTCGCTCTCGAAATGCAGACGGCCGACAACGCGCCTTGTCTCGCCAAGCGCCACGATGGCCTCGGGCATCAGAAACCGACCCCTTCATCGTCCGCCGGCCCGGTTTCCGAAGGACCTGGACCGGCGGAAGCGGATCGGCCGCGCGTCCTTCGCCGCTTGCCGTCGATCCGCTTCGGCAGCCTGTCGCGGTCGAGCAGCAAGCCGGTATCGTCGGATGCGGGGTCGAGCAGATCGCCGAAACGATCGATTTCTCCGAGGACGAGGCACGCCATTGCCAGCGTTCCCGTGCTGACGCCGTCATCGCCCTTCTCGAGCCGCATGATGGTGCGATCGGACACGCCGACGCGGCTCGCAAAATCCTTGACGGCCATTCTGCGCTTCAACCGCGCCGTCTTCAGATTCGCTCCCATCTGGCGGAGTGCTCTTTGAGCGCGTAGAGATCTTATTTTAGCTGCCATATCCGTCATCTTAGAATATTATAAAAGAAAAATATGGCAGTTAGCAACTGCAGAATCGACATTTGCGAAGACCTCGGCGACGAAGCCGGGATTGATACCGTGCAATCTTCAGGCGGCGGGGCGGGCGGGTTTTCCGGCATCATGCGGCAGCCGCCTGCCGGGACGCGCTCGATGCCCCTTCGCGCATCTGCCCGATGATGATACCCTGCGTCGGAATGAGGTGCGGAGCTGTCTGGAGGCAGGGATGAGCGGATTGCTGGCGGGACATCGCGCGGTGGTTACGGGCGGAGGCTCCGGAATCGGCCGCGCCATCGCGAAGGGGTGTGCGGGCGAGGGGGCCGAGACGCTCATTCTCGATGCGAATTCCGAGGCGGCCGCGGCGGTCTGCGGCGAGATCGCGGCAGCCGGAGGGCGGGCGCGTTGGTTCGAGCTCGATGTGCGCGACCGCGACGCGTGCATCGCCATGGCCGGGAAGATCTCCGGCGAGCTGGGCAACATCACGATCCTGGTGAACAACGCGGGAATCAACCGCCGCAACCCGTTCACCGGCGACGCGGACGCGGTCAGGACGGACTGGGACGACGTCATGTCGGTCAACCTCGACGGGCTGTTCAATGTCACGCATGCTTTCGTCGACCAGCTCCGGGCGACCAGCGGGCGGGTGGTCAATATCGGCTCGATCCAGTCCTTTCTCCACTTGCGCACGCCCAACTCGCTTGCCTACACGACGTCGAAACACGGCGTGTTGGGATTCACGCGCGCCCTGGCTGCGGAACTGGGCAAGGACGGCGTGCGGGTGAACGCGATCGGGCCGGGGCTGGTGGAAACGCCGCTCAACGCGGAAGCGCGGGCCAGGAACCCCGACCTGGTGAGGATCATCCTCGAACACACGCCCCTTCAGCGCACCGGCCAGCCCGAGGACATTGTCGGGCCGGCGATCTTCCTTGCCTCGGACCTTTCGCGCTACGTCACCGGCGATATCATCATGGCCGACGGCGGCTACAAGACGATCTGAGGAGGCCCGGGATGACATCCGACCGGCTGAGCATCGCGCTGGAGCGCTACGACAGGCACGTCCCCTTCTTCATGGGTCTGGTCGCGACGCCGCCGGGGATCGAGCTGGAGGCGCTCGAAGTCGGCATGGTGCCGCCCAGACGCGACGGCATCGACCGTCACCGGCGCATGCTGGTCGGGCTCGAGTTCGACATCGCCGAGGTCTCGCTGGCGTCCTACATCATGGCGCGGCGCCGGGGCGTTCCGCTGACCGCGGTTCCGTGTTTTCCGAGACGCCTGTTCAGCCAGAACCATATCTTCGTCAACGCGGATTCGGGCATCGGCGCGCCCGCCGACCTGATCGGCCGCCGGGTCGCGATCTGGGCCTTCCAGGTGACCATGTCGGTGCTCGCCAAGGGCGACCTCCAGGCCGAATACGAGGTGCCGTGGCGCGAGGTGACTTGGCTCACTGAACGAGACGAGGAAATCCCCTGGACCGGAACCGGCAGCAACATCGAACGCCTGCCGGCTGGCCGGAGTGGCGTCGAGATGGTGCTGGCGGGGGAGGTGGATGCCTACATCAATCCGCATCCGCCGGAAGAGATCTTCGCCGACAACCGGGTGCGGCGGCTTTTTTCGGATCCGCGGGAAGAATGCCTGCGGTACTGGCAAAAGCACGGCTGTTACCCGATCATGCATCTGCTGGCGATCAGGGACGAGACCGTCGCGGCTTACCCGGACCTCCCGCGCCAGATCGTCGGGATGTGGGACGATGCGCGCGATCAGGCCCGCGAGTTCTATCTCGATCACGACTATACCGTGCTGCCCTTCGGAAGGTACGCGTTCGAGAGCGACCAGGAGGCGTTTGACGGCGAACCGTGGCAGTCGGGGCTGGCGGCGAACCGCGACAATCTCGAGCGGTTCATCGGCTACATGGTCGATCAGGAACTGATCGACGCGCCAGTCTCACCGGAATCGCTGTTTCACGAAAGCGTCCTCGAGACGTAACGCCGGACGCGCATCGGTCCGGAGCTTCCCGAACTCCGGTGCCGGCGCTGCCCGCGCTTCGCGCCGGCGAAAGCCCGCGACCGGGTCATCTTCAGCATGACGCGGCCGCCGTCGCCCCGCCTTGACCGTCCCGTTCGGCGGCGAGCATGCGCGTCACGATCTTGCGCATCGCCCTGAGCGGCGCGTCGCTCGCAATCGTCTGCATCGGAATGTCCGGCTCGGCTTCGAGCGCCTGTTGCTGCTGTTCGATCGCCCAAACGTCCTCGTCGATCACATCGTCGAGAAAGCGCCGGGTTTCGGAGGAGGGCGCCCATTCGTGGCCGACCACCTGGAAGTAATGCGTCGTCCGTTCAGTCTCGGGCGTGATAAAGTGATGCGGTAGGATCGCCCAGCGGCCGCCTCCGATCGGCAGGGCGCTGTCGGGGCCGCCGCTTCCGGTTTCCGCGACGCCGGTATGCACGCGGTAGAACGAGGGTCCACGATAATCCAGCACGTGCCAGCGGTCGATGTTCCGCCGAGCATTGGAAAGACGTCCGTAGGACGCCGGAGCCGGGATGTCGTCGGTCCTGCGCGTGAAATGGAAGCGGTCATCCCCGACCGTCAGCTCGAGTTCGGCCGTCCCCATCTCCTCGTTGCCGCCGCCCGAGGGAATGTGCAGGAAGGCGACATGCAGAAGATCGGCGAGATTGTCGTTGAGCAACAGGTAGTTTGCCCGGGCATGCCGGTAGAGCCGGGTGTCGTGCCAGCCCGGCCGTTCGAGCCAGCTGCAGTCGAATATCCCGCTCGCGTCGGCTTTGCCGGGCGGTCCGGTCCAGATCCAGACCATGCCTGCGCGCTCGGCGACCGGATAGCTGCGGATGCGAATCGATCCCGGGCTATCCTGGCCCGGGACCCTGACGCAGTTCCCTCCGGAATCGTAGGTCAGGCCGTGATACGGACAGACCAGCCGGCCGCCGTCGGCGATCTTGCCCAGCGACAGCGGCATGCGCCGATGCGCGCAACGGTCCTCGAGGGCGGCCGCCTTGCCGTCTTCGGCGCGGAACAGCACGATAGGTTCGCCGATGATCGTGCGCGCCAGCGGTTTCCGCCCGTCGACCTCGTCGGACCAGGCCGCCACATACCAGCTGTTTCTGACGAACATTCGATCTGTATCCCGGCTTTCTCGAGATCCGGCGGCTGGCGCGTTCCGGCGGTCATCGTATAGCGTGGCGGCAGGGTCGGCAATCTCACGGATGCTCGGCAGCGGCGGGCTCTGGCCGAACCGCCGTCCGATGCTCCGGACTCCGCCGCCGGAATGGCACGCTTCGCGCCTCCGTACCCGGCGCCTTCAGCAGTATGACCGAGCGAAACCGGTCAGGGTGATCTGGTCGGCGGGCCGGCGGAACCGTCTACCGTATGGGCGATAAGTTGCAGATTATGCGGAGACAATGACGTCCGCGCCGGTTGCGGCTCGAACGGCTCCTCAGGTTGCTTCGGCCGTTCGGGGCGCGGTCCCCGGATCCGGCCGCTTGACTCGGGTCATGCCCCGTTCATATTGGCCGGGTTGAAGATTTCCGGCGCGCGTCGACCGGCTCGGCACGGAAAGACGGCAGGAAACAGGAAGGAAAACGGCCATGGCCAAGGACGGAAAAATCATCATCACCTGCGCGGTCACGGGATCGATCCATACGCCGACCATGTCGCCGCACCTGCCGATCACGCCGGACGAGATCGCGACGGACGCCGTTGCCGCGGCCGAGGCAGGGGCCTCGATCCTGCACCTTCACGCCAGGGATCCGAATGACGGCCGACCGACGCCGGATCCGGCCGTGTTCATGGAATTCCTGCCGCGCATCAAGCAGCAGACGGATGCCGTGGTCAATATCACCACCGGTGGCGGTCACGGAATGACCCTCGAAGAGCGTTGCGCGGCAGCCCTGCACGCCAGCCCCGAGATGACGTCGCTCAATATGGGTTCGATGAATTTCGGGCTGTTTCCCATCCTCGAAAAGAACATGGCGTGGAAGCATGACTGGGAGCCCGCCTATCTGGAGATGACGCGAGATTTCATATTTAGAAATACCTTCAAAGATATAGAGTGGGTTCTGAAAGAATTGGGAGAAAATCACGGGGTGCGCTTCGAGTATGAATGCTACGACATGGGCCACCTCTACAATCTGGCTCACTTCCTCGATCGCGGAATGATCCAGCCGCCTGTCTTTGTCCAGACCATCTTCGGCATTCTCGGCGGCATAGGTGCGGATATCGAGAATCTTGCCCACATGCGGCGGATAGCCAACAAACTGTTTGGCGAGGAAAACTACGAATGGTCGATCCTCGCCGCCGGCCGCCATCAGATGAACTTTGTGACGACGGGCGCGATCATGGGCGGAAATATCCGCGTGGGGCTCGAGGACTCGCTCTATCTGGGCAAGGGACAGCTGGCGGAAAGCAATGCCGATCAGGTCTCCAAGATCCGCCGCATCGTCGAGGACCTCTCGCTCGAAATTGCGACTCCCACCGAGGCTCGCGAACGCCTGCGGCTGAAGGGCGGTGACCTCGTCAAGTTCTGACCGCGAAAGTCTGCGAGGGGCCGTTCGGCTCGCCATTGGCAGGGAGCGGACGAACTAGGGACGGTGACGATGACCGTCGCATGCTCGCCTCGGATTCTGGAGCGGGCGGCACCGGCATCCTCGCCTATCTGAAACGGTGTTTCCGGTTTCCCATGCCGGCCTTTGCGATGTTCCGCGCGCGAGGATGCCGGGCCGGTTCCACGGGACAGTAAGCCGCAACTATCTGGCGGATGCACGCGATTCCGAAAGCTGTTCTCCTGCAGCTCGAGCAGCGCGACCTGGAGCGTGTCCGCCCCGGTCGTGACGGCTCGCCACGACCTTTCGATGTCCGGTCGCTTCTGACGGGGTCCGCGCTATGGTTCCTTGCTCGCGGCGCGGGCAATGGCGTTGGAAGATGGTCCGAATCGACCCGCCCGGATCAGCTTTCGCGTATCGAGAAGGCGTGATTCTCGCGTGCGCGTGCGAGGGCGGCGTCGAGCCCTGTCTCCGTGCGGGCCTCGATGCGGTAGAGCGGTGTGTCCGGCTCGACCCGGGCCCCGCGGTGCACCAGCAGATCCAGCCCCGCGCCCTTGTCCGAGGGAGCGCCGGCGGCCCGGGCGATGCCGGCCAGCCTGAAACAGTCGATAGCGTCAACAATTCCATGGGTTTCCGCGGGAATCTCGCACACATGCGGCGCGTCGGGCACATCTTCCGGCGGTGGCCCCTGCGCCGCCGCCATTCGCGCAAACGTTTCCCAGGCAGCACCCGAAGAGAGGGTCTCGTCAGCAAGGCGGGCGGCTTCCACCGGACTGGTAGCAGGATCGAACGCGAGCGCGGAGGCCGCGAAACGCAGCGCCTTGTCCCTCAGATCCTGCGGTGCGCCTGCCGCCGACTGCAGGACGGCGACGACATCCCTCGCTTCCAGCGCCGGTCCAATGCCCCGGCCCACGGGAGATTCGCCGTCCGTGAGGTGCACATCGAGCTTGAGGCCGAGGGCATCGCCGACATGGAGGAACAGTTCCCGCAGTTCCGCCGCGTCGTCCCGGCTGCGCACCTTCGCCGCCGGCCCCACCGGTATGTCGATGACGCAGTGCGTCGCGCCGGCGGCCAGCTTCTTGGAAAGGATCGAGGAAACGGACCATCTGCGGGAATCGAGGCGAAGCGGGCGGGTGAGGGCGTTCATCACCTCGTCGAGCCGCGAATGGTTGAGCTTGCCGTTCCAGACGAGGCACCCCCCGGTCTGACGCACGACCTCGCGGGCCTCTCCGGCGTCGAGATCGACGCGCGCAAGAACCTCCATCGTGTCGGCGGTCCCGGCCGGCGAGGTGATCGCGCGCGAGGATGTCTTCGGGATCGTCATGCCGTGCGCGGCGACGATGGGCACGACGATCATCGAGATTCGGTTGCCGGGAATGCCACCCATCGAGTGCTTGTCCGCGACCAGTTCCGCATCCCACTCCAGGCAGGTCGCGAATTCCGCCCGCGCGCGGGCGAGCGCTGTCGTTTCGTTGCGGGTGAGCGTCCTGGTGACCGCGACCAGGAAATCCGCGATGTCGTGTTCGTCGAACTTGCCGTTGACGATGTCGGCAATCACACTGCGATACTCGTCGTGGCCGAGCGCGAAGCCGGCGATCTTGCGTTGCAGGGGCTGGGGGGCCGATCTTCCGGTCTCGGACAGCAGGGCATCGGTCATCTGGGCAATGCCGTCCTCGACGGTCGAGCCGTTGTCGATGATCCGCCGTTCCACGTTGTCTGGAATCGGCCCGGGGTTCCGTGCGAGGCGGCGGCCAATGTCGTCGCGGCTCTCCCGGCCGCGCGCGCCGAGGCGCTCCTTGAGAACGTCCGGCGGGGCGACGACTTCGAAAACGATCGTGCGCGGGTAGCGCGAGGCAGCTTCGCCGATAATCCGGCGCGAGACGTTGACGACCACATGCCGGCCCGAGTCGAGGTCGCGGGCATGGCGTTCCGGGATCCCGTACTGCAGGCCGTGCGCCTCCCAGTGGAGCATGAAGTCGCCGACGTCGCGCCGCTTGTCAAAATCCTCTGGCGAAGCCTCTTCGTGAACTTCGCCGCCCGCATCGGCGGGCCGCGTGATCACGCGGCTCGGAAAGACGAAACCGGGATCTCCAACGAGCTGCGCGCGCGCGCCGGCAAGCAGCGTATCCTTGCCGCTTCCGCTCGGGCCGACGACGAGAAACAGCGTGCCGGCCATCTCGCCTACTGGCTGATGGTAACGTCGAGACCGATGTCCACCGCCGGGGCCGACTGGGTCATGCGGCCGACCGAGAGGACGTCTACGCCCGATTCGGCCTTTTCCGCGATGGTGTCGAGCCGGATGCCGCCGGAGGCCTCCGTGCGCGCCCGCCCGGCGATGATGCGAATGCCCTCTCTCATCATTTCAGCCGGCATGTTGTCGAACATGATCACATCGGCGCCCGCCGCTGCGGCTTCCTCGACCTGTTCCAGCGTGTCGCACTCGACCTCAATCTTGGTGAGGGCAGGAGTGAGGGCGCGTGCCTGTGCGACAGCGCGGGTGATCGAACCGTGAACCGCGATATGGTTGTCCTTGATGATGATTCCGTCGTGCAGACCGAGCCGGTGGGGGCGTGCACCACCGATGCAAGCGGCGTATTTGGAGAGCATGCGCATGCCGGGGATCGTCTTGCGGGTGTCGATGAGCTGCGTGTTCGTATGGGAGATGCGGTTCGCATATTCGTCGACGAGCGTGGCGATGCCGCACATGAATTGGAGAATGTTCAGGGACGTGCGTTCGATCGTCAAGAGGGCCCGCGCGTTGCCGCGAACCCGCATCATGCGGGCGCCGGCGGCGATGCGGGCGCCGTCGGCCACTGCCAGCTCGACCTGCGCCTCGGGCGCCATGTGGCGGAATACTTCGGCGGCAACCTCGATGCCGGCGACGACGATGTCCTGGCGCGTGTTCATCGCGAAGTCAGCCGTCGCCTCGGGCGGAATGAGAATATTGGTTGTCAGGTCCTGGATGCCTTCGTCCTCGGCGACCCAGCCTTCGATCATGCGGTGGAGGTCTTCGCGCCGGGGCAGCAGGAATTCGGCGCGGATATCGTCCGGCCGCGCGCTTTCCAGATTCCCGGTCGTGGTTTCGAGCGTTGCCATCCCGGCCCCCGTGTCGTGCTCCGGATCAATACATCAGGGGCTCGGCACCTTCAAGACCGGCGACCAGCAGGAAGCGACCGGCTGACGCCCCGATTTTGCGGGCTTCCTGCGCAAGCGGGTCGGGCCGGACATCCGGTCCGGCGGGAATCGCTGTCGTCCAGCTACAGGATTCCTGCGCCGGAGCGCGGGTTTGGCATGCGTGCCGGTCGCCGATAGTATTTCCGAAGAGCCGCGGTCGCCTCCCGCGAATGGAGCTGCCGGCCGGAGCGGTTTACGGGCCTGGTGCGGGATCGCTGCCCGCGATTTCGGGAGATGGGCAATGAGCCTGAGAAGCGCCCTGTCGGCTGTCGTGGCGACGGCCCTGATTACGGTTGCAACGAGCGCCGGTGCGATTAAGCCGGGCGTCGTCTACGATCTTGGCGGCAAGTTCGACAAGTCCTTCAACGAAGGTGTGCACCGAGGTGCCGAGAAGTTCGCGGCCGATACCGGAATCGCTTATCGGGATTTCGAGATCCAAACCGATTCACAGCGCGTGCAGGCCTTGCGGAATTTTGCGCGCCGGGGCTATGATCCGATCCTGGCCGCGGGTTTCCAGCACGCATCTGCAATGGAAAAGGTGGCGCGTGCCTTTCCCGAAGTCCGCTTCTCCATCATTGACACGGTCGTCGATCTGCCCAACGTCCAGTCCATACTCTTCAAGGAGCAGGAGGGTTCGTTCATCGTCGGCATCCTCGCAGCCATGGCGGCCGGCAGCGGCAACATAGGTTTCGTCGGTGGCATGGACGTGCCGCTGATCCGACGGTTCGCCTGCGGCTACGTCCTGGGTGCCCGCCATGCCCGACCGGAAATCCGGGTATTCCAGAACATGACCGGCACTACCGGCGCGGCATGGAGCGACCCCGTCAAGGGAGCCGAACTCGCCAAGTCCCAGTTCGACCGCGGCGCCGACGTGGTCTTCCAAGCGGCCGGTGGCACCGGCATCGGCGTGCTGCAGGCGGCCGCGGATGCGGGCAAGCTTGGCATCGGCGTCGATTCCAACCAGAACCATCTCCACCCGGGACGGATTCTCACCTCGATGCTGAAACGGGTGGATGTCGCCGCCTACAGGGTATTCGATGCGGCCCGGAAGGGCACCTGGAAGCCCGGGACGGTCGTGCTCGGGCTGAAGGAAGATGGTGTCGGCTGGGCGCTTGACGAGTACAACCGGAAACTGATCACGCCGGCCATGCAGGCGGCAGCCGAAACCGCCGCCGCCAAGATCAGGAGCGGCGAGATCAGGGTCCACGATTACGTCGCGGACGGCGAGTGCCCGCAGAGATAGGCGCCGCCGCGCTGCCGCCCGCGACCGGCGCGGCGGCCGCACCTGCCGTCGAGCTTCGGGGCATCGAGAAGCGCTTCGGCAACAATCACGCGAACCGCTCGGTCGATCTCGCGGTGGAGGCCGGGAAAATTCACGGCATCGTCGGGGAGAACGGCGCCGGCAAGACGACCCTGATGAACATCCTCTACGGGCTCTACCGCGCCGATAGCGGCGAGATCCGCGTGAACGGCCAGCCGGTTTCCGTGAGGAACAGCGAGGACGCTCTTGCGGCAGGCATCGGCATGGTCCACCAGCATTTCATGCTCGTGGACAACATGACGGTCCTCGAGAACGTGATCCTTGGAGCCGAGGATGGTGCGCGCCTTGCGCCGGCGCTCCGGCAGGCGCGCGAGGTTCTGTCGCGGCTCGGGCGCGACTACGCCCTTGAGGTGCCGCTCGACGAGGTGGCGGACAGGCTGGCGGTCGGACTGCGCCAGCGCGTCGAGATACTGAAGGCGCTCTACAGGGGCGCCGACATTCTCATTCTTGACGAACCCACGGGCGCGCTCACTCCGCCCGAGGCAGACCACCTGTTCAGGATTCTCCGCCGGCTCAGGGACCAGGGCAAGACCGTCATTCTCATCACCCACCGGTTGCCCGAGGTCATGGCAGTGACCGACCGCGTCTCGGTGATGCGGCGCGGCGCGATGGTGGCGCACCGCGACACGGCCGAGACCACGGTCGCCGAGCTTGCCGAGTTGATGGTCGGCCGCCAGGTGCTCCTCGATGTCAGCAAGGCGCCGGCGGAGCCGGGCCGCGAGATGTTGAGAGCGGAGCATGTGACCATTCGCGACGGGCGCGATGCCGCGCGCGTGCGCGAGGTTTCCTTCGCCGTGCGCGCCGGCGAGATCGTCGCCATTGCCGGCGTTGCCGGCAACGGGCAGAGCGAGCTTCTCGAGGCGCTCGCCGGCCTCAGGCCGGTCTCGGAAGGGCGCATCCTCCTCGACGGCACGCCGGTCGCTGCCAACGGAGAGCTGTGCCGGCGGCGCGGGCTCGCCCATGTGCCTGAGGATCGCGAGCGCATGGGCATCGTGATGGAATTCGAAGCCCGCGAATCGGCGATTCTGGGCTACCTCGGAGATCCCCGATACGGATCGGGACTCTTGCTCGACTGGGCGGCGATTTCCGCGGACACGGCGGAGAAGATGGAGATGTTCGATGTCCGCCCGGTCGCCCCGCGGCTCGCGACAGCAGGATTTTCCGGCGGCAACCAGCAGAAGCTCGTACTGGCCCGCGAGATCGAACGCGATCCGGGAGTTCTCCTCGTCGGCCAGCCGACGCGCGGCGTCGACATCGGGGCCATCGAGTTCATCCATCGACGGCTGGTGGCGCTTCGCGATGCCGGCAAGGCGATTTTGCTGGTGTCCGCCAAGCTCGACGAGATCCTGGGCCTTGCCGATCGCATCCTTGTCATGTTCGGCGGCGAGATCGTTGCCGACATTCCCGCCGCACAGGCGACGGAGCAGCGGATCGGTCTCCTCATGGCCGGGGGAGGCGGCGCTCTCGCCGGCAAGCCTCCGCCGTGACCAGAATCGCCGTCGGACCGGCGGCCGGACTGCCGCGCTGGTCGGTTGTGGGCCTGTTGCCGGCGCTGAACCTGCTGGCCGCCTTCGTCGCAGCTGGCGGGATCGTGCTCCTGATCGACGAGGACCCATGGCGCGTGGTGCGCATACTTGCGTCAGGCGCCCTCGGTTCGTGGGAAGCCGTCGGCTACACGCTGTTCTACGCCACGAACTTCATCTTCACCGGGCTTGCCGTCGCGGTCGCCTTCCATTGCGGCCTGTTCAACATCGGCGGCGAAGGCCAGGCCACGCTGGGCGGGCTCGGCGTCGCCCTGGTCTGCCTTCATCTCGACGCGCTGCCGTTCATGCTCGTGGTGCCCGTGGCCGTGGTGGGCGCTGCCTTCTTCGGTGCGGCGTGGGCCTTCGTGCCGGCCTGCCTCCAGGCCTGGCGCGGCAGCCACATCGTGATTACGACGATCATGTTCAATTTCATCGCCGCATCGTTGATGATCTACCTGCTCGTCAACGTCATGTCCGAAGCGGCATCGATGCAGCCCGAAACCCGGAGGTTTGCCGAACACGCGCGATTGCCGGCGATCCACGAGATTCTTGGCGGGCTCGGCGTCGATGCGGCAGCCTCGCCGCTGAACCTCTCGCTTCTGTTCGCGCTGGCCTGCTGCGTCGGTGTGTGGTTGTACATATGGCACAGCAGGGCGGGGTTCCGGCTGCGGACAGTGGGCGAGAATCCGTCCGCGGCGGTCTACGCGGGAATCTCGCCCGGGCGCCAGATCCTTATCGCCATGGCGCTCTCCGGCGCTCTTGCCGGCTTCATGAGCCTCAACGAGGTCATGGGCGCTCAGCAGCAACTCGTTCTCGAGTTCACCGCAGGCTACGGCTATGTCGGAATAGCGGTAGCCCTCATGGGCCGGGGGCATCCCGCGGGCATTGCGCTGGCCGCAATCCTGTTCGGTGCCCTGTACCAGGGCGGCGCCGAACTTGCCTTCGAGATCCCGAGGATCAGTCGCGACATGGTGGTCGTCATCCAGGGGCTGGTCATCCTGTTTGCCGGAGCCCTGGAGTTCATGTTCGTGCCGGCGCTCAGGACGTCGTTCATGCGCCGGGTGCGGGCCTGAGATGGACCTTGTCGTTCCCATCCTCGATTCGGCCCTGCGCCTGTCGGTGCCGCTGCTGCTGGCAGCGCTCGCCGGGCTGTTCTCCGAGCGGGCGGGCATCATCGACATCGGCCTTGAGGGCAAGATGCTGGGCGCGGCCTTTGCCGCCGCCTCGGTCGCCGCGGTCACCCAGTCGCCGTTCGCCGGGCTTTCGGCCGGCATCGGGGCGTCGCTGCTGCTGGCGCTGGTCCACGGATTCGCGTGCATCACCCATCGCGGCAATCAGGTGGTATCCGGCGTTGCCCTGAATATCCTCGCCTCCGGCCTTACCGCGGTGCTCGGCATGGCGTGGTTCGCCCAGGGCGGTCGCACGCCGCAGTTGCCGCCGGAAGCGCGGTTCCTTTCCGTGACATGGCCGGGCGCCGACGACCTGCGCGGGCTGCCGATGGTCGGGGACCTCTACAGCGAGTTGCTCAGCGGCCACAACCTCATCGTCTATCTGGCGTTCATGGCGGTTCCGGTGGTCGCGCTGGTCCTCTACCGGACCCGTTTCGGGCTGCGCCTGCGTGCCGTGGGGGAGAACCCGCATGCGGTCGACGCGGCGGGCATCCGGGTCTCGGCGCTGCGATACCGCGCCGTGCTGTGCACCGGGGTTCTCTGCGGTATCGCCGGAACCTATCTGTCGCTGGCCCAGAGCGCCGGGTTCCTGCGTGACATGACGGCAGGCAAGGGCTACATCGCGCTGGCTGCCCTGATCTTCGGGAAGTGGCGGCCGCTGCCGACCATGTTCGCCTGCCTCTTGTTCGGGCTCCTCGATGCGGTGGCGATTCGCATGCAGGGCGTGCCGCTGCCGGTCGTCGGAGAGGTGCCGGTGCAGTTCGTGCAGGCGCTTCCCTATGTGCTGACGGTCGTGGTGCTGGCAGGCTTCATCGGCGGCGCCATCGCGCCGCGCGCGATCGGCAGGCCCTACGTGAAGGAACGGTAACGGGACCGGCGAAGCCGGCCTCGGCGTCGGGCCGTTCCGGGGCCCGGAAACGGAGGCTGCCAAAAGGGCCGGGTTCTGCTTTAATCGGACCCGCCCGGCAAGCGGAGGGAAGGCGACATGGACACTGGAGTTGCGCCGACGCGCGAACTGCGCAAGCAGATCGACATCCACACCGATACCCGTGAAATCCTCGAACGCGCAGACCGTTATGCGCGTCAGCAGGGCTTCAAGGACTGGCTCATCATTGATGTCGATGCCCATCATTCGGAGATGGCGTCCTGGAAGGAGGTCGTCACCTATATCGAAGATCCGGTGATCCGCGATCTCGGCGTCCAGTTCCAGAGCCGAACCGGCACGTCGGCAGGTCTCTCCAACCATGTCGGAGGGTTGCGGTACCAGGACATGGGCGGCCGCATCCCGCACCAGACGGCGCTGGCCGAGGAGGTGGACGACACGTCGGTTCACCGCGATGTCACGCTTGTGCGGCGAGTCATGGACGCGCTCGGAATCGACTGGCAGGTGCTGTTTCCGGGAAACCTGCTGCAGCTCGGCCTGCATCCCCAACCGCGTGTCGAAGTCGAGCTTGCCTTTGCCTACAACCGCTTCGTGATGGAACGCATCATTCCCGTGGAGCCGCGCCTGAAGACGCTGCTGTATCTCCCGTTCTGCGAGCCTGCTGCATGCGAGCGCATGATTCGGGAATTCGGCGATCATCCCGACGTGATGGGGTTCATGGTGACGTCGGTCCGCTACAAGTCCGTCCACCACGACAGCTATATGCGCACCTATGCGATGCTGGAGGAGATGGGCAAGCCGCTGTGCTTTCATGCCGGAAACAACTGGCAGGACGACTATCTCAGGCAGCTCGACATGTTCATCTCGATGCATGCGCTTTCCTTCACCCTGTGCAACATGGTGCACCTGACCAACTGGGTGCTGCACGGACTCAGGGAACGGTTTCCGAAGCTCGACGTGATCTGGACCGAGAGCGGCATCGCCTGGGTGCCGTTCCTGATGCAGCGTCTCGACAACGAGTACCTGATGCGTTCGTCGGAGGCGCCGAATCTGAAGCGGTTGCCGAGTGAATACATGCGGGAGATGTACTTCACGACCCAGCCAATGGAACGGACGGACATGGAGCTTCTCGAGGCAAGCTTCCGGGCGATGCGCGCAGAAACGCAGCTGCTCTACGCCTCGGACTGGCCGCACTGGGATTTTGACTCCCCGGCCAGCGTCTACGATCTGCCGTTCCTGGACGAGGAGGCCAAGCGCAATATACTCGGGCGCAATGCCGCGCGCCTTTTCGGGCTGCCCGATGCAACAGCGGCATGAACCCAGGGGAGGGAACGAGGATGATTACCGTACTTGTGACATACAGGCTTGCGGAGGGTGTTGACCGCGATGCCGCACACAGGCTCTCGCAGCAGGCGGCGCCGCGGTTCCAGGGCATTCCGGGCCTGCAGAGCAAGCATTTTCTCTATCACGAGGACCAGGGTCTTGGCGGCGGCTTCTACACCTGGGACACACGCGAGGCCGCGGAGGCCTTCCATAGCGAGGCTTGGCTCGATTCCATGGAGGAACGCATGGGGTCGAGGCCCGAACTGACATTCTTCGAAACCGCCGTGCGGGTCGACAACGCGGCAAACCGCATCGAGGTCGAGGCGGCGTAACCGCATCCTTGCCGGGTCCGCGACGGGTCTGGCTCCGCAGCAGGCGCGGTCCGCGGCGCACGCCGCCGCCGGACGCATCTTTCCGTGGACTTCCGCGAAAGGGGTGACATGTCGACACTCTACGAATACTCGGCCCTGCCGGACCGGCGGCCGCTTCGCTGGCCGCAGGATTCACGCATCGTCGTGATCTTCACGATCAATATCGAGCAATGGGACATGACCCATGATTCGGACGTTCCGCTCTATGCCGGCGGCCCGTCCGCGGTGCCCTACGAGCTGCCGGGGACGGTGCCGGACTACGCGAACTTCCTCTGGCGCGAATACGGCCAGCGGGTCGGCATCTGGCGCCTGCTGGATGTCTTCGACAAGGCCGGTGTGCCGACGACATGCACGATAAATGCTCGCACCGCGCTTGACCGGCCCCGGATTGTCGATGCCGTCAACGAGCGCGGCTGGGAAATCCTTGCCCACAACTATGTCCAGACCCAGATGCTCAACGAGTTCGCGGGGCGTCCGGATGCCGAGCGGGACGTCATACGGCGGACGCTCGATGTCTACGAGCAGGCGATCGGCCGGCCGGCCAGGGGTTGGCTGTCGTCTTCGATGCGCTCGACCCACGAGACGCCGCATATCCTGAAGGAGCTGGGGCTCGACTTCATCGCTTGCTACCTCAACGACGACCAGCCCTTTCCGCTGTCCACCCGGCACGGCACACTCCTCGCCATTCCCTATTCGAACGATCTCAACGACTACCGGATGTTTTCGCGCTGCGGCATGTCGACGGAAGCGGCGCTCGGCATGATGCGCGAGGGCTTCGACCAGATGTATCTCGAGGGGGCCGAGAACGGCCGTATCCTCAATGTCGGCATGCATCCGCACGTCATGGGCCAGGCATGGGCTGTGCGCGCCATCCGTGAGTTCGTGGATTACGTGAAGGACAAGCCGGGAGTCTGGTTCGCCAAGCGCGAGGAAATAGCCGATTGGTACACGAAGAACGTGATCGATCACGTCCGCTGAAGTCCAGAATTTCGATGTCCGGGATGAGTGGAATACCGGGTCCGGCCGTTGCTTTCGGTTCTCTGGGAGCCGGCCTATACTGATCGGGAAGTTCTGTTAGCGATCCCGCCATCGCCCAAGAGTGGTGTCGGAATCATGCCGGGGCATCGCAGCAGATTCGCCAAGTCCGGGCGGATAAGGCTCCGAACTGCAGGAGGATACATGACTGACGGGATCCAGATCCTGAACCCGCCCGGTCTTGGGCCGGCGCAGGGGCTCTATTCCCAGGCCACATTCGTGCCTGCAGGGCTTGGGACATACCACGTCGCGGGCCAGCTTTCGGTGGGTCAGGATGGCGAGATCGTCGGCATTGGTGATTTCGAGGCGCAGTTCAATCAGGTCTACGGCAATTTGAAGGCCGTGCTGGGCGCGCTCGGTGAGGATTGCGACAGCATCATCGCCATGCGGACGTTTCTCGTGCATTCGCAGTCCATTCCAAAATTCATGGAGTTGCGGGCAGCGCTGTTTCCGACGATCTTCACCGGGCCCGACTATCCTCCGAATACGCTCTTGGTGGTCGATCGGTTGGTAAAGGAAGAGTTCCTGCTTGAAGTCGAGGCGGTTGCCGCCAAGCTTCATGAGTAAACTGGCGGCCCGCGCTTCAGTCGGGGGAGGCAGCGATGAGTCACGACTACGAAGAGGTTTCCGGCCGCATCGTGCATGACGAGACGGTGCCGGCTCGCGCCGGATGGAGCCGCGTGATCGGTAAGGGGCAGGTGCTCCGGATCGTCGACCTCGAAGGTCGGCAGGCGGTCGATTTCCTCTGTTACAACGCCGACGACTACGAGGATCGCTACGCTGCGGCCGACACGATGAAGATCAACCCGTCCGGGATCTTCATCGGCAAGGATACCGTGCTCTACAGCGTGAACTGCAATCCGATGTTTACTGTCATCGAGGATACCTGCGGCAAGCATGACACCATAGGCGGATGCTGTTCCGATGCGCTCAATCGTTTCCGCTACGGAGCCACCGGCCAGCCGAGTTGCCGCCAGAATTTCCTTGATCAGCTTGAGAAATACGGCATGGGTTCGAGGGATATTCCTACGAACCTCAACTTTTTCATGTATGTACCTGTTGGATCGGACGGATCCATGGACATGGGACCGAGCATATCCGAGCCGGGCGACTACATTGACCTGCGAGCGGAAATGGACGTACTGGCCGTGATCTCGAACTGCCCCCAGATCAACAATCCGGTGAATGACTACAATCCCACGCCGATCCGGATCATTGTCGCGGAGTAGGTGGAGTAGCCGAGGTCGCAAGCCAGGGGGGCGTGTTTGGCGGACAAGGCAGTCTGCGCAGTCGTACTGGAAAGTATGTTTTGAATATGGGCGTTTTCACGAAACTTCCTGCGTCCTAGATCGAGCATAATTTTATCTTGGTAAATCAGTCTATTATGGAAGATATCGCGGCGGTCGGCAACGCGTCCCAGTCCACAAGTCAGCACATCGGTAAAACGCCGGTTGCAGGTGGCTTGACAATCATGTTTTACATGTGTAAATGAACCGATGGTTGTCCCATATCAGGCGCGGGAGGTGGAAATGGCACGAGACACTCGGGAAAGGCGTGAGGGCGAGCCCATCCATGCAGCGGTCCTTGCTGCAGCTCAGCGACTGTGCCGTCGGGATGACTGGACATTCAGTCCGAATGAGATTGTTCAGGCCTTGCCACATCTCAACGCGAGTTCGGTTCGCACTCACATCGTCAGCCGATGCTGCGAGAACGCTCCGCAGAATCATCCGCACCGATGGCCATATTTTCGCCGCTTGGGTCGAGGTGTCTACGAAATCCTGCCGCTGTTTCGCCGAGCCGAGCCCGAAGGATCGTTGGTACGGGAAAAGGACGTTGGCAATGGGCGAAGCGGCGGCGCAGGGGTGCCCGATGGTGAGGTCGATCCACGATCGGCGATTCACGCCGTGATCTCGGAAAGCGAAGGCTGGTACGTCGCGGAATGTCTAGAGGTCGCCGTCGTCACCCAGGGCCGATCGCTGGATGAGACGCTATCGAACTTGAGGAGCGCTCTGGAACTGCATCTTGACGAGGAAGAGGCCGCCCGGGTCGGTCTCCACCGAGCGCCGCGGCTGGTCCTCAACTATGAGACTTCGGCGCTAACCGCCTGATGGTGCGTCTGAAACGCCTGACATCGAGAGAGGTAGTAAGGCTCCTCGGTGGCTTCGGTTTCGAAGTTGTCTCCATCCGTGGCAGCCACGCCAAACTTGTTCGCGTGTTGGCGTCTGGCGAACGACAAGTCCTGACAGTCCCGATGCATTCTCAACTCGCCATCGGAACGGTGCGAGCGATTTACCGTCAGGCAGCGAGATTTGTTCCAGGCGAGGAATTGTGCTCGAAATTCTTCTCCGATTGAGAGTCGTGGCACGGGCGGGCTGTGCCGGTGCTACCGCGGGAGACCGCGCCGATGCCGGACACTGCCGAGCGGCGTATAGTTGAGACCCTCGCGGAAGCCGAAACACCGTTCTCGCAGCACCGACCAGAGGGCGTGTTGCCATCCGGGCGACCACCCGCGCGGCTGCTCGATGGACGTCCATGCGCGAACGATGTATCGGGTGTGTGAACAAACCGCTGCAGGATATCGTCAATCCGCTTCATGACCGCTCAAGTATTTGGGCGATGAAAGCCATTGTGCTGCCAGCTTTTAGTCCGAGCGGCGCTTGAGTGGCGGTGCCCGCCGCGCACTTGCGGAGATAGTTCCCGAACCGTCGCGTAGCTTCAGGGCGGCACAATTAAACGGGCCGCAACCGCAACCCGAAGAATTCGTCGTAATCGCTCCGGTCTACAACGAGCGCTATGGCATAGGAGCCGGATGCATGGCGGAATAGCTGAACGTCGCGGACATGCGGCTGTCTTGCCAAAAGATCACGAGCCCCTTTAGGATCCGTCCCTTGGGGCAACACAAAGACTAGCCGCCAAGGGCCGTCCTGTCCCAGCGGTGCCGGCACGTATGCTCGTTGCTGTGAAAACTGGCCGTCTCCATCCCGCGCACCACCGAAATCCGGCCAATCCGCTCGACCAGCGGATCCAGTGCAGCAGCAAAGGACCGCGCTGCCGTTTCCTCCGAAATCGGGCTGTAGTCGCGCCAGTCGTTTTTTTCGGCGCCCTTCGGCACCAGATCGATGCCTTCTTCGACTGCCCGGCCATTGCGGCAGAAATCGAGCAGGTTGAAATATTGCCCAACGCGCACGTGGTGCGCCCGTAGATTCAGGCTCTGCTTGGGCTCATAATAACGCCCAGATTTTTGGCGCCTTCAGGCTTGTAGGTGACACACACGAATTCAGTCGCGGCAGCCATCGATGGCCTCAATATCCATCACTGCTTTTCTCAGATCACGTCCTCTTTTTTCATGCCCACCAGTCTGTAGAGTGCGATATCCACCGTCGCCTCGCCCCTAGTCTTGTGTAACGATATTTGTTATCAAAGGAGTGAACGACACCGGCGGGAGGCGGTTGGATGAGAGGCAAAGCGGTTGAAGTTGTGCTGAGCGCGGAGGAGCGCGAGTTTCTTGAAGCGCATGTGCGAAAGCACAA
>JAJEBT010000054.1 GCA_022822405.1 Alphaproteobacteria bacterium
CATCTCCCAGCTCTCGGCCAGCGAGAACATCTTCGAGAGCACCCAGATCGCCTGGTTGGCCGCCGCCGGCGTGGCGCGCAGCCCGTGGTGGAGTTCACCTGCATCCTCGGGGACAACATCTTTCAGCGCCTTCGTTCCCAAGGCCGGCAAGATGTGGCACTCGATGGCGATGCGGTAGTTCTTCGCCGTCCTCGGCTTGCAGCGCGCCGCGACATGATCCTTCAGGCAGAGCGCCGCCAGATCCGCGACGGTGGGCTCGGGCGCCGGTTCCGGCGGCTTCGGGTCCTCGCCCCGCTTGATGCGGTCGATGGCCGCCGCCGCCTCGCGGCGGCGCTCCTCGACGGTCTTCTCGCCAGCCGGCCCCAGCGTCGCCCGCTTCAGGCCCGCCGGCCCCCTCGACTGGACGATGTAGAGCTTGCGCCCGGTGGCATGGACCCTGACCCCGAAGCCGGCGAGGTCGCGGTCCCAGAAGATGGCGTCCTTGCCGCCGGGCTTCAGCCCGTCCACAATCCGCTTGGTGAGCCTGAGGGTGCTGCGTTTCGGCATCGTCGTCGCGCTCCGCTGGAATCGCCCGCAGACCAGTCATCAAACCGTATGCGAGCGGCATCAAGTCGGGGACGATTGAAGGCGATATCTGGCGGTAAGTCAAGGGCTCGGAGGCCGGAGAGGACAGAGAAATATCAGCTATTACAACGCTCTATCACACTTTCGGCGACGGACGGCGGACGGTGGCGGAGAATGGCCACACTAACATGCGACCCCGGAACAAGCCCAAAGGTTGCTGACATGCTGCGAAGGGCGCCTGGCCCGGTGTCTTCCGCTTGCCGCCGCCACAACCCCGTCACGGTATCCCGCGGAAGCGGTGCCGCGGGATCGGCCAGCCGGTTCACGATGTACCAAATGACGGGATTGCGCGGGTGCTGCCATCCTGAGGGCCCCTCAGCGGGTACCAATCCGTGCCCAGGTGCTGCACGCTTAGGCTAGAAGCCAAGCTGCGGCGCATCCTCTGCGCTCAGGCTGTGCGTTCTGGCACGACAAAACCACGAAGACCCGATATCGAGGGCGCCGTGGAGGAGGTATTGTCATGGTTGCTACCGGGATTGGCGGAACACATCCCAGCGTCTGCCCGCTTGACTGTCCGGATACCTGTAGCCTTTCGGTCAGGACGGATGGCACGCGCGTTCTCGACGTGCGTGGCTCGAAAGCCAACCCATATACGGGTGGCGTAGTCTGCAACAAAGTTGCCCGCTCCTATCCGGAGTTCGTTCACGGACCTGCACGGCTTACCCGCCCGCTCAAGCGCACCGGCCCGCGTGGCGTGGGTGCGTTCACTCCCATTTCCTGGGACGAGGCCTTGGAATTGATCCATGCAGGCATTGTTGGTGCCATGGCACGGCACGGCCCGCAGACAGTGTTGCCGCTGAACTATGCCGGACCGCACGGAGAGCTCGCTGGAGGCTCCATGGCCTCTCGCTTTTTCCACCGGTTGGGAGCCTCGCTGCTCGCCCGCGGACAACTGTGCGGGATCGTACGAAGTTCCGCGTACGCGAGTCTCTACGGAACCGCGCCCGGGATGCCGCCTGAGCAGATGCGTCACTCGGACCTCATCGTCGTATGGGGCAACAACGTCACCGTCTCCAATCTGCATCTAATGCGGGAAATCAACGCGGCGCGCGAGACTAGCGGTGCTCGGTTGGTCGTCATTGACCCGAAGCGTACGCGCGTCGCCGAGCAAGCCGACCTCTTCATCCAGATCCGACCAGGCACCGATGTCGTGTTTGCCCTGGCGATGGCGGCAGAACTTGAGCGCCGCAACGCTCTCGACCATGCTTTTATCGATCAATGGGTTGACGGCCATGAAACCTATCTGGCGCATGCGCGCGCATATACGCCCGAAATGGTCGCTGAAACCTGCGGCGTCAGTCCCGCGGCGTTCCACATGTTCGCGGAGTGGTACAGCAATGCGAAGACGGTCGGAGTCTCCGTCGGCAATGGAATGGAACGCGGTCGCAGCGGTGGCTCAGGCCTGCGCGCGGCGATGGCACTCCAGGCTCTCACTGGCAATCACGGTCGGCTCGGCGCTGGCGTTTTCGCCAAACCCGGCCACGCTTTTCCCAGGGCTGCCGCCCGGCTGCAGCGTCCGGACCTTGTTCCGGACGGTACCAGGACGATCAACATTGTTGATGTCTCGCGCCTGTTGCTGGACGAGAATCTGGACCCGCCGATTCGCGCTGTCGTCATTTACAACCACAACCCGGTCGCCACTCATCCCGATCAAAATCGCATGCGCCGGGCACTTGCCCAGGAGGATGTGTTCGTTGCGGGAGCCGATGTGGTGATGACGGATTCAATGAAGTACTGCGACGTCGTGCTGCCGGCGGCCAGCCATTTCGAGCACGCCGACATCTATGCCTCGTATGGACACTGCTATCTGCAGAGAGCGGAGCCGGTCATCCCCTGCGTCGGTGAAGCGCTGCCGAACACGGAGATTTTCCGGCGTCTCGCGGCCCGTTTCGGCTTCGAGGACTCGATATTTCGCGAATCCGACGAGGTGCTGATGGACTCAGCATTCCTCGACGATGACCCCCGGCTGTGTGGCCACCAGCCCAGCCAACTTCCCCTCGACACGGCCATCGCCATCAAGACCGTCGATGGAGCGGTTCCAGTCATGTGCGACACGATTGCGCCCGCTACCGAGTCGGGCAGAATCGAACTGTTCAGCCGCGACCTTGAGGACAGGTTCGGTTATGGACTGCCACGATATGAACCGGTTGATCGAGCGTATCAGTTCACCATCATTTCTCCGTCATCTCCACGACGGATAAATGCCACCTTCGGCCACTGCGCGCTGTCCGGTGATCATGAGGAGGTCGAAATTAACCCGGCCGACGCCGAGTCCCGGGGTATATCCGATGGTGACGTGCTTCGGGTCTTCAACGATCGCGGCGAAACCCACCTTGTGGCACGGATCACCGATGCAGTTCTGCCAGGCGTCCTCTATACCCCGAAAGGCGTTTGGCTCTCGGCGAGCCCAACAGGGCAGACTGTCAACGCGCTTCTCAACGCTGACATTCGGACCGATATTGAAAACGGCGCGTGCTGCAACGAGGCGTTCTGCGAAGTCGAGCCGATTGGTTGACGATGAGCGCTCCGGGAACACCGCTCCGTGCGGTCCCCGAGGGCCTGCGGGAGTGGGATTGCGCGACAGTCGGATGCGGCCACTTGCTTGTAGCCCGAGGGCCGGTGTTATCAAGCGGAAGGTCTCGGACCTGAATAATCACGTCAAATCAATATCTTGTATCGCCAATCGGTGCCCGAAAAAGGTGCTGGGCAATACAGGCCGGTGATCGAGTTCGGCCTCAATAGAAAATCCGACGTTCGCCTGCGCTTCCACCGGCCGAGCGCACCGAATTGTGGCACCGGGAGAGTTCTGGTAGCCTCGCCAAGGCGCGGGCAACGCGCAAATCGTGCTTTACGAGGGAATTTCCACCGTGCCATCGTCAGAGAGTTTCGATTTCGTGATCGTTGGCGCCGGATCCGCGGGATGCGTGCTTGCCCACCGGCTGAGCGAGGACGGAACCAGC
Organism: Alphaproteobacteria bacterium; assembly: GCA_022822405.1. Lineage (GTDB taxonomy): Bacteria > Pseudomonadota > Alphaproteobacteria > MPNO01 > UBA830 > JAJEBT01. The sequence goes on from JAJEBT010000054.1 coordinate 3,585, forward strand.
CGGGTTCTCGTTCTGGAAGCCGGCATCCGCGACCGCAGCATGCTGATTCACCTGCCGCTCGGTGTCGGCAAGGTATGGAACCACCCGCGTTTCAACTGGTCCTACATGTCCGAACCAGAGCCCCATCTCGGGGGGCGCCAGATCTTCCATCCCCGTGGCAAGGTGCTTGGCGGCGGGTCGTCGATAAACATGATGGCCTATGTGCGCGGCAACCGGGGAGATTTCGACCGGTGGCGGCAGACCGGGCTCGGCGGCTGGTCCTATGACGACGTGCTGCCGTATTTCAAGCGGGCGGAGTCGTTCGAGGACCGCGACAACCCCTATCATGGGGCGGACGGTCCGTGGAAGATTCGCACGACGCCGATTGCCGATCCGATCATCGACACCTTCTTCGACGCCGCTCGGTCCGCCGGATACCCGCAGACGCCGGACTACAACGGCGCCGTCCAGGACGGTGTCGCCCGTCTCCAGATCAATGTCGACCGGGGCCGGCGGCAGAGCACGGCGGTCGCCTATCTGCGGCCCGCGATGCAGAGATCCAATGTCAAGGTGGAGACCGGCGCGCATGTTACGCGGGTCCTGCTTGAGGAGGGCCGGGCGGTCGGCGTCGAATATGTCATTGGCGGAGAGACCAGACGAGCCCGCGCGGAGCGCGAGGTGGTCCTGTCGGGAGGGGCCATCAACTCGCCTCAGGTCCTGATGCTGTCCGGGATCGGCCCCGGGGACCATCTTGCGGAGTTCGGCATCGAGACCAGGCATGAACTGCCCCAGGTCGGCGGAAACCTGCAGGACCATCCTGCGATCGGCGTCGAATACGAATATGCAACACCGTCGCGATTCCACGAGCACCTGCGGATGGACCGGCTTTTCCTGAATGCGATCCGCGCCATGCTCTTCGGGAGGGGTCCAGTTGGCCTGCCACCGTCGTCGCTGACCGGTTTCTTCAAGAGCCGCCCTGAACTCGAACTGCCCGACATCCAGATGTTCTTCCGGCCAACGGCCTTGGACGCGCGCGAGTGGTTTCCGGTGATCCGCCCGCCGGCGGACGAGAGTTTCGCTTTCCGGACCTGCCATTTGCGTCCCGAGAGCCGTGGCACCGTGCGCCTGCGTTCGGCGGATCCTGTCGATCCGGTACGCATCCAGAACAACTTCCTCGCGACCGAGACCGACCGGTTCGTGCAGCGAGAGAGTTTCCGGCTCATCCGCCGGCTTGCCGCGCAGCCGGCATTCGATGGCGCGCGCGGCAAGGAACTGATGCCGGGAGACGCCGTGAACAGCGATGACGAGGTGGATGCCTTCGTTCGCGAGACGTTGACGACGGTGTATCATCCGGCAAGCACCTGCCGGATGGGTGCCGATCAGAACTCGGTTGTCGATTCGGAACTCAGGGTGCGCGGAGTCGACGGGCTTCGCGTTGCTGACGCGTCGATCTTCCCCGACCTCATCGGAGGAAATATCAACGCGGTCGTGGTGATGGTGGCGGAAAAGGCCTCCGACATGATCCTCGGCAGGCCGGCGCCGGCCGCATCGGAAGGGGCCGGATGACGGACGGCACCGCGTCCTGCTGATATCGGCCGGCCGGCGTCGTCACCGCCCGTCGGCCAAGCAAGGGAGACAAGCGAATGTTGCCTATGCCAGTTGCCGACCTCAACGCGATATCCGAGGAGCTCGGCCGAACGGGGGCGCATGTCCACGTATTGTGGCAGACGCCCGAGTCTCTAGTGTTCGTCGCGCGCGGCCGCCCGTATCGTAGCGAGTTCCACATCAATCCCGGCGACGAGACCATGACCATGCTGCGCGGCGAGATGAAGCTTCACTACCGTACGCCGGAGGGAGAGGAGGATGTGGCCGTCGTCAGGGAGGGCTGCACGATCTATACCGCTGCCGGCATACCGCATTCGCCGCGGTTTCCGCCGGACGCCTATCTTCTGGTCTCGGAGCGCATGCGCCGCGGTGGCGAGATCGATCGTTTCCAGTGGTACTGTCCCTCATGCGACGCCTTTCTCCACGAGGAGACGTTCGTGGTCGACGACTACGCAAAGGATCCGGTCTCGAAGGCCTACGCGAATTTCTTCGATTCCGAGGAGCACCGCACCTGCGGAAAGTGCGGCCATGTCGCACCGCGGCCGTGATCGCGGGCGGGAACCTTTGATCCGGATGGCTGTACCCTCACGCGAAAGAGGCTGCCGCTAGAGGCCGTTCGGCGGGCGCCGGAAAGCCGCGTCCGCCCGTCGCTCGCGGGCGCTTGGCGGTACGGTTCAGTAGAACAGCAGCGTTCTGACTTCTATGCTCTCGCGTGCGGGAAGGCTGCTGTCTTTGCCATCCGGATCCTCGAACGCCGCGTGCGCGGTCCAGCGTGCGCGACCGTCGCGTTCTGAATCGAAGCATTTGAGCAGGATGACCTCGTCGCGCTCCATCTCCGGGAAATAGTACCAGCGCTGCCGGGGATTGTAGCTGAGATTGAGGATGCCGCCGACGCGGTCCTTGTAGACGCGCCGGGCAACGATCATGTCGTTTGCCCCGATGCTGTCCCATTCGCAGATGGCGATCGGATCGGTCTTCACCGGCCCGGTCAGCGGGCGCCAGACGTTGATAGACGTGAAGCGCCGGTTGAGGCGCTCTTCCGCCTCGTCGGCGGGCAGCAGGTCGCGGACGCGCTGGGGGGCGGACTCGTCGGTAAAATCGTTGTGCGCGTTTCGCACCGGATCGCGCACGCCGAGCGCATCCCTCTTCGCCGGATCGCCGATGCGTATCGTATGGTCGAAGATGACGACCTTGGCGGCACCGGTTTCCCTGAGCAGCAGCCGTTCGAGTTCCGGGTAGTAGACGCTCTCGACCTCGGAACGGTCCGTGAAGTCCCTGACCGTGGTGGGATATCTCAGGAAGCTGAAGCCCTGCCGTTCCAGATCGAAGCTGTCCGCCGCGGGCCGTCCGTTATGGATCGCCACCTGCTTCATTTCGTAGGTTCCGGTCTTGGGATCGCTACGCCCGCCGCCGTCGCCGACCTGCGTTGTCGGGGTCTCGCCGGTATGCACGGTGAACTGGAGAATGCCCTGGACCGTGTCGTTGTGAGCCTGTGCTTCGAGTGTCATGATTTCAGGTCTTCCGTTGTTTGCCGGCCTGAGAATACCATGCCTTGGCGCCTTGGCGCCAAGATTTTCCCTTCACCTCTGCGGACGCCGCTGGTTCCCGGTGCACAGCTTCGGCACGCTGCTCGACGATCTTGCGACACTGACGCTGAACCGCATGGGCCTGTCCAACGCTCCCGCCACCACTTCGACGTTGTTATGGAACCGACCCCGTTGCAGCGCAGGGCGCTCTCCCTGCTCGATATCAGCACCGACGAGATGTTCCCAGTATCAGTCCACCTTGAATTGGAATAACTATCTGATATTATGAGCAGATCATGCGATACGGCTGATGAAGTCCCGATTAGTCGTGCTCCATCGCAGCAGCCTGCTCATTCCCCGGCTTGTTCCAGGTCTCCTGCCATGCCTTGAACTGCGACGGCCTTATCCGATAGCGCGCGAAGTTGCCCTCATGGAGTCCCAGAACTTCGTTTTCGGCGACCTCCCTGAATTGGTCCTGTTGACCGGCTTCGACGTTCTTTCCGGCCCAGGCGGCGATGCGAGAGAAGGTCGCTTTCTTGTCCAGCCGCTCGAGTACGACAACCTGGACGATCTCGCGCAGGGCTTCGCGATGCTTCCAGCGGAACGGGTCCGGCTCGCCAAGTGATTGCCTGACTGCCGCGTAGCGCGGTGCAGAACGCTCATAAGCCCAGATGAAAACGTCCTTGAGCAGATCGATCCGGTTCAGTTCGTACACGCCGAGCATTGCTTCCGTGTAGATCTTGGCCGGAACGTCGGTGAACGAGAGCGGCGCGAGGTTCGTCTTGATCAAAGGTATGTTCGCGGCGAGGCGCGAGACGCGCTTGTTCACGTCATCGAAGGGCTGCAAGTACGGCAACTGCACCATATTGAAGAACGCCTGTTCGAACGGGTTTTCGATGGCCTCGGCAGTGGCCAGAACTTGATCGAAGCATTCTTCGATGAGTTGAGGCACTTCAAGCGGATGAAACACCGATTTTTCTATGCCGACCCCGATCCGGCGCAGGCAGCCGCTCGCTTCCGGGTTGGCCAGAAGATTGTCCGCCAGCAGGGCATGGAGGTTCAGGATCGTGTGCCGGTTGAACCCGATCTCTTCCGCCGAACCCGTGAGAAACTCGATTGCCTCCTTGTGGTTCAGGATCATTTGCGCTTCGAGTTGTTCTTTGCCTTCGGCCAGTTTGCCGAAGTCAATCAGCCGCTTTGTATCGAGCAGCGAGTAGGTGTTCCCTTCCAGACGGCTGGAGTTCCATGACAAATCGATAAGCAGTCGGTTCAGTATCTGCTTCACGTATGTTCCGGCGGATTGCGCCCCGGAAGTCGGGGTCCCGACCGTTCGCAGGTGTTCGCGTTCCTTCGCTGACAAGTAGGTGGTGTCGTTGGGCCTGTAAGCATCAAGGAACGCGCGCTGATAACCGACGGGCTTTCGGGCGTGAAGAGGCTCGCGGACGCGCTCCTGGACTCCGGCCGCCTGCTTTGAGAGCGGCACTTCGCCAGCCAGCTCCTCTCCGGATGCCTTGGAAGCCTTTGTCTGGCGCTTGGTGGCGGCAGGGGATAGATACTTGGTCCAGCGCCTTTCGCCCTCCTTGAGTAGACGGCCTTCGTCAACAAGGTGCTTGAGGTGATATTGAAGCGTGCGGCGAGCTATCTCCTCTTCCAGTTCATCCTGGATGTCCTGTATACCAATGCCTTCGGGGTGGGTGGACACCACCGCTTCAATGGCGTTCAATTCCTGCTCTGGTCTGGGTTTTGCCATGTCACTCTATCTTGCGCATAGACGATATGCGCAATTAAAACACATTTATGCGCAATTATCAATTCTATGCGCAATTAATGTTGCGCATAGACGGTTTTTGGTTGCGCATAGAGCCAATGTACAGCTTGGTAGATTATCGGCTGACCCAATTCAGAGAACCGGACATCCGAGCATTTCCGTTAGGCTGTGGTGGCCGAAGGCGCTGCTGCATTCCTTGGTGTCGCCCGTGTTTTCGAACCGTGACGCGGTCTGGGGCACGGGGAACCGGGTTGGGCGCGCTGCCGCGTCAAATTTCCGGGACGCCTGCGTACGGGCGAAGTGTGCACCGCGACGCCGTGTGACAGGTGCGGGCAACTCCGGATCCGGCCGCTACGACAGGGGACCGGCATCCGGCAGCGCCGTGTCAGCCGATCTGGGCTTGCGCATCCTTTTGCGGCGCCTGGAAGGCTGATGTAGGGTTCAGGCGCCGGCCCGACCGAGTTTCCGGAAAAGGGTTTTCCGCCAGGCCGGTGAACGATAACGCCGGCAAGGCGGAAACCGGCTGCATCCGGACAGCCGACATGAGGGAAGGGAGAATGCGGCATGCCCAAACAGATCGTGACCTCGGCGACCGCGCCGACCACGGGCTTTACCAACAAGTCGACACCATCGCCGCTGGCGCAGGCGATTCGCTGCGGCAATCTGTTGTTTGTTTCGGGCCAGGGGCCGCTTGATCCCGAGACCCGCGAAGTTGTCTCGGCCGACATCGAGGAACAGACGAGGCAGACCCTCGCCAATCTCGAGCGCATCCTCGACGCGGCGGGGGCGACGATGGCCAATGTGGTGAACATGCGCGTATGCCTGCGCGACACGGCCGACTTCGCCGCTTTCAACACCGCGTTCACCGCCTTCATGAAGGGGGAGAAAGTGACCCGTACATGTATCGGCGGTACGCCGCATCGCGCCGGTGTCAATGTCGAGATCGACTGCGTAGCCTCCTTCGACTGAACCCCGGGGACGCTATAGAACCCGTACCGCCGCCGGTTCCGCTTCTTCAGGCTTCCGGTAGTCGTCCGGCGACCACGGTGGCCGCGTCAGGCCCAGATTTCCGCGCAGTGTTGTTCCCTCGTATTCTGTGCGGTAGAGGCCGCGGCGCTGCAGTTCGGGCACCACGAGCCGGATGAACGAACGCAGGTCGCTCGGGAAGATCGGCGGCATGACGTTGAAGCCGTCGCAGGCCTTCCCCGTTACCCATTCCTCCATCATGTCTGCCACTTCCCCGGGATTGCCGATAATCAGGCCATGACCGCGCGAACTCGCGAACTCGCGGTATACGTCCCTGATGGTCATGTTGTTTTGTCGTGCCTGGGCCACGACCAGGTCCCGGCGACTGCCACCGCGCGGATCCGGGGGGAGTTCCGGCATCGGATCATTGATGTCGTAGGCCGACATGTCATGTCCCATGCGCTGCGACAGGAGTTGCAATCCGGCCGCGGGGTCGATAAGGTCCTGCAGTTCCTCGAACCGGTCGACGGCCTCGTCGTGTGACTCGGCGACCATGACCGTGAGTCCGGGCATGATCTTGAGGCTGTCGGGGTCGCGTCCGGCCGTCGCCATGCGCCCTTTCACGTCGGCATAGAATTCCTGTGCGCCCTCCAGGGTCTGCTGCGCTCCGAACACCACTTCGGCGGTCTCGGCGGCGAGTTGCCTGCCGTCTTCCGAGGCGCCGGCCTGGACCAGAACCGGCTCTCCCTGGGGTGAGTGTGGCACGTTGAGCGGGCCGCGCACGTCAAAGAACTCCCCGTGATGCTCGAGGATGTTCAGTTTTTCCTTGTCGAAGAACTGACCGGATTCCTTGTCGCGGACGAAAACTTCGTCGCTCCAGGAATTCCAGAGTCCGCGCACGACATGGGCGAATTCCCGGCCGCGGCGGTAGCGCGCCGCCTTTTCCATGTGTTCGTAACGCCCGAAACCCCTGGCCTCTGCCGGGTTGCCCGAAGTCACGAGATTCCAGCCCGAGCGCCCGCCCGACACGATGTCGAGCGCCGCGAATCGGCGGGCGAGCAGGTAGGGCCGGTCGTAGGTCGAGGTTGCCGTGCACACCAGGCCGAGATGCGTGGTGTGCTGCGCGAGGGTGGCCATCAGGGTGAACGGCTCGATCCATGCGCAGTGCGAATCCCGTGACATGGCGTCGAGGTCGGCCCGCCAGAACGTGAGCGAATCGGCCATGAAGAACATGTCGAACAGCCCTTCCTCCGAAAGCTTCGCCAGTTCGACGATGTGTTGGAGGTTCGAGCCCGAGTCGGCGACTCCGTCGGGATGGCGCCAGGCTGCGATATGGTGGCCGCAGTGCCAGTAGAACATGCCGAGTTTCATCTTCGACTTCATCCGGATTCTCCTTCAATCCGCAGGCTGAGCGTGGGGCGATCGCGCGGCGTGGGCTACTTGATACCGTGCAGGCGGGGTTTGATCGTCAACGGAACGCAGCCCTGGCCGTCCATGTGGAACCAGAACCGCTGGAAACGCCGTTCCCATGCCGGCACCACCAGGTCCCGAGAGCTGTTCGGCTGCGAATACCGACAGGATCGTTCGAAAACCCGATACCGCCTTGCCGGAATGCGGCAGAAAGACGGGCCCGTTTGGCAATTGGCGGCTCTCGCCAGCGCCCTTGCTGCCAATGGCAGACGAAAATCCAAAAATTCGAGCGTGAGCTCGGTCGCCCAGGCTCGGTGCTGGAGTGTTGGACTCGGTGGAGTTGTGGGCAACTGGCTCGGCAGCGCGGCAGGTGCGAGACAACTGCGCCTCCACGGCGACCGGATCCGACTGCCGTCGCAGGAGGCCATTGAGGGGCGCAACCCGCTTTACGGGCCCCGATCTGCCGTCGGACTTCGGTGCCCAGCGGCGTTGGGGATCGATCTCGCCGATTGCGGTTGCTGCCGGGCGATCTGCCAACCTCATCGAGCCTTCCCGTGGCGACGTGATTCGCGGCACGGGCCACAGTGTCGCATGAACTCATACAGGTCAAATAGGCGCCTGTTGTATGGCCTGGAGGATGCAGGCCTGTCGCCGGCGCGCCGAGTGCTGCCGCAGCCGACGGAAAGCATCGCAGATCGCGTCCCCGCGCGCCGACCCGAGCAGCCTTGCCCGTGCCTCGCGATGTGTCGCCGGTTGCTCCCTCGCGATGTTTGTGCGGTTCCCGCGCGGGATCGCGAGGACGCCGTCTCCGGGCCCAGGACGATCTGGTGTACCCCGATGTCCCGCCTTACCTGTTCACGGCGCGGAGCCGGCCGTCGATCCTCGGGGCGACCGTTCCCCGGGTGGTGATGTGCCGGATAACCTGGGTGGCCATCAAGGTTCCGGCATAGGCGTCAATGATCCGTCGCTTGCCCTTGAACATCCGGTAGCCGTCGCCGCCGTTGCCGAGGAAGTCGTTGGTTGCCAGCGCGAGAGTCTGGTCGGGGTCGAGATGGCGGCCGTTCCGCACGACTGTGATCACCCGGCTGCCGGGCGGCCTGCCGGGATCGTAGGTGACCTCAAGTCCCGAGATGTGCGGAAAACGACCCGATCTGGTTCCGATAGCGGCGAGCCCGTGCTCCAGCGCCGCGACCACTTCCCGCCCCGTTGCCTCGATGACGATTGTCTTGTTGCCGAACGGCAGTTCGCTGAGGATGTCGCGGCGGGTGAGGACGGTGTCGGGCGCATAGATGCGGTTGGCGCGGATGCCGCCGCCGTTGGTAAGCGCAGCATCGGCATTGGCCGCAAGGCGCATGGCATCGGCGATCAGGTTGCCTATCGCGGCCTCTCCGCTGCGGACCGTTACCCGGCGGCTGTCGAGTTCGGTTCGGGTGGAACCGATCTTGATGTCCAGTTCCTGCGATAGCCGGTGGAGATAAGCGTCGGTTGCAGCCGCAAGTTCGGGATCCGGTGCCACGTTGGCGGTATCGATCACGCGGAATGCCGGACTCCACACGAAACGCTTCCTGCCGCGTTTCTCGTTCCAGTCGAGATTGAGTTCGATCACGGTGACTCGATTTGCCTGTGCACCGGATTCCGCAAACAGAGCCTTGCCGTCGTAGTGGATCCGCAGGAAGTGATCGTCGCCGCTCAGCAGCATGTCGACCGCGCCCTGCGCCAGCAACGCCGCATCTTCATCCGCGTCGGTATGAGCGAGCGCGATTACCAGATGTGCGCCCGCGTCTCGCAGTCTCCGGGCCTGCTGGGCGGCGACATCGACGACAGGCAGGAACGCCACGTTTCCTGGTTTTGACTTGACGGCCGTGCTGGCAGTGGTCAATCCCAATATGCCGACCTTGAAACCGTTGACCCCGACCATGATCGATGCCTGTGCACCGTCGATGATCTCGCCGTCCTCGTCACGGTTGTTGGCGCCGAGCACGGGAAACGTTGCTTCCGAGATGCGCTGTCTCGTTACCGCCGGACCGAAATCAAACTCGTGGTTACCGAGCACCATCGCGCTAAGATCGAGCCTGTTCAGCAGATCGATCATGTGCGCGCCCTTGTCGAACGCCGACAGCAACGACGGCGAGATCGCGTCGCCGCCAAACGTCACCAGCAGGTTGTCAGCTCGCTCGCGCTCGGCCTTGATTAGAGCGCCGAGCCTCGCGACGCCGCCGCGACCGCCCTTCTCCTCCATGCGGTCGAGATCGTTGAAGTGGACGATCGTCAGCTTGGCGGGCGCGGCCACGCTGCTTTCGCCAACAGCGGCCAGCGCGACCACGGCCACGACGGTGTACGCAAGCGACCTGTTCAAGAATTGCATGGGCTGCTTTCCCCGGACTCCGTTGCGTTCATCTTGCCCCCCATCTTCCAAAAGGTCCAAGCCAAATTCGGCGCTTCAGCGTTTGGTTGCTGACAGGGAGTCGGGCAGACCGTTTCCGGCCGCGAAGTATTCCCATGCAATCGGGAGATTTTCTTATCAGCGCCTCACCGCGGGAGATCACTTCGTGAGCATCCGCCCATACGCGTCGCAGCCGTCCCTGTTTGTGAGGCCGGTCGCCATGCCAGGATCCGGTGCCGCAGCCGAATTCCCGCAATGGTTGGACACTGCTCCAGCGATGCACTAACCGTGAAGCCTGATTGCCCGGCGGGGTCCGGCCAGACCTTCCGGAACAACGGGGAGAAAGACGTGACCTATCGGGACCCTTCGAGACCTCCTTTCAGGGCCGATCATGTTGGTAGCCTGCTCCGCCCGCAGGCGATTCACGACGCCCGGGCGAAAGTGGAAACCGGCGAGATCACGGCCGCCGAACTCACGCGAATCGAAGACGGTTGTATCGAGCGTGCCATCCGGAAACAGGAAGAAGCCGGCATCAAGGCCGTCACAGACGGCGAGTTCCGGCGCGTGTCCTGGCACTACGATTTCCTCTGCAGCCTCGACGGTATTGAGCAGTCGGCGCCGCATCAGGGGCCGACCTTCAGAGGCGGGCTGGCCATCAACTCTCTCGAAGTCGTCGGCAAGATCTGCAATCCAGGCGGAGTCATGCTCGATCACTTCCGGTTCCTGAAGGAGCATGTCAGCGAGACCCCGAAATTCTGCATTCCTTCGCCGAGCCTTGCCTACCATCGCAGCGGCCGCGACCTGATCGACAGGGATGTCTATCCCCGCGTGGAGGACTTCTGGGAAGACCTGCGTGCCGCCTACAGGGACGAGGTGCGGATGCTCTATGACGAAGGCTGCCGTTATCTGCAGTTGGATGACACCACCTTCGCCATGCTTTGCGATCCCAAGGTGCGGAATCAGATGTCAATGCGCGGCGACGATCCCTCGGAACTCGTCCGGACTTATGCGCGGGGTATCGCCGAGGCGCTCAGGGAACGCCCGGACGACATGACCGTTACCGTTCATATGTGCCGGGGCAATTTCAAGAGTTCCTGGATCGCCGAAGGTGGCTATGAGCCAGTTGCGGAAGAGATGTTTGCAGGTGTGCCCGTCGACGGATTCTTCATGGAATGGGATACGGACAGGGCTGGCGGATTCGAACCGCTTCGTTTCGCGCCCCGCGACAGGATGGTGGTCCTGGGCCTGATCAGCTCCAAATTTCCCGAACTGGAGGCGAAGGATGATCTCAAGCGGCGGGTGGACGAGGCAGCGCAGTACCTGCCGCTGGAGAACCTTTGCCTCAGCCCCCAGTGCGGCTTCGCCAGCATGAATGTCGGCAACGACCTGAGCGAGAGCGCTCAATGGGACAAGCTCGCCCTGGTGGCGGAAACTGCCGGGGAAATCTGGGGGACCGCCTGAGCGGCTTCGAACCGCCAACGGGTCCGGAAAGGCAGGCGCGCCAGCTGGCGGTCGCGGACGTTTCCTCGCCGGACCCGGGTTCCGGAATGCGGCGCGAAGCGGCCATCCTGTTTCCGATTCCATCCGGCCGCCCCGTCCGAATCAGGCCGACACGCCGGCGTCCGGACGCGATGCGATCCATTCCTGACCGGCGGCGGAAAGGGCCGTGTCAGGCTGCCGCAGACGTTTCGCCTGCCGCGCTCGCCGGAAGTCCGGTTTGTGCCAAACTGGGTTTCCAGCCTGCCGGCTAGTTGAAGGTACGGTAGAGTATCGCCGCTATCTCGCTCTCAAGCGGGAAGGACAACATGCCCATGACCGAGTATCCGAGTAGCCCGGGCACGACGTAGAACCGGATCATGTAGAAGAACCAGGCCACGTAGAGCGGTATGATGGCGTCGAGAAGAAAACCGGGAGTGACGGGCCTGAACACCCGCAGCACCGGATCGGTAAGCTTCACGAACGCCTTCATGAAAAAGAAGTCCGACGTGATCGGCAGGAATATATTCATCGCCGACCGGCCGATCAGCGTCCACATGACCATGCCCAGGAGATAGTCGAGCGCGATCGCCCAAAGCGGAATCGCCATGTCTCCCCCGAAATAAAATCGTTTAGCTTCTCGCCCGTCTGGAAGAAGTTCTCCGAAACGAGGTGATGGTACGTATCAGTACGCTCGATTCAACCACGCTTCGGGTTGCCTTTCCGTCCCGGGCTGTGGACACACGGACATAACCGCCAGCCGTAAAAAAAGTCGAGGGCGGGACAGAGTCCCGCCCTCGAAACGCAACAGAAAACCGCAGCTAGTGCTCGGAAGCGAGGATGGTTTGACCCGTTGGGTCGCGCACCTCGTCCACCATGGCCTTGGTTTCCTCGTCCGGCTCCTCGGTCATGAGACTGACCACAACCATGACCACGAGGCTGACCGGCATGCCGATCATCCCGAAGCGGAGATGGTCAATTCCCCACCACTGAGCACCGCCATTGTAGACGTACGCAAGATAGGCGGACCCCGCAACGAAACCGGCGATCATGCCGGCTATGGCGCCGGCCCGGTTCGCGCGGCGCCACCAAATTCCGAGGACAAGAGGGAAAAACAGTCCCGAGCAAGCGAAGCAGAACGCCCAGGCGACCGCGCCGAGGATACCCGTCAGCTTCATGCTTGCGACCAGGGCGCCGAGTGCACCGATCACGATCAGCAAAGCACGCGCCACGATGAGCCGGTGGCTGGTGTCAGCCTTGGGATCGATGATCTTGTAGTACAGATCGTGGCTCAGCGCGTTGGCGATGGCGAGCAGCAGACCGTCGGCGGTCGACATGGCCGCAGCCATTCCGCCGGCCGCGACGAGGCCCGAGATGACGTATGGCAGGCCGGCGATTTCCGGCGTTGCCAGCACGACGATGTCAGGCCGCATGAAGAACTCGTTGATCTGCAGTATGCCGTCGGCATTGCTGTCCTTGATCGCCAGCATTCCGACCGAGGCCCACTTCTGCACCCATTCGAGGGCGTTCACATCGGCAATCGCCTTGCCGATGATACTGGTAGCCAGGTTCGGATCCAGGAGCTGGAGCTTGGTCAGCGTCGCCAGCGCCGGTGCCGTGAAGTACAGCAGGAAGATGAACAGCAGCGACCAGGCCACCGACTTCCGCGCTGCACGCACGCTCGGCGTGGTGAAGTAACGCATGAGAATGTGCGGCAACGAGGCGGTACCGGCCATCATGCAGAAGGCGAGCGTAACGAACTTCCACGCCGCCATGCCGCCCTCGGGGGCGTTGTGCAGAGTGGTAAGAACCTTCACGCCGGCGACCTGTTCCGCCGCCGCCATGCCGACCTTCAGCGTCTGTTCGAGTTCCGCGATGCGCGCCACGGCGTCGCCGTAGGAGAAATGCGGAATGACCCCGAAGCCCTGCTTGTTCGACATCCAGATCACCGGAACCAGATAGGCGATGATGAGCACGATGTACTGCGCCACCTGGGTCCACGTCACGGCCCGCATGCCGCCGAGCATCGAGCACAGCAGAATGCCCAGGAGCCCGAACCACACACCGACCTCGAACGGGATCTGAAGCGCGCGTGCGGCGATGGTGCCGGTGGCGTTGATCTGCGCCGTCACATAGGTGAAGGACGCGACCACCAGAATGATGACCGCGACAAAGCGCGCCGTGTTTCCGCCGTAGCGCGTGCCGATGAAGTCCGGAACCGTGTAGCAGCCGAACTTCCGCAGATACGGCGCCATCAGTGAATTCACCAGCACATAGCCGCCGGTCCATCCGACAACGAAGGCTAGATAGCCGTGCCCGCCGAAATAGATGCCGCCGGCAAGGGCGACGAAGGAGGCGCCGGACATCCAGTCCGCCGCCGTCGCCATGCCGTTGAAGACTGGCGGCACCTCCCGGCCCGCGACATAGTAGGCTTCGACCTGCATGGTTCGTGACAGCCAGCCAATGCCGGCATAGATGGCGATCGTGAAGGCCACGAAGAGGATGCCGATCGTGTCCGCACCCATTCCTGTCTGCTCAAGGATGGCCATGAGCAGGATGAAGACGATGAACCCGCCCGTATACAGCCCGTAAATCTTGGGCAGGTTATTGATGAAGTTGCCTTTGAAACTGAACATCGTGTCGCTCCCTTCACTCGCCGAGTCCGGACTCGTCGTCGATCTTGTCCTGCCGCCAGTTCTGGTAGAAGATCAGCAGCACGAAAATGATGAGCGAGCCTTGGACCGCAAGGTAGTAGCCGAAGGGGAAGCCGATGAACGACATTTCGTTCAATCCCTTGGCGAACCAATGAACGACGAAGGAGAAGATGAACCAGATCACCAGAACCAGGATCGTCAGGTTCCGGGTCTTCTCCCAATGAAGTCTGCGTTTCTCCGATCTGTCCTGAGACATTAAACCGTTCCTCGCCTTAAATTATCTTGTTTGTCGAACGACCAGCCTCCTTATGGGTCTCGTAGTCAGCAGGAGGGCCGACTCCTCCGACACGCCATATCTAACGATCTTGCGTCAAAAAACGCAAGACAGAATTTCCCTCAGTCCGCGACCTGCCGGATTGCACGGGCCAGGCGTGCTCGACATCGGCGGCGAAAGCACGGTTGCGGATCAGCCCGGCGGGCGCGATGGCAGGGACCCGACTAACTCTTGGGCGACGGCGGAAGCTCCGGCGGCAAGATGCCGGGTCCGTCAAACCAGCAAGAGATCGTGCACAACACGTTGATTTATCGCATATATGAGGTTTTATCAGCCGGAGGCCGCGATTCCTGCAAACGGTTCCAACGCGTGGTCCCGGCTGCGACCCGATATCGCGAACGAATATCCTGCGTGCGCGGCCTGCCTGCGACGGTTGTCGGCGAACCCCGGCGCGCGGGCGGCCTCGCCGGCGAAGACGAAGGCGGTACCGATTCGGTTTGGCTCCGGGTTTTCGACGCGAGGTGACGAACGGTCCGGACATTCAAAACGGCCTGTCAAACCGGCCTGCGCGGAGGCTCCGGCGGAGGATCGCACATCAAGTGGAGTCCGCGATTGGATCCCTTTTCTTCGCCATTGCCATCTGGCATCGTTGGCACCGGTTCGCGGTTTGGCCGGCGTCAGCCGACGGTGGCGGGCGCGCGGCGCCGACGACGAGGAGGACTGCGCGCCGATGGTCGAGGCACCCTTGGAGTGAGGCCGGATCCATGACTACCGCCGGCATGCCGTCGCAAGTCGGAGGCGGGTGCGGTTTGGCCGCCCGCTCTTCCGTCCCGATTGCCTGACCACGGGATCTTCCGATGCTTCAACGCGTTGCCGCCCTGTTGCCCGGACCGCTGAAGGCACTCGCCGAACGCTTCGACCGGAGCCCGATCGATTCCGTCGAGACGCTCACGCATTTCGTGCAGACGCGGTCCGCCTACGTCGCGCAGACCTCGCTCTACGGCTATCTCAAGACCCGCATGGGAACCCGGTATCGCGACCTGTTTCAGGATGAAGTCTTCGCTGGTGCCATCAGGCTGGCGGCGATCAGGGTCTTCGTCTCCTCCCTCGGCGACCTGACCGTATTCACGGTAGCGGTGGCCCGCGAACACGGCGATCTGGACGCCGATGAGGCGGCGGCGCTTGCGCGCCTCTGCTTCGACGAAGCCATGCGGCGCGTTCTCGAAGGGGAGGATCCCGACGAGGTCTCGGCGGAGATGGCAGCGGACTTCCGCGGACGCGTGGACGGGATCCGCTGGCATGACGCGGCCGTCGGCGAGAACGCCTTTGCCGGCAGCGCCGCCGACCTTGTCCGGTTCGCGCCGGTCATCGACGAGTTCAAGCAGCTGGACAGCGGGATCGTCAGCAACTCGATCCGTTTCCGCTGGCGCGACGTGCGAAGCCAGTTCCGCAAGCGGGTCGACGGGCCCGCTGTCTGCCGGGCGTGGCGGCGCGCGGCGCACTCGGCAGAATGAGCTTCCTGCCGTCTCCGCCGGGCCTTTCGGCCCTTCCGCTGGCGTCGCTTACGGCCGTCGTCTTCGATACCGAGACCACGGGCCTCGATACGACGCGTGACCGCGTGATCGAGATCGGCGCCGTGCGGCTTGCGGCGGGCAGAATCGACGACAGCGACCGCCATTGCCGCCTTATCGATCCCGGAGAGCCGATTCCGCCCGCATCCATTGCCATTCACGGAATCACGGACGACGAAGTGGCGGGCGCGCCGGGGTTTGCCGCCGGCATGCGGAGTTTCGCGGAGTGGGCCGGACCGGCCGTGTTCCTCGGCCATTCGGTCGGGTTCGACCTCGCGATCCTCGAAGCCGAGCATCGGCGGCACGGACTCTCATGGCAGGCGCCGCGTACGCTGGATACGCGCGATCTTGCACAGGCGGTCGGCTCGGACCTGCCGGACTGGTCGCTCGAGACCCTCGCCGGCTGGCTGGGCGTGCCGGTCGAAGGGCGGCACCGGGCGCTTGCGGATGCGCTGCTGACGGCCCGGATCTTTCTTGCGCTTCTTCCGAAGCTGCGCGGACGCGGCGTTTCCACTCTTGCCGAGGCGGAACGGATCTGCCGCCTGTCGCGCGAGCGAAGCCAGGCCGCCGGACTCGGGGCGCGCGAGGTTCCGTCATCCGCCCCGGCCGAGTACGCGCGCATAGACAGCTTCCCGTACCGTCATCGCGTCGCCGAGTTGATGACCGCGCCGCCGGTTTTCGTGGTACGCGGCCTGCCGCTCGCCGAAGCGCTCGCGCGCATGATCGACGAAAGGGTAGGTTCGCTCATCGTCACGCCGGAGGCAGAAGAGCCATACGGGATCATCACCGAACGCGACGTGCTGCGCGCCCTGCGTCGCGGCGGCGCGGCGGCGCTTGCGGATCCGGTCGGCGGAGTCTGCTCGAGTCCGCTGAGGACCGTCGGACACTCCGAGTTGGTGTACCGGGCGCTGGTGTCGATGAAGACCGGCGGCTTCCGTCACCTCGGTGTGGCCGACGCAGATGGAGCTGTTGTCGGCGTATTGAGCGCTCGCGATCTGCTGCGTGGGCGTACCGACGACTCGGTCTCCCTCGGCCACGAGATCGAATCTGCGAACGATGCGGCGGAACTCGGCCGCGTCTGGTCCGAGCTCGCAGGGGTCGCGCGCGCCCTGGTCGACGAGAAGGTGGATGCCCGACTTGTTGCCGCGGTCATCTCCCGCGAACTGCGCGCGCTTACCCGCCGGGCATGCGAGATCGCCGAAAGCGAGCTTGCCGCTGCGGAGGCGCCGCCCTACGCGATGCTGGTCCTGGGTTCCGGCGGGCGCGGCGAAAGCCTGCTGGCAATGGATCAGGACAACGCGATCGTGTTTCGAGAGGAGCCGCCGGGCACTAGCGCCGACCGCTGGTGCGAGGCGCTTGGGCGGCGCGTCGCCGATATCCTCGACCAGGCCGGTGTGCGCTACTGCACGGGCGGCATCATGGCGTCGAACGCCGCCTGGAGACACGACCTTGATGGCTGGCGCGCCACCGTGGAGACGTGGCTGGCGCGCACCCGGCCCGAAGACATTCTCAATGCCGACATCTTCTTCGACGCCGCGCCGGTTCACGGGGACGCGGCTCTTGCCGAGGCGATGTGTGCCGAGGCGCGGACGATGGCGCGCGCCAGCCGTCCCTTTCTGCGGTTGCTGGCCGGGAACGCCGTGCAGTTCGCCAAGCCGCGTGGCTGGTTCGGCCGTCGGCGGCTCAAGGAGGGGCGGATCGACCTCAAGATGGCCGGCCTCATGCCAGTGTTCTCGGCGGCGCGGGCACGGGCCCTGTCCGACGGCATTGCCGCTCGTTCGACCGAGGCGCGTCTACGCGCTGCCGCCGAGACGGGAAGCGTGCCCGAAGGCCTTGTCGACGATCTGATCGCGGCGCACGGAATCCTGCTCGGAGCGGTTCTCAGCCAGCAACTTCGTGATCTGGAGGCGGGCATTCCGCTCTCCAACCTGGTTGCGCCGCGTCAGTTCGGCGAATTCGAGCGCCAGGAGCTCGACTGGGCGCTCCGCCAGATTCCGAAGGTCGTCGATCTTGTCGGGGTTCCCGCGCCCGTGTGAGGGCCCCGTGCGACGGCGCTTGCGCCCCGACGCTTTCCGGTCAGTTTTCGGTCGGCACGCCGTCCAGACCGGTCCGCAGGCGACGTCCCTAAGGGGACATCAGCGCGCCGACATGCGCCTGCACGCTGTTGCCCAGGGCCTCGAGGTCGTAGCCCCCTTCGAGGGTTGATACGAGGCGCCCTCCGGAGAACTCGTCCGCGACCTCCATGAGTTTGCGGGTCGCCCATTCGTAGTCCGCTTCCTCGAAATTCAGTGACGCCAGCGGGTCGCGCGCGTGGGCGTCGAACCCGGCCGAGACGAAGACGATGGCGGGCGCAAAGCCGCGTAGCGCCGGCAGGATCCGTTCTTCCATTGCCGCCCTGAACTCGGCGCCGCCCGAGCTGGCCGCGAGCGGTGCGTTGAAGACATTGCCTACGCCGGTCTCTCCGGCGGCTCCGGTGCCCGGATAGTGCGGGTACTGATGCGTCGATGCGAACAGCGTGTCCGGATCGTTCTCGAACATCGCCTGCGTGCCGTTTCCGTGATGCACGTCGAAATCGACGATTGCGATGCGCTGCAGGCCGTGAACGTGACGGGCGTGCATGGCGCCCACGGCCACGTTGTTGAACAGGCAGAACCCCATCCCGCGCCCGGCCTCGGCGTGATGGCCCGGCGGCCGTACCGCGCAGAACGCGTTGTCGGCGTTGCCGGCGACCACGTCGTCGACGGCGGCGATCATCGCGCCGGCGGCATGGAGGGCGGCAATGCCGGAACCGGGCGAGACCACTGTGTCGGGATCGAGCCGCGAGAAGCCGGCAGCGGGAATCCGCTCAAGGGTATGGGTGACGTAGTCGCCCCGATGCACCCGGCCGAGCTCGTCGACGGATGCCGGCGGCGCTTCCCTGCGGCGGAGCGCGGCGAAGCCGGCGCCGTCGAGGGTCGCGTAGACGGTCGCGATCCGCTCGATCCGCTCCGGGTGTCCGGGGCTCGTGTCGTGATCCAGCGAACTGTGGTGGGTGTAGAGCCCGGTGGTCATGGCGGCCTGTCCTCGATCGAGCGGATCAGATGCTGTTGAGCGGAATGCGGATGTGGGCCACGCCACCGGCATCGGGCGGTGGCAGATTCCCGGCCCGCATGTTGACCTGGATGGCCGGGAAGAAGAGGCGCGGAAGGCCCAGGGTCTCGTCTCGCGCCCGTCGCATCTCGATGAAGTCGTGTTCGAGGGCGCCGCCGCCGACATGGATGTTGCTGTCGCGCTGCTCGCCGATGCTCGTCTCCCAGGCGATGTCGCGGCTGCCGTTCGCGCCGTAGTCATGGCCGACGAACATGCGCGTTGCGTCCGGAAGCTCGAAGATCTTCTGCACGGAAGCATAAAGCTGCGTGGCGCTGCCACCGGGAAAGTCGCAGCGCGCCGTGCCCGAATCCGGCATCAGCAGGACATCGCCGACAAAACACGCATCGCCGACGACATAGGTGACGCAGGAGGGCGTGTGGCCCGGCGTGGCCAGCACCCGGCATTCGAGCGCGCCGATCGTGAACGTGTCGCCGTCCTCGAACAGCTCGTCGCAGGTCGGGGAATCATCCGCCGCTTCGTCGGCGCCACCGAACATCGGTGCAAGGTTCTGCCGGACCTCGAGCAGGCCGCGGCCCATTCCGGTCCTTGAACCGCACCTCTCGCCCAGGAGCGCGGTGGCGGAAAGGTGGTCGGCATGAATGTGAGTGTCGAGGATCCATTCGACCGTCAGGCCGCGATCGCTGACATGGGCGAGCAAACGGTCGACGGTGGCGTTTCCGGTGCGTCCCGAGACCGGATCGAAGTCGAGGACCGCGTCGATGATCGCGGCGCGCGCGGTTGCGGGGTCACTGACCACGTAGCACGCGGTCCCGGTCGTGTCGTCGAATGCGCAGAAAACATCTGGACTCATGGAACAGGCCCTGTTTGCCGTTACGCCGGAATCATAGCGTTGCGGCGGCGCGGTGTCATGCGGTCGCTGCCGGACGATCACGGTGATCCCGTGTTGACCTGGAAATACAGAATCCGGGTCCAGTCAGGGGTCATGTCGTCGAGATTTGGAGACTGGCCCCGTTGACACATTTATCGCAGCAGGAGATACCCAAACGGACCACGGGCGCACGATTGCAGCGCGGGTCAGGCCGAAAAATCTAGCCGCCATGCAGCGGAGAGCAGGCATTGGTCGGCCGTGCGACAGCACTGGCCAATCTTGCATATTTCACTGTATCATCTATATTCATCATATGTTGAAAATATATGATATAGTGAAAAACATGGAAATCCGTGCCGTCGATGCGGTTCGCGACCTGCTCGGCAATGTGCCCGGGGTTCAGCTCGAGTCCGTCGAGTATGAACGAAAAATTGGCCGTGACTACCGAGTCGATGGACTGGTCGCATTTGCCCACCACGGCGGCAACTATGCACTCGTCGTCGAGGTGAAGTCGAACGGCGCCCCCCGCTTCATCCGCTCCGTGGTCTATCAGCTCGAGAGCTATGTGGCCCGGTTGCGCCGATCCGGCGAGGCAAATGGCGGCCAGCGCTTCATTCCAATGATCGTCAGCCCCTATCTGTCTCCAGAGTCGCGCGCCATCTGCCTGGACCATGATATCGCCTATCTCGATCTGGTCGGGAACGCGAGGCTTGCATTCGACACCGTCTACATCGACCGTGCTGTCGCGGAGAAGCCCGTCTCGGAGACCCGCGCGCTGCGCTCGATTTTCTCACCGAAGGCGGCGGCGATCCTGCGCGTCCTGCTGCACGAACCGGGACGCGCATGGCGCGTCGCCGATCTGGCGGCGCAGGCCCGTGCGAGCTATGGCCATGTGAGCAATGTCCGCAAGGCGCTGCTGGCACGCGAATGGATCGAGGTCCGGGAGGACGGCGTCATCCTCGTTCAGCCGGACCTCCTGCTGGAAACCTGGCGCGAGAGCTATCGGCGCCCTGCCGGCGAGTCCATTACCGGGTATACCCATCTCCATGGGAGGCAGCTCGACGAGCGGTTGCGGGGCATGCTCAATCCGCAACCCGCGCGCGCGCGCGCCATCTACGCGCAGCACTCGGCCGCGCAGTGGCTCGCGCCCTTCGGCCGGAGCTCCGCCCATGCGTTCTACGCCGACGAGCCGGGCGCTGCAGCGCTGAAGGAGGCGTTGAATCTGACCCACGCCGCGCGAGGAGCGAACGTGGCGCTGTTCGTCCCGACGGACGAGAGCCTGTTTCACGATGCGAGCGAGCCCGCACCGAACGTGTTCTGCACCAGTCCCATCGTGACCTATCTCGATCTCTGGACCGGCAACGACCGCGACCGGGAGGCGGCGGAACACCTCGCTGGCAAATTCTTCCCATGGCTGAAGTAGACCCTCGCCGCGCCTCCGACTATGGCGATCGCACCACGGTCGCGGTCAAGTCGGTGCTGATCGAAATAGGCCAGATCCTCGGCACCTACCGGGGCAAGTTCGCGGTAATTCGGTGGCGCCGTCCCCTGGCTGCTGTTGAACGAGTCCGACATGCCGCATGTTGGAACCCTGGATGTGGATCTCGGTCTCGATGCCGAAGCCTTGGGTGACGGCGAGTACGCCCGGCTTGTCGAGTCCCTCTTGAGGCAGGGCTACCACCAGCCCGAGAATCGGCCCCGCTTCCAACTCGTGCGCACCGTGCCCGCCCGCGATGGCGGAGCCGACATCGACATCATCGTCGACTTCCTGATGCCGCGCGACGCCAAGATCGCGAAGAACACGCCTCCGCTTGTGGCGGACTTCGCGGTTCAGCGCGCTGACGGCGCGGATCTCGCCTTGCGGTTCTACCAGCTCGTTGCCATCGACGGCGACATGCCCGACGGCGGGGCCAACCGCGTGCACATCGTCGTCGCGTCCATTCCCGCGCTGCTGGCCATGAAGGGCTATGCCATCGCGAACCGCCTCAAGCAGAAGGACGCCTACGACATCTACTACAGCATCCGCAACTTCCCGGGCGGCATCGATGCTCTCGTCGCGGCAACGGAACCACTCCTGGCGTTCGACACGGCGAGGACTGGCTATCTCCATATTGCGGAGAAATTCCGGAACCCGGACGATTTCGGTCCGACCAGCGTGCGACAGTTCGTCGATCGGCCCGAAATGCTCGAAGAGCGCACCGCCGCCCAATGGCAGCAGGACGCGTTCGGGCAGGTCGATGCCTGGCTCTTGGCGCTGGGATTGAGGTGAGGCGCGGTCGGATGATGCCGGGCTGGGTCGCGAGGGAGCCCGCGGAGGGCAGGGGAAGGCTGGGGTGGCTAATGGGATTCGAACCCACGACCTCCTGGACCACAACCAGGCGCTCTAACCAACTGAGCTATAGCCACCGCGAGTGTCAGGGTGCGGTTATGTAGGGAATTCCCGCCCCGGGGTCAAGGCGATACCGGCATCGCCGACGCGGTGGGTGCCGGTCTACGCGCGGCCGAAATGACGCTTGAGGCGACGGATTGCCTCGTCGATGGTCTCGGCCTTCTTGCAGAACGAGAAGCGCGCGAAGTGTCTGACGTCGTCGGAGGTGTAGAACGCGCTGACCGGCACGGCGGCGACGCCGGCCTCCGTGGTCAGGTACTTGCAGAATTTGGCGTCTGAGCCGTTGTAGCCCAGCGGCCGAAAATCCGTGGTGATGAAATACGTCCCCTGGCACGGAATGATCTCGAACCCGACTGCGGCGAGCCCCGATGCAAGATGGTCGCGGCGCGACTGCATGTCGCGGCGCAGCCCCTCGAAATACGCGTCGTCCTTGCCAAGCCCGTAGGCAACGGCGGCTTGGAGGTTCGGCGGCGTCGTGAAGGTCAGGTACTGATGGGCCTTGGCGATCGGGGTCAGCACTGCCGGCGCCGCGGTGATCATGCCGATTTTCCAACCCGTGAGCGAGAAGATCTTGCCGGCCGACTGGATGCGCACCGTGCGTTCGCGCATGCCCGGAAGGGTGATCAGCGGGACGTGCGGGGCATCGTCGAAGGCGAGATGCTCGTAGACCTCGTCGCACACGGCGAAACAGTCGTGCTTGATGCACAGGCCCGCGATGAACTCGAGCTCGTCGCGGCTGAAGACCTTGGCGCACGGATTCATGGGGGTGTTGACCAGGATCAGCTTGGTACGGTCGGAGAACGCCGCCGCGAGCTGATCGCGTGGCAGTTCCCAGCCCGGCGGCTCGAGGCGCACGAACTTCGCGATGCCGCCCCCGCGCTCGACGATCGGCAGGTAGCTGTCATAGAGCGGTTCGATGAGAATCACCTCGTCGCCCGGCTCGATCAGCCCGAGAAGCGCCGATCCGAGCGCCTCGGTGCCGCCCGAGGTCACCATGGTCTCCGTCTGCCAGTCGATCTCGAGGCCGTAGAAGCGCTGCGCGTGCTCGGCTACGGCGCGGCGCAGGTCGGGGATGCCGAACATCGACGGATACTGGTTGACGCCGTTGCGCAGGTAGTCGACGCCCGCCTCGACAACATCCTCGGGGCCGTTGCCGTCGGGAAATCCCTGGCCGAGATTGACCGCATCGTGCTCCTGCGCGAGCCGCGACATGACCTCGAATATCGTCGTCCCGAAACCGGAAAGGACGCTGTTGCCTGCCTTCATTCCCGTTGCTCCGCTCCATCCAGCGCGCGCCGCCCGCCGGGGCCGGCGACGGCGTGTTTTAGACCATTGCCGCCGATCTCTCCAGCAATCCCGGGCCCGCCTTGAGTTCCGCGTCCGCGGCCCATATGCTGCGCGGCAGCGCGGAACCGCGTATTCCGCCGCCTCCTCCGTCGGGAGGCCAGTGCGGGATCCGGTCCGCCGGAAAGTGGAAGGCGAGCCCATGCCGCGTGTCCTGATCACCTGCTCCGGGTGCGAGCGTCCGGTCTATACCGGCCTGACCTTCGAACAGTGGTTCACCTTCGACTGGGTCGACGTCCAGGGCGCGACGACGGTGTGCAACGCCTGCGGGACGGCAAACCGGTGGACCAAGGACGACGCCTATCTCGAGGCGGATGGCGGCGGCGACTGATTCGTCACGCCCCCGCGATATAGTCCCTGAGGGCGTCGGCCTCCGACATGATTTCCTGGAGGCGGCTCTTCACGACGTCTCCGATGCTTACCAGACCGACGAGCCGGCCGGCCTCGACGACGGGGACATGGCGCATGCGATGCTCGGTCATGCGGCCGAGCACGACGCGCCCGGTGTCTTCGGGGGAGCAGGTGACGACGTCGGCCGTCATCGCGTCCCTGACCGCGAGGTCAAGGAAGCCGGCCCCTTGCTCGGCGAGGCCGTAGACGATGTCCCGCTCGGAGATGATGCCGGTGATCGCGGCCCCGTCCTCGGACACGACCAGGGCGCCGATCCCGAGCTCCCTGAGGCGGGCTGCGGCCTCCGCGATGGTGGCGCCGGGGCCGATGGTGTGGATGTCGGTACCCTTTTCCCGGAGTATCGTGTGAACCTGCATCGTCAGACCTCATCACCCTGCGCCGCGTCCCTGCGCGGCCAGACCACCGGATAGAGGTTATCGCCGAGAACGGAGCCGGGGGCAAGATCGGGCTTGCTGGGCCGCGATGGAACGTAAGTGCGCGGCTGCCAGCGCGCAGCCTCGCTGGCATAGCGCAGCGACAGCGCGCGGCGGCGCGTGGCGGCGGTCCGGTTGGGCTCGGCGGCGTGCAACGTGCCCGCCTGGAAGAACAGGGCGTCGCCGCGGTTCATTTCGAAGGTCTCGACATCGTAGTCGCCGGGACTGGCGTCGATGTCCGGCGCCGGGCCGTCGAACCTGTCGGCGCCCTCGGCCTCGAGTCCGGTGCCGATCCGTATCGGCGTGAAAACCTTGTTCCACCGGTGCGATCCCTTCGCGAATTTCATCGCGCCCGACGTTGCGGTGACCGCGTCGAGCGGGATCCAGAGGGACGCAAAGCCATCCCGGGAAATGTCGTAGTAGGGGAGGTCGTGGTGCCAGTGCGTCGGAACGTCGGTCCCCGGCTCCTTCACCAGCAGATGCTCGTCGACCAGCCAGAGCCGGCTTGCCCGGAGCAGCGCGGCGGCGATCGCGGCGGCTGGCGACTCCTCGATGAACTGCCGGAAGCTCTCGCTGTTCCGGCTCATGTGATGGTCGGTAAAGAAGCGGCCGCGGCCCTCGGGTGCGTATTCGCGCGACAGCGGGCCCGGAGTCGCGAGTGCTGCGTCCACGGCCTCGTCGAGCATGCCGAGCCACCGGTCGGTGAAGGCCCGCCGGACCAGCGCCACGCCGTCGCGCTCGAACGCGGCGATCGCGTCTCCGGTCGTTGCCGCGGCAGACGGCATGTCGGGCCGTCAGTTCCGCGCCGTGCCGCCGGCCTGCTGTACGAGCTGTACGAGCGCCTCGTAGGGCTGGGCGCCGACCACGCCGTAGCCGCCGGCGACATAGGTCGGCACCCCGGTCACGCCATAACTGCGGGACCGCGCCCAGTCCTCGTCGACGGCGTCGCTGAAAGCACGCGTGGCGATGACCTCGCGCGCCTGGTCGGCCGGCAGTCCGAGCCCGTCGACGAGATCGAGCAGTACCGCGGTATCGCCGATGTTGCGCGCGTCCACGAAATAGGCACGATAAAGCGCGTCATGGAGGGGTTCGCCGTCCTCGATGGTGTCGGCCCATTTGCCCAGCTCCTGGGCGAGACGGCTGTTGTAGGTATGGGTGCGCCGGCCGTAGGCAAGGCCCTCGGCGTCCATGCGCGCCTTCATCTCCCGGTACATCTGGTCGGGATCGAGGCCGCGCGCGGCGTAGAACCCGGCCATCTCGCGACCCTCTGGCGGCGTGTCCGGATGCAGCGGGAAATGCACGAGCTCGACGGCGATGTCGTAGGTCTTGCGGAGCTTGTCGACACGCACGGTGCCGAGATAGCACCAGGGTCAGACGTAGTCGGTAAAGACCATCAGCGTGACTGGATCGGACATGGCGGACTCCGGTCGCCGGGTGGCCGCCGGCGCGGCAAAGGGTTGCGGGTCGCCGGATTAATAGCAGAATGGCACCAGCGATGCAGCGACCGCGGAACGGGTGGCGCTGCGGCGGTTCCGGACGCGCGGTCCGGCCAATGACGGGAGGCGACATGGCGGAGATGCCAGTGCGATCAGGGCGGTTCACGATTCTCGGCGCCGGCGTCGTCGGGCTCTGCTGCGCCGCCTTCCTGCAGCGTGACGGCCACGAGGTTACGCTCGTCGACCGCGCCGAGCCCGGAACCGGAACCTCGTTCGGCAATGCCGGCCTCATCCACATCGACGCGATGACGCCGATAGCGACGCCGGGCGTGGTGCGGCGAATTCCGCGCATGCTGCTCGATCCCACCGGACCTCTGGTGGTGCGCTGGCGCTACCTGCACCGCATCGCGCCGTGGCTCGTGCGGTTTGCCTGGGCGGCGCGGAAATCCAGCGTCGAGAACATCTCGATCGCGCTCGCGTCGCTTCTCGACCGGTCGGACGAAGCGTGGCGGATCCTGATCCGCGAGGCCGGCGCCGAGGATATATGGCGCGAGACCGGCGAGCTCCATGTCTACCGCAGGAAGGAGGCATGGGAGGCGGCGCAGGAGAGCCACGCGCTGCGTCGCCGGCGCGGGGCCCGGCTTGAGGACCTCACGGTCGCCGAGATGCGCCAGCTCGAGCCGGCGCTGACGCGCGACCTCCATGCCGGCGTCTATTCGCCTGGGGCGAGTTCGGTCACCCATCCGCTCCATCTTTCGCAGCGGCTCGTCGAACTGATCCGGCGCAGGGGCGGCACCTTCGTCCGCGAGAACGTGACGGGGATCGAGGCCGGCGCGGCGGGCCGGGTCCGGCTCGTGGGCGACGGCGGCGCCCGCGAGGCGGACTCCCTCGTGATTGCGGCCGGCGCGTTCTCCCGGCCGTTTGCGCGGGCTGCCGGATCGTCGGTGCCGCTCGACACCGAGCGCGGCTACCATCTCTGGCTCCCGCGGCCCGGCGTCGAGATGCGGCGGCCGATCGTGGTCGGCGACCATTTCTTCGCCATCGTGCCGATGACGGGCGGGGTCAGGCTTGCGGGCACGGCCGAACTTGCCGGGCTCGACCTGCCGCCCTACTGGGGGCGGGCCGACATCCTTGGCGATCTCGCGAAGCCGTTCGTGCCGGATCTCCGTCTCGACGCGGCGGAGCGGTGGATGGGCCACCGTCCGGCATTGCCCGACAGCCTTCCGGTCATCGGGCGCGCACCGGGGCATCGGGACGTGTTTTTCGCCTTTGGACATGGCCATCTCGGTCTTACAATGGCGGCGGTGACCGGACGCCTCATCGCCGATCTTGCCGGCGGCCGGACGCCTCCGATGGACATGGCGCCCTTCGCCGCCGAACGATTCTGACCGAGGAGCAGTGATGCAGATTCAGGCTGATGCGCTGACCGGACTGGTAACCGGCATATTCGAGAAGATGGGGAGCCCCGAGGACGAGGCCGCGCTCGTTGCGGGATCCCTGGTGACGGCGAACCTGATGGGCCATGACAGCCACGGCGTCGGGCTGGTGCCGGCCTATGTCGAGCACTTCGAGGCCGGGCGCTTGCGTCCGGGCACCGCGGTCGAGCAGGTCGGCGACGACGGCGCCGTTCTGATGTTCGACGGCCGCCACGGCTTCGGGCGCCGGGTCGGCGGCGAGGCGATGGCGGCGGCCGTCGCGAAGTGCCGCGAGACCGGAGTCGTCCTGATGACCCTGCGCGACGCCCATCATCTCGGGCGCATCGGTGCCTATGGCGAAATCGCGGCCGGCGCCGGGCTGATCTCGCTTCATTTCGTGAACGTCGTCGACCATGAGCCGTGCGTCGCGCCGTGGGGAGGTGCCGAGGCGCGTTTCGTGACCAATCCGGTCTGCATTGCGGTGCCGGCGACCGGCAACACGCCGATGACGCTGCTCGACATGGCGACGAGCCGGATCGCGATGGGTAAGGCGCGGGTCGCCATGACCAAGGGCGAAAAGCTTGATGACGGGCTTGTCATCGACGCCCGTGGACAGGCGACGACGGATCCCACGGTGATCTTTTCGGAGCCGCGGGGCGCGCTGCTCCCCTTCGGGCTGCACAAGGGATCGGGACTTGCCCTCATATGCGAACTGCTCGCCGGCGGCCTGTCCGGTGGCGGCACCATCCAGCCGGGGAACCAGCGCCAGGGAGGGATCGTCAACAACATGCTGGCGGTTGTCATCGATCCGGCGCGCCTGGTCGACAGGTCCTGGCTCGAGGCCGAGATCGACGCGACGGTCGACTACGTCAAGTCGGCGCGGCCGGTCGATGCGGAGACGCCAGTGATCGTGGCTGGCGACATGGAACGGGCGAACAGCAAGGTCCGCAGCGCAGACGGCATCTTCATCGACGACACGGCATGGAGCGGGATTCTCGCGGCCGGCGAACGGCTCGGGCTGGACCGGGCCGAAATGAAGGCGGCCGCCGGATAGGGGATGCAGCGGGGCCGGACGCTTCCTTTTGCGGGCCGGCCCGAGACTGGTATCATCGGCGGCAGCACACATCCGACGGCAGGAGTTCAGCCATGGCAAGAGACATACCCATCACGATCGTGGCCGGGGACACGGACAGGCTCGCGGCGATCAAGGACGGCAGCGTCAAGGTAGAGGGGTGCGACACCACCTTCATCCCGATGGAACCGGAGGAGGTGTTCTTTCGGGCCTTCCGTTTCGCCGAGTTCGATTGCTGCGAACTGTCGTTTTCCAGCTACATCAGGGTGATGTCTCAGGGCAAGAGCGACTATGTCGGCATTCCGGCCTTCGTGAGCCGCCTGTTCCGGCATTCGGCGTTCTACATTCGCACCGATCGCGGGATCGAGAAGCCGGAAGACCTGCGCGGCAAGCTCGTGGGGGTGCCCGAATACCAGATGACGGCGCCGGTCTGGATGCGCGGCATTCTCGAGGACGAATACGGCGTGAAGCCGACCGAGATACGCTGGCGCTCCGGCGGCCAAGAGGAGCCGGGACGAGACGAGCGCACGCCTTTCGAACCTCCCGCCGGCCTCGATCTCGAGCCGATCCCCGAGGACCGCACCCTGGTCGAAATGTTCGAGGCGGGCGAACTCGACGCGCTGACCACGGCGCGCGCGCCGTCAAGCTTCACGTTGGGCAAGCCCAACATCGGGAGGCTGTTTCCCGATTTCCGGTCGGTCGAGCGGGAATACTACAGCAAGACCGGAATGTTCCCGATCATGCATCTGATGGGCGTTCGCAAGGATCTGGTCGAACAGTATCCATGGCTTCCCTGCAGCATCTACAAGGCGCTGGTCGAGGCGCGCAACGTGGCCTATGAGCAGGTCGCCAAGACCGCGGCGCTCGCGGTAACGCTTCCGTGGGTCGATGCGGAGCGGCGCGACACGGTCGCGCTCATGGGCGACGACTTCTGGCGCTACGGTGTCGAGGAATGCCGCCACGAGATCGAGGCACTCGCGCGCTACTCCTACAGCAACGGGCTTTCCGAACGCCTGATGACGCCCGAGGAACTGTTTGCGGAATCGACGCACGAACTCTCGAAGATCTAAACTCTGCGGAGGTCCGGAACGGCTTTTCCGGTGCCGGCCGCCACGGCCTCCTTGGGGGCAAGGCGAAGGCCTCCAGCCGGCATTCCGCGCTTGATTTCCGTTGCGCTCCGATTTCGGCGGCTGTCCCCCGCAGCCCCCGACCGTGTCGTCCGGCCCTGCGACCAACAGTCTCAGCTCAGTTCCCGCAGGGTTACCGGCCGGCGCCTGCCGGTCTGGGTTCAGATCGGCATTGCGTAACCCCGGGCGCTCCCTGTCGAAGTTTGCCTCGGCCTCCCCGAAGGTTGTCTTGCTATTGTTGTTCCTGCGACAGATGGTTGATGGAGACCTCGCCCGTGTCAGGACTGTATGTCATCGCCACGGTTCCTTCCAACTCTGGACCGCTCACCGCCTGTCGCGCGAATATCGGCATATTTGCCCCTTCGTGTCGGGCGGACGGAACGACCAGCCCGTCTACTCTTTGTTCCCTTGCTTCCGCGCCCAGTCGGTTACAGAACGAATAGTCACTATCGTGCACGAGGTTCGGCCAGTCCTGTGCTTTGGATCGCAGGTCTTTCTCGAGGCCCTCGAATGTACAGTGAAAGCCCTGATAGTAGGCTGTGCGGCTGCTTTGCGGCTTGCCGACATACTCTTTTCGGAACCAGTAGGCCATTTCCGCTTCCGCAGTCTCCGCCGCTAGCGCACTGTAGAACACAGGAAACGACCCGTCCGAAAACCGCGTCCTGTTCCGCAGCCTTGCTTTTGGACGAAAGGGCCCGTCAATCAGTTCACTGGTCGGGTCTTGAGGAATTCTCCCGGACAGAAAATTCAGTAATTCGTTGCGTGCCTCGGCGTCCAGGTCCAGGTCGGCAAGAAAATGATCGTCGTTGGCGGATGCCCTCGACAGCCGGAATACGATACGTTGGCTTCTTTCGCCCGGAATTTCATCCAGCATTACCGAATTCCGGCGGCCGACTCGATATATTCCCGCGCCAGAAGAAGATCCTCCATGGAACCCTCAAGCATCAGAGACAAGGGTGATCTGTCGTCCAGCATGGAGTGCTTCTCGCGCAACCAGTCGTTTTCCACGTCCAGATCGCGAAACAGCGACCATAAAGTCCTGCGAATATAGAAAAGATGGGCGATTCTATCCCTGAGGTCTCGCCCGCTAAGTTGCCTCCTGCCATCCAGAACAGCAGAGACATATTCCATGTCCTCGGGATCATAACCGAGAAGACGAGCGGCATCCGGTCTATCAAGGTGCCAGACGATCATTAATTTCCATACGAATTGAACGGGTCCGCTCAGTTTCCCTGCTGTTTCGCCGGAAGCGCCGCGCGCCACCCATGTTGGGGCCTTTGATAGATCCAGAGATTCTTCCAACATCCCCTCGTCATCGGCCGGCCCTACCTGATCGCCAAGCTGTTTGGCTGGGGCAGGGAGCATCGGTTCGGGACCGTCATAAATCCAACTCAAACCAGGCCCATCCTGATTAATTTGAAAGTATCCGTCCCCCCAGATGTTACGCTTCTGCAGAATCTCTTTGGGAAGACTGTCAAGGTTACCCGCCTCCCCGGTCTTTGCGCCCACGCTCAGCATTGCCCGGCTTCCTTGCTGACGTGCAGCGGAACGAAAAGCACAAAGCCATCGGTCCCGACGCCGCCGATTTGCCCTAACTCGTAACCCATACCGCCGCCGCCGCCGCCGCCGCCTCGGCCAACTTCGATTTCGAACTGATCACCTCTGGACAATCTGTGGAGTTCTACAATCCGGGTCTCTCCGGGGAATCCCTTGCCACCATCGCCGCCATTTGACACCAGGCGTTCTTCGGCCGGAGCTGCAACTGCTCCTTGCCCTCCGTCGCCGCCGTCACCATAGTGGCAACCTTGGCCATCGGTCCCGTCGACGGGTTGTCCATTATTGAGGCCGCCGCCGCCGCCGCCGCCGCCGCCGCCGCCGCCGGCCGCCCGATAGGGTCGCTCGTCGGCTATCAAGGTTGTGGCGCCACCGCCGCCGCCGCCGCCGCCGCCGCCGCTGCCATAAAGATTTAGGCCTTCAACACAAAGAGCGCCGCCGCCGCCGCCGCCGCCGCCAGCTGCGCCAACGATTATCGCGAGACCAGTCGAAGCAGCCCAAGGCCACTCGAAAATTCCAGACTCGGTAACTCGCTGTAGTGCGGAATCCTGCATCGCATGCCCCCGACAATACTGCCTAACTCTGCAACAACGGTCGGGTGCTGATTGTGGTTGAGTCCAGGCCTTCTGTCCAGCAAGTCAGACTTGTGGTGATTCCGGGAAATTCCCCGCCGGGGCCAGCATCTCTACTACCGCGCGAGGTCGGCGCTGTTCAGGCCTTGATGCTGGAATCGGGCCGAATTTCTGTGTCGCCGGATGTTCCGTCTAACCCGATTCAGGCGAAAGCAGCGTTAGCGCCGGCGTCGCATGCGGGGGCTGCTTCGTCGCTCCAGTCGGATTCCGTGTCGAATGTTCGTCGTCTGGTCGGTCCAAAAGAATATCGGAAAGATCGTCGGCCAAGCGCACCGCTCCCTCGTATGAGTCCACCAGTAGATCGTCAGGACTCCCGCCGTCACGCGTATCAGTCTCTACCCCAGCACATGACCTTGTCCTCAGACCTAAATTTGGCAGAATATGCCAATTCTCTGATCCCCACTGCGAGTACACATGATGCCCACGCGCAATGTCGTGCTCACCGATCATCAGGCGGACCTGGTCGCCAAGCTGGTGGCGTCAGGCCGCTACCAGAATGCCTGTGAGGTCATGCGTGAAGGCCTGAGACTGATCGAGCGGCAAGAGTCCGAGGACCAGGTCAGACTCAAGGCGCTGCGCGAGGCAGCCGATACGAGCATAGCCGATATGGCGGTTGGACAATTCCGTACGTTCGACACGGCCGATACGTTGGAAGATCATCTGTCCGCCCTGTCCCAAGATGCGCTTGCCGACCCGTCGTCGAATGCCGATGCCGGGTAATGACCAACGGCTGCCGCTGGCGCGTTCGGCCGACCGCCACGGCTGAGAGCGATTTTCGGAACATTCTCCGCTGGATTGCTGAGCGGTTCGGGTATATCCAGGTGCGTATCTACAGCGAGGCCCTAATGCGGGCAATCCAAGCCCTCGCCAACGGACCGCACGTCGCCGGCTCGCGCTAACGCGGCGACATCGCAAAGCGCCTCATGACATTTTACGTGGCGCGTGGTGGGCGAAGAGGCCGGCACTTCGTGCTGTATCGGATTGCAAGCCCGTCCGAGCCACCCGGCATCGACGTGCTTCGGCTGCTGCACGATTCAATGGATCTGGTTCGCCACGTCGGACCAGGCGGAGATGTCAGCTTCTGAAAAGTGAGCTCTGGTGAAGGCCGTATCGCACGCGGCGGATTTTCGCTGTTGGAGAACTTGGCTGAAGCATGATCGCCTGTCAGCGGTGGCACGCCAGTTGGTCAGGCGCATTCCATTCTCGGCATATGTGCAGTCTGTTCGGGCTGGCGGACGTCGCAGGGCCCCGACGGCGGTAGCATCGGCAGTGTTTCTGTTGTCTGTCTTTCGACATAGAGCACAGGAAGCGCACGAATCCGTCGAACCCGTCGATGATCGTGCTTGAATTGCCACAAAACGGCCGCCCGTCGGGTCCAGAAAATGCTTCGACCCCTCGGCTGGCCACACGGAATACAGAATGAAATGGCCCTGCCGAAAGCGTGACAGCTGAATGAAAGGCTGTCATCATGGCGTAGCCATTCGGGCTTCCGGATCCGGTCTGGCGCGCATTCCGACGCGGGGTCTTCCATGGAACTGCCATCAAGCGACAGCCTGTACGCTCTCAAGGTTGACGAATTCGATACCGCGCAATTGCTGGCAAACGCGGCGCGGCAGCGCGACGCGCGCAATCTTGCCGACGTGTTCATCGTCGATGCGGATTCGCATCACTACGAGACAGAATCGGTCACTGAACTCCTCGGGTACATTGAGGATCCAGTGATGAAGCAACTCTCGATGTCGGCTCTGGGCGTTGCCCGGAAGTCCCGCGGCTTTCCTTATTCGCGGGTGGGTTATCAGGATCTCGGCGGCCGCATCACCCGCGAGCCCCTGCGCGGTCTGGAACAGACGGTGGGGAGCGAGCACCGCGACATCGCGCTCGCTCACAAGCGCATGGACGCGATGGGGGTCGATTTCGCCGTCCTTCTGCCGACACCCATGATGCTGATGGGCATGCATCCGCAGATCGAGTTCGAGGCGCAGATCGCGCTGGCCTACAACACGTGGCTGGTCGAGAAGGTGACGTCGCAATCGGACCGGCTTGTATCCTTTGCCTATCTGCCGTTCAACGACCCCGAGATGACCTTCAGGATCGTCAGCGAGTTCAGCGACGCGCCCGGAATCGTCGGGTTCATGATAACGTCGGTGCGGCGCAATGCGGTGCACGACAACGTGTACGCGAAGAGCTATGCGGCGATCCAGGAGGCGGGAAAGGTCCTTGCCTTCCATACCGGCTACGACTGGGACGATCCGACCTTCGGAAGCCCGAGCCGGTTCGTCGCCATCCAGGCCATCGGCTATCCGTTCTATAACGTCGTCCACTGCGTCAACTGGTTGTGCAATGGCATGAACGAGCGCTTCCCCGAGCTCGACGTCCTGTGGATGGAGGGCGGCCTCGCGTGGGTGCCGTGGGTGATGCAGCGGATCGATTCCGAATACCGCATGCGCTCGGCCGAGGTGCCGGGCCTGAGGAAGCTGCCGAGCCAATACATGCGCGACATGTACTACACGTCGCAGCCGCTGGAAGCGGGCGACGGTTATCTCCTTGAGCAGACGCTCAAGGCCGTCGACGCGGAAAACCGGCTGCTCTACGCTTCGAACTATCCGCTGCCCGACATGGACGTGCCGTCCGTGATCTGGGATCTCGACTGCCTTGACGAGCAGGCGAAGCGCAACATTCTGGGCGAGAACGCACGCAGGCTGTTCAGGCTCGGGGCCTGACGGAACAACAGGAGGCCGCAACGGATGAAGCTCATCGGCAGGTTCATGTCGCCGTTCACCCGCCGGGTGGCGGTATCTGCCCGCACTCTCGGCTTGGAATTCGAGCATGTCGACTTGTCGACGATGACCGATATCGACGAGATCCGCAGATACAACCCGATGGGGCGGGTGCCGACCGTCGTGCTCGACGACGGAACCATCCTTGTCGACAGCGCCGCGATCGTCGACTGGCTTGACGAGCAGGTCGAGCCGGAGCGCCGGCTGGTGCCCGTGTCCGGCGCCGCCAGGCGGGATGTCCTGCAGCTCGTCTCGTGGGCGACAGGGGCCGGCGACAAGGCGGTGGTCGTCCATTACGAGCTTACCCGCCGGCCCGAAGACAAGATCTTCCTGCCCGCGGTCGAGAGCAATGTCGATCAGATCCGCTCCGCCTTCGGGATGCTGGAGAAGGCGGCGGCGGACGGGAGCTGGCTGGTCGGCGACCGCATGACGCAGGCTGACATCGCGGCGGTGATCTTCCTGGAATTTTGTGAAATCGTGCTTGCCGACCGCCTCGACCGTGGCGACTATCCCGCGCTAGTCGCCCTTTGCGCGCGCGCCCATGGCGAAAATCCCGCCTTCACCGAGACATCTCCGCTATGACCACGCTGAGAATAGGCGACGCCACCATAGACGGCGTCATCGAGGCCTTTGACGCGATTCGCGCGCCGGCCGACATCTTTCCCGACGCGACGCCCGAACTGGTCGACAGCCACCGGGGCTGGCTCGAGCCGCACAGCATCGACCCCGAGACGGGCAACGTCATCCTTGCGTTTCGCAGCTATCTCGTCCGCACAGGCGGCCTCACGATTCTCATCGACACCTGCGTCGGTAACGACAAGGAGCGCCCGTTGCGCCCCAACTGGCACCGCAAGTCCTGGCCGTGGATGGACAATCTGCACGGCAAGGGCGTGACGCCGGAAGACATCGACATCGTGATGTGTACGCATCTGCACACCGATCACGTGGGTTGGAACACGCAGTTGCAGGACGGCCGCTGGGTGCCGACGTTTCCCAACGCGCGTTACCTGTTCCATGAAAAGGAATACGCCTACTGGGAGGCGGAACACCGCCGGCAGGAATGGATTCGCGATGCCTTCGAGGACAGCGTATTGCCGGTCGTCGAGGCCGGAAGGGCGGAAATGGTGGCCGGCGATCACGAGATCACCAACGGGCTGTGGCTTGAGCCCGCACCCGGGCACACGCCGGGGGCCGTATGCGTCAACCTCCAGAATGGCGGCGACCGGGCCGTGTTCTGCGGCGACCTGATGCACCATCCCCTGCAGGTCCCCGAGCCGCAGTGGTCGAGCGTCTTCTGCACCGACCCCGACATGTCGCGCGAGACCCGCGTCGCGTTCGTCGAGCGCCATGCGGAGACCGGCACCATGGTTTTGCCAACCCATTTCGCGAAGAACGGCGGCGGCCATATCGAGGGCGGCGGCTGCGACGGCAAGGCCATATTCCGGTTCGCCGGCTGACGTGCCGCGCGGACCGGCAAGACACCACCGCAGGCGCTGACGGAAACCGCGCGGCATCCCGATCGGAATTGCGTCCGCAACCTGCCATTGGAGCGACGGATCGGCCATGGCAACTTTCAGAATCGGCGGCGCCACCATAGACGCGGTTGCGGAAGGGCACCGGACGTTCTGGTCGCCCCGGGACCTTCTCCCCGACGCGGCGCCGGAGGTCATCGGACTCCATCGCGAGTGGCTTGAACCGCACAGCGTGGACCCGGCAGGCGGCGCTCTCATCACCACCCATCGCAGCTACCTCGTGCGCGCCGGCGGTCTCGTGATTCTCGTGGACACCTGCATCGGCAACGACAAGGAGCGCCCGCTACGGCCCAACTGGCACCGCCGCAAGTGGCCATGGATGGACAATCTGCGCGCCCGCGGCGTTGAGCCGGAGGACATCGATGTCGTGCTGTGCACCCATCTCCACACCGATCATGTGGGCTGGAACACGCAGTTGCGGGACGGTCGCTGGGTGCCGACATTTCCCAATGCGCGCTACCTGTTCCACCAGACGGAATACGACTACTGGCTGGCGCGCCATACCGCCGAGGATTGGCTGCGCGACGCCTTCATCGACAGTGTTCTGCCGGTGGTCGAGGCGGGAAGGGCGGTGATGGTGGCCGGTGATCACGAGATCGCGGACGGGCTCTGGCTCGAGCCGGCGCCGGGCCACACCCCGGGCGCGGTATGCCTCAATCTGCACGACGGCGATGGTCGCGCCGTGTTCTGCGGCGACCTGATGCATCATCCCATTCAGGTACCGGCGCCGCACTGGTCAAGCGTGTTCTGCAGCGATCCCGATCTTTCGCGCAGGACCCGCACTGCCTTCGTAGAGCGCCACGCCGATACCGGCACCATGGTGCTGCCGGCGCATTTTGCAAAGGACGGCGGCGGCTATATCGAGGGCGCCGGGCCCGGCGGAAGCACGGTGTTCCGGTTCGCCTCCTGACAGGGCTGGCGGGTACGCCACGGAACGGCGGGGCGGCGCCCGGCACCCGGTTTTCACTCCTCGCAGCAGGCCTCGCCGGGAGCCCGCCGGAGGTGCCGGGCAGTGGGCGCGAAGTCAGGCGGCAGGTGGTCGCTGCGGCGGCAAGAGGGGAAGCGCAGGATGGCTGATCTGGGTTTCGTGGGGCTCGGCAACATGGGCGGCGCGCTGGCGCGCCGGCTGTTGCAGTCTCACCGTCTTCACGTCTGGGACCTCGATCCCGCCGCTGTCGCCGGCCTCGTCGGAAGCGGCGCGGTTGCGGTCAACGGGCTTGCCGGTCTCGCCAGTTGCGGGGCGGCCGCCATCGTCACCTGCCTGCCGACCTCGCAGGACGTCGAGGATGTCCTGTTCGGCACGGACGGCATTGCCGCCCGGCTGGAAACCGGAACCGTGGTCATCGACATGACGACCGGCGATCCCCTGGTCACGGGCGCGCTTGCGGAACGGCTTGCGGAGTTCGGCATCGACCTCGTCGACGCACCGGTGTCGGGAGGCGTTATCGGAGCCGAGGAGGGCACGATCGCGATCATGGCGGGGGCGTCTCCGGCGTTGTTCGAACGGGTGCAACCGGTGCTCGAGAGCATCAGCCCCAACGTTTTCCATGCCGGTGGCGTCGGCAGCGGGCACGCGATGAAGCTGATCAACAACATGATCTCATCCTGCGCCCGCGTCGCCGTTTTCGAGGGACTCGCGCTCGCGGTCAAAGCAGGCATCGAGCCGATCCGGTTCGCCGAGATTCTCTCCAGGGGTTCGGGCCGCGGATATGTCGCCGACACGACACTTCCCCGCTACGTCCTTGCCGACCGCAGCGATCAGGGATTCGGGCTGGCGCTGATGTACAAGGATCTCGCGCTCGCGACCCGGCTCGGACAGGATCTCGAGGCGCCTCTCGCCGCTGGCGGCCATGCGCGCGAGGTGTTCCGGCGCGCCCTCAACGAGCTCGGCGCGGATGTCGACATCACGCAGCTGATCCGCCTGTTCGAGCGCGATGCCGGGGTCGACGTGTGCGCGCCGCCAGCGGAGGCCTGAGTCCGGGCCGGCCCGGCGGTCCGGCGGACGCGATCCGCCGGATCAGTCCTCGCCCGGTTCCCGGGACGCGAGCGCGGGGTCGGCGACGACATCGATCAGGACGTTGAGATCGCCGGGCGGCCCGCCGCCGTAGCCTTCTATGCCGAATCCCGGGACCGTCACGACATCGCCCTTCGCAGTGCCCGGCGGAATATCGACCGCCACGGTGAGGCCGGTCATGGTGGCGACCAGCCTGCAGGCGCCTTCGCGCGATTCGGTCTCGGTGATCGCGAGACGCTCCGCTATGTCCTGGCCCCGCATCCACAGCGACGTGGCGGCCGCGCCCTTGACCCGTCCGAGCCGCGTTCCCGCGATATCTCCGAACAGGTCGATCATGCGTTCGCCGGTGGCCTCGTCGATCTCGAAATCGAACCATGCGCCGCCACGCTCCCACGGCTTGGCGCCGTCAGGCTGTGCCTGGGCTTCGGTGAACCGGTCATAGGCGGCGCGCCTGTGGCGGTCGGCAAGCAGGTTGTAGGCGGCCGTGATTTCCTTGAAGCGCTCGGCCGCCGCTTCGTCGCCGGCATTGACGTCGGGGTGAAGCTCCTTGGCGAGTGACCGGTAGGCCTGCTTGATCTGTTCGAGATCGGCGTTGCGGTCGACGCCGATGAGTTCGTAGGCGTTCATCGCCGCAGTGTCGCCACCGTGCGGGAACCGGTCAAGGGATGACGGCGCCGTACGGCCCGGACATCCGCCGCCCGCGTCACGCCGGTTCCGCCGGCAGATCCGCGGCTCCGAGGAGACCGGCCGCCTGAAGTTCGGGAATGAAGCCGAACATCTGCCTGTCCTCTATGCGATCGGGATAAAGAATGCCGTCGAGATGATCGCATTCATGCTGGACGACCCGGGCATGGAACCCCGAGGCCTGCCGGTCTATCGGCTGCCCTTCGCCGTCGCGTCCACGATAGCGGATGCGGGCGTGCCGGCGGACGAGCCCCCGCATTCCGGGGACGCTCAGACAGCCCTCCCAATCCTCCTCGCTGGCCTCGCCGATCGGCATGATTTCCGGATTGATCAGGACCGTCTGCGGCACGGGCGGCGCGTCGGGATAACGCGGATTGTTCTCGACGCCGAATATCACGACGCGGAGCGGCACGCCGATCTGCGGCGCCGCGAGGCCGGCGCCGTCACAGGCCTTCATGGTATCGAGCATGTCGGTGATCAGGTTTCCGAGCGCCACGTCGCCGAACCGTTCCACGTCTTCGGCCCTGCGCCGCAACCGGGGATCGCCCATCCGCAGAACCTCGCATACCGCCATCGGAACAATCTCCCGCAGGTTACCGTCTCCGGACATCACGAACCGCACGGCCAGCCGCAATTCCGGTCTGCCCGGCAGCCATATCCCGTTCCCGCCCGGCTTTCAATCGCAGGTGCGAATCCCGGGCCAG
>JAJEBT010000098.1 GCA_022822405.1 Alphaproteobacteria bacterium
GCGAGGTTCTGGAGCACGCCGACGACGATGGCGAGGCCCGCCTCAGGGTCGGCCTCACGCCGGCAGACGCCGGCCGGCTTGAGCGGCGCCCCGGCATCTCGCTCGCCGCCCGCTGACTTAGCCTTGGCCACCCCTGACCCAACAGCGAATTTACAAAAAGTATAACGTAAGCATTATTTCATAAACAACGGATTTTACACATTTTTCTTCCACTCTCCCGCGACCGCTAACGAAGTGAAAGGAATCTTAAGGGTTGAGCAGGTTCGCGGGAGCGAGCCTGCTCAACCGGTTTGAACGAAGCCGCGGGCCCCGAGTTCGGGTGGCTAATATGTGGAAAGTGCGCTGATGGAGTGCTTACGAAGGGACGATTAGCGGGGTCGTTGCCGCTGTTTTCGCCGCTGCCGAGATGCCCGTCGGCACGATGATGGGGGGGATTGCCCTGAGTCGGCGGGGCGGCTTCGCCCGCGAGTGAGATCGCGCACGAGCTCGCTGGCTTGCCGGCGAGACGGCACCGGCGCACGAAGCTGAAGCGAGGGGACTACTCACGGCTGCGACCCGTGTTCGGTCGCCCGCCGGGTGGCGCCCGGCTCGCGTGGGCGGGACGCTGGCGAGGGATCTGGCGGACGAGGCGCAGCGGCGCCCCGCAATCGGGACAGGCCACGGGAGCCGCCTCGGGCTGCACTGCTTCGTCGCGCTCACGTTGGCCCTCGGGCGCATCGTCATCAACACCCTCGCCGTCGCGGCAGCCGATGGAGCCGAGAGCCTCGCGGGCACGCTCCAGCGTGGTGGCCCGGCATCCGTTGGCGAGGATGCCGAAGTGACGGATGCGGTGCATCCCGTCGGGCAGGACGTGGAGCAGGAAGCGGCGGATGAACTCGTCGGCGCTGACGGTCATGGTGCCGTAGCGCGTCTTGCTCTGCCCTGGCTGCTTCGGCTTCCGGTGCCGGAAGGAGACGGTCTCGCCATCGAAGCCGGCGATGCGGCTGTCACCGATGGCGATCCTGTGCGTGTAGCGGGCGAGGTATCGGAACACCTGCACCGGCCCGCGGAAGGGCCGCTTGGCGTAGACCACCCAGTCCCTGCCGCGGGCGGCGGCGAGGACGGCATGGAACTCGCCGGGATTGGCGAGATGCTCGACGGTGCCGTGGAACTCCAGCTCGCCCCGGCCATGGGCGCGGGCGAGGTCTTCGAGGAAGCGGCGGCGGAACAGGCTGGCGAGGACCTTGACCGGAGCGAGGTAGGTGCCGCTCCCCGTCTTCCACTCACCGCTCTCGACGTCGAAGCCCGCGTTGGGCACGACCACGTGCAAATGGGGATGGAAGCGGAGCTTCTGATCCCAGGTATGGAGGACGGCGGTGCCGCCGATGCGCATGCCCCCATGCCCAGGATCGGCGACGATGATGCGCAGGGTCTCGGCCACCGTCCGGAACAGAATGTCGAAGACGACCCTGCGATTGCAGAACGCGATCCCGGCGATCTCCTTGGGCAGGGTGAAGACCACGTGGAAGTAGGGCACCGGCAGGATATCGTCTGCCCGCGCCTCACTCCAGCGGTTGGCGGCCATGCCCTGGCAGGTCGGGCAGTGCCGATTGCGGCACGAGTTGTAGAGCGGATGCTCCCGCCCGCAGCCCTCACAGGCGTAGATGTGCCCGCCCAGCGCGGCGGTGCGGCACACCTCGATCGCCGCCATGACCTTGAGCCGCCCGGCGTCGAGCCGGCCGGCCATGCGCTCACGGTAAGCGCCGCCGGCGCGGCGGAAGATCTCCGCCACGCCGGCGCGCTCGCACTCCACGCGCGCTCAGTTGCGAAGCACAGAGAAGCCCGAGACGGGGTGGTCGAGGCCCTCGAACATTCTGGCGGTGGACCGCGCGTACTCGC
Organism: Alphaproteobacteria bacterium; assembly: GCA_022822405.1. Classification (GTDB taxonomy): domain Bacteria; phylum Pseudomonadota; class Alphaproteobacteria; order MPNO01; family UBA830; genus JAJEBT01. The sequence continues at coordinate 1,879 of JAJEBT010000098.1, forward strand.
GGGTCGTGTCGGCTCTCCGATGCCCGAGCGCGTCGCGGATCACCTCCATGTTGGCGCCGCGCTCGTGAAGATGGGTCGCGGTCGAGTGACGCAGGCAGTGGAAGCTGCAGCGGCTGGAGATGCCGGCCCGCTCGCGCGCCTTCCTGAAGGCAGCCTGCAGGGTCCCTGCCCGGATGGGCACGTCGGGCGAGGTGCCATAGAAGAGCCAGGTCTCCGGCTCCGGCCAGATGTTCTTGTAGTAGCGGCGCAGATAATGGATGACGGCTTCCGGCATCGGTGCCATCCTCTCGGCGCCGCCCTTGCTGGAGGGGATGTGTAGCAGCTTCTTGTCCGACTTGATGTCGCCGATCTTGATGGCAACGGTCTCGGAGATGCGAAGCCCTGAGCCATAAGCGGTGACGAAGGCGGCGCGGTACCGGAGGTCGGGCGTTGCAAGGATCAGGCGCTCGACCTCCTCCTCCGTTATGTGACGGGGCAGCTTGCGCGGCTTCCTGCGGGTGCGCAGTCCGCTCACGCGCTCGGGGCACCCGAGCGTGTCCGCGTAGAGGAACTTCAGGGCGGCGACCGTGACATTGGTCGTCGCCGGCTTCAGGCCACGCTTGATGCCGGACAAGACCCAGATCCGCAGCTGGTCGGCATCGAGGTCGACAGGCGAGGCCTCGAAGTGCTTGGCCAGCTGCTCGATCTCGCCGATGTAGCTGGTCTGCGTGGTCTCGGCCAGACCGGCAATGCACATCTGGTCGATCATCTTCTGGCGAAGAGGGGTGCCGGTTGCCCCGTTGGCGGCTTTCTCGGTCATCGTCGATCTCCCGTGATCGCGACGGCGAGCCGCCGAACCGTTCCGACGGCGGACCGTCTCAGAGATCGATGCTAACCACCGGTGATCGCCAGGCTGCCGGCGTCTCTCACCTCACGGGCACTTCGACATTCGGCACGACTTGGAACGCACGCGACACCCGCCAGCGGCACCTGCGGCATCGCCGAACTGAGCCAACCCTACGCCCCCAACTCCGCGTAGCGGCTTCGTTCAACACAAGCGTCACCGTTGCGGCTCAAGCTTGCAGCTAGGATGTCTTCGCCGATCATGCACCCGCGTCCCAGTGGCGCCGCGTCAGCGAGCTTGTCGACGCACTTCTCCGTGCCGATCTACACTCTG
>JAJEBT010000114.1 GCA_022822405.1 Alphaproteobacteria bacterium
GCGCACCAGTTCCGTCACGGCCTGGCCACCGAGATGCTGAACGGCGGGGCCTCGCTCGGGGAGATCGGCGACGTCCTGGGGCATGCCCATCCCGACACCACCAGGATCTACGCCAAGGTCGACCTGGAGGCTCTCCGCCAGCTGGCCCTTCCCTGGCCGGGAGGTGTCCGATGAACACGCTTCGCGAAGCCGTCCACGACTACATCGACATGCGGCGCAGCCTGGGGTTCAAGATGAACGACACGCGCCGGAGTCTGTTGGCGTTCGCCGCGTTCATGGAACAGCGGCAGGCGCCGTTCATCACCGTGGAACTGGCCCTTGAATGGGCGCAGCAACCCGTGCATGCCCAGCCGTCGCACCGTGCGCGCCGATTGAGTCATGTGCGACTGTTCGCTCGCCATCGCAAGGCCGTCGATCCACGGACGGAGGTTCCGCCTTCAGGATTGCTGCCCTTCCGGCCGAAGCGGGCAAGGCCCTACATCTATTCGGACGAGGAGATCCGGAAGCTGCTGCAGGCTGCCCTGGACATGCCGCACGCCTACGAACGCGGTGCATTGCGGCCCCGGATCTACCATTGCCTCTTCGGCCTGCTGGCCGTTTCCGGCATCCGGGTAGGCGAGGCGTGCAATCTCGAGGTCCGCGATGTCGACATCGACGCCGCGGTGCTGACCGTGCGCGGCGCGAAGTTCGGCCGCGACCGGCTTGTGCCGCTGCACGTCACGACCTGCGAGATCCTGACCGACTATATCGCCCGGCGCGAGCGCCACTGGCAGGGTCGCCCGGTGTCGTCCTACCTGTTTGTCTCAAGTCGGGGCAACCGGCTCGACAAGGCGGATGTCACCCGAACGTTCCACAAGCTGTCGCGCCGGATCGGGCTGCGCGGCGAGACCGACAGCCACGGCCCGCGCCTTCATGACATGAGGCAATATTCCGGAATCCCTTTTATTCCGGATTCTCCCTGATCCTCGAAGAAACGTCTTGGAACTCAGCAAGTTCGGCACGACCTGCGGCTTGAGTTTCCGGAATAATCCGGTCGACTTCCCGGGCTGGCAATGTCGCCAGCGTCGAGGAGAAGACAATGTCGACAGAACTCTATTTTTCCGAATCGCACAGCCGGAAGCGACTGCGTGTCGGCCCGCTGGCCGGCGAGATCGATGCGTTCGCCGCCCTGCTGGCATCCTTGGGCTATGCCGCCGGGTCGGCCAAGGGCAAGCTCCGCCTGACCCGGAACCTCAGTCATTGGATGTCTCGGGAAGGGATCGGCCTCGAGGCGCTTGACGAACGTCGGATGGAGGCGTTCCTGTCAACGCGGAAGCCCGGATTCCGGTCTCGGGGCGAGGCCGCGACCCTTCGTCTGCTGCTGGGCCAGCTGCGCGGCAGCGGACGCGTCCCCCCGAAGCCGGCGGAACCCGATTGCAACGATCCGATCGAGCGGATCGCGCGCCGGTACGAGCGGTTCCTTGTCAACGAACGCGGCCTGAGCGCGGCGACGGTCAAGGGGTACCTTTTGATCGTTCGCGCCTTTCTCGCCGACCGCTTCGGGACGCGGACGGTGAACCTTGAGAGCCTGACGGTCAGGGACTGCAACGGATTCATCCTTCGCGGCAGCAGGAACGTCTGCTGGCGCACTTCCAAGTTGTCGGCCACGGCGCTGCGCAGCTTCCTGCGCCACCTGCATCAGGCAGGCGAGATTCCCGCCGATCTCGCCGACGGGATCCTCCCGGCCATGAACTGGCGTCGGACGGAACTGCCGAAGTCGCTGGATCCGGAAGAGGTCGAGGCGATCCTCGACAGCTGCGACCGGACGACCGCCGTCGGGCGGCGGGACCGCGCCATCCTGCTGCTGCTGTCGAGACTGGGCCTGCGCGCCGGCGAAGTCGTCGCGATGACGCTGGATGACCTGGACTGGAACAACGGCCTGGTGAACGTGCCCGGCAAGGGACCGCGGCATGAGCTTCTGCCCCTGCCGCATGACGTCGGGAAGGCCCTGGCGGCCTGGCTGCGCGACGGCCGGCCATGCTGCGCGACGCGGCGCCTGTTCGTTCGTGCGCGCGCCCCGCACACGCCGTTCAGCGGGGCGTCCGCCATTGACTGTGTAATTCGACGCGCGCTGGCACGTGCCGAACTCGACCCGCCCTTCAAGGGCGCGCACTTGCTTCGACATTCCCTGGCCACCGGGATGCTCCGCAACGGGGCCTCGCTGGAAGACATCGGACAGATCCTGCGTCACCGGCACCCGGAGACGACCCAGATCTACGCCCGATGCGATCTGGACTCGCTTCGCGGCCTGGCCCCCGCCTGGCCCGGAGATGCGCCATGACCGATCTAGACGTCCTGCTCGACGAATATCTCGCCACGCGTCGCGCTCTCGGGGCCCGGCTGGTTCTGCCGGGACGGCTGCTGAAGCGCTTCGTGGCCTTCGCCACGGGGCACGGGGACACCGTCATCACGCGCACGCGCGCGCTCGAATGGGCAACCGCACCGCGCGAGGCCCACCCGGCGCAGTGGGCCAGCCGCCTCGGCATGGTGTGTCGCTTCTCCCGCTACGCAGGCGCCGTGGACCCGCGCCACGAGATCGTTCCGCAAGGGCTGCTCCCGTACCGGTATGTCCGTCGAGAGCCCTACATCTACAGCGACATGGAAATCGCCGACCTGATCGCCGCCGCGCGGCGGCTGCCCGGCGCCACCGGGCTCAGGTCCCTGACCTTCGCCACCCTGCTGGGGCTGCTGGCGGTCACCGGCATGCGCACGAACGAGATCCTGAACCTCGACCGCGACGATGTCGACCTTGTCCAGGGCGTCCTGACGATCCGGAACGGCAAGTTCGGCAAGTCGCGCCATGTCGTGGTGCATGCCTCGACGGAACGGGCGCTGGAACACTACGCCGAACAGCGTGACCGCCTGTGCGCGGCGCCCCGCTGCCCGGCGTTCTTCATCTCCGAACACGGCTCGCGGATCACGGAATGGACGCTGAGATACACCTTCGTGAACCTGTCCCGGCAGACCGGCCTGCGGGCCCCGGCACGGTCCTACGGCAAGGGCCCCCGTCTTCTGGACTTTCGCCATGCATTCGCCGTCAAGACGCTGTTGCGCTGGCACCATGCCGGCGTCGATGTCGAGCAACACGTTCCGCGTCTCGCGACCTGGCTCGGGCATGCTCATGTGAGTGACACCTACTGGTATCTCACGGCGACCCCGGAACTGATGCAGCAGGCCGCACGAAGGCTCGACCGGACCGGGCGGGGGATGCCGTCATGACGCACGACGCCGACTTCCCCCGGCTCCTGGCCATGTTCTTCACCAAGCGCCTCGTCGAGCAGCGCCAGGCGAGCCCGCACACCATCGCCAGCTACCGCGACACCTTCCGCCTGCTGGTCCGCTTCGCCCAGCGGGAACTGGGGAAGCCGCCCTCGGACCTCCGGCTTGAGGACATCGACACGGAACTCGTCGGCGACTTCCTCAGCCATCTCGAGAGCGAGCGCGGCAACGATGCGCGGACCCGCAACGCCCGCCTGGCCGCGATCCGGTCATTCTTCCGCCATGTCGCCCTGCACGAGCCACAGCACGCCGCCCTGGCGCAGCGCGTCCTGGCCATGCCCAGCAAGCGCCACGCCCGCCGTCCCGTGGCCTGGCTCGACCACGACGAAACCGCGGCCCTGCTGCGTGCGCCGGACCCGACGACCCGGGTGGGACGGCGTGACCGCACCCTGCTCCTGGTTGCCGTGCGGACCGGGCTGCGCGCATCCGAACTCATCAACCTACGGTGCGGGGATGTGCAGGTCGGCGTCGGAGCCCACCTGCGTTGTCACGGCAAGGGGCGAAAGGAGCGCTATGTCCCGCTCGGGAAGGACGCGGCCTCCGAACTGCGCGCGTGGCTGAAGGAACGCCGCGGCGAACCCGGTGACCGCGTCTTCCTCAATCAGCGGGGAAGGCCGTTGACCCACGACAGCCTGGACTACCTGCTGGCCAGGCACCTCGCCACCGCCCGGAAGGAATGTCCGTCCCTGGAGGCCAAGCGCGTGACCCCACATTCCTTGCGGCACACGTCTGCAATGGCGCTCCTGCAAGACGGCATCGACCGGGCGGTCATCGCGTTGTGGCTCGGGCATGAATCCGTGGAAACCACATACGTCTACCTGCACGCGGATCTCAGGCTCAAGGAGCGGGCCATGGAAAAGACCCCGCAGTTCAAGTTGAAATCGGCCCGATATCGTCCTGATGACGACCTGCTGGCCTTCCTCAACGGGCTGTGATTATTCCGGAAATCACGCAGGAAAGTGACGCAACATCAATCGGAT
>JAJEBT010000194.1 GCA_022822405.1 Alphaproteobacteria bacterium
GCAGATCAGGTGCCGGCTTGCCCCGGCGATCAGTTCGGCCTGGATGCAGTCGAAGTTCAGCGACCGCGCCAGGGATTGACGGCTGCTCTCTATGGGCCTTGCGTCCTCGCTTGCAGATCAGGGACCGCCAGTGAAGCACGGGCCTCCTGCCACCGTGGTGACAGGAGCGAACGGGACATGGATCGATTCCACCGGAACTCTCAGGCCCGCAATCTGGATGTCATCCGCCGAGGCGCGACCTCCTTCGGCGCCGGGATTCCCCTTGCGCGGCGGAGCGTGCTGCCCTCGGCGCCTCCGGCCTGCCCCCGACGCCGGGAGCGGCGTGGAATCCCATGGGAAGTGCGCGGCGTCCAGGTCCTGGCGTTCCTTGGCGGCGCGCGGTCAGATACCACGAACCGTCCCGCCATCTGCAACCTCGGCGCGTCCATGCGCGTTCCGGGCCTTGTTGCCCGCCTGCACCCTTCCGCGGGGCGCGTTTCGCGGGGGATTGACATGCGGCGGCCTTGTGGCGATCACTCAAGCGGAAACGACCACGCGAGAATCCGCGAGTCCCCCCGCCGCACGTCAGTCGCGGGTCCGGGTTTCGCCGGAGGCAGCAGGGAGGCGTCAGGAAGCCAGTGAGGATTCAGGTCAGCGAGGCTGCCGTGGCGACGTTCCCGCCCGTGACGCGTGAGGCGTCCGGGGACGCCCTTGCGGGCACCCTTCGCGCGTTCCGAAAATTTCCGCTTGGGACCTTGACAGGCGCGGCCGCCTCCAAGTACGTCGGATCGTCGGATCGTCGGATCGTCGGATCGTCGGATCGTCGGATCGTCGGATCGTCGGATCGTCGGATCGTCGGATCGTCGGATCGTCGGATCGTCGGATCGTCGGATCGTCGGATCGTCCGGCCTGCGTACGGTCGCACGTCCATGAGCGCCGCCCCGTGCCAGACCTGCCGGAAGGGTCCGCTCTCCCCGCCTGATCATTGCGCTCCTGCCGACACGGACGCCGCTGCCCGGCGGCGTGTCTCCTTGTACCGAACGTTCGTCTCCGCCGCGCCGGCCCTCGCGACCGATTTTGCAGATGACGGCGTCCGGCTTCGGGAACCGGGCGAGGAGATCGTGCACCCCGAGGAGGCCGTCGCCCGCATCCTGTCTCTTCCTCCGGGCGACAGGCGGCTGTCGGGGCCGGACACGGACCGCTTCCGCATCGAGGCGGGCACGCTGAGCGACGACGAGATCACGGGCATCCTCCTGGCGGTGCTCAAATGAGCACCTCTCCTGTCCAGCACTTTTTTCATGACAGCCTTCGCCGTACGTCCGGCGTCGAGGAGTGTCCGGTCCGGGCATTCCTTTCCCGGCAGCCGTTTCCTCGTGCAGCAACGCTCTTCCCGTGCCGTCACATTGTTCTTCCCTCCCTGTCGTCGGGACGGTTCGGCACAATTCGGGGAAGCTCCAGGCAGAACGTCGCGGTTCCTCGGCGCGCTCAACGACGCGCCCATGCTCTTATCCGGTTCGGTAGGCCGGCGGTCGCCGTCCCCGTGACCATGATGCCCGATTCGGAGCGGTTCTTTCCCGACCGTTTTGCGCCTCCCGACGGCGAGGACAGGCAGCACCATTACGGGCTGATCGACTTCGGCGGCGGCAAGCATGCGCACATTGGAAAGAACTTTGCCCGTATGCAGCCCATGGCGATCCGGGCCGTCTTGCTGGATCGCTTCGACTTCCTTCCTTGTGCCGGGTTTCCGCGTCCGAACTACGGCAGCTGGGTGACAGGAGCCGAGTCGCCGGACCGGATCCGCTGCCGTCGCCATTCTGAGCCGAGCGTTTTCCGATGAGCGCCACTGCGTCGCAGCACTACGACATTGCCATTGTGGGCGCGGGCCCGGTTGGGAGCCTGTGCGCGCTCGCCCATGCTCGGAATGGCGCCCGGGTGGCCCTGCTCGAAGCGAATCCCAAGGGGTCCGGGCGTTTGGCGGGCGAATGGCTGCATCCATCTGCAGCAAGGGTATTGCGCGACATCGGGATGGACGCCGACCAACTACCCCGAAGCAAACCGGGCAAGGGATTCGTGGTGTTTCCGGAGGATGGCTCCGAACCGATCCTGCTTCCCTATCCGGATGGGTCCCGGGGGTTGGTATGCGATCACGCGCTTCTCGTTTCCAGCCTCCGCGACGCGGTAGGCAACGCAGCGGGTGTCGATTTCATTCCGTACGCGCGGGTCAAGGCGGTCGATGACGAGCGCGTCTTCTTCTCTGCAAACGGCGCTGAGCGGTCCCTGGTCGCAGGGCGAATAGTGGGCGCCGATGGCCGGGCCTCGATCGTGCGAAGATCCCTGGGCCTGTCCACGGAACCGATGCTCTGCTCCCGGATGCTGGGGGTCACGATAAGGGGGGCAAAATTGCCGTTCGAAAGCTACGGGCATCTTGTGCTCGGCGGACCGGGACCGATTTTCGTTTACGGTCTGGCGGACGGTTGCATCCGGGTTATCGTCGATATTCCGCCGGACCTCTGGAAATCCAAGGGCCGGAACGGCTTCCTGTCGGAATCCTTTGCCCGATTTCTGCCGGGGGGTCTCGAGCGGGTCTTCATCGAAGCGCTGCAAGCAGGCCAGTTTCAGATGGCGGCCAACCAACTGAGACCACGCATCACCTATGGAAGCCCGCGCCGGGTGTTGATCGGCGATGCGGCCGGACACTACCACCCAATGACGGCGGTCGGCATGACCCTCGGTTTCGGCGATGCCGTTGCACTTGCCGGGACGACGGACTTTCGGGATTTCGTTGCCGAAAGGTTCCAGGCCAGCCGGGTTCCGGAGCTGCTCGCGATTGGGCTCTACGAGGTCTTTGCTGATCGTCGTACAGAAGCGACGGCGCTCAGATTCGCGATCTACCGGGGCTGGCGTACGAACCCGACATACCGGAACCGGACCACGCGGATACTCGCCTGCGAAGACCTGTCGGTGACGGGAATGAGCCTCGCAATTTGCAGGACGGTGGCTTGGGCGGTCGCCGGGGAGATGTCGCAGTCCTTCCGCCCGTTCTCGTTACGCCGGGCCAGGACGGTTTGTCATGCGCTCGCTATCCGTCTCTGGTGGCTCCTGCGCGGCGTCCGGCAATTGCAAAAGGCCAGACGTGGGGAGGGCAAGGAACACGAGCAAACCCGCGACATCCTGGCCCGCACCTTTCCGCATTCCATGTCTTCCGGGGCCTCCGGAAGCCACCCTCCGCATCGAAGCACTCGATGCAAGTCCGGCATTTAAGAGCGCGGCCCGGTGCCTGTTGAGCCACCAGCGAGAAGAGGGCGGCCGGGCAGGCCGGCCACCGCGGCCGTGATCTGCGTGCTGCTGTGCATGTTTCTGGCCGCCTTGTGTCAAACCTTGGTTGCAACGATGCTGCCGATGATTGTGGCCGACCTTGGGGGGTTCGAGCGCTATACCTGGGCCGCGACCTCCTATCTCGCCGCAGCCACGATCGCCTACCCGATCGTCGGCGGCCTGAGCGACGCGTATGGGCGACGCCGTTTCCTGGTCGCGGGCATGGCGGTCTTCATCCTTGGCTCCGTCTTGATCGGCGTAAGCGCTTCCATCGACCAGGTGATAGCGTTTCGCGCAATTCAGGGCGTTGGCGGCGGGATGATCATGACTTGCTGCTATGTCTCCATTGCGGACCTGTTCGCTCCGGATGAACGCGGCAAGTATCAAGGCATGATTGCAGGTGTCTACGGCGTGGCTTCGCTGCTCGGGCCGTTGATTGGCGGAGTTCTTGCCGACCTGGTTTCATGGAATGGGGCGTTCATCCTCATCGGCTTGGCCGGCCTCCCATTGCTTTTTTTCACGGCCAGAACCTATCCGGCGTCCAAACCGTCCGCGCTGCCTGGGAAGCTGGATCTTCTCGGGATGGTCTTGTTGGCACTCGCCGTCGCGCCGGTGGTGAGCAGTCTTTCCATCGGCGGCGTACAATCCGAGTGGGCGGCACCGCAGGTTGTCTTGCCGTTGGCTTTCGGGTTGGTCATGGCCCTGGCTTTTCTGGCCGCTGAAGCCAAAGCCTCGTTTCCCATAATGCCATTGAGGATTTACTCGCATCGGGTGCTTTGCGTGGCGCTGCTCGCAATGTTCCTGATGAGTTTGGGCTTGCATGGCAGCGTACTCATGCTGTCACTGTATTTTCAGGCCGCGCACGGGGCCAATGCGACCCTTTCCGGCGCGCTGCTCATTCCGATGCTCATCGCCATGGTGGCGGGCGGCATCGTTTCGGGACAGATGATTTCAAGGATGAATGGGGGCTACCGGGCACAAGCCATCGTGCATGCGGGCTTGTTCGCCGGGGGCATGTTCCTGTTCTCCGGGATTGGTCCGGGCAGGAGCCTGCTGGTGTCAGAAATCTGCGTGGTCATCGCCGGCGTCGGTTTCGGCGGCGCGGCGGCCACCTTGTCGCTTGCGGTCCAGAACTCAGTGCCGCATTCGATTGTCGGCGCGGCGACTTCCGCACTGCAGTTCTTCCGTTCACTGGGCGGAATGATGGGAATGGCGCTGTTGGGCGCCGCGTTGACGCGGGGATTCGCGTCACGTCTGGAGGCCTCCGTGTCGGACAGCCTGCGGGACCGGCTTTCCGCAGAGCGGATTGAACAGTTGAAAGCCGAGCCGGACGCCCTGGTCGATACGCAAGCGGCGGAGAGCTTGCGTGCCGGTATCGAGGCACTCGGACCCGACGGTCCAGAGTTGGCCAGGCAGTTGCTCGATTCGATGGAATGGGCGCTGGTGGGCGCGCTCAAAGGAGCATTCGCTCTTGTGGCCGGTTTGGCCACGTTGGCCTTCGTTGTCACGCTTTTCCTGCGCGTAACTGTCCACTCGAAGCGGCCGGAGACGTGAATCTCCGGCAAGCCGATTTCGCGAAGATCGCATCGCGTCGCGTTTCGAACCAAGATTTGGATCTCGGCAGGGCGGAGACGGAGAGCCAAAGCGCGGGAACCACCAGCAGCGGGGCGACGCTGCGGCTGAACATGAGTGGCTCCAGCCCCGCGAACGTGGTCGCCGAGGCAATCAGAATCCAACGAAAACGGGAGCCGGCGGCGGTTGCCAAGCCTTGCGCGAGTGAATCTCCTGCGGCGCGACGCTCGTTAAGGGTGTGCAGAGGGAAGTATCGTGACGCGGCGATTGCGCAACGCGTGACCGTCATGCCTTAACAGGGTTTGACCGACTCCGTGATCTGGGTGAGAATGGCTTCCGTAGAGAACAGCGTACGCAATGACAATTACCGAAGAAATCGTGATCCTGATACTGGACCGGGAGACTGGCACATTCCGTCATTCGCTGTCGGAGCACCATCGGAACCTCGTGATCGCCGGCGCCGTGTTGATGGATCTGGCGCTGGCAAACCGCATCGACACCGATCCGGAACGGCTCTATTTGTTAGACCCGGCGGCGGTGAACGATGCCATCCTCGATCCCGTCCTGACCGACATCGCCACAGCAGCCGAGACGCGGGAGGCCGCGTGGTGGCTTGACCGCGTGGCGCGCCACAGCCCCGAAATCCTGGGCAAGGCTGTCGCCAGACTCAGCGATCAGGGGATTTTGAGCCGCGGTGAGGACGGCGGCATATTCCGCTCGCAACTCGTCTCGCGATTGCGCCGCTATGAGACGATCGACGGAGAAATCCGCGATGACATCGAGACCCGCGTGTTGCGGACCGTGCTCGGCGACGATATCCCGGATGCCCGGGATACGCTGATCGTCGCTCTGGTTTCCGCCTGCAACATTTTCGAGGCGATGCTCACCGCGGAGGAACTCACCGAAGCGCGCGAGCGTATCAAGTTGCTGTCGCGACTGGAGCTGTTGGGGCGCGTTGTCGCGGACAGCGTACGGTCCGTTTCGGCACCATCGCCCTTGGCGCCGACCGTTCGGCCCTGGGAGGACATACCGCAGGTGCGAGGGTTGCCCCTGATCGGCAGCGGGCTGCAAATGTCGGGCGACATGCACGAATTCATGCTCGCAAACTACCAGACGCACGGACCGGTTTTCCGTGTCCGGGCGGTGGGGCGGGAATTCACCGTGCTGGCGGGCCCGGAAGGCAACAAGTTCGTCAAGGACTCTTCCGCAGTGCACTTCCGAAATTCCGACTTGATGGCAAACTTCTGCATCGCCATGGGCGCGCACCAGGGTGTCATCGCATTGGATGGGCCGGAACACCTGCGCATGCGCAAGTTGCTCGCGAAGGGCTATGGACCAAGATATTTCGAGGCTCGCCTTGGCGCGGTTCACGAGGTGACCCGGTCTGCGGTCGCTGGTTGGCCGAACGACCGTCCCATCGGCATTCAGGACGCCATGAAGCGCATTATCGCCGAACAGATCGGGCTGGTATCCACCGGCGCTTCGTCCAAGGATTACTTTGACGATCTCTCGGTCTATCTGGATACGCTTATTGCAGTTCACATGATGGAATACTTGCCGAAGTTCGTGAAGCGTCTACCTCGATTCCGGCGTGCGGAACGGCGACTGAAGGAACTTGCAGACAACATTCTCGCCGCTCACGTGCCGGAAAACCGCGAGGGCGAGGAACCGGATTTGATCGACCACCTGCTGGAAATGAACCGGCTGGACCCGCAACTGCTGCCTGAAACGGATCTGTTCTTCAACGTGATTGCTCCATTCTTCGGGGGCCTCGACACTTCCGCGAACTGTTGCGCGTTTGCGCTGTATGCACTTTTCAAGCATCCGCAGTTGTTGGAAAGAGTGCAGGCCGAGGCCGACGAGATGTTCGGACGCGGGCCGCCATCGCCGGAGGGACTGAAGAGTCTTGATGTCACCCATCGGGTGGTTCTGGAAACCTTGCGCATGTACCCGATCACTTCCGTGGCCTTTCGCATCGTGACCAACTCGTTCGACTTTGCGGGATACCGGGTGCCGGCGGGAAAGCAGGTCTTGATCGTCAATACCGTGGGGAACCACTTGCCGGAATGTTTCCCGGAACCGCGCAAATTCGATGTCGAGCGCTGGGCGGGGCCGCGGACGCCAGCGGCGCGATCGGCGTACGAGCCGTTCAGCGTGGGCCGGCACCGCTGTCTGGGCGCTAGTCTGGCGGAGTTGCAGGTCGCGTTTACGATAGCCACCATATTGCGGGAAGTTGACGTTGTGTTGGACAATCCTGATCGGCCCCCGAAGATCATCTGTCTCCCTACCCGCCACTTGGCCGATTCCACTACCATGCGCATCGCGCGCCGCCGGGGGGTCGCGGCGTCCGCGCCGTGATCGACCGGATCCTGACCGGCCGCACCCGGTCGGTTCATAGAAGGGCTTTCGGCATGAATGAGATTCCGCGCATCACAAGCCCGGAGGAAATTTCCGCACAATGGATGGAGCAGGCCCTCGCGGCGGGCGGCGCCGCCGAGGCATCGGCGATCGAAGCCGTGAAGGTCGAGGTGCTGGATGCGGCCAACGGGATGGGAACGCTTTGCCGCTGCCGCCTGAGTGCGGCAGGGGACAGTGCCCCTGCACCCGCGTCGGTGATTGTCAAGCTGCCCGGCCACGAAGGACTGGTGTTGGGGTGGTTCGCCAAGTGGTTCGCGACCGCTAGCCGTGAATTCTCGTTTTACCGCCACTTCGCGGCGACGGCACCGGTGCGGGTGCCGGGCTTGTTCTATGCCGATTTCGACGGGCGCACGCATGAATCCGTCCTGGTGATGGAGGATCTCGAAAGGATGGAGACCGTCTCGCAGGCAACGGGCCTCGGGCCCGAGCGGGCGTTGGCGGCGGTCGCTGCGATTGCCCGGATGCATGGTCGATTCGGGGAGAATCCCGCAGCGGACGCCACCGTGGCGGCGCATTGCGGCGAATTCCAGAACGCCACGCAGCGACGCATCCTGCAAACTGTCTACATGCTGGCGCTGCCCGTCGCGCTGGATCGTTTCGGCGAGTGCTTCTCGCCCGAAACGCGGCGGCTGGCCATCGAATTCGGGCCGCGCATCGACTCTCATCTGGCCAATGTGGTCAAGGACCGGCCGCGGGTCCTGCATGGCGATTTCCGCTGCGAGAACCTGATGTTTGGCAGTCAGGGCCCGGACGATCTGGCCCTCATAGACTGGCAGGGCTTTGGCATCGGCTGCGGATTGTACGACATTGGCTACTTCCTGGGCAGCAGCGTGGCGACCGAACATCGCCGGCGCATCGAACGAGAAGCGATCGAAACGTATCACGAAACTGTTTGCGGCATGGGGACGAGGCACTACACACTGGATGAGTGTTGGCGCAGCTACCGGCAGAACATCCTCGGTGGATTGATACTTTACGGAATGGGCGCCGGAACGCTGAAACCGGACGACACGCAGCGTTTGCAGGTGGCCAAGGCGTCGTTGTGCCGCGTGCTTGCGGCGATCGAGGATCTGGATTCGGGGGAGTTCCTGCCGGACCGCGCACCGCTATTGTCGGTCGGTGGCGCCTGCTCGACCCTGTCGAAGTTCGCGTATCGAGCGCGGAGCCTGGGCGTGAGGCCGGGAAAGAATCGCTAGGCTGTCATTGCCCATCACGGTCGAGCGCAACCGCCGGTGGGGATTGATCGGGGCTGGATCTGGTGGAATCCCGCCGCAATCGACTGCGTGCACGCCCCAGGGCCATCAGCGGAAAGTAATGGCGATAAAGGTTGTAGTTGATCATGAAGCCGCGCTGCAGTTCCCCGCCCTGGCTGGACCGCCGTTCGATTTCGCGCTCTTTGGGAGCCAGGCGCCCGCCGAATCCATAACCCGGGAAGCCTGTGCCGGTGAACTGCGGTTCGTCCCAACTGCCGTCCTCGCGTTGACTGCGGACCAGCCACAGCAGCCCGCGTCGCACAGCCTCGTCGTCGTCGCGGTGGCTCACCGCCAGCAAAGCCATGAGGCTCCACGCCGTCTGCGATGCCGTGCTCTCGCCGCGCCCGCGCAGCGTCCGGTCCATGTACGAAGCGCAAGTTTCACCCCAACCGCCGTCGGCGTTCTGATGCTCTACCAGCCAACAGGCGGCGCGTCGGATGTAAGGCGCATTCATGTCCTCCCCGATCGCCGCAAGTGCGGTCAGCACGGCGGAGGTGCCGTGGATGTAGTTTACCCCCCAGCGACCGAACCAGGACCCGTCGGGCTCCTGCTCTTCGCGCAGGAAACTGCAGGCCTTTTCCACTGCGGAATCCTTGCGCGAGAATCCGAGCAGGCCGAGCGCCTCGACCATGCGCGCCGTGACATCGGCTGTAGGCGGGTCCAACACTTCGCCGAAGTCGCTGAAGGGGAACCTGGTAAGGATGCCGCTGTCGTTGTTCCGGTCGAAAGCGCCCCAGCCGCCGTTCGCCGACTGCATGCCGCGTGCCCACGCCAGAGCGCGCCGCGCTGCTTCCTGGACCCGCGTCCGATGGCGCAATCGGATCGGCAGGCTCGCCAACACACATAGTGCGACCGCCGTATCGTCGATATCCGGATAGTGAATGTTCGCGCGCTCGAAGGCCCAGCCGCCCGGCTCCAGTTCGGGATTCAGCCGCGCCCAGTCGCCGCGGTGCGAAGACTGCCGGTCGAGCAGCCAGTCGAGCGCGCGTTCCATCCCAGGCGTGATGGGGCGCTCGGAGTCGCAGACGGCCTGCAGCGCGAGCCAAGTGTCCCACACTGAAGACTCGCAAGCCTGGATATGCAGTGTGCCGCCACGCTCATGAGACCAGTATTCGTCGATCCCGCCAAGCCCCTTGGTCATTACGGGATGGCTGAGCGGATAGCCTTCCGCATACAGCGCCAGCAAGCTGTAGACCCACGGCGGCTGGATTCCCCCCCAACTGCCGTCGGCTTCCTGGTGGCACAAGATCCACTTGAGACAGGTTTTGACCGCGATTCCGCGCCCCGGCGTCAGGCCGAGCCGTTGATACCAATGCAACAGCCGGTCGATGGCGAGGAAGAGGCGGCCAACTGAAAGCAACGGCTGGTTGCGCGGCAACCGGTAGTCCATGTGGTCGCGCCCGTGCGGAAAAAGTTCGTCCAGGCGGAAACCGTCCGGCAGCGGCCGCACGAGGCGCCGGGCGGAGAGAACGGCAAGCGGCACTATCGTCCCGCGCGACCAAGACGAGAACCTGTAGATATTGAACGGCAGCCAGGTTGGGAGCGCGATCAACTCGGGCGGCAGGTTGGGTGTCTTGTCCCAAGGCCATTCGCCGATCAACGCAAGCCAATAGCGGCTGAAGATCCGTATTTGCGAGAGGCCGCCGTGGGTTTCGATCCAGCGCCGGGCGCGAACGAGCGGTTCAGCGTCGGCCGCCATGCCTGTGGACCTGAGCGCGGCATAGCACTCAACTGTGGTGTTGATGTCGCCGCCCGGGGCGTCGTGGTAAACTTCCCATGCGCCATCGCCGCGCTGCGCAGCCAGCAGCGTGGCGGCGATGTCGGCCTTGCGCGGATGCTTGAAATCCAATACATGCATCGCCAGCAGCCATTCCGCCTCAATGCAGCAGTTGCTTTCAAGTATACCAGCCCAGTAGCCCTCGTCGTTCTGCTCGCGGTCCAGCCATGCCAGCGCTTTGGCGATCGGCTGTTCGAGCGAAGCTTCGTCAACGACCGATGAAGCCGTGGCGGTTCGCATACCCATCTGGTCTCCTGAATCCTAGGTTCGTACCATACCTCTTCGCTCACGCCGAGCGCGTTCGCCTTGAAACAAAACCTCCTGACGGACGCAAGGATCTCTTCGACGGACTTGACCCACTTGCAGGGTTTCGCCTTCTCGTTGTGCGTGTCGATGAAGGACATGATGTCGGCGATGAGTGTCGCGCAGGGACGTCTCCGCAGCCGGACGGACGGCGAAGGCGTTCTCCTCGATTCCGCTTCCAACCATCAGGTTCTCGGCCCTGTACGCGGCGTAGTCCATGCGTTCGCGTTTGTTGGTGAAATACTGGACGACGCCGGAAACCGACGGCGCGTGCCGGCGGGACATGTAGCGCAGGGACGCGATCACCCGGTCGACGCCCCGGGGTTCGGTGAGTAGGATCCGGCGAAGGGCGCGATGGAGCATCCCGGGAAGGCAGCGGCAATGGCGCGGTTTCGCTGCTGGCAGGCATTGGCGGTGGCTCCGCATTTCCATGGACATGCACCAGAACCTTCAGGCCCGCAATCTGGACGTCATCCGCCGGGGCGCGACCTCCTTCGGTGCCGGGTTTCCCCTTGCGCGGCGAAGCGTGCGGCCCACTGCGCGTCCGGCCTGGCCGTGGCTGCGGGAACGGCGTGGAATCGCATGGG
>JAJEBT010000052.1 GCA_022822405.1 Alphaproteobacteria bacterium
GCAGCGTGTCCGCGTCGGGATGAGCGATGACGGCGCGCTTGAGCGGCAGGCGGACGCGGAGCCGGAACCGTTCGCGCACGTTCAGCCCGGCGGAGCAGGCGTCGCGGACGAGATCCATCTCGCGGGCAAGCGCGTGATCGCCGGGGAACGCCTCCGGCCGCGGCCATTCGGCAAGGTGCACCGACCGCGTGTCGACAAGCCCGCGATAGAGCTTTTCTGTGAGGATCGGCAGGAGCGGGGCGGCGATCTCGCAGCTGCGCACGAG
This sequence comes from Alphaproteobacteria bacterium, assembly GCA_022822405.1. GTDB lineage: Bacteria > Pseudomonadota > Alphaproteobacteria > MPNO01 > UBA830 > JAJEBT01. The sequence goes on from JAJEBT010000052.1 coordinate 266, forward strand.
AACCGTGTAGAGGGTGTTGAAGGCATCATGCTTCGATTTCGAATACGACTCCTCCCAGAAGCGGTCGCGGCTCCGCCGGATGTACCAGTTGGTCAGCACCTCCATGAACTGGGCTGTCACGCGGCATGCGCCCGGAATGTCGTAGCGGGAAAGTGAGTCGCCGGCCCGATCGGCCAGTTCCCCGAGCTTGACGAGAATGTAGCGATCGAGCGGATGGTCGGCGGTGTTCACCAGCTCCGGCGCGAAGTCCTCGAGATTGGCGTAGAGCGTGAAGAAGCTGTAGGCGTTGAGCAGTGGCGAGATGGCCTCGCGCCGTGTCTGTGCGATGGTCTTGGCGAGGCGCGGGATCACGATGTCGCCGCCGCTCAGGACCGTCGACGAGACCAGGAACCAGCGCATCGTGTCGGCTCCGTACTCGTCGAAGAATTCCAGCGGGTCGGGGTAGTTCCGCAGCCTCTTCGACAGCTTCTGGCGGTTTTCGTCAAGCACGACACCGTGGCAGATGGCGTTCATGAAAGGCGGCGAATCGAACAGCATCACGCCGAGGACGACGAGCGTGTAGAACCAGCCGCGGGTCTGGGCCACGTACTCGACGATGAAATCAGCCGGGAAATGGTCCTCGAACCACTCCTTGTTCTCGAACGGGTAGTGGATCGAAGCGAACGGCATGGCGCCGGATTCGAACCAGCAGTCGAACACGTCCTCGACGCGGCGCATCGTCGACCGGCCGGTCGGGTCATCCGGATTGGGCCGCGTCAGTTGGTCGATGAACGGGCGGTGCAGGTCCTTGACCTCGACCCCGAAGTCCCGCTCGAGTTCGGCGATCGAGCCATAGACGTCGATCCGCGGATGGTCGGGGTCGTCGCTCATCCAGACCGGGATCGGCGTGCCCCAGAAGCGGCTGCGGCTGATGTTCCAGTCGGCCGCGTTCTCAAGCCAGTTTCCAAACAGCCCGTCGCGGACGTGGCCCGGAATCCAGTTGACCTTCCGGTTGTGGGCCGCCATCTGCTCGCGGAACGCGCTCACCTCCAGGTACCAGCTCTCGACGGCCCTGTAGATCAGCGGCTCGTCGGTCCGCCAGCAATGGGGGTAATTGTGGTCGATGGTGTCGTGGCGGACGAGCAACCCCTCGTCCTTGAGCCGCGCAATGATGGGGGCGTTGGCCTCGAAGACCTGCATTCCGGCATAGTCCGACACCGGTTCGGTGAAGCGGCCCGCCTCGTCGACGGGGACCACGACCTCGATTCCGGCGGCGCGGCAGGCCTCAAGGTCGTCCTCGCCGAAGCCGGGCGCCATGTGCACGAGACCGGTGCCGTCGGTGTCGTCGACGAAATCGGCGGCGAGGATCCTGAAGGCGTTCGCCTGGTCGCGGAAATAGGGGAACAGCGGTTCGTAGAGCGCGCCGGCGAGCTCGCGTCCGCTGACCGTGCCCACGAGCTCGGCGTCGGCGAACTGTCGGTCGTACTTGGCACGGGCGTTGACCGAGAGCACATAGCACTTCCCGTCCGCCTTCATGATCGCGTAGTCGATGTCGGCGCCGACGGCGACGGCAAGGTTCGAGGGCAGGGTCCAGGGCGTCGTCGTCCAGATCAGGAGGTGCGCGTCCGCGTGGCCGGCCAGCGGTTCGCGCAGCGGCAGCGCCACGGTGATCGCGGGATCGGTGCGCACGCGGTAGGAATCGTCGAGTCGGGTCTCGAAATTGGACAGCGGCGACTGCACGGCCCAGCTGTAGGGCACGACGCGATACCCCTTGTAGACGAAGCCGCGGTCATGCAGCTGCTTGAAGGCCCACAGGCAGCTTTCCATGTAGTCGCGGTCGAGGGTCTTGTAGGAGTCCTCGAAATCGACCCAGCGTGCTTGGCGGGTGACGTACTCCTCCCATTCGCCGGTGAACTTGAGCACCGATTCGCGGCAGGCGTCGTTGAATTTGGCGACGCCGAACTTGATGATCTCCTTCCGCCCCGAGATCCCGACCATTTCCTCGGCTGCGAGCTCGGCGGGCAGGCCGTGAGTGTCCCAGCCGAAACGCCGCTCGACGCGGCGGCCGGCCATGGTCTGGAAGCGGGGGATGACGTCCTTGACGAACCCGGTCAGGAGATGGCCGTAATGCGGCAACCCGTTGGCGAAGGGCGGGCCGTCATAGAAGACGTACTCGCTGTCCTCGGGCCGCTGCTCCACCGAGGCCTCGAAGGTGCTGTCCGCCTTCCAGAACTCGACGACTTCGCGCTCGATCTCGGGCAGGGACAGCGGCGCCGGAAGCTGCGGAAACCGCCCGCCTCCGCCGCCCGAGGCTGCGGGTTCCTGTGACTCCGTTGTGGCCATTGTCAAATTCCGTCCGTCTGAGTTCGGGTCGGCCCGCGAAGCGGCGCGATGCGCCGGCCCGCGGCGCGCCGATGGAGTCCCGGGGCCGTGCTACCGGCGGGGCGCTAGAGGTCGCGTGCCGCCGCGAGGACCTCTTCGACATGGCCGGGCACCTTCACCTTGCGCCACTCGCGGCGGAGCGTGCCGGTTTCGTCGATGAGGAATGTCGACCGTTCGATTCCCATGTACTTGCGTCCGTACATGGATTTCTCGACCCATGTGCCCCAGCTCTCGCAGACCTTGCCGTCCTCGTCCGAAAGCAGTGCGAACGGCAGGTCGTACTTCGCCTTGAACTTGTCGTGCCTTGCGACGCTGTCCTTGGAGACGCCGATGATTTCGGTATTGGCGTCGTCGAACTCGCCGATGGCGGCGCGGAAAGCGCAAGCCTCCTTGGTGCAGCCCGTCGTGTCGTCCTTGGGGTAGAAATAGACGACCACATTCCTGCCCCTGAGGCCGGACAGCCTGATCTCTCCGCCGCCATCAGACGGCAGCGTGAAATCAGGGGCTTTCCTGCCTTCCGTTGGCTGGGTTGCCATGCGTTTCCTCCTTGCTGTCCTGTCGACCGCTCTCTATCGCGATTCCGCTCCCGGTTCAATCGGGTGTCCGGGGTTGCGCCGACGCGGCCCGTTTCCACGGGGCGCGGCGCGGCGAACCGGCCGCACCGCCGGGCCGGAAACACGCTTGCAGCAGGCGGTGGCGGAGCCTCGGCAGGGGTAGCGCGGGGATGAGCCCCGTTCGATGCGCGCGGGGCGGCCGGGACCCGCTATTGGGGATTGGCGAGCTCGACGTTGATGCCGTTGGTGTTCAGATACTCGATCAGCTCGCCGGTCTCGAACATCTCGCGGACGATGTCGCAGCCGCCGATGAATTCGCCCTTGACGTAGAGCTGTGGAATCGTCGGCCAGTCCGAGAACGCCTTGATGCCCTCGCGCACTTCCGGATCCGAGAGCACGTCGATACCCTTGAACTGTACGCCGAGATTGCTCAGGACCTGGACGCAGACCGACGAGAATCCGCACTGCGGAAACACCGGCGTGCCCTTCATGAAGAGGACGACCGCGTTGTCGTCGATTTCCTTCCTTATGCGCTGGAAGACCGGATTTTCGTTCATGTCGCGTTTTCCTCTCGTGCGATGTTGCTCAGTCGCCGGACGCGGGCGTTCCGGTCTGCAGCGCAAGCGCGTGCAACTCGTCGCCCATGCGGCCCTTCAGCGCCTGGTAGACCATCTGGTGCTGTTGTACGCGTGTCTTGCCCCTGAAGGCGCCCGACACCACCAGCGCGGCGTAGTGATCGCCGTCGCCAGCCAGATCCTGGATCGTGACCTCCGCGTCCGGCAGGCTTTCCTTGATCAGGCTCTCGATCTCGGCGGCATTCATGGGCATGGCGTACCTTCCCGCGCTTCTAGCCGTTTGCGGTAACCGGATCGCGGCCCGAAGGCGCCTCCATGTAGGTCGGAAGCCATCGCTCGTGGCCGTCGCGTAGTTCTGCCAAGGATATAGAGCCATGGCCGTCGACGGTCAACTCCTGTCCGCCGGTGCGCCCGATCACGGCCGCGGGAATCCCGGCAGTCGCAGCGGCGGCAAGAACGCGTTCAGGGTCTGCGGCTGCAAGGACGTAGCGCCCCTGATCCTCCCCGAACAGCCAGGCGAGGACGGGGATTTCCGCTTCCGGAAGCATGACGCGGGCGCCAATGCTGCCGGCCATCGCCATTTCCGCGACTGCGACGAGAAGGCCGCCGTCGGACACGTCGTGGCAGGCGCTCATGCTGTCGGAGGCGGCGAGCCCGCGCACGAAATCGCCGTTGCGGCGCTCGGCCGCGAGATCGACCGGTGGCGGCGGTCCGTCATCGCGTCCCGTCAGCATGCGCAGCAGCATCGAGCAGCCGAGATGGCCGGCGGTGGCCCCGATCGCGACCAGCGCCTCGTCCTCAGCCGCCAGTGCCGGGCGTGTCATGTCGGTGTGAATGTCGGTGACGACCCCGACGCCGCCGATCACCGGCGTCGGCGGAATCGCCTGCCCGTCGGTTTCGTTGTAGAGCGACACGTTGCCCGAGACGACGGGAAAGTCGAGCGCCGCGCAGGCCTCGGCCATGCCCTCGATGCAGCCGGCGAACTGGCCCATGACCTCCGGCCGCTCGGGATTCCCGAAATTCATGTTGTCGGTGATGGCGAGCGGCCGCGCGCCGGCCGCAGTGAGGTTGCGCCACGCCTCGGCGACGGCCTGGCGCCCCCCTTCCACCGGGTCGGCGGCGCAGTAGCGCGGCGTGCAGTCGGTGGTAACGGCAAGCCCGCGGTCGGTGCCGTGGATGCGGATCACGGCAGCGTCACCCCCGGGACCCTGCACGGTGTCGCCCATCACCATGTGGTCGTACTGCTCCCACACCCAGCGCCGCGAGCACAGGTCCGGAGAGGAGACGAGGCGCCTGAGCGCCTCGATCGGCGTGATGTCGACCGCGCCGAGGGGGTCCGCGGGCAGGGTGCGTGGCGGCGCGGGCGTGCAGGGGCGGCGGTATTCCGGCGCCTCCTCGACCAGCGGCGGGACCGGGATGTCGGCGGCGGTTCGCCCGCCGTGCCTGAGGACCAGCCGGCCGGTGTCGGTGACCGCGCCGATGATCGCGAAATCCAGTTCCCATTTGGCGAAAATGTCCCGCGCCAGTTCCTCGCGTTCCGGCTTGAGCACCATCAGCATGCGTTCCTGGCTTTCGGACAGCATGATCTCGTAGGCGGTCATCGCCGGCTCGCGCAACGGCACCAGGTCGAGGTCAAGCTCGATGCCGACGCCACCCTTGCTCGACATCTCGACCGAGGATGAGGTCAGGCCGGCAGCGCCCATGTCCTGGATCGCGACGATGCTGTCGGTGGCCATCAGCTCGAGGCAGGCCTCGAGCAGCAGCTTTTCCGTGAACGGGTCCCCGACCTGCACGGTGGGCCGCTTCTCTCCGACGTCGCCGCTGAACTCGGCCGAGGCCATGGTGGCGCCGTGGATGCCGTCGCGCCCCGTCCTCGATCCGACATAGACGACAGCGTTGCCGATTCCCGCGGCGGCGGAACGGAAGATCCGGCTACTGTCCGCGATGCCGACGGTCATGGCGTTGACGAGGATGTTGCCGTCATAGCCGGAATCGAAATCGATCTCGCCGCCGACGGTCGGAATGCCGATACAGTTGCCGTAGCCGCCGATTCCCTCGACGACTCCGTTCACGAAATGCCGGGTCCGCGGGTGGTCCGGCGAGCCGAAACGCAGCGCGTTGAGATTGGCGACCGGCCGTGCACCCATGGTGAACACGTCACGCAATATGCCGCCTACGCCGGTGGCCGCTCCCTCGCGCGGCTCGATGAACGAGGGATGGTTGTGGCTCTCGATCTTGAAGACACAGGCGAGGCCGCCACCGATGTCGATGACGCCCGCGTTCTCGCCGGGCCCGTCGATCACCCACGGCGCCGAGGTCGGCAGCCTGCGCAGCCAGACCTTCGACGACTTGTAGGAGCAGTGCTCGGACCACATCACGGAAAAAATCCCGAGCTCGGTGAGATTGGGTTCGCGCCCGAGGATCCGCAGCACCCGGTCATATTCCTCCGGGGTCAGCCCGTGCTCGGCGACGATGTCGTGCGTGATCCGTGTCATCTGCGGCGGGAGGTCGTCAGGCTGCCCGCGCCAGCATGTCGGCGAGGGCGTCGAACATCGGACGCCCGTCGCAGCCGCCGAGCAGCGGATCGGCCAGCCGTTCCGGGTGCGGCATCAAGCCGAGGACGTTGCGCCCGCGGTTGAGAATGCCCGCGATGTTGCGCGCCGATCCGTTGGGATTCGCCCCGGCGTCGCTGCCGCCGGCCGGGGCGCAGTAGCGAAAGGCGACCCGGTTTTCGTCTTCGAGCTCGTCGAGCACCGCCTCGGGCGCGTGGTAGTTGCCCTCGTTGTGGGCGACGGGGATGCGTACGGTCTGGCCGTGTTCGTAGTGGCTGGTGAAGACCGTATCGGTCGCCTCGACGCGAAGGAAGACGTCGCGGCAGACGAAGCGGAGGCCGGCGTTGCGCATCAGCACGCCGGGCAACAGGCGACATTCGACGAGGATCTGGAAACCGTTGCAGATTCCGAGCACCGGCACGCCGGAGTTCGCACGGGCCGCGACCTCGCGCATGACCGGCGAATGCGCGGCCATTGCTCCGGCGCGCAGATAGTCGCCGTAGGAGAACCCGCCGGGGATGACAATGAGACCGACCTTGGGCAATTCGGGGTCGCGGTGCCAGTGCATGACCGGCTCCTCGCCGGTGCTGCGGCGCAGCGCCACGCGCGCGTCGCGATCGCAGTTGGAACCGGGCGACACGATGACGGCGGCCTTCATGGGTCTATGTCGATTTCGTAGTTCTCGATCACCGTATTGGCCAGCAGGCGCTCGCACATGTCGGCGACGACGGTGCGCGCTTGGCCGATGTCGGTTTCCGACAGTTCGAGTTCGAGATACTTGCCCTGGCGGACTCCGGTTACCGACGAGAATCCCAACCCGTGCAGGGCATGCGCCACGGCCTTGCCCTGCGGGTCGAGAACGCCGTTCTTGAGCGTGATGTGGATGCGCGCCTTCATGGGCCCATGTTTACCCTGTGCGCCTGCGAATCGCACCTGTCCTTTCGGATGGCTGGCAGCGCCATGCCGCCGCCAGCCTGCTGCCAAGCGGAGAGCACTGCCCTCAACTGTCCGCGGTCGCGACGCGCGAACCGGCGACAGCAGATCCGGAATCGATCCCGCCGAGAGACTCGGCCGCCGAACCCCGGCACGATCTTGACCCGCTATCCCGGCCTCCTATAGTTCGGGAGCCAAGGGACCGGAAGGAAAAATCATGACCTCTCGACATTTCAGATCCTTACTCTGCGGAGCGGCGCTTGCCACCGCCTTTGCTGGTGCCGCCGACGCCCAGACATTCCGCTTCAGCCAATGGCTGCCCGCCGGGCACTTCACCCAGCGCGATGTAATGCATGTCTATTTCAAGGACATAGAGAAGGCCACGCAAGGGCGCGTGAAGATCCAGCCCACGGCCAAGGGACTTGGCGCCCCGCCGCGTCAGTACCAGCTCGCTGTGGACGGAATCGCCGACGTCATCTTCGTGCCGCACGGCTATACCCCCGGCGTGCACCCCCTCAGCGAAGTTGCCGAACTGCCCTTCATGACCCGCAACACCGAAGCCAACTCCGTGGCCTACTGGCGCGTCTTCAAGAAGATTCTGCAGCCGGCAGGCATGCACAAGGGCGTGCATACCTTGTCCGTCCACGTTCATCCGGCGGGCCACCTCTACAACAACAAGCGCGAGATCAAGACCCTCGACGGTTTCAAGGGGCTCAAGTTCCGCTCGACAACATTCTTCGTCTCCGAGGCGCTCAAGAAATTCGGCGCCGTGCCGGTCGCGGGCCCGGTGACAGCGCTGCGCGACGGCCTTGCCAGGGGCGTCTATGACGGGACGTCATTCACCGACGAGGCGATCTACAACTTCAAGATCAACAAGTTCGTCAAGTACGTCACCCGCTTCCCCGGCGGGCTCTACAACACCAGCTTCGTCGTTGCCATGAACAGCCGCGCATGGGGCAAGATCTCGAAGGCCGACCAGGCCAAGGTCATGGAGTTGTCCGGCGAGGCCTACGCCAAGCGCATCGGCCAGATCTGGGACGGGCACGAGAATGCGGCCGTGCCGAAGCTGAAGGCCGACGGAATCATCACCCACGAGCTCAAGGGCGAGACGCTCGCCACGGTCAAAAAGATGCTGTCCGGCTTCGAGACGGGCTGGATTGCGAAGGTGAAGAAACTCGGCGTCGACGGGGCCGCCGCGATCAAGATGTTCCGCGACGAGGTGGCAGCCTACGGCTCCTGACCGACGTAGCCGATTCAGCGGCCACCGCTCATGCAGCAGATGGCCGAGTCCGCCGGCCGGACGGCGTCCGACAGGCTCCTCCAACGTGTCGTGAACCTGCTGGACCGCTCGCTGGGTATCGTCCTTGCGGTTCTCATGTTCGCGATGATGGTGCTGACGTTCTTCGATGTCGTCGGTCGCCAGGGCTTCAACGCCCCGATCAGCGGCAGCAATGAGCTGACCGAGATCGCGATGGGCTTTGTCGTCTATGCGGGCCTACCTCTGGTCTGCATACGCCGCGAGCACATCACGATCGGACTTCTCGGAAATCTGCTGCGTGGGCGGGTGCGGCGGTTCCAGCATGTCGCGCTTGATCTCGTGCTCGCAGCGGTGACCTTCATCTGGGCGCGCCAAGTGTGGATTCAGGGCGAATCCCTGCTCAATTCCAATGCGGTGCTGATGTTCCTGCAAATCAGCGTCGCGCCCTACGTATTCGCGATGAGCGGCCTGACCTTCTTTTCGTCGCTGCTCTTCCTTCTCCTCGCATGGTGCCGTCTGCGCGGTGCCGAGCCGGGACCCCCGGCCGCAGCGGGCTAGACCGTGGAGGTGGTGCTTCTCGCCTTCGGCGCGTTGTTCGCGCTGCTGCTGCTCCAGGTGCCGATCGCCTTCGGGATGGCGATCGTCGGAACCGTTGGCTTCGGGTTCTATGTCGGCTTCGGACCGGCGTTTCGGAGCATAGGCAACGTCGCTACCGACATGGTCATGGTCTACGACTTCTCGGTGCTGCCACTGTTCATCCTGATGGGCGCGTTCGTCGCGCGTTCCGGCATTTCCCACGATCTCTACGAAGCTTCGAACGCGTGGCTCGGTCACCGCCGCGGCGGGCTGGCAATGGCGACGGTTGTTGCCTGCGGCGGTTTCAGCGCCGTCTGTGGCTCGAGCCTCGCCACCGTCGCTACGATGTCGAAAGTCGCGATACCGTCGATGCGGAAGTTCGGTTACGACGAACGGCTGGCCACCGGCTCCATCGCCGCCGGCGGTACGCTCGGCATTCTCATCCCTCCAAGCGTCGCGCTCGTGTTCTACGGCATCATGACGGAGACCGACATCGGGCAACTCTTTGCCGCGGGGATCATTCCCGGAATACTCGGGATCCTGCTCTACGCGGTGGCCGTCGGTGTCATGACCCGGATCAATCCGGAACTCGGCCCACCGGGAGAGCGGCTGCCTTGGCGTGCCCGCGTGCGCGCCCTCAAGGGCATCTGGGGCATGCTGGTCCTGTTCGCGATCGTGATGGGCGGCATATATGGAGGCGTCTTCACGCCGACCGAAGCAGCCGGAATCGGCGCCTTTGGCGCCTTCGTCATCGCGCTGTTCCGGCGTCGGCTGACGCTGGCGCTCACCCTTGAGGCGCTGGCCGAAAGCGGGCGCACGACGGCCGTGCTTCTGGCCCTTCTCGTAGGTTCCCTCCTGTTTGCGAACTTCATCAACGTGGCGCGTGTCCCCAACGAGATAGCGGACTGGTTCGCAGCCATGAACGCGCCGCCGCTGATGGTGGTGGTGATCTGCATCGTCATCTACATACTGCTCGGCTGCATACTCGAGAGCATCTCCATGATGCTGCTCACCGTGCCCGTGTTCTATCCGGTGATGCAGGCCATGGGCCTCGATCTCGTCTGGTTCGGCATCGTCGTCGTCGTGGTGATCGAGATCAGCCTGATCACGCCGCCGATCGGGCTCAATGTCTTCGTGCTCAAATCCATGCTGCCCGAGGTCGAGCTGACGCGAATCTTCCGTGGCGTGCTGCCGTTCATCGCCGCCGACATCGTCCGCATTGCCCTCATCGTGGCGATACCGGGCCTCTCGCTCTTCCTCCCGCGCCTGCTCGAATAGCGGCATCGGTGCCGCGCAAGACGCTCCCGGCTGCTGCCGTTCACAAACCGAGTCTCCGCGACCATGCTGGCCGCCGAACCACGCGGATCGGTCCGGATCCGGTTTGCGCCGTGCCCGGAGGAAGTCGTGACATCAGCCAGTCAGGAATTCCGCGATCTTCGGCGCGTGCAAGCGCGGCTGACGTTCGTCGTCAGGGGTGGGGCCGCACCGATCAGCATGCCGTCCCGCCCCGGAGAGGGAGCTGTCCACTACGAAGGCGATCACGAACAAGTGACGGTTTCGATCGCCGATGTCCGTGCCGTGGCCGATGAACTTAGCCTCGACCGCCACGGATTCGCGCTGGTCCGCCATCGCTCCGAGGTCGATTTCTACGACGAGGACCAGCGGACGGCGGTCTACGAGACCGAGGTTGCCGAACTCCTGAAGCAGGCTACCGGCGCGCGCGACGTCATCGTATTCGACCACACGATCCGTGCTGACGACGACGAGACACGGGCCCGGCGCCTGGTGCGCGAACCGGTGCAGATGGTGCACAACGACTATACCGACCGGTCGGCCCGCCAGCGGTTGCACGATCTCATCGGCGACGAACCGGCGAAAGAACTCATGCGGCGGCGTTTTGCGATCATCAATATCTGGCGCGGCATCGGCGGGACCGTCGAGACCATGCCGCTGGCCCTCGCCGATGCGCGGACGATCGATCCCGCGGATCTCGTGCCGGTCGAACGCCGCGCCCAGGAGCGCACGGGCGAGATCCAGCACCTCAACCACAATCCGGGCCAGCAATGGTGCTACCTGCCGCGCGTCGAGCCCGACGAGGCGATCCTGATCAAGTGCTTCGATTCGGATGAGGGGCGCGCCCGCCTTTCGGCGCACACGGCGTTCGTGGACCCGACGACGCCGGCAGGCGCGCGGCCGCGCGAGAGCATCGAGACCCGGACGTTCGTCTTCTTCTGAACAGCCCTACTGCACGGCGCTGGGGCCGGGAAGATCGCCGGGCCCGCCGCCCTCGGGCAGGATGCCAAGCCTGCGAGCCACCTCCTGATAGGCTTCCTCGACGCTTCCGAGATCGCGGCGGAACCTGTCCTTGTCCATGATCTCGTTGGTCGCGATGTCCCACAGGCGGCAATTGTCGGGGCTGATCTCGTCAGCGACCACGAGGCGCATCTCGTCCTGATTCCACCAGCGTCCGAATTCAAGCTTGAAGTCGATCAGCCGGATGCCGACGGCAAGAAACAGCCCCGAGAGGAAGTCGTTTGCCCTGAGGGACAGATGCATCATCTCGTCGAGCTCCTGGGGTGAAGCCCATCCGAACGCGGCGATGTGCTCCTCGGCGACCAGCGGGTCGTCGAGATCGTCCGCCTTGAAATAGAACTCGACGATCGACCGTGGCAGCGGCTCGCCTTCCTTGAGCCTGAAGCGCTGGGTGATCGATCCGGCAGCAATGTTGCGCACGACCACCTCGATCGGAATGATCTCCACCTCGTGGACGAGTTGCTCGCGCATGTTCAGGCGGCGCACGAAATGGGTGGGAATCCCGACCTCCTTCAGGCGCAGCATCAGGTATTCCGAAATCCGGTTGTTGAGCACGCCCTTGCCGGTGATGACGCCCTTCTTCTTGTTGTTGAAGGCGCTCGCATCGTCCTTGAAATACTGAACGAGGGTGCCGGGCTCCGGCCCTTCGAAAAGGACTTTCGCCTTGCCCTCGTAGATCCGTCTGCGTCGGGCCATGATGGGTGTCCAGTCTGGAGAGGTGGGGTAGCGTGTCGCGGTGCGCTGAAGATCAGATATATGGATTCCGGACGCCGGTCAATGACGACGGCCAATGAAATTTGCCTCGTCGGGCGCCCGCGACGGCGCTCCGCGCGATGGCGTCAGACAGCGGTGGTGGCAGCCGGAGGAGCGTTGTTCGCGTCGAGCGTCACCGGCAGGAAAGGGACCTCGGACGGGGCGCCCGCCGCGAAAAGCCAGACCGGGCGGCGGGCGGAAAGACCCATGGCCGGAAGCGCGATCAGCGCGCTCGACACGGTGGCAAATCCGTGTTCGGTGAAGATGCACATCGCCTCGTGCGGGCCGGTGCCCGGCGCATGTTCGGTGCTTGCAAGCAGAGTCTGCCAGCTGCTCCAGTCGCCCCGCTCGGGGTCGGGGACGGGGGCGCTGGCGAATTTGGGCCGGAAATACGCGAGTCGTGGCGACGCCGGGTCGTTGAGGTCTGCAGACGTCACCATCGACAGGCCTGTCGGCAGTTCGTGGACCTCGACGGCGCCGGCACCGGTGCTGCGCAGCCAGAAGCCGTCGCGGTTGTCGGCGATGACCATGTTGAACGAACGGTAGCTGGTGCTGTCGATCTGCGAAAGCGCGTCGGAGGCGGCGTCGGCGTCAGCATGGTCGAGCGCTTCAAGGACGAGTTCGCCGCGCGAACGCAGCAACGGATCGGGTCCCAGGGAATCCCGGCGGTTGAGCACCGCGGCGACCACGCCCTCGTCGTTGAGGCCGAGCCACGTGCCGCCGGCGAGGCGGTCGATGCCGGCGACGACGTTGCTGCGGTCGCGCCAGTGGCGCGCCGGCGGGTCCCACGGACGGTCGACCATCTCGTCGCGGTTTGCCGCGAGGACGACCGGCCACTCGTGATCCGGGCGCCGCAGGGCGATTACCGTGCACATGGGGGTGCCGCAGTCCGTGCGTCCCGCGGGCGCAGGCGGGTCCGGACGCGCGTGGTGGACCAGTTGACAGGCGTCTCGCGAGGAACGATCAATGGCATCGGTATCGCTGTTCAGCAGCCGGGTTGCAGAGAAAGGAGTCCGCCGCGATGTCGACCTTCGATGAACGGGAAAAGAGCTTTGAGAGCAAGTACAAGCGCGACCAGGAGGCGCTGTTCCGCGTAACGTCGCGGCGCAACCGCCTGCTCGGGCTGTGGGCGGCTGGCCAGTTCAACCTCGCCGACGAGAAGGCGCAGGACTATGCGAAGGAAGTCGTGCTTTCCGATTTCGAGGAGCCTGGCGACGACGACGTGGTCCGCAAGGTTCTCAAGGACTTTGCCGATCATGGTGTCGACATGGACGAGGCCCGTTTGCGCCGGCAAATGGCGAGCCTGATGGACGAGGCCGTCCGCCAGATCGAGTCCGAGGAAGACTGACCGGGCGGGGCACGGCATCGGCTTCGCGCGCCGGCGTCCCGGCCGTCCTACGACGCGTCCTCCGCTGAATCTTGCGAAGCGTCCGCTCCGTCCTCCTCGGGAGGCGTCACCATGTCGTCATGTTCCGGAGGCGGTGCCTCGTCGTCCTCGATGTCGGCGTCCTGGTCGGCGCGTACGCTCTCGCCCCGGGCTTGCATCTCGGCTTCCTCTTCCGAACGGGCGACATTCGTCGTTACCTCGACCGCCACCTCGGGATGGAGGCGGATGCGCACCTGGTGCAGCCCGACTGTCTTGATCGGGCGGTCGAGCTGGATCTGACGGCGATCCACGGTCACGCCGGCCTCGCAGACCGCGCCGGCGATGTCGCGCGTCGTCACCGACCCGTAGAGATGATCGTTGTCGCTGGCTTGGCGCACGATAACGACCGAGAAGTCTTCAAGCTTCTCGGCAACGTTCTGTGCCTCGGCGCGGTGTTCGAGATTCTCGGCCTCGAGATGGGCGCGCCTTTCCTCGAACGAGGAGCGGTTTTCCGGGGTAGCGCGAAGCGCCTTTTTCTGAGGCAGCAAGTAATTGCGGGCGTAACCCGGCCGGACGTTGACGACATCGCCCATCTGTCCGAGTTTCTCCACGCGTTCCAGCAGTATCACTTCCATCACTCTTCCCCCTGTTTCGTGCCGGCCGCGATGGCGCGTCTGCGTAGCCGCAGCCAGCGCTCGAGGATACCGAGCAGGCACGCCGGCAGCGCCGGCCATGCGGTGAATATCGTGAGCAGGTAGAACCCGCCGAGTGCCACGAAGCGGGCGGGCCAGTTCATCGTGATCGTGTGCAGCACCGCGAGCCCGACAAGGAAGAACGGCAGGCTCGAAATGATCATCATGTTGGTGCCGATATAGGCGGCGGGGCCGCCGAGCAGCGACAGCGCCGCACCGAGCGTAAGCGTGCCGAGCGGCCACAGCGGAACGTCGATTTCGCGGAATCTGGTATCAAGCCGGATCGGCGTGCCCCAGCGGCGAACCGCGAGGTAGGCGATGGCGCAGTTCGACCCGATCATCAGCATCCATGAAGCACCCGCGATGCCGGGAAAGACATGGATCAACTGGTCCACGCCGCTGCCGCCGCCGCCGACGGCAAGTGTGATCGGTTCCAGAAACTCCCGGGTGGCGTCCTGGAGCCCCGCGGGCGAGCCGCCGAAGACCAGCAGCGCGATGCCAAAGATGGCAAGGCTGAACGCCGTGAGCATGCCGAGCAGGCGATCCATCGGATACCAGTGGATCGAACCGTCCTCATCCTTGCGCGAGGTGAGCGCGAAGTGGACGAGCCCCAGCACCGGGGCTGCCGAGGTGAGAAGGAACAGCGAAAGCGCGCCCACGCCCGGCGCTGCCAGCGCGATGATGACGGCTGCCACGGCGGCGGAGACGGTCGCTGGCATGATGCCGAACCCGAAGCCGGTTGCCGCCACCGGCACCATCGCGAAATAGGCCAGCAGGATGCCGGCCAGGGGTCCGAACGTTACCGAGAGGTGCAGCAAGGCCGTCACGATGCCTGCCCCGACTGGAATGAACTGTGCCCGCGACATGCTGGGCCTCCGGAAAACGCTCGGTGGCGTCAGTCCACCGAGAACGGCAGCAGCGCGAGCGTCCGTGCGCGCTTTATGGCCTTCGCCAGTTCCCGCTGCTTTTTCGCCGAAACCGCCGTGATTCGGCTTGGTACTATCTTGCCGCGCTCCGACGTGAAACGCTGCAGCAGCTTGACGTTCTTGTAATCGATCCGGGGCGCGTTGGCGCCGGAGAACGGACAGCTCTTCGGCCGTCTGAAGAATGGCCGCCGGCTCATGTCGACGAATCCTCCGGCTTGTCAGCGCCGCTGCCGCTATCCGTCGTCGCGTCCGCGCTCGCCTTGGGCGCCGTTGCGGGGGCGGCGGAAGCCGTCTCCGCCTGCGCCTTGCCCGTGCCGCCTTCCTGCTGGTCGCGGCTCCTGCGGTTGCGGCCCCGGCCGCTCCGGCCCTGCATCATGATCGACGGGCCTTCTTCAAGTTCGTCGACCCTGACGCTCATGTAGCGGATGATGTCCTCGTTCAGGCGCATGTTGCGCTCCATCTCCTTCAGCGCGTCCGCCGGTGCATCGAGATTGAGGAGGGAATAGTGGCCTTTCCGGTTCTTCTTGATCCGGTAAGCCAGGGACTTGAGGCCCCAGTATTCCGTCTTCGTGACCTCGCCGCCATTGTCGTCGATGATCTTCTTCAGGTCCGCGGTCAGCGTGTCGACCTGGCTGGCAGCAATGTCCGAGCGCGCGATATACACGCATTCGTAGTAAGGCACTTCGTTACTCCTGAGAGCACGTCCGGCAGGTGTCGAATTCGGCGACTGCTGTCGCGCACCACATCCGGAAACCATGCGTGTCGTGTTGTGAAGGCGGGCACTATACACGTTCACGGTTGTGGCGCAAGGGGCCGATCTCGTATTCTTTGCGATCCGGGGCGGACACCCGCGAAACCGCCCCGGCCGGCGTTGCGGCTGAAAATATGGCGGATCGGCGGACTTCCGTCAGTCGGGCGGATCGCGCATCGATGGCGCGTCCCGGATTTGACCGGCGTGATCACTCGAGCGGCCGGTGTCGGATCCGGCGCTCGGGACGCGGCGGTGATCTGCATCTTGTGTATGTCGGCCCTCGCGGCGCGGGGATGGATGACATTCGTGTCGTCGGTCCCTACCATGTGCCGTCCCTGTCATGGAAGGGACCGAAGGCCGGAAACGGGAGGCCTGCGGAGGGCGGGCGCACACCTGCGACGGAATGCGGAGCGGGTTGCTGTCCGTTCGGGTTGCAAGAGCCCGTATCTGGCGGAGCGCGAACCGTTGGCCGGGACAGTCCTGAAACAGGCAAGAAGGTACCAAGCGATGCGTCCACCTTTGCTCGCCTCCGGCCGCCGTCGCGGTGAGGTGCCGCCCGGGACCCGGGCGTGCAGCAGGCTCGCCGCCGGACACGCGGCCGGGATCCGCCGCATCGTCGAAGCGCTGCCGCGCATGTTCGCCACCCCGGAGGAGCCGCGCGAGCGGCCTGGCCTCAAGGGCGGTGGTATGGCGGCTTTCTGACCGGCCAGATGGCGAAGCTCCCGATCACCGTTGCGACGGGCGACTACGACCGCGTGCGCCCGCTTATCGACGGGCGCGTCGCGGTCGAAGGCTGCGAGGTCGCCTATTTCCCGATCCCGATCGAGGAGACCTCCTACCGCACCTTCACCAATGCCGAGTTCGACGTGGCCGAGGTCTCGTTGTCCTCCTTCGTGCTGGCCCGCTCGCGCGGTGAGATCCCTTATATCGGATTGCCGGTGTTCACCTCGCGCATGTTCCGCCACTCGGCAATCTACGTGCGCGCCGATTCCGGGATCAAGCATCCCGCTGATCTCAAGGGGCGGGAGGTGGGCGTCCCGGTCTATGCGATGACCGCCGCGCTCTGGGTCCGCGGCATGCTGGCCGAGGAATACGGGGTGCTGCCGTCCGACATCTCATGGCGGACGGGCGGGCTGGAACAGCCGGGCCGCTACGGCGCCTATCGGCTCAACCTGCCGCCGGACATCTCCGCTACGCCGCTGCCGCCCGGTCAAAGCCTGTCCGCCATGCTGGCCGACGGCGGGATTCCGGCTTTGATCAGCGCCCGCGCCCCGTCCTGTTTCGGCGCCGGCGAGGAGGTGCGGCGGCTGTTCCCCGACTACCGTGCGGCCGAGGAGGCCTATTACCGCAAGACCGGACTCTATCCGATCATGCACCTCGTGGCGTTGCGCGAAAGCCTCGCCGAGACCCATCCCTGGCTCCCGGCAAGCCTCTACAAGGCGTTCCTGAAAGCCAAGAACATGGCCGTTGCCGCGCTCGGCGATGCGACGGCGCCGCATGTGTCCGCGCCTTGGATCGCCGCCGAGGTCGAGGCGATGCAGGCGCTTCTGGGCCCCGACATCTGGCCCTACGGGTTCCGGGACAATCTGTCCGAACTCAGCGCGGTGACACGGTATTCGCATGCCCAGGGCCTGGCCGTCCGCGAGATGGACCCGACCGAGCTGTTCCACCCCGCGACACGGGAGAGCGCGCGGGTCTGACCGGCCCGGGTGTCCCGCAACAGGCCGGCCCATGCAGGTGACGGTCCTCGCCGATCGCGCCGTTCTCGATTGCCGCGCAGAAGCGCGCCTGTGACTCCACGGCGAGCAGGGTCTGGACGCTCCGGCGGCGAATTCGGTCCGCCTGCTTTGAGGACTGCCGCCCGGTCCTGTCCTTCCCCGTATTTGACTCGCTCCCTCCACCGTCTATGACTGCGGATCCGACGTCGGCCTGCCGCGGGAAGCGCGGGACGACCGGAAACGACAGGACAGAACGTGACGCGCGCACTCGTATTTCCCGGGCAGGGCTCGCAGGCCGTAGCCATGGCCGCGGAGCTGATCGCTGCCCATCCGGCGGCCCGCGAGGTCGTCGAGGCAGTCGACGACGCGCTCGGCCGCAGCCTCTCGCGCCTGATTGCCGAGGGGCCGCAGGAGGAACTCACGCTGACGGAGAACGCCCAGCCCGCGCTGATGGCAGTCAGCATGGCCGTGCTGCGCGTCCTCGAGACCGAGGGGCCACCGGATCTCGTGCGCCGCTGCGCCTTCGTCGCCGGGCATTCGCTTGGCGAATACACGGCGCTGACCGCGGCCGGGAGCTTGCAGCTTGCTGATTCGGCGCGGCTTCTGCGGACACGCGGCGAGGCGATGCAGCGCGCGGTGCCGGCGGGGCAGGGCGCGATGGCGGCGCTTCTCGGTGCCGATGCCGGGCAGGCCCGCGAGATCGCCGAACTCGCCGCCGAGGGAGAGGTCTGCGAGATCGCCAATGACAACGCGCCCGGCCAGATCGTGCTTTCGGGCGCTGCGGCCGCGATAGAAAGGGCGATCGGCATTGCCAAGAGCCACGGCATCCGGAAGAGCATCCGGTTGCCGGTCAGTGCCCCCTTCCATTGCCGGATGATGGCTCCCGCAGCCGAGGTCATGAAGGCGGCGCTCGCGGAGACGCCGCCGACCCCTCCCGCGGTGCCGCTTATTGCCAACGTGACTGCGGCTCCGGTCGAGGATCCGGACGAGATCCGGGCGCTGCTCGTCGAACAGGTCACGGCGATGGTCCGCTGGCGCGAAAGCGTGCAGGCCATGCGGGCCGCGGGGGTCGACACGGTGATCGAGCTCGGCGCCGGAAAGGTGCTTTCCGGCCTGATCAGGCGCATCGATCCGGAGATGACGGTCCTCAATGCCGAGACTCCAGGCGACGTCGAGGCCGTTCTCGGGACATTCTGAACGGAGGAAAAGGCCGATGTTCAACCTTGACGGCCGGCGCGCCCTGGTGACCGGCGCTTCAGGCGCCATCGGCGGCGCAATCTCGCGGATGCTGGGCGCCCGGGGGGCGGAACTCTGTCTTGCCGGCCGCAACCGGGATGCGCTCGATGCCGTGGCCGCGGATGTCGGCGATGCAGCGCATGTGGTCGTCGCCGACCTTTCGGATCCCGATTCGGCGGCCTGCCTGGTCGATGGCGCGCGCGACGCGATGGGCGGCATCGACGTGCTCGTCAACAATGCCGGTTTTGCCCGCGACAATCTCGGCGTGCGCATGAAGGACGAGGAGTGGCAGGAGGTGCTCGACGTCAATCTCACCGCCGCGTTCCGCCTGTCGCGCGCCGTGCTGCGTGACATGCTCAGGGCGCGGTGGGGCCGCATCATCAGCGTCACCTCGGTGGTCGGGGTAACCGGCAACCCCGGACAGGCCAATTACGCCGCCTCGAAGGCGGGCATCGCCGGCATGTCGAAGGCGCTGGCGGCGGAGGTTGCGGCGCGCGGCATCACCGTCAACTGCATCGCTCCGGGTTTCATCGACACGGCGATGACCGAGGCGATCACCGGCGAACACCGTGAGAGGCTGATCGCCGGGATACCGGCCGGACGTCTCGGCAGCCCCGAGGATGTCGGCGCCTGCGCCGCGTTCCTCGCCTCGGCGGAGGCGGCCTACGTGACCGGCCAGACCCTGCATGTAAACGGCGGCATGATCATGGTATAGAAGGTTGCGGCGAACGCGGCATCCGTTCGCCACAGCGCCCGCCTGTCCGGCCCCCGGTTCGGCCGCGGCACGGGGCAGGACCAAACCAGAACCGACCCGCCGCCCGGCGGAAACCGACAAACCTCAGGAAAGAGCCAATGAGCGATACTGCAGAACGTGTGAAAAAGATTGTCGTTGAGCATCTCGGCGTGGACGAGAGCAAGGTGACGGACAACGCGAGTTTTGTTGATGATCTCGGGGCGGACAGCCTCGACACGGTGGAACTGGTCATGGCGTTCGAGGAGGAGTTCGGTTGCGAGATTCCGGACGAGGCGGCCGAGAAGATCATCACCGTCAACGATGCCATCGCCTTTGTCGAAGAGAACGCGGACTAGCCGGGACATGGGGCCGCAGCGCGGCTCCGGCGGCAGGGCGGGCCGGCCGTCGGGCGCAGGGTTACATCCATGGAGCTGAGGCGGGTTGTCGTTACCGGCCTGGGGGCCGTGACGCCGTTGGGAGCCGGCGTCGACCATGCGTGGAAGCGCTTGCTTGACGGGGAGTCGGGAGCCGGACGGATTACCCTGTTCGACCCTTCCGACCTGCCCGTGACCATTGCCTGCGAGGTTCCACGCGGTGCGGCACAGGGTGAGTTCAATGTCGACGACGTGCTGCCGGTAAAGGACCAGCGCAAGGTCGACGACTTCATCATCTACGCGCTCGCCGCGGCGACGGAAGCGATCGCGGACGCGGGCTGGGAAGCCACGGACGACGAGAAGGCCGAACGCACCGGTGTCATGATCGGCTCGGGCATCGGTGGGCTCGGCACGATTTCCGCGGCTGCGCTGGTGCTCGAAGAGCGGGGGCCGCGCCGCATCTCCCCGTTCTTCATCCCGTCGAGTCTGATCAACCTCGCCTCGGGCCATGTCTCCATCAGGCACGGCTTCAAGGGGCCGAACCATGCGCCGGTGACCGCCTGTTCAACGGGTGCGCACGCGATCGGCGACGCGTCGCGGCTGATCAGCTTCGGCGACGCCGATGTCATGGTTGCCGGCGGTTCCGAGGCCGCCATCTGCCGGCTCGGGGTCGCCGGGTTTGCTGCGGCCCGCGCGCTGTCGTCGCATTTCAACGACGAACCGTGGCGGGCCTCGCGCCCGTGGGACCGCGACCGCGACGGATTCGTGATGGGCGAGGGGGCCGGCGTCGTTGTGCTCGAGGAGTACGAGCACGCAAAGGCCCGCGGTGCCAGGATCTATGCCGAGGTCGCCGGCTACGGGCTCTCCGGGGACGCGCACCATGTGACCGCGCCGGCCGAAGACGGCAACGGTGGCTTCAGGTCGATGCGCAACGCGCTGCGCAACGCCGGCATGGACGCCGGGGACATCGATTACGTGAACGCGCACGGCACCTCGACCCCGGTCGGGGACGAAATTGAGCTCGGCGCCGTCAAGCGCCTCTTCGGCAGCCATGTCGACGAGCTCTCGATGTCGTCAACCAAGTCGGCAATCGGGCACCTTCTGGGCGCCGCTGGCGCCGTCGAGGCGATCTTCTCGATCAAGGCGATTCAGGACGACATGGTGCCACCGACGCTCAATCTCGAAAATCCGTCGGCCGGCTGCGACATGGATCTGGTGCCGTTCGAGGCCAAGGAGCGCACGGTCCGGGCCGCGCTTTCGAATTCGTTCGGTTTCGGCGGCACGAACGCGTCGGTCATATTCAGGGAAGTGTCCTGAGAGGACATGCGCCGCCTGACCGCCTTCCTCTGCCTCGCCCTCGTCGCCGGCGCGGTGGCCGGCGGTTGGACATGGCGGGCCTTCCTGCAGCCCGGGCCGCTTGAGACACCAACCACGCTGATCATTCCGCGGGGCGCGGATCTCGGGACGATATCGCGGGCACTGGAGGCGGCCGGGGTCATCGACAGCAGACTCGTCTTCGTCGCCGGCACCCGCGTCGCGGGCCTTGCCGGGCGGTTGCGTGCGGGCGAGTTCGCCTTTGCGCCGCGCATGGCGATGCGCGATGTGGCCATCCACATCGCCGAGGGCCGGATGGTGCAGCGCCGGCTGACCATCCCCGAGGGGCTGACGACCGCAGAAGCCATCGCCGCGGTCAGGGGCGCCGGCGGTCTCAGGGGCGACACGGACAAGGACTTTCCGGAAGGAGCGCTGCTCCCCGAGACGTATTTCTTCTCCCTTGGCGACACCCGGATGTCGATCCTCACCCGAATGGCCGCAGCCATGGACAAGGCGTTGACGGAAGCGTGGCAACGGCGCGGCGACGACATTGCCCTCCGCTCGCCGCGCGAGGCGCTGATACTGGCTTCCATCATCGAGAAGGAGACGGGCAACGCGGCCGAGCGCGCCCGCGTGTCGGCGGTGTTCCACAATCGGCTCCGGCGCCGCATGCCGCTGCAGTCGGACCCGACGGTAGCCTACGCAATCACTGGCGGCGGTCGCTCGCTCGGCCGGCCGTTGACCCGCAAGGACCTGAAGTTTGCCTCTCCCTACAACACCTATCTCCACCGCGGCCTTCCAGCCGGACCCATTGCCAATCCCGGCCGCGCCGCGATCGAGGCAGCGGTCCGGCCTCTGCGCACCGACGAGCTCTATTTCGTTGCCGACGGCGAAGGCGGGCACAGGTTTGTGCGCACGCTGGAGGAGCACAACCGGAACGTTGCGAAGCTGCGACGCACCCTCAGGAAAAGGGCGCGGGAGAAGGCAGATCAGTAACCGGCCGTCGGGTGCGACGGTGCGGCACGGCGCGTCTGCGCCGGCAGACCGCATCACCGTGCGGAAACCGTTCGGGGCGTAACATGGCGATCTGCAGCATGACGGGTTTCGCCCGGATCGAGGATTCCGCCCCGGCGTTCGACTGGGTGTGGGAGGCGCGCAGCGTGAACGCGCGGGGGATAGATTTCCGCTTCTCCCTGCCCCAGGGGCTGGATGCGATCGAGGCCGAGATACGGAAGGTCGCGGCAGAGAGGTTCGCGCGCGGCAATTTCAGCGTCACGCTCCGGATCCGGCGCGCGGACACGATCGTCCGCCACCGGATCGACCGGGAGATGCTGGAACAGATGATGCAACTGGTCGAGGAGTATCGCGGCGATGCCGACGGGGAGATCCGCATCGAGTCGCTGCTCGGTATCCGCGGTGTCGTCGAGCCGCTTCCCGACGACGGCGACAGCGGAGATGTCAGCGACCGCAACGCCCGGATCGTCGACGGATTCGTGCGTCTTGCCGATGCCCTGCTCGACTCGAGACGGGAGGAGGGGGCGCATCTGCAGCGGATCGCGGCCGGGCTTCTCGACGAGATCGCGCGGTTGACGGCCGAGGCTTCCCGTATCGCTCCGGTGCGGCTCGAGGAGCGGCACGCGATGCTTCGCCAGCGTCTTGGCGAATTGCTGTCCGGCGACTCGCAGATGCAGGAGGACCGCATCGCGCAGGAGGTTGCGCTGATCGTTGCGCGAGGCGACGTCCGCGAGGAAATCGACCGCCTGGACGCGCACGTCCAGGCTGCCTCTGCGCTTGTCGACGGTGGCGGGACCGTGGGCCGGCGCCTCGATTTCCTGTGTCAGGAGATGAACCGCGAGGCGAACACGCTGTGTTCCAAGTCTTCAAGTCTCGAGCTGACGCAGACAGGGCTGGACCTCAAGCTCGCCATCGAACGGCTGCGCGAGCAGATCCAGAACATCGAATGAGGCTGATACCATGAAGGGCGCCGCCATTGCACGCCGCGGACTCCTGCTGGTGCTGTCGTCGCCGTCGGGCGCCGGCAAGACGACAATCGGGCGCGAACTGGTGGCGAGCGAGCCCGATCTCTCGCTGTCGATCTCCGTCACCACGCGTCCGCGCCGACCGGCCGAACGCGACGGGCAAGACTATTTCTTTGTCGACGAGGCCCGTTTCCGGCAGATGGCCGGTGCCGGAGAGCTTCTCGAGCATGCCGAGGTGTTCGGCCACCGGTACGGCACGCCCCGCGAACCCGTCGAGAGTGCGCTGCGCGACGGCAGGGATGTCCTGTTCGACATCGACTGGCAGGGGACGCAGCAGTTGCGGCAGGCGATGCGCGAGGACGTCGCAAGCGTCCTGATCCTGCCGCCGTCGACCGACGAGTTGGTGCGCCGCCTCCGTCTGCGCGCCCAGGATCCGGAGGAGGTAGTGGCGGCGCGCATGGCCGAGGCCAGCGACGAGATCAGCCACTGGCCCGAATATGACTATGTGGTGGTCAATGACGAGCTCGACGCGTGCGTCGGCAAGGTCCGGGCGATCCTGGTCGCGGAGAGGCTCCGGCGCGAGCGGCAGACCGGGCTGGCGGGTTTCGTCAAGCGGCTCGGCGCCGGAAGGGAGGCCTGAGCCCGACCGGTGCGCGTGGCGGCGGTCGCGGCGCGAGGATGCCGGGAGGCGCCGCTCGCTTCGCCTGGCGTCTCGAGCTCTCCGCTCCGCGCCTCTCCGGCCTTCCCGCGTCCGGAGGCTGGCGTGGCTCGAACCGCACGATCGAAACGCTCCCGGCATCGCCGGTTATCCGCCCTCCGAACCGGTCCGGAGTCTGCTCTCCCACGTGATGCCGCCTTCCGGTCGACGGTTGATTTGGAAGGTACGCGTGCCTATCATTTCGCCGTCCAGCAAGGGGGCCTGATATGCGCGACTTGACCGAACAGAACACCACCGAAGCCGTTCTGGCTGCTTGGTCAGACAATCCCGACCCGCGCTTCAAGCAGATCGTCGACGCGATGATCAGCCATCTTCACGTGTTCGTTCGCGAGGTCCAGCTCACCGAGGAGGAATGGGCCGCGGCCATCGAGTATCTCCACAAGTGCGCCGATATCTCTACGCCCGAACGCAGCGAATTCATCCTTACCTCCGACGTCCTCGGCGTTTCCTCGCTGGTCGACACCATCAACAACCGGCGCCCCGAAGGCGCGACCGAGAATTCCGTCCTTGGCCCGTTCTTCGTTGCCGAAGCCGGTGATCTCGGACCGGTGCCGGAGCTCGAGGTGGGCGGAGACCTGATCGGCGACCGCAACCGGGGCGGCGATCCGACCCATGTGCACGGCGTCGTCAGGCGGCGGGACGGTACCCCGATCGAGGGCGCCGAACTCAACTTCTGGCAGAACGGACCGGACGGGCTCTACGACATGCAGGAGCCCGACCGGGGCTACAACCTGCGCTGCCGGATGTTCACCGGTGCTGACGGGCGCTTCGCCTTCACCACCACGAAGCCGCTGCCCTATACGATACCGCTCGACGGTCCGGCGGCGGCGATGATGCAATATGCGAAGCGCAACGTGTGGCGTCCGGCGCATCTCCATGTCCGCATCGAGGCGCCCGGATATGAGCGTCTGACCACGGAGATCTTCAACGAGGGCGATGAGTATCTCGACAATGACGCGGTTTTCGGCGTCAAGAACTCCCTGGTTCTCGACTGGCGCGTCAACGAGTCCCGGGAAGACGCCGAAGGGCTGGGGCTCGCGGCGCCGTTCCGCGAGATCAACTACGACATCGTGCTCGAGCCGGCGGCAGAGGCTGCCGAGGCGGCCGAGTAGGGCCGGGCCGGGCGGCGCCCGGTCATGCATAAGGTGACGATTCGCCGCGAGATCGTCGACCGGGTTCTGGCTCGGCGCGGACGCTACCATCTGTTCGATACGCTTGAGCCCGCGGCAACGGCCTTTGTCGTCGTCGACATGCAGAACATGTTCTGCGAGCCCGGGGCACCGGCCGAGGTGCCGGCGTCGCGCGGCATCTGCGCCGCAGTCAACCGCCTTGCCGGCGCCGTCCGCGAGGCCGGCGGACTCGTGATCTGGATCACGAGCGCCACCACGTCCACCGGTGGCAGGACCGACTGGGAATCATTCATCAGGAACTTCGTGGCCGAGGATGTGCGCGAGCGCACCGTCGAGGCGCTGCGTCCCGGTGGTCATGGCGAGCAGATCTGGCGCGATCTGGTCGTTCACGAGGATGATCTGCATGTCCGCAAGAACCGCTATTCGCCGCTGACGCCGGGATCCTCGATCCTGCAGAGCGTGCTCTCCAGCCATGGCGTCAGGCACGTCCTGGTCGGCGGCACGAAGACCAACATCTGCTGCGAGAGCACCTGCCGCGATGCCATGATGCTGGATTACTCCGTGATCATGGTCGAGGACTGCAATGCGGCGCTCTCGGACGACGAGCATCGCGCGGCGCTTGAGAACGTGATCCAGCAGTTCGGCGACGTCATGACGGTAGACGAGGTTATCGCGCGCCTTGCCGCCCGGCGGAACTAGCCGGCATGGCCGCCGTGGGCGACATCCGGGCCCTGGAGGCGTTTCTTTTCGAGGAAGCCCGGATGCTGGACGAGCGGCGCTTCGAAGACTGGCTGGCACTGTTTGCCGATGACGGCGTCTACTGGATTCCGGCAACGCCGGACCAGAGGGATCCGGTAAACCAGGCGTCGATCGCCTACGAGGAGCGGCAGCTCCTGGAGGTCCGGGTACGCCGGCTGCGGCATCCCGCCAACTACGCGGATCAACCGCCTGTGCGGACACGGCGCGTGATCGGCAACGTGACCGCGGAGCAGCAGGGGGACGAGGGGGTGACGGTGCGCTCCAATTTCACGCTTGTGGATTTTCAGGCGGACGTCCAGCGGCTGTTTGCTGGCGACTATGTCCACACGCTCAGATATGACGAGGGGCGTCTCAGGATCGCCTGCAAGCGGGTCAACCTGCTCAACTGCGACGCGCCGATGGGGCCGATCGTCATTCCCTTCTGAGGATGGAGTTCGAGATGGCGGATGTCGCGGCAGTAGTCATCGGGGCAGGAGATGCGCTCGGTGGGGCGATAGCGCGGCGTTTCGCGCGCGAAGGGCTGGTGGCGGTGCCGTCGCGGCGCAAGGCGGAGCCGCTCGACGGGCTGGTCGCCGGGATCCGGAGCGCGGGCGGTCGTGCGGAAGGCGTCGCCTGCGACGCCCGCGACGAGGAATCGGTCAGCGCCCTGTTCGATCGCGTCGAGCGCGAGATCGCGCCCGTCGGGGTTTGCGTCTTCAATGTCGGCGCCCAGCACCGCAGTCCGATTCTCGAGATGACGACGCGGATCTACCGCCAGGTATGGGAGAGCGCGACCTTTGCAGGATTCGTTACCGGCCGCGAGGCAGCCCGCAGGATGGCCCCGCGCGGTTCGGGAACGATCATCTTCACCGGAGCGACGGCCAGCATCCGCGGCGGTGCGGGCTTTGCGTCGTTCGCCTCCGCCAAGCATGGCCTGCGCGCGCTCGCCCAGTCGATGGCGCGCGAACTCGGGCCGCGGGGTATCCATGTCGGCCACATCATCGTGGACGGCATGATCGATTCCGAGGCTGTGCGCCAGAAATTCCCCGAGGCGGTCGCGGCGCTGCCCGAGGGCGGCATGCTCAATCCAGACCACATCGCTGACGCGTACTGGAATTTCCACGCCCAGCCCGCGGATGCCTGGGCGTTCGAGATGGATCTGCGTCCGGCGCCGGAACGGTGGTAGAACTTGCCAGGGCGGCGCGATTGCGGGAGTGTCCATGCCGCCTCCGGAGCGCATGGGCCGGGCTCGTGCAGGGCGGAGTTTCCGTGCAGCCGTACAACGCAGTGATATCGGGAGAGGAGCCATGATCGAGACGAAGGGAATTGTGCACTTTACGATATCGGTGACGGATCCCGACAGGAGCGAGGCGTTCTACAGGACTGTTCTTGGCCTTGAGACCGTGCAGAAGGTTCCGGCGATCGGCATGGTGTTCATGCGCGCCGGCGGCGACTTCGTGATCCTGACTAGGAGCAAGACGCCGATCGATCCCAATCCGGGCGACGAATTCATGGTTCACCACGCCTTCCAGGTCGATGTGGACCGCTACGAAGACGCCAAGCGGCACCTCGCCGATTGTGGCGTCGAGATCATCTTCGAAGAAGAGCGCCACGAAGGCGTCTTCCACGGACGGCAGTGTTATTTCCACGATCCGGACCGCAACGTGCTCGAGATCATCGGTTTGGAGAAGATCGGGGAGGGTTTTGGCGCATCGGCCCTGTCCGACGATTTTTCGCCGTTCTCCAAATCCCCCGGCGCGTGAACGCGGCAGCGTGATGGGCGGACGCGCCTCGCCCGCCGCCCCGGCCCGCGTCAGCCCAGCAACCGTCTGCGGATCTCTTCCGGAAACTCGACGGCGCGAATGCCCGAACGGGAGTCCGAATCCTCCCGGACCATGACGCGCCTCTCGAAGCCCTCCACGGCGAGGGTGCCGTCTGCGTGTTCGATCCGATGGCGCATGACAAAGGTCCTGCCGGATATCTCGTCGAGCCGGGAGGTTACCCGGACCAAGGTTCCGAGCCTGCAGGCGGCCTTGTAGCTTGCACCGGTCTCGACAAGCGGCATGCCCGAGATTCCGAAATGCTCGGCAAGTTCCGGGTAGGACAGGCGGTGTTCGGTGAACAGCCGCTCGGTCCCCTGATCGAACCAGGTGTAGTAGTGCGGGTAGAACACGATGCCCGCAGCATCGCAGTGCGCCCATTCGATCCTGAATTCGCTGGTGAACTGTGTCACGGGTCTCCTCGCCGGGACAGGGGTGGCGCGGCGCCGCACCGGCATGCGGCATGTCTCGCCGGGCCGGCCGCAGCAGGCCGGACGCTGCCCTCCTCAGATTTTCGCGAGCAGCCGGTCGCGCATGCTCGAGGGCAGCAGGATACGGAATGCACGCGCAATATGGGTGACCCTGGTGACATAATACCGCGCTTTCGGGTTCGGGCTCTCGAGCGCGTGAATGAGTTTCCTCGTGACGGCCTCCGGGCCCATCTCGCCCCGATCCGGACCCGGATTCTCGGCGTAGAGGCGGGGTTCGAGGACTGTCTCGTACGTCTCCCGCCAAGCGCTGCTGTCCCTGTCGATCCAGCGTTCGTACGGCGCCCGCGCCTTCTCGCGGATCAGCGTGCGAATCGGTCCGGGCTCTATGAGGATGACCTTGATCGGCGTGCCGTGGAGCTCGAGGCGGAGCGTGTCGGTCAGCCCCTCCATGGCATGCTTGGTTGCGGTATATGCGCCGCGGAAGCGGAGATAGGCGAAGCCGAGGACCGATGAACAGTTGACGATCCGCCCCTGCCGCCGTCGCCTCATGACACGCAATGCCTGGCGTGCGACCTCGTGCGGGCCGAACAGGTTGGTCTGGAAACTGGCCTGCAGGGCCTCGATACCGAGATCTTCAGCCGCGCCCGGTTGCGCGTAGGCACCGTTGTTGAACACGGCGTCGAGCGCGCCATCGCAGCGGGACAAGGCCTCCGCCATTGCCGTATCGATCGAGGCCGGGTCGGCATAGTCGAGACGAAAGCTCTCCAGCCCCCGTTCCTGCAGGGCTCGGCAGTCCTCCTCGCGGCGGCAGGTCGCGAATACCCGCCAGCCGCGGTGATGCAGGGTGTCCGCCGCGTCGAGACCGATACCCGACGAACAGCCGGTGATCAGGATGGTCTTCACGCGGGTCTTTCCATGGACAGGGTCCGGAGCGGCCGGCGGGTCGCGATGCCGGGACTGTCAGGCGGCCATCGCTGGCGGCAGGATCCGGTCTTCCTTCAGGACATGCTCGCGATAGACTTCACTGATCGATTCCCAGCGCAGCATACAGGCTTCTTCGCAGATCCTGACCGCACGATCGAGTTCTTCCTGTGTGGTGAGGTATTTCTCGCACAGTTCCATCTGCCGGTCGCTGTGTTCCTCGTCGGCTTCGGCGTGTTCGACGAAGAAGGCGATCTCCTTCGACTCCCTGCTGAAGCCGTAATGCTTGACGAAGGACGGTATCGTGATTTCCTTGTTGAGCTCCGGTTGCTGTCCTTCCTGGGTCGACTGCATGGCGAGCACCACGCCAAGCGATTCGTCACGGACCACCTGGGCATAATGGAGCCGGCGCGCATGCCATGCAGGGCCGATGGCGAAATTCCTCACGTCGTCATCCGAGAACCCGGCCGAGTTGCAGAAATCGAAGATCATCCGATTGTGGTCGTGAGGCTCGTGGCCGGGCCTTGGAATGGCGACCAGCCCCGCCTCTTCGGCGAGGTTCTCGATCACGGAATGCCTCACGTCTTCGGGCGCCTTCCAGAGGAGAAATCCGAAGGATGGCAGCGCAAGCTCGACGAACTTGTAGTGTCCCGCCATGTAGATCCCGAGCGCGCGCAACTCCAGTGACCCGTCCAGCATCTTCTGGAAGAACGGGTGATTCTTCGTGTGCCACTTGTCGCGGATTGCGATGATTTTCTTGCCAGCGCCGGTAGCTGTTCCCATCACTCTCTCCTTGGGTGTATTGCGGCTGCGCAAAGGGTCCTGTCGAGACGAAGCGCCGGCCGATGCCATGCCTTATCCGGCTGTCCGCCCGTGCGTTCCGGAACACGCCGGATCCATCGACTCCTCACCGCGGCCGGAACCGGCGTCCGGTTGCGGCCGGTACTATAGGAAAGGGGTGCCGACGGCGCAATGCGCGGGGGAACGGCCCACGGTGATCCTGCGCCCCTGTTCCGGCGCTTCGGAACTCCGTCAACCTCTGCTATAGGGTTGCCAAGGATCTTCCACCCAGGTCGAAGGGACGGTCACGACGATGGCGAACACCCCCGTATGGATCACGGAAAGGGACGTGGTGGAACTGGTCAGCCTGCCGGAGGCCATCGACGCCCTGAAACGCACCCTTGCGCTCGAGGCCGACGGTGGCGCGGAGAACCTTCCCAAGACCCACCTGATGGTGGCGTCGAACGACGCCATGCACGCGATCGGCGCAGCTGTCGCCGGCGCCGGGATCTGCGGCTTCAAGACCTGGGTCAATGTCCAGGGAAAGTCGGAGACTACGATCACGCTCTTTTCCCTCGATGACGGCGCCTGCCTCGCCGTGGTCGAGGCCACGGCGCTGGGCCAGATGAGGACGGCGGCGATGACCGGCGTCGGCACGTCGGAGCTGGCGCCCGCCGGCGCCGACGAGATGGGCATTGTCGGTACGGGAAAGCAGTCACTGCCCCAGATCGCGGCAGTGCATGCGGTACGCCCGCTCAGGGCGGTACGGGTGGCGAGCCGCAATGCCGATACCCGCAGGGCTTTTGCCGAGGCCGTGACCGCCCGGCTCGGAATTCCCGCGAAGCCCGTGGAGAATGTTGGCGACGCGGTACGGGACGCCCCGATCGTGACACTGATCACCAATTCGACGGAAACCTTCCTCTCCGCCGACATGCTGGCCGCCGGCAGCCACCTGAATGCAATGGGCGCGATCGTGCCGGCGCGCCGCGAGTTCACGGACGACGTGTTCGACCGCGCCGATGCCGTCGTCGTCGACAGCCTGCGCGCCGTGCGCGACCTGTCGTCCGAGTTCCGCCTGCATTTCGGCGCCGATGACGACAAATGGGGCCGGGTGCGCCCGATCTCGTCGCTCGTTGCCTCAGGAGAGGGGCGGCCGGGTTCGGCCGATGTCACGCTGTTCAAGGCGATGGGTATGGGCATCTCGGACCTTGCGCTGGCCATCGAGGTGCTCGCGCGCGCACGCGCGGCGGGCCGGGGGCAGGCGGCCCCGGAACGGATCAAGCTGCCGCCGCGGCTCTTGACGTGACCCGGACTTTGCGACGGGGGCGCGCGCCGTGACCGAGGCGGCCGGCTCAGTCTTCGATGTCGTGGTCGTCGGCAGCGGAAGCGCCGGGCTCGCGGCCGCAATCGCCGCGGCCGAGGGCGGCGCCGACACGTTGATGATCGAGAAGAATGCCGCGCTCGGCGGCACCAGCGGCTGGTCGGTCGGCTCGATCACGACCAGCGGTTCCCCGCATCAGGAGAGGGCCGGGATCGTCGACGGTCCCGACCGTCATTTTGCCGACATGGAACTGTTCCATGGCGACCAGCTGCGCGGGCGCGACAACGAGACCCTCCGGCGGCTACTCGTCGACAATCTTCCCGGCACGTTCCGCTGGCTCCTCGATGTCGGGCTCGTTTTCTACGGCCCGATGCCGGAGCCTCCCCACACGGTGCCGCGGATGCACAACGTGATTCCGAACTCGCGGGCCCTCGTTCATCATCTGTCACGCCATGCGCGCCGGCTCGGGGTCGAGATCCGGACTTCGTGTCCGATGGAGGACCTGGTCACGGAAAGCGGCCGCGTGACCGGCGTGGTCGCCGGCGGCCGGAGGATCGGAGCCCGCCGCGGCGTGATCCTGGCAGCCGGCGACTTTTCCGCGAGCGATCCGCTCAAGCGCCGCTATCTTGCCCCGGAGGCGGCGCGTGTGGCGCCGTTCAACCCCGACAGCACCGGAGACTGGCACGATCCGGCGGTCGCGCTCGGCGGCCGGATCGTCAATGGCGACGTCGTGCTGGGACCCGAGATTCGCTTCGTGCCTCCGGCCCGCGAGACGCTGGTCCGGCGTCTGCCGCCGTGGCTCTGGCTCGCCCGCCTCGTGCGATGGTCGATCGACCATGCGCCGCCGCGGATCCTGCGGCCGTTCGTGATGGGTTTCCTGACGACGGCGTTGATGCCGTCACCCGCTCTCTATCGTGACGGCGCGATCCTGATCAACCGCTCGGGAGAAAGATTCACCGACGAGACGGTGGCGCCGTGGACGGACATGCCGGAGCAGCCGGGCGGCGAGGCCTTCGTGCTGATGGACGGCGCGCTCGCCAGCCGTTACGGGTCGTGGCCCAACTTCATTTCGACGGCGCCCGGCATCGCCTACGCCTATCTCGGGGACTACCGGCGAAACCGGCGGGACATCTACCATGAGGCCGGCTCGCTCGGCGGTCTTGCGCGGGCTCTCGGCATGGACGCGGACGTTCTCGAGAGCACGGTGGCGCGTTGCAACCGCGAGCGCGCGGGCGGCGAACGTCTACAACTCGGAAAGGCGCCGTTCGTCGCGCTCGGCCCGGTCCGCGCCTTCGTCGTCGCGACCGACGGCGGCCTTGCCGTCGACGGACGCCTCCGGGTGCTCGGCCGCGGCGACGAGCCGGTCGCCGGGCTGTATGCCGCCGGCTCGACCGGGCAGGGCGGGCTGCTGCTCGAGGGCCACGGCCATCATCTGGGATGGGGCTTCGTCTCGGGCCGCATCGCCGGTCGCAACGCGGCCGCCGACGCCCGCGGCTGACCGGATCTCGCGGGGGACTCCCGCCGACCTTCCGGCAGGGGCGCTACGCGGCCGGCAGTTCCACCGTCCACGCGTCGTAGCCGTAGACCCAGTCGGGATCGGTTCGTCGACGCATGAACTCGTTGCGATGCGAGGTCGCCTGGATCTCGGACGTCCGCGGCTTGCGCGCGGCCTCGAAGCGCCGGAACGCCATCGCGGGATCCTCGAGCCCGCCATCCGCCAGGCATCGCGACAGCACGGCGGCGTCCTCGAGCGCGGTTGCCGCCCCCTGGGCCATGTAGGGGGTCATCGGATGGCACGCGTCGCCGAGGAGCGTGACCCCGTCCTCGCTCCATCTGGGGAGCGGGTCGCGTTCGAACAGCGCCCATTTGTGGACGTCGGGACACGCGTCGAGAACCGCGCGCACATCCTCGTGAAAGCCGGAGAACGTGTCCCGGAGATCGTCGAGGCTGCCTTTCGCCGACCACGATTCCATGCGCCAGTCGGGTTCGGGATGGCTGGTCGTGAAATAGATCTCGTCGCGGTTCCCGGTGACGTAGTAGATGACGATGTGGCGATCCGGGCCCCACCATTTCACGCTGTCGTCGAGGACGCGGCCGTCTAGCCGCGCCGCCGGAAAGGTTGCGCGGTAGGCGGCGTTTCCGGTGAAGCGCGGGCTCTCGGCGCCCAGCATCCGGTCGCGTACCACCGAGTGCACGCCGTCGGCGGCGATCACGGCATCGGCGCGCACGGCGGCGCCGTCGGCGAACCGGAGCGCGACGCCGCGCCCTGACCGGTCGAGACCGGCAAGCCTGTGGCCGTAGCGGATGGAGCCGTCAGGCACGGCTGCGTGAAGCGCCGCGTGGAGGTCGCCACGGTGCATCAGGAGATAGGGAACGCCGTAGTGCGCCGCCGCGTTCGGCCCGAGCGGGTGCTCGTTGGACATCCGGCCGCTGTCGTGGTCGCGGTTGCGCCACGAGGGCGGCATGAACGCGACCTGCCGGACGCGCTCGCCGACGCCGAGCCCGTCGAGCACGCGCACGGCGTTGGGACTCATCTGGATGCCGGCGCCGACCCGCGCGAAGCCCGGCGCCTGCTCGTAGATGACGGTTTCGATGCCGGCGCGCCGCAGCGCGGCAGAAGCCGCGAGGCCGCCGATCCCGGCCCCGATGATGGCGACGCTCGAACGGTCAGCCATGGCTGGTTGTGGCGAAGCGCGGCCGCCCTACGCCATCAGCAGCACCGACTTGCCCACAATCTTCCGCTCCTCGAGCATCCCGATTCCGTCGAGATACTGCTCGAAGTCGAAGCGCTTCATGATGTGGGGATCGATCCTGCCGGCGAGCAGGAGTTCGAAGAGCGCCTGCTGCGCCTCGGCGACCACCGGAGACCGCGCCTTAATGTAGTCGTTCACGGTCGAGCCGACGACGGCGATGTTCTTGAGGAGCAGGTAGTTGGTGCGTACCGACGGGATCGTGCCGGAGGTGAAGCCGGACACCACGACGCGCCCCTCGCTCGCGATGGCGCGAAGCGTGGCGTCGAAGACCTCGCCGCCCACGAGATCGAAGGCGAGATCGACCCCGCGTCCGCCGGTAGCCTCCAACACCTGCCGCCGCAGCCCGTCGCGCAGGTCGTCGCCAGACAGGTCGATCACCGCGTCGGCGCCGGCGGCAAGCACAGCGTCGGCCTTTGAGGGTGTCGTCAGCCCCGCAAGTACCGGGCTGGCGCCGAGGGCGCGCGCGACGCTCACCGACGCGAGCCCGACGCCGCCCGACGCTCCGTTGATGAGGACGACATCGCCCTCGCCAATGCTGCCGCGGCGGGTCAGGGCAATATAGGCGGTGAGGTAGGCGAGCCCCATGGCGGCTGCGGCGTCGAACGCGACGCCGTCCGGGAGCGGAAACGCCAGCTCTTCCCGGCAGACCGTCTTTTCCGCCATGGCGCCGTGGATCACGTGGGCAATGACCCGGTCGCCGGCCTTGAGGCCGCTGACGCCGGGTCCGACCGCCGAGACGATTCCGGCGGCATCCTTGCCCGGCGTGAACGGCACCGGGGGATTGTTCTGATACTTGCCGTCGAGGGACAGGAGATCGGTGAAATTGATGCCGCAGGCCTTGACGTCGACGAGGATCTCGCCGTCGCCGGGCACCGGATCGGGAAGTTCCTCGATCCCCGAATCGCGGTTGCTGGTGTCCCTGATGACGACGGCGCGCATGGCTTTCTCCCGGTTTTCGCCTACGATGCGACCGTCATATAGCCCATCGCCGGGAGCTTTTGAACCGGATCAGCGGAAGGCGGGAAGACGGCGCGTGCGTGCCGCCGGGGCGCAGCAGCGCTGGGAGAAGGGGAGCGAGGCATGGTTGAAGGCGGCATGATCGGTGATATCGCGTGGCACCGGGTGGTCGAGACCGAGGGGCCGGAGTTCGACATCGGTTTTCTGCTGCCGGATGCCGATGCGGAGGCTGTCGATGCGCACCGTTCGTGGATGGAACCACGGTTTCTCGAGCCCGGAACCGGTCGTCTGGTCATGGCGGTGCAGTCCTACGTGCTGCGCACCCGCCACCATGTGATTCTCGTCGATTCCTGCGTCGGCAACGACAAGGAGCGGCGCTTTCACCCGCCCTGGTCCGGGCGCACCGGCACGGACTACCTGAACCGCCTCGGCGCGATCGGCCTCTCCGTCGAGGACGTGGATTTCGTGATGTGCACGCATCTGCACGCCGACCATGTCGGCTGGAACACGCGGCTGGTCGACGGACGCTGGGTGCCGACCTTTCCGAATGCTCGCTACGTCTTCGCGCGCACCGAGTTCGACTACTGGTCGGAACTCAACAAGAAGGGCAAGAAGTATTCAGATGGCTGCATCGACGATAGCGTCTTGCCCGTGGTCGAGGCCGGGCAGGCCGAAATCGTTGCCGATGACCATGCCTTCGACGACCACATCCGGTTCGAACCGACGCCGGGGCACACGCCCGGGCATGTCAGCATTCATCTTTCCGGCGGCGGGCAGGCGGCGGTGATTTCGGGCGACGTCATCCATACCCCGGTCCAGTGCCGGGAGCCGGCCTGGAGCGCCGTCGGTTGCGCCGACCGCCAACAGTCGGCGGCGACGCGCGCTGCCTTCCTCGACAGGCACTGCGAGACCGATACGCTCGTCATGACGAGTCATTTCCCGTCGCCGTCCGTCGGTCATGTGCAGAGACTGGGGGACGCGTTCGATTTCGCTTTCGTCGGTGGCTGATGGACAGCGGCGGCGCATCGCGGATAATGGCGGGGTGCGGTCGTCGCCGCGCGGCAACCGACGATATTCGAGGAGGAGCGCGGGCATGCTGAACAGGACGATCGGCCAGATCCTGCCCGAAACCGCGGCGCGTTTCGGGGATCGCACGGCGCTGGTGTTCGGAGGACGGTCCTTTACCTTCGGCGAGCTTGAGGCGCTGACGAGCCGCCTCGCGTCCGGGCTTGCGGAAACCGGCGTCGGTGCCGGCGACCGGGTCACGCTCTATGCCCAGAACAGCTGGGAATGGGTCGTGGCCTACTACGCCATAGCCAAGGCCGGCGGCGTGATCAACCCGATCAACTCGATGCTGACGCCCTCCGAGGTCGCGTACGTGGTCAGGGACTGCGGAGCGAAGGCGCTGTTCACGACCGCGGACGGTGCAGGCCCGATCCTCGAGGCCACGGGCGACAGCGATCTTCGCGAGATCATCGCGTTCGGCCGCGATGCTCCCGAGGGCGCGTCGTCCTTCGATTCACTGCTTGCCCGGGGCAGCGCTGACTTCACACCCGTGGATGTCGCGGCGACCGACCTGTCGACGATCTGCTACACGTCGGGAACGACCGGGTTCCCGAAGGGCGCGATGCTGAGCCATCGGAACGTAGTTCTGAACGCCGCCATGACGGCGGCGATGAACATGCGCGTTGCCGACGACGTGCAGATCACGGCGCTGCCCTGCGCCCATGTCTACGGTGCCTCGGTCATGAACCTGTGTGCGCTGCTGGGCAGCACCTTCGTCCTCCTCGAGCGTTTCGACGCGGTCGAGATGATGGCCGGGATCCAGGAGCACCGCGCGACGATCATGGACGGCGTGCCGACGATGTATTTCTACATCCTCGCCAACCCGGCTTTCGAGGATTACGACCTGTCGTCGCTCACTCGCGCGGTTGTTGGCGGGCAGACCATGCCTGCTGCCAAGTCCGAGGAATGGACCGCCCGCGTGGGCTGTCCGGTACTGGAGCTCTGGGGCATGACGGAACTGGCCGGCCCCGGGCTCATGCAGCATTCCTACGGCGAGAATCGCCTCGGTTCGGTCGGCATCGAGATGCCGTATCTACGAGCGAAGATCGCCGATTCCGAAGATGCCTCGAAAGAGCTTCCCTGTGGCGAGGTCGGAGAGTTGATGGTATCCGGACCGCTGGTGATGATGGGCTATTACGGCAACGAGGATGCGACGCGCGAGACGATCGAGCCCGACGGCTGGCTTCATTCCGGGGATCTCGCGCGCATGGACGAGGAAGGCTATTTCTACGTCGTCGACCGCAAGAAGGACATGATCCTGACGGCTGGC
Source organism: Alphaproteobacteria bacterium (assembly GCA_022822405.1). Lineage (GTDB taxonomy): Bacteria > Pseudomonadota > Alphaproteobacteria > MPNO01 > UBA830 > JAJEBT01. The sequence goes on from JAJEBT010000052.1 coordinate 37,134, forward strand.
TACAACATCTACCCGGCCGAGATCGAGCGCGTCATATCTGCCCATCCCGCCGTCGCCATGGTCGGTGTCGGTGCCAAGCAGGATGCCGCCAAGGGCGAGATCGCCAAGGCTTACGTGGTGCTCAAGCCGGAAGGCGGTGCGACGCCGTCCGACATCGAGACGCACTGCCGCGCCCATATGGCGGCCTACAAGGTTCCGCGCGAGATTCAGATCGTCGATGACCTGCCGACGACCTCGACGGGAAAGATTCTGCGCCGCGAGCTCCACACGCTGGAAGCCGCCGCGGAGATCGCGGCGCAATAGCCGCCAGGGGACCTACATCATGGCCGACACGGCAGTCTTCGAACCGGGCGGTTACCGCTATGTCCCGGGACCGTTCCAGTATTCAGGCGGCGTTGCAGCCGAACCGGGCTTCGTGATCGAGCGTGCGCGGTTCGCCAAGCCGCCGCCGCTCGCGGAGGGTTTTGCGGCGGTCGAGCGCCACCTTGCCGGGCTGGCGCGGGATCCGGTGGCATTCTGCGCCTGCGAGCTTCGTTCTCCGGCACCGTTTTCCGAACAGGGATTCCGCGACTTCAACCGCATCTATGTCGGCACCCTCGAGCGCTGGGGCATCGTGCGCGGGGACACGAACCCGGTGGCGCGCTCCAACGTGTGCCCGGTTGTCGATCCGCCGGCCCAGCCGGTCCTTTACGCCTTCAGCTATACGGTTCCCTCGCCGGCTGCCGCTGCCGGGTCGGGCTTCGTCGTCGCTGGCTCGGCCGAAGCCCCGGAAGGCCATGCCAATTACCGCGATCATATCGTGCGCCTTGGCGAGACGTCGGAAGATGCCCTCCGCGAAAAGGCGCGTTTCGTGCTCGGCGCGATGGAGGGCCGCATGGCCGGGCTCGGCGCCAGTTGGCCTTCCGTCACCGCTACCCAGGCCTATACGGTGCACGACCTGCATCCCTTCCTTGGCGACGAGATCGTGGCGCGCGGAGCGGCACCCTTCGGGCTGACCTGGCACTACGCGCGACCGCCGGTGGAAGGGCTCGAATACGAGATGGATGTCCGCGGTGTGGCGACGGAACACCTACTCAAATCGGGTGATATTTTCATGTGAGGCTATTAGTTCATTGTAATATTTGAATAAACTCACTTCTTCTTGACATATCAAAGCGGAAAACCCAGGACCGGTCATCAAATCGAAAGCAAGATTTTTGCGAATTCTGGCGGTGCTTTAATAGCCCTCGACACTGTTTGGCAAAAGTTCTTCCGCCCGGCACGGTCGTCGCGGTCGCCGGGAAGATCATAATCGTCTTCCCGACAGCGTAGCGCATCTGGGCGCCGACCAGCGCCTTGTAGCCGGGGTAGTGGTGGCGGGGGTGACGAACTCGTTCCAGAGCTTCCTTTCGCGGGTGCCGTCGATATCGGCTGCCAGCCTGAGGCCGCCATTCTGTTCGTGCTTTCCGGTCAATGTCGTGTCTCTCCCCCGACGTCAGGATGAAGTCTTGTTCTCCTGCTGAAACTATGCGCGGCCATTGTCAACCTTCCGTACTCATCAAGACAAACGCCACAAGGCAGGGCTCTCGGCCGCGATCCCAAGGTGTTCATGAAACCGGGCGATATGGCGGAGGTCGAGGTGGAAGGGATCGGAATCCTGACGAACGGCATTTCCCAGGCGCACCGGACATTTGAAGCCACCTTATGATTGACGGCGGGTCAGAAGATCTTTCCTTCGAAGAACCGCTCCATGAACCCATTGAAGGCATCGATCTTTGCCGGCACATATTTGCTCCGTGCAAACAGGCTGTAGATCGACGCGCGCGGGAGGTCGTAGTCGCTCATGACCTGCCTGACGGTTCCGCCGGCGAGTTGTTCACGAAAAAATGCCTCCGGCCCATAGGCGATTCCGAGACCTTGCTCGGCCGCGGCCGCGATTACCCGTCCCGCACTCGTGGTTACCCGGCTTGAAACAGGCACGGCGTAATCGTGCCCGTTGCGGGATAGACGCCAGATGCCGGGATCCTCGACATAGCTGTATGACAGGCATTGGTGCCGGGCCAACTCATCGGGCGTGGTCGGCTCACCATTTTTGTCAAGATAGCCGGGTGACGCGCACAGCATTCGCGTTGACTGGAATAGCCGATGAATACCCAGGGTCTTCGGTATCCGCGGTTCGGACTGAAGCAGGCGGATCGCGATATCGAACCCGCCCTCCATCGGATCGACCAACTGGTCATTCAGGCTCAAATCCAGCCGGATGAGGGGAAATTCCCTCAAG
>JAJEBT010000151.1 GCA_022822405.1 Alphaproteobacteria bacterium
GGGCCAGCAGCATGACTGCACCATGCTCGAAAACGGCAACATCCACCTGTTCGCGAACGGCATCCACGTGCCGCGCGGGGTCTTTCAATCGGCGGTCGTCGAAATCGATCCGCGCACCAAGGAGGAGGTGTGGCGCTACGAGGATGTGCCCAGGTGGAATTTCTTCAGCCCCAATATCTCGGGCGCGCAGCGACTCTGGTCGGGCAATACGCTGATCTGCGAAGGGCTGACCGGACGCCTGTTCGAGGTGACGCCGGAAGGCGAGATCGTGTGGGAATACGTCAACCCCTATTTTGGGCCGTCCAGGACGGGTCAGGCCAATCGGGTCTTTCGCGCCTACCGCTACCCCGCCGGCTCGCCCGAGTTGGGCGGGAGATTCTAGCGAGTGTCACGGGACCGGGGCGCGGGAGCCTTGGCATGACCGACACCACCTTTGCGAGGGCGAAGTCCGTCGATCTGCCGCCGTTTCGGGCCGATCACGTCGCCGGCCTTGGATGCTGACCGCTGGCGCCCGAGACGATCGTTTCACCGAGCTGGTCTCCCGGCTGTGCAACGGAGAGAGTGTAGAACCATGATTTATCGTTCGTCCGAACGAGTTGCGGCCGGGTATCGTTTTGCCGCGCAGGACGCATTTGCGCTGCCGGGACCCGGTGCGGGCGGAGTCTGATCATGGTGACCCCCGCCAACAACCAGACGGCAGCGGAAGCGATCGTTGACGCGTTGATCGAGGAGGGTGTCGAGTACGTCTTCGGCGTGACCGGCGACACGGTGCTGCCGATTCTCGACGCCATCTATCATCGCCAGGACCATATCAGATACATCACAGCGCGCTTCGAGACCGGCGCAACCGGAATGGCCGACGGCTATTCGCGCGTGACCGGACGGATCGGGTGCTGCCTGTTTCACGTTGGACCGAGCATCTCCAACACGGTGCTCGGCGTCTGGTCGGCGCGGAAGGACGCGGTGCCGCTTCTGGTGATGTCGGCCAATCTCGATACCTTCCGGCTCCGCCGCAACCTGTGGCACGAATTCGACGTCATGGGGGTGATGGGCAAGGTCACCAAGTGGAACGATCAACTGATCGAGGCCAAGGACGTGCCGCGGCTGATGCGGACGGCCTTCCAGGCCGCCAAATCCGGCATGCCCGGCCCGGTCCATCTCGATTTTCCCAAGGATCTGTTGCCGCAGCAGGTCAATGTCGATTCCGCTGACCTCTCGATCCGGGGCGGCGCTCATTCCGGGCGCCTTGCCAACGCTCCGCGCCCCGAGGCGTGGGCCGTCGAGGAAGCCGCCCGCCTTCTCATGGCGGCGGAGCGGCCCCTGATTCTCGCCGGGCGCGGTGTCAAGTGGGCGGACGCCTCGCACCGGCTGGTGGAGCTGGCCGAGCGGCTGGCGATCCCGGTGGCGACCACCGAGATGGGACGCGGCGCCATTCCCGAAGATCATCCGCTGGCCGGCGGACTGTCCGGCCATTTCGGGCATTCGACTGCGAACTCCCTGATGCGCGAAGCCGATCTGGTGCTGGGGCTCGGTTCGCGTTTTCTCAACGTGAACACCATCAACTGGCAACTGATCCCGGCCGACGCAAAGATCATCCAGGTCGAGGCCGATCCGCTCGAACTCGGGCGGCAATATGCCGTTGCGCTCGGCGTCCACGCCTGCTCGGGTTCGTTCCTGGAGGATCTGCTGGCCTTCTGCGCGGATCACGGTATCGGGGCGGACGCGGTCATCCGCGAAGCCCGCGAGAAACGCGTGGCCGAATTCAGGGCCGACCAGGAAAGACGCTACTACGATACTGACCTCGAGGCGGTTCCGATCAAGCCGCAACGGATCACCCGGGCGCTCGAGGAGGTCTGCGACCGGGACGCGCTCTATCTTGTCGGGGCCGGCCTTCACACCCAGTTCGCCCACGGGCTTCCGATCCGATATCCCGAGCAATACCAGTGGGCGGCAGGGTCCGGTACCATGGCCTGGGCCTTCCCGGCCGCGCTCGGCGCCAAACTCGCCATGCCCGACCGCCAGGTCGTGGTGCCGGTTGGCGACGGGGATTTCGGGATGAACGCGCAGGAGATCGAGACCTCCGTGCGCGAGAACCTGCCGGTTATCGTCGTCGTCTACAATGACTGCAGCTATGGGGCGCTTCGCGTCTTCCAGGAGAACGTGTATGGCGGCCGACAGATCGGCTCGGACTACGGTCCCACTGATCTGGTCATGCTCGCACAAGCCTATGGCGCTCGTGGCGAGAGGGTCGAGCATCCGGACGGGCTGGTGCCGGCGCTGGAACGGGCCGCCGCGGCAGGGGTCACGAGCGTCATCGATGTACGCATCGATGGCTGGGAGGACCATTACCGGTCCCCGGAATGGGCCGAATTCCACAAGTTCTGAGCCGCGTCGTCCCGGTTTCGGCAGCCTCCGCGGCATCGCAATTGGGTGCAGCCGGCGGCGCGTGTATATATGGCGCGACGGTCGCGGCGAGAGCATTCGGCCATGGCGATGGCGGGGAGTGACAGGTTGGGCAAGTCGATAGCTGTGCTGGGCACGGGTGCGAATGGCGGTTGCGTCGCTGCGGATCTGGTGAATGCCGGACTTGACGTGACGCTGATCGATCAGTGGCCGGAACATGTCGAGGAGATGCGGTTGAATGGCCTGACCGTCGAGATGCCCGGGCGCAGGCTGCATGTCGACGTCAGCGCGCATCACCTTTGCGACGTGTGCACCTTCCAGCGCCGCTTCGATTACGTGTTCCTCATGCCGAAGGCCTATGACACCGGCTGGATGGCGCATCTCATCCTGCCGTATCTCTCGGAGGACGGCATCATGGTCGGGATACAGAATGCCATGACCGCGGCGGAAATCGCCGCCATCGCCGGCTCCGACCGCACCGTCGCGTGCGTGATCGAACTTTCCTCGGAACTCTTCACGCCGGGCCTCATCCAGAGAAACACCCCTCCGGAGAAGAGCTGGCTCGGGATCGGGGCGCTGGACCCCGCGCAGCAGGCTAGGCTGCCCGCACTCCGCGACATCCTCCTCAATGTCGGGCGCGTCAGCATCACCGACGACATCCTCTCCGCCAAGTGGATGAAGCTGGTCGTCAACTCGATGAGCCTCGGTCCCGTAGCCATGCTCGGCCTGACGCCATTCGAGGCCGTCAACACCCCCGGGGCGAGGGAGTTCCTTCTCCGTGCCGGCAGCGAAGCGCTCGCCGTCGGCCAGCAACTGGGCTATTCGATCGAGCCCATATTCGGGTTGTCGCCGGACGAGATGAAGGACACGAACCGGCTCCTCGAAATGCTCATCGAGAAACTGGCGGGCGATATCGGGCCGACGGCCAGGGATTGCGTGCTGCAGGACCACCTCAAGGGGCGGTACAGCGAGGTTGACCTCATCAACGGGCATGTTGCCGTCGAAGGCGCACGGCTGGGCGTTGCCGCGCCCGCAAACCGGGCCGTCGCTGCCGTGTCGGCCCGCATCCATGCCGGAGAGCTCACGCCGGATCCCGCGAACCTGGAACTGGCGATGGAACTGATCGACGAATAGCCTGTCCAGTCCTGCCCGACGGCGAGCGCCGGCGCCCGTTGTGCCGATTCCGTTTCCCGCCGCCCGTTCCGGGCGTTTTTCGTCTCCGTTTCGACTGTTGGAGAGACCACGATGACCCGTGACAACAGCAGCCAGATCGAGTTCTGGAACGACAGGCCCGGCCGGTCCTGGGCGCGTCACAGCGACGCCGTGGACGCGATGTTCGCCGGCCTGACGGAGGCGCTTCTGGACGCATCGGCGCCCGTTGCCGATGACAGCGTACTCGATCTCGGCTGCGGAGCGGGAGGACTCGCGATTCCCCTTGCAGGACGCGTGCCGGAGGGCGCTGTCACGGCCATCGATATCTCGGAACCGATGATTGCGGTGGCGCGGCAACGGGCTGCCGAGGCCGGCGTGAACATCCGGTTCATCGTTGACGATGCCGCCGCCTGCCCGCTCGAGCCCGAATCCTTCGATCTCCTCGTGTCGCGCCTCGGAGCGATGTTCTTCGGCGATCCGGTCCTCGCCTTCGGATCCCTTCGGCGCGCCCTCGCGCCGCGGGGGCGGATCGTGCTCGGCGTCTGGCGCGAGCCCCGCGAGAACGCGTGGGCAATGGTGCCGGTTTCGGCGGCGCGTGCGTTTCTTGAAATTCCGCCGCGCCCCTCTCCCGAGGAACCGGGACCGTTCGCCTTCGCTGATCCGGAGCGGGTGTGCGGGATCCTCGAGAACGCCGGTTTCGCCGCGCCGTCCTGCGCGCCGCTCGATCTCGACATGCCTGTCGGCGAGGATATCGAACGGGCGGTGGAGTTCCTGGTCGAGGTCGGCCCCCTTGCATCACCCTATGCCGCGGCGGGCGAGGCCGACCGCCGGCGCGCCTGGGAGGCTGTCGCCGGGGCGCTCGAGAAAAACCGGCGCGACGGGTCCATCCGGCTTGGTGGCGGGTGCTGGATCGTCACTGCCGGGGTGGTATGAGCGGCAGCGAAAGTCGGAGCGCTATCCGGCAATGGTGACGGCGCCGCCGAAGGGCAGCGGTTCGACCCGGGTTCCGCCGACGAATCTTCGCAGTACCGCGCAGCTTTCGTCGAGGCTGGCCGGGCTGCCGGGAGTTTCGCTGACCACGATTCTTTCGACAGCGACACGGCACGCGCGTAGCGCCTCGAAGGCACTCAGCGTGTGGCTCAGGCTGCCGACATAGCTTCCGCCGACAAGAAGCGCCGGAATCGCGAGCGCGGCGACGAGATCGCGGACGGTGTGGGTGTCGTCGAACGGCACCATCACACCGCCGATGCCCTCGATGACGAGCCGGGCATCGTCCGTGCCGCTCCGGCTCACGGCTTCCCGGCAGAACGAGACGACATCGTCGTAGGGGACTTCCCGCCCTTCCTTGGCCGCCGCCATGTCCGGAGACAGCGGTGCGGCGTAGCGCCATGGGGAGATGCGGGCGACGTTTTGCGGCGATATGTCGCGGCCGAGCGCGGCGAGCAGGCATCCGGTATCCGAGTCCGCGGGCGCTGCGGCGTCGAACCCGCTGGCGACCGGTTTGAGTGCCTCTGTCGCCAGGCCCTGGGAACGCCAGGCCCGGACGAGGGCGGCGGCGATATAGGTCTTGCCGACGCCGGTTCCCGAACCGGTGACGAAGAACGCAGCCATCACGGTTGCGCGTCGGCGGGGCAGGCGGGCCGGGCCCAGGGCCGTCCGCTCATGTCGCGCTCGCGGCGGCCGTGGCTTCCTGCGCCATCAGCGGGCGGACGGCATCGGCCACCCGGTCCACGTCGCCGTCCTCATGGGCTGCCGAGAACGTGAAGCGCAGCCGCGACGTGCCGGCGGGGACGGTGGGCGGCCGGATGGCGGTGACCAGGAAACCCTCCCGCTCCAGCGTGGCGGATGCGGCCAGCGCCCGGTTTTCCTCGCCGAGAACGATGGGCACGATCGGGCTTTCCGGCGCGCCGAGGCCGAGACGGGCGCAGAATCTCCGCGCCTGGCGGAGCGGCGCCGCAACGCGCTCCGGCTCGGAGGCGATAATCTCGACGGCCGCGATCGACGATGCGACGACCGACGGTGGCAGTCCCGTAGTGTAGATCAGGCTGCGCGCCCGCTGCTGGACAAGGGCTACGACCGGGGCGCTGGCGCAGAGGAAGGCGCCGTAGGCGCCGACAGCCTTCGACAGCGTACCGATCTGGAGAGGAATCTCGGGCCGTGGGCTGTATTCGAAGATGCTGCCGCGGCCGCCGCCGAGCACGCCGAAGCCGTGCGCATCATCGACCAGCAGCCACGAATCGTGGGCGGCTGAGATCTCGGCCAGCGCGTCGAGTGGTGCGCGGTCGCCGTCCATGCTGAAGACACCCTCCGTCAGCACCAGGCAGTACCGGTATCGGCCGCGCTCCTCGGCCAGGATTGCTGCACAGTGACCGGCATCGTTGTGGGCGAACTGGCGAATCTCGGCACGGCTGGCGCGCGCACCCATATGCATCGACGCATGCGCCAGCGCGTCCAGTACCACGAGATCGCCGGGTCCCGCGATCGCCGGGATGATTCCGGCATTCGCCAGATAGCCGCTCCCGAAGATGCAGCAGGCCTCCGTCTCCTTGATCCCCGCCAGCCGCTCCTCGAGGCGGTCGTAGAGGGGATGGTTGCCGGTAACGAGTCGGGAGGCGCCGGCGCCGGCGCCGTAGGTTGCCAGCGCTTCCGCGGCGGCCTCGGCGAGGCGCGGATCGTGGGTGAGTCCGAGATAGTCGTTGCAGCAGAACGACAGCAGTTCACGCCCGTCGGAGACGATGCGGACGGCGTTCCGCCGGTGCATGGGGCGGAGTTCCCGGCGCAGTCCGCGCCGGGCTGCGCGGTCGAGCTTGTCGGCCGCGAACCGGTCGAGTGTCGAGTTGGTCATTGCGATTTTGCTTGCCGCAACCTGTCACGGCAGTACTATAGCGCACATGCTCGAATCTTTGATCGAATCCGGTGGCGTCCGTCACGACTGGACGTGCGAGGAAGCCCGTACGCTGATCGCGGCGCCATTTGGCGATCTGATGCAGCTTGCGCAAATGGTTCACCGGCGCCATTTCGATGCTGGCGAGGTCCAGATCTCGACGCTGCTCAACATCAAGACGGGCGGCTGTCCGGAAGACTGCGCCTATTGCTCGCAGAGCGTTCACCACAAGACCGGGGTTGGTGCCGAACGGCTGATGTCGGTCGACGCGGTCCGGGCGGCTGCCGTCCGGGCCAGGGATGCCGGAGCGACCCGGTTCTGCATGGGCGCCGCATGGCGCGGCCCGCACCGGCGCGACATGGATTCGGTCTGCGAGATGATTGCCGAGGTCAGGTCGCTCGGGATGGAGACCTGCGCCACGCTCGGGCTCCTCGAGGACGGCCAGGCCGAACAGCTGAAGGCCGCCGGCCTCGACTATTACAACCACAACATCGATACCTCGGAAGCGCATTACGGAAAGATCGTCACCACCCGGGACTTTTCGGACCGGCTCGATACGCTGGCGCGCGTGCGTGCCGCCGGCATCAATGTTTGTTGCGGAGGCATCGTCGGGATGGGCGAGGACCGCGAGGACCGCGCCGACATGCTGCGCACGCTCGCGACGCTTCCGCAGCACCCCGAGAGCGTTCCGATCAACATGCTGGTGGCGGTGCCCGGCACGCCGCTGGCAGACATGCCGCCGCTTGACGAGCTGGAACTCGTGCGCACGATCGCGACGGCAAGAATCATGATGCCGCGATCAATGGTGCGGCTGTCCGCGGGACGTCTCGAGATCGGTCCCGCGGCCCAGGCGCTGTGCTTTCTGGCTGGCGCCAACTCGATCTTCTCCGGCAACATGCTGCTGACCACGCCCAATCCGGACCCGTCCGAGGATCATGAGCTCTTCCAGCGCCTCGGCCTGCGGCCGATGCCGCCGGATGCCGCAACCGCCTCCTGACCCGCGGGCGGCGGCGGGGACCGCGCTCCCGCATCTCTGGCTTCCCTACACCCAGATGCGTGGCCTCGCGCCACCGTTGCGCGCGGCGCGCACGGCGGGCGCGCACATCGTGCTTGAGGACGGCCGCCGGCTCGTCGACGCGGTCTCGTCGTGGTGGACGGCATGCCACGGCCATGCCCATCCGTACATCGTCGAGGCGATGATACGCCAGCTTCGCGACATGCCGCATGTGATGTTCGGAGGGCTGGTCCATGCGCCGGCCGAGCGTCTGGCGGCGCGTCTGGCGGACCTCCTGCCCGGCACGCTGCGGCATGCGTTCTTTTCCGATTCGGGCTCGGTGGCGGTCGAGGTCGCCATGAAGATGGCGGTCCAGTTCTGGATCAACCACGGTGAGCGCGGCCGCACGGAGTTCGTTGCCTTCCGCTACGGTTACCACGGCGACACGATGGCGGCGATGTCGGTGACCGATCCGGAGGAGGGCATGCACCGACTCTTCCAGGGCTACCTTCCCGAACAGGCAATGGCAGAGCTTCCCCGAGACGGGGCCGGGCAGGAAGCGCTGCGCGCGAAGCTGCGCGAGCGGCAGGGAAGGGTAGCCGCCGTGATCGTCGAGCCCCTCGTTCAGTGCGCCGGGGGGATGAAGATGCACGATCCGTCCGTGCTGCGCGCGATCGCCAACGCGGCGCGCGAGGCGGGGGTGCTCCTCGTCGTCGACGAGATCGCCACTGGATTCGGGCGCACAGGCAGCATGTTCGCGATCGAACAGGCGGGCATCTGCCCGGACATTCTGTGCCTCGGCAAGGCGCTGACCGGAGGAGCGGTCAGCCTCGCCGCTACCGTGGCCACCGACGAGGTGTTCACGGCGTTTCTCGACGCCGACGAGTCCGCGGCGCTCATGCACGGGCCGACCTACATGGCCAACCCCCTGGCCTGCGCTGCCGCCAACGCTTCGCTCGACCTGTTCGAGCGGGAGCCGCGGTTGGAGCAGGTCGCTGCCATCGAGCGCCATCTTGCTGCCGCGTTGTTACCGCTCGGGGATGTGGCGGGCGTGGTCGACGTGCGAATCAAGGGGGCTGTGGGGGCGATAGAAGTTGCCGAACTTCATTCCCTCGACCGCCTCAAGGCGGCATTCGTCGATGCCGGCGTCTGGCTGCGGCCCTTCGGAAACGTGATCTACACGATGCCGCCCTTCACACTGACCGATCCCGAACTCGCGGCGATCACCGATGCGATGATCCGGATCGTGCCGGTCTGGGCCGACGGCGCCCTCTGACCGGCGTCGTCAGCGCCACCCGCCGCCGCCGTTCACGTAGACGGTATCCGCCGTCATGTATTCGCAGGCGTCGGAACACATGAACAGAACCAGTTCGCCGATTTCCTCAGGCAGTCCAAAGCGTTTCATCGGCACATCGTCGGTCATGCGCGCGATCAATTCGTCGGACGAGACGGCATGGAACGGCGTGTCCACGGGGCCCGGAGAAATGGACAGCGCGCGGATGCCGCGGTCGACGAACTCGCGAGCCACGCCCATCGTCATCGTGACCACCGCGCCCTTGGCCGCGGCGTAGTGGATGGAGTGGCCCGGCCCGCCGCGCCGGTGCGCCATGCTTGCGATGTTGACGATGACGCCACCGCCCTGCCCGATCATGTGTGGCAGGACGGCCTGCATGCAATGGAACACGCCATCGACATTGAGCGCATGGGTCTGGCGCCACAGCGCGTCGTCGATTCCGAGAAAGACTTCGCGCCGGCCTGGGGTTCCGGCGCTGTTGAGCTGGAAATCTATGCGCCCGAATGCCCCGATGCCGGCCTCGACCGCAGCTTCCACCGATTTGCGGTCGGTAACGTCGCACGTGACAGCCAGCGAACCGCAGCCGGTCCCGAGAATCTCCCCCGCGACGCGTTCTGCCCCCTCGGCATCGATGTCGGCGACGACGACATTGCTGCCTTCGCGGGCAAAGATGTGCGCGGTCGCGCGGCCGATTCCGCTGGCGGCTCCTGTGATCAGGATGGTCTTGTCGCGAAAGTAGTCGGGAGTCTTCGGCATGGCTGGTTCCGTTCCTGGAGCGTGTGGAAAGGGTAACGCATTGCCCGGCGCCCGTGCAGCGGAAGAAGGCCGGGTCGGTCAGGTCGCGGGCGGCACGATCGCGGCCTCCTGGAGGGCCGCAGTCTGGGCCGTCTCCAGCGCTGCCGTCGAAAACCTGCCCGAGACGCTGCGATAGAGTTCGTGCCAGTTGACCTCGGCCTTCAGGCGCAGGAAGACCGAGCCGAGGCCGATCGCGGCCCGGTCCATCAGTACAAATTCCCTGGGCGGCGTCACCCCGCCGATGCGCCGCAGTTCGGCGTGGACCTTTTCCGCGACCCTGGCGCCGTACATGGTATCGCCGCTGTCCTCGATGCGCCGCGTGCGATCCTCGAGCAGGGGACCGTAGAGGAACTCCGCCCACATGTTGAGGATCCCGATGACTTCGCGGTTGAGCCCCGTGAACCCCCAGCCTTCATAGGCGTGCACCGCAAGATCGTCGTCGCGGGTCTCGAGTGCGCGGTAGAGGTCGACCGCGCCGCCGACAAAGCTCGGGGGAAAGATGCGGATGCACCCGAAATCGAGGAGGTTGATCGTCGCGTCATCGCGCACGGAATAGTTGCCGAGATGCGGGTCGCCGTGAATGACGCCGTACTCGTAGAACGGTACGTACCATGCGCGGAACATGTTGCGGGCAATCCGGTTGCGGGTCTCCTGGTCGTCTTCGAGCCTGTCGAGCATCCGCGCCCCGTCGAGCCAGCCCATTGTCAGCAGGCGCGGCGTGCACAGCTCGGGAACCGGTTCCGGGACGTGGACGGCGGTCTCGTCGCGCAGCATGTAGCGGTAGAGCTCGATATGGCGCCGCTCGAGGTCGTAGTCCAGCTCCTCGCGCAGGCGATCGCCGATCTCGCCCTGGATGTCCGCCGGGTCGATGGCCTTGTCGTACCGGTGATAGATCGCCAGCGCCGCGCGCAACTGCCGGAGGTCGGCCTCCACCGCGGACTTCATGTCGGGGTACTGCAGCTTGCAGGCGAGCTTCCGCCCGTCGCCATGGACCGCGCGATGCACCTGTCCGAGCGACGCCGCGGCCGCGGCTTCCCTCTCGAAACTCCGGAAGCGGTCCTGCCATCCGGCGCCCAACTCGGAATTCATGCGCCGGCGGACGAACAGCCAGCCCATCGGCGGCGCGTTCGACTGCAGGCTGGCGAGCTCTTTCGTGTATTCCTCGGGCAGCATGTCGGGAATCGTCGACATGATCTGCGCGACCTTCATCAACGGCCCCTTGAGGTTGCCGAGCGCCTGGGCGAGTTCGCCGGCGTGTCTTGACCTGTCGAGTTCGACGCCCAGATAGCGCTGTCCCGCCAGGCTGGCGGCGAGACCACCGACGGCGCGGCCGACGCGGGCATAGCGCTGCACGCGCCCGCCCAGCGTGTCTGTCTCGTCCGGAGGGGTCATCGATGCGCTGCTTCCGATGGGGATGGCCGGGACGGGTCGCAGGTCCCGGGCGTCAGCCCATGGCCTCGAGCTCGTCGATCAGGCCGCTGACAACCCCGAGGCCGCCGTCCCAGAAAGCGGGGTCCGACGCATCGAGCCCGAAGGGCGCGAGGAGTTCGCGGTGCCGCCGTGTGCCGCCGGCTCGGAGCATGTCGAGATACCTCTCCGCGAAACCCTCCGACGCCTGTTCGTAGACGGCGTAGAGCGAATTCACGAGGCAATCGCCGAACGCGTAGGCGTAGACATAGAACGGCGAATGGACGAAGTGGGGGATGTAGGTCCAGTACCAGCGGTAGGACTCGTCGAAGCGGACCGCTGGTCCCAGGCTCTCGCCCTGGATGTCGATCCAGATGTCGCAGATGTCCTCGGCCGTGAGCTCGGCTTTGCGGCGCGCCTCATGCACCCGTAGCTCGAAATTGTAGAACGCGATCTGGCGGATCACGGTGTTGATCATGTCCTCTACCTTGGACGCGAGCATGATCCGCCGCCGCTGCAGATCGTCCTCGGCCGTGAGAACGCGGCGGAAGGTCAGCATTTCGCCGAAGACCGACGCGGTCTCGGCCAGCGTCAGCGGCGTGTCCGCCATCAGCGGGCCGCAATCGGCGGCGAGGATCTGGTGCACGCCGTGGCCAAGTTCGTGGGCCAGTGTCATCACGTCGCGTACGCGGCCCTGGTAGTTGAGGAGAAGGTAGGGGTGTGCCGACGGCACCGTCGGGTGCGCGAAGGCGCCCGGCGCCTTTCCTTCACGCACCGGCGCGTCGATCCAGGCGTTGTCGAAAAAGCGCCGGCCAATGTCGGCGAGTTCACCGGAGAAGTCGCCGTAGGCCGCGAGCACGGTATCCCTGGCTTCGCGCCACGGGATCACGCGATCCTCGGCGCCCGGAAGCGGCGCGTTGCGGTCCCAGTGGTCGAGCGCCTCCTTGCCGAACCAGCCGGCCTTCAGCCGGTAGTAACGGTGGGAGATCCGCGGAAAGGTGCTGCGGACCGCCGTGTTGAGGGCGTCCACGACCTCGTCCTCAACCTGGTTCGACAGGTTGCGCGAGGACTGCGGGCGCTCAAAGTTGCGCCACTTGTCCTCGATCTCCTTGTCTTTGGCGAGGGTGTTGGTGATCAGCGAGAACACCCGGCCGTGGCGCGCAAGCTCCTCGCCGAACGCCGCGGCCGCGCGGCGGCGCAGCGACTCGTTGGGGTCCGAAAGGCGGTTCAGGATCTCTTCCGAGGTCAGGCTGCCGCCGTCGAGTTCGAAGCGCATGTCGGCCATCACCTCTTCGAACAGCCGCGTCCAGGCCGCGCGCGCCGCGACACGCTTGTCGTGGAGCAGGCGCTCGATGTCCTCGCTCAGCTGGTGCGGGCGAAAGGCGCGTACATCGTCGATCCAGGGCCGGTACCGGGCGGCGGCGCCCTGCATCTGGTCCGCGAGAATTCCGTCGTCTATGCCGTTGAGTTCGAGCCGGAAGAAGACGAGGTGGGACGAGATGTCATTCACTCGCTCCGACATCGTCTGGTGAAAGCGCGCGATGCCTGGATCGGAAAGGTTTCCTGCGTATGTGAGCTGGGCATAGCTCGTGATGCGCCCGAGGATGTCCTCGATGGCCTCGTAGGCAGCGATTGCGGCCCCGAGTCCGTCGCCGTCCAGGTTCGCGAGCCTGCCGCGATAGGTCGCGTCGAATCCGGTCGCGTCGCGTTCCGCGCGCGCAAGATCGTCGCTGAGCGCCGGGCAGTCAGGACCCGAATAGAGATCGCTCAGATCCCAGTTCGGGAGGTTTCCGATCTCGTCGTCGTGCTGTGCCTGCGGGTTCGTCATGTGCGGTTCCGGCGAATTCCCGTTGCGGCAACGCGCGCCGTCGGGTAGCTAAGGTAGGGAATTGAGCATCCCGTGACGATATAGATCACGTTTTCGGCTTCGCCAAGGGGGATCACCATGGATTACGATTCCTGTTCCAGCTTGCCCGCAATGTTCTTCGACCGCACCGCGGAGATGGGCGATCAGACCCTGCTGGCCGCCAAGCGTCGCGGCGAATGGCAGGAGACGACCGCTGCTGAGGCGCGTTCCGCCACCGGCGCGATCGCCGCGGCGCTCGGCGCCCTCGGCGTCGAGGCCGGCGACCGCATCGCACTGCTGTCCGAGAGCCGTCCCGAATGGATGGTCGCCGATGTCGGCATCATGGCCGCCGGCGCGATCTCGGTTCCGCTCTATGTCACCAACAGCGTGGCGGACCATTTGCATGTCCTGAGGGACAGCGGCGCCAGGGGCGCGATCTTGTCCGGGCCGGCGCTAGCGAGGAATTTCCTGCCGGCGGCCGCGGAGGCGGGGCTCGGGTTCGTCATCGCGATGGAAACGCTCGACGGCGGCGATGCGGTTGGCGGCGTCCACATCGAATCGTGGCCGGAACTGGTTGAGCGTCATTCGGGAGCCCTGCCGGACCTCTCGGCAATGGCGCGCGCCGATACCGCGTGCCTGATCTACACCTCCGGGACCGGAGGCGCGCCCAAGGGCGTCATGCTCAGCCACGGGGCGATCCTTTCCAATTGCAAGGGGGCTTATGAGCTGCTCGTCGAGCTCGGCCTCGGACGGGAGCGTTTCCTGTCCTTTCTGCCGCTGTCGCACTCCTACGAGCACACGGCCGGCCTCTTCTTTCCGCTGTCGATCAAGGCCGAGATCTACTACTGCGAAGGTCTCGACCGACTCGCCGCGAACATGGAAGAGGTCCGGCCCACCATCATGACCGCGGTGCCGAGGCTCTACGAGACGATGCACGGGCGCATCGTCAAGGGACTGAAGCAGAAGGGCGGGCTGTCGGAGAAACTGTTCATGAAGGCCGTCTCCATTGGCCGGAAGCGGTACGAGGGCCAGCCAATCCCGGTCACCGATCGCCTGCTCGATGGTCTTCTCGACAGGCTTGTTCGCGCCAAGGTGGCGGCGCGGTTTGGAGGGCGTCTCAAGGCGATGGTTTCGGGCGGCGCACCTCTCAATTACGACATCGGCGTGTTCTTCCTGGCGCTCGGCGTCGAGATGCTTCAGGGCTACGGCATGACCGAGTCCGCGCCCATCATCAGTTGCAACCTTCCGGGGACGAGAAACCGTATCAGGACGGTGGGCCCGCCGGTCGCTGACACCGAGGTGAAGATTGCGGATGATGGCGAAATCCTTGTCCGTGGCGAACTTGTCATGAACGGATACTGGGGCAAACCCGAAGAGACCGCAGAGACGGTCAAGGATGGCTGGCTGCATACCGGTGACATCGGCGAGTTCGATGATGCCGGCTATCTGGCGATCACCGATCGCAAGAAGGACATCATCGTCAATTCCGGGGGCGACAATATCTCGCCGCAGCGGATCGAGGGTTTCCTGACCCTGCAGCCCGAAATCCTGCAGGCGATGGTGACCGGCGACCGCAAGCCCTACCTCGTGGCGCTGGTCGTGCCCGATCCGGAGTTCGCGGCCGACTGGGCCGCCGCCGCCGGCAAGCCCGGCGATCTCGAGGGGCTGGTGCAGGACGAGGACTTCAGGAAGGCGGTATCGGATGCCGTCGATCGCGTGAACACGGACCTCTCGGTCATCGAACGGATCCGGAAGCACATCATTGCCGCCGAGCCGTTCACGATCGAAAACGCGATGATGACGCCGTCGATGAAGATCAGGCGCCACGCGATCCGGGCAAGCTTCGGCGACGATCTTGAATCCCTCTACCGATAGGCGTATCGGTCGGGAGGCGGGCGCGAATCTTCGCACCGCGCCATGCCGCGGGATGCGGCAGGCGATATGCGCAATGCAACTCCGAAACGAAAGGAAGCGGGAAGATGGCTGATGGCGAAAAGGCCCTGATTGTCGGAACCGGGCGCGGACTGAGCGCGTCCCTGGCGCGGCTGTTTTCGGCCGAGGGAATGACGGTGGCGCTGGCGGCGCGCAACCCCGGCAAGCTTGACGGCCTGTGCGGCGAGACCGGCGCGCGAGCCCATGCCTGCGACGCCAGCGATCCCGCGCAGGTGGCGAGCCTGTTCGACAGCGTGACCGCGGATATCGGTGAACCCGACATCGTCGTCTACAACCCCTCCAACCGGGCCCGGGGTCCGGTGCAGGATCTCGATCCCGAGGCGGTCCGGACGGCAATCGAGATCACCTGTTTCGGCGGCTTCCTGGTTGCCCAGGCGGCGGCCCGGCAGATGATCGCGCGCGGCGGCGGCACGATCCTGCTGACCGGCGCCTCGGCGAGCGTCAAGGGCTATCCCAATTCGTCATCCTTCGCGATGGGCAAGTTCGGCTTGCGCGGCCTCGCCCAGTCGCTTGCCCGCGAACTGCAGCCGCAGAACATCCATGTTGCCCATTTCGTGATCGACGGCGGCATCCTCCAGGGACCCGACGACCGGCGGGGCGCGGAGCGCGGCGAAGATGCGATGCTGCTGCCCGACGAGATCGCGAAGACCTATCTCAACGTTCACCGTCAGCACCGCACGGCATGGACCTGGGAAGTCGAGTTGCGGCCGTGGACGGAGAAGTTCTGACCTGACTGCTGTCCTTGGAGCTCTCGCCGGTTCGGGACATGCCGGCGAGGGCGTGTCCGCGCTGCGATGGCGTCAGAAGAAGGCGAAGGTGCGCGCCTCGATGCTTTCGCGCGGTGGCGAGTTAGCAGTGGTGGCCGGATCGTCGAACGCTGTGTGGGCGGTAAAGCGCGCCGTGCCGCCGATGTCTGAATCGTAGACCTTGAAGACCAGCGCCTCGTCGCGGGCCATGCGCGGAAAATAGTACCATTCGTGGGCCGGGTTGTGGGCGATCTGGTAGGTCTGCCCGACGCGGTGAGGATACCGGCGTTCGGAGATCAGGAGATCCTCTGCAGCCAGGCTTCTGGCATCGCAGATGGCGAGCGGGTCCGATTCGATGGGATTGCGGATTGCGCGCCAGACCTGGATGATCGCGAAGCGGCGCTGCAGGAGCGCGTCCGCCTCTTCGGGCAACAGCTCGCGAACACGGTTGGGGCCCGACCATTCCGTGTAGTCGTTGTGGACCCGGTCGACCGGCTCGCGGACCAGCTTCTCGTTGCGCGTCGCCTCGTCGCCCGAGCGCAGGGTATGATCGAAGACATGCACGCGCCGCGCGCCGGTCCGTTCCAGCACCAGCCTTTCCACCTCGGGGTAGTAGACGGTTCTGAGTTCGTCCTCGTCGAAGAAGTCGGTCATCGCCGTGGCATGGTCGACGAACTCGAAACCGTTTGCCTCGAGCGAAAAGTCGCCGCGAAGCGGCCGGCCGTCGCGGATGGTCATCGTGTGATTCATGACCGTTCCCTGGCGGCGGCGGCTCATGTCCCCGTCCCCCATGGTCTCATTGACGATCTTCTCGCCGGTGTCGACGCCGTAGGTCAGGATCGCCTCGATCCCGCCTCCGGCACCTGCCGCGGGCGTCGCGTCGTCGGTTCGCGAGTGCCGGTCTTCGGCCTGCATGCCGTTCTCCTATTCTGCGGCGGCCCGCTCGCCGAGCATGCCGAGCGCCGCGAGGTAGGTGTTGAGGAGATCTTCCTCCTCCTGGCGTGCGCCGTCGTCCATGGCGCGCAGGCGCACGATCTTGCGCATGGTCTTGGTATCGAAACCGGCGCTCCTGGCTTCCGCGTAGACTTCGCGAATGTCCGCCATCAACGCGGCCTTTTCCTCTTCGAGCCGCTCTACCCTCTGGAGGAACGAAATGAGCCGTTCCCCTGATACAGTGCCGTCTGGCATGTTCTCTGTCCCCTGTGCTCAAGCCGGTGCCGTGGACCCGCGGAACGCAAGCCCCAGCCGTCAGTGGCTTCGGGAGGCTTCCCTGAAGCGGGCCTTCTGTTGCTCCGTCGCTTCCGTCTGGTACTTCTCGCGCCATTCGGCGAACGGCATGCCATAGACGATCTCGCGTGCGCCGTCCTTGTCGAGGGGAACGCCGCGTTCGTCGGCCGCTTCCTGGTACCAGCGGCTGAGGCAGTTCCTGCAGAAACCCGCGAGGTTCATCAGGTCGATATTCTGCACGTCCGTGCGTTCGCGGAGGTGGTCGACGAGGCTGCGGAAGGCAGCGGCCTCGAGCTCGGTGCGAATCGAATCATCCATGGTGGTCTCCCTGGGCGATGCAAAGCCCTGTCCGTGTGTCCAAGCATATAGGGCCATTTGACGGCGCTGGCAAAGGCGGTGCCCGGAGCGGCCGTCGCGACACCGCGCGTGGCCGGCCGCGGCGTGTTGGAGTGGCACGGACATGCGGATATACATGCGCCCGATGACCCGTTCCCAAGCCACCGCCATCGCGGCGTCCGGCAGCGGCCGTCTCGCGCTGGCGGCGCTCCTTTCCGGCGCGATCATCATCGCTCTGGCGCCGATTCTGGTGCGTCTGAGCGATGTCGGTTCGACCGCGACCGGCTTCTACCGGCTGCTCCTGGCGATTCCCCTCTACTGGGTGATCGCGATCGCAATGCCGGCGGCCGGGGCGCGGACCACAGCCGCACCTGCTGCGCCGGCGACGGCTCGGGACCGCGCCATGATGTGCCTCGCCGGCGTGTTCCTCGCCTGCGACCTCGTCGTCTGGCACCTCTCGATCCGGATGACGACGGTCGCGAACGCCACCCTGCTCGCGAACGTGGCCCCGGTGTTCGTCGTGCTGGCGGGCTGGATGATCTTCCGCATTCGCGTCACCCGGACCTACCTCTTCGGCCTCGCCGCGGCGCTTACCGGGACCCTTGCGCTCACCGGCGCCAGCCTCTCCATCGGCTGGACGCAATTCTCCGGCGACCTCCTCGGCGTGCTCACGGCTGTCTTCTATGCCGCCTACCAGATGACCGTGGGACGGCTGCGGTGGCGTTTTCGGACAGTCCAGATCATGATCCACGCCATCCCCGCCGGTGCCGCGTTCATGCTGCCGATCGCGCTGCTGAGCGGCGAACAGTTGGTCCCCGCGGCGGCCGCGGGGTGGCTCGTGCTGGTTGCGCTCGCTGCCGGGCCGCAGGTCGCGGGCCAGGGGCTGATCGCGTGGGCGATGGCCCATCTTCCGGTAGCGTTCGCCTCGGTCAGCCTGCTGTTGCAGCCGGTTGCGGCGGCGGCACTGGCCTGGATGCTGTTCGGGGAGCGCATGACGGTTCTTCAGGGGCTGGCGGCTGCGGTCGTTCTGGCTGGCATCGCGATCGCGCGGCGCGGGAGTGTCCGGTGACTCCGGAGCACGGTCCCGCGGCGGTTCTTCGCGCCATGTTTGCTGATGCGGTTGCCGCCGCCGATCCGGCGG
>JAJEBT010000072.1 GCA_022822405.1 Alphaproteobacteria bacterium
GCTCTACCCGTCCCGGCACGCGTTCAATTCCTCGACCGCCTTCGCGCGCTCCTGCGGCCTGGACGCTCCGCTGGACAACCTGCTCGTGTTCCACACGGTCTTCGGCAGCACGGTGCCGGACATCTCGCTCAACGCGGTGGCAAATCTCGGCTACGCCGAAGGTCGCTGGCTGATGCCGGTCCATCCGGGTGAGACGCTTGCCGCCACCTCCTCGGTCATCGGCGTGAAGGAGAACTCGAACGGCAGGACGGGCGTGGTCTGGGTTCGCACGACCGGCTGGAACGGGCGCGGCGATGACGTGCTCAGTTACGTCCGCTGGGTCATGGTGCGCAAGCGCGACCCGGGCTCGCCTGTGCCGGAGCCCGTGGTTCCCGAACTGTCCGAAAGCGTTCCTCCGCTGGACCTCGCGATTCCCCAAGGGCTTTCGTTTGCCGACTACGATTACGGGTTTGCGGGAGAGCCGCATCGCTGGGGCGACTACGAGGTTGGCGAGACCATCGATCATGTCGACAGGGTGACCATCGAGGAAGCCGAGCACATGCTGGCGACCCGTCTCTGGCAGAACACGGCCCGCGTGCACTTTGACGCCACGTCGCGCGAGGACGGGCGACGGCTCATCTATGGCGGCCACGTGATCTCCATGGCGCGGGCACTGTCCTTCAACGGACTCGCGAACGCCCAGATGATCGTGGGCCTGAACGCCGGCAGCCATGTTGCGCCGTGCTTCGCGGGCGACACGATCTGCTGCTGGTCCGAAGTGCTGGAGAAGGCCGAAACCGACACGCCCAGCATCGGGGCCTTGCGGCTCCGGCTCGTCGCGCACAAGCCCGAGGCGGCCCCGTTCGCGCTGAGGGACGGGGACGGCAAATACGTGGACGGTGTCCTGCTTGACCTGGACTGCTGGGCGCTGATGCCGATGTGACGCGACGTTGGCGCGGTGCCGGGTGCCGACCCTGACCAGGTGCTGATTCTGCTGGTCGTGGGTCCCGGCGACCGATGCTGGCGGCGTGGAACCCGGGCGGAGCCGGCAGCAGCGGGTTCGGGCAGGACCGGCGAGTATGCGTCCGGCGGGTCATGCCGGCACGGAATTGGCCGGCCGGACCAGGCGGTGCCTGCGTTGCGGCGTCGCGGGGCCGTGACAAGCCCGCCTGTTCTGCTATTGAGGTCGGGACGCCCACAATACGGGAGCCACGACATGGCCGACGTGAACCGGGGCAACAGGCCCCTGTCGCCGCATCTGACGGTATACCGTCCGCAAGTCTCGTCGATGACGTCGATCTTGACGCGCATCAGCGGCACATCGCTCATCCTGGCGGCGCTTCTCGTCGTCTGGTGGTTCCTTGCAGCGGCGGTCTCGGCGGAGCAGTTCGTGCTGGCGGACGGGTTCATGACCTCGTGGCTCGGCGACACGGTCATGACGCTCTCGGCCTGGGCTCTCTGGTATCACGCGCTGGCAGGGCTGCGGCATCTCTACTGGGACACCGGCCGCGGGCTTGACGTCGCGACGGCCGAGAGGACGGGCATCGCGATCGTCGTGCTTTCGGTCGCCCTGACCGTCGCGACCGTCCTGGTCGTGTAGGGAGGCGCCGATGAGCTACATGACCGACCGCAAGCGCGCAGAGGGCCACGGCTCGGCCCGCGAGGGCACGCGCAGGCACTGGGGCATGACGAAATCCAGCGTCGCCCTCGTGTTTCTCGTTCCCGCCTTCGTCTTCACGTTCGGGCCCATGCTTGGCCGGCCTCACGCCGAGGTCGTGGCGTATTTCGCGCAGCCGTTTCCGGCGCTCGTGGCCGCGCTGATGATCATCGTGGGCCTGGTGCACTTCAAGAACGGCATCCAGATGGTGATCGAGGACTACGTTCACGGGGTTCTCCGGGAGTACACGATCATCCTGACGACCTGCCTCTGCTACGGCGCGGTGGCTGCCGGCCTCTTTGCCATCGCCAGCATCGCTCTATAGGGAAGACCGATGGCCGCATATGACTACGAGACGCACGAGTTCGACTGCATTGTCGTGGGAGCCGGGGGATCGGGCCTCCGCGCGACGCTGGGCATGGCCGAACAGGGGCTGAGGACGGCCTGCATCACGAAGGTGTTCCCGACCCGCTCGCACACGGTGGCGGCGCAGGGCGGCATCGCGGCCTCGCTCGGCAACATGGGGCCTGACCACTGGCAATGGCACATGTACGACACGGTGAAAGGGTCCGACTGGCTCGGCGACACCGACGCGATGGAGTACCTCGCCCGCGAGGCGCCTGCCGCCGTCTACGAGCTTGAGCATTACGGCGTTCCGTTCTCGCGGACCGAAACCGGCCGGATCTACCAGCGGCCGTTCGGCGGCCACACGACCGAGTTCGGGGAAGGCCCGCCCGTCCAGCGCACCTGCGCTGCCGCCGACAGGACCGGGCACGCGATACTGCACACGCTCTACGGCCAGTCGCTGAAGCACGACGCGGAATTCTACATCGAGTATTTCGCGATCGACCTGATCATGGCCGAGGACGGCACCTGCCAGGGCATTCTTGCCTGGAGCCTGGAGGACGGATCGCTCCACGTCTTCAACGCGAAGATGACGGTGCTGGCGACAGGCGGCTATGGCCGCGCCTACTTTTCGGCAACGTCGGCCCATACCTGCACCGGCGACGGCGGCGGCATGGCGGCGCGGGCCGGGCTGCCGCTGCAGGACATGGAATTCGTGCAGTTCCACCCGACCGGGATCTACGGCTCGGGCTGCCTCATCACCGAAGGCGCCCGCGGCGAGGGGGGCTATCTCACCAATTCCGAGGGCGACCGGTTCATGGAGCGCTACGCGCCCACCTACAAGGATCTTGCCAGCCGGGACGTCGTGAGCCGGTGCATGACCATGGAGATCCGCGAGGGCCGTGGCGTCGGCGCGGAAAAGGACCACATCCACCTTCACCTGAACCACCTGCCGCCGGAGACGCTTGCGGAACGGCTGCCTGGCATCTCGGAATCGGCGCGCATCTTCGCGGGCGTCGACCTGACGCGCGAACCGATCCCGGTCCTGCCGACCGTGCACTACAACATGGGCGGCGTGCCCACGAACTACTGGGGCGAGGTGCTGAACCCGGCATCGGACGATCCGGATCGCATCGCGCCCGGCATCATGGCCGTGGGCGAGGCGGGCTGCGCGAGCGTCCACGGGGCAAACCGTCTCGGCTCGAATTCGCTCATCGACCTCGTGGTCTTCGGGCGTGCCGCCGCGATCCGCGCAGGCGAGGTCGTGGACCGGACAGGCGGCAATCCTGCACTGAACATGGCGTCGGTCGACGCCGCCCTCGACCGGTTCGACCGGTTCCGGCATGCCGACGGCGCCGTTCCGACGGCGGAGTTGCGGCTCGACATGCAAAGGACGATGCAGTCCGACGCGGCGGTCTTCCGCACCAGCAAGATCCTCTCCGAAGGCGTGGAGAACATGCGGCGGGTCGCGTCCAGGATGGACGACATCCAGGTCTCCGACCGGTCCCTCGTCTGGAACTCGGACCTGATGGAGACCTTGGAGCTCGACAACCTGATGGCGAACGCGCTCGCCACGATCGTCAGTGCCGAGGCACGGAAGGAAAGCCGCGGCGCTCACGCGCATGAGGACTACCCGGAACGCGATGACGACGAGTGGCGCAAGCACACGCTGGCCTGGGTCGAGGACGGCGGCGTCAGGCTGGACTACCGTCCCGTTCGGCTGGATCCGCTGACGGAGGAGTCCGACGGCGGAATCGAGTTGAAGCGGATTGCGCCGAAGGCGCGGGTCTATTGACGGCGCGCGGCATCTCTTCGGCGGGCGATCCGGGCTTTGCGCGACTTCCGGTCAGGAACGCGTCTTGCCTGCGTGCTCTTGCCATTGCCGTTCTGGCAGCAATCCCGGCGGCCTGCGGACCGGTCTCGCCCGAGGCGGCGGCGCGGCAGTGCGAGGAACGCGCCCGGGCGGCTGCGGGCCCCACCGGGTATGTCGGCATCGGGGTCAACGACCGCGGCGAGAGCCGCACCAAGGCGTCGATAACGATCTCGAGCGACTACGTCCGGGGCCTTGATCCCCACGAGGTGTATGGCAGCTGCGTTCGGCGGAAGACCGGCCAGGATCCGATACGACCCCTGGACCTCGATGAATAGGCTGGTGAAGACGATGCGGCATTCAGGCTTTTTGAGACGTGCGCAGGGTGCTGCGAGAGCCGCAACCGAGGCGCTGGAGCAGGGACGCGATCCGCGTCTCCGGGTGAATTGCAAGGAAGGGTTCGTCACATGGTTCAACTGACTCTGCCGAAGAACTCAAGGATTCGTGCCGGCAAGACCTGGCCGAAGCCGGAAGGGGCCGGCAACCCCCGCAAGGTGCGGATCTACCGCTGGAACCCGGATGACGGCGAAAACCCGAGCGTGGACACCTATCACGTGGACATGGACAGTTGCGGGCCGATGGTTCTCGACGTCCTCATCAAGATCAAGAGCGAGATCGATCCGACGCTGACCTTCCGGCGGTCGTGCCGGGAGGGCGTTTGCGGATCCTGCGCCATGAACGTGGACGGGATCAACACGCTGGCCTGCACCTACGGCCATGACGAGATCAAGGGCGACATCAAGATCTATCCGCTGCCGCACATGCCGGTCGTCAAGGATCTCGTTCCGGACCTCAGTCATTTCTACGCCCAGCACGCGTCGATCATGCCGTGGCTCGAGACCACGACGAACCGGCCCGGGAAGGAATGGAAGCAGTCGATCGAGGATCGCCGCAAGCTCGACGGCCTCTACGAGTGCGTGATGTGCGCCTCCTGCTCCACGTCCTGTCCGAGCTACTGGTGGAACGGCGACCGCTATCTCGGTCCGGCGGCGCTCCTGCATGCCTATCGCTGGCTTGTCGACAGCCGCGACGAGGCAACCGGCGAGCGCCTGGACGACCTCGAGGATCCGTTCAAGCTCTACCGCTGCCACACGATCATGAACTGCGCCAAGACCTGCCCGAAGAACCTCAATCCGGCAAAGGCGATCGCCGAGATCAAGAAGATGATGGTCGAACGCATCGTGTAGTTGCGGTCGCGACCTCGCTGCGGCAGGGTCCGCGAAAGGGAGGCGCGAGATGACCGTTTCATTGCTGGTCGGCACCACCAAGGGCCTGTTCCTGGTGACGTCCGAGGACCGTTCGGACTGGTCGGTGGACGGCCCGCATTGCGACCTCTGGCCGATCAACCACGCGATCGGGGATGCCGCGACGGGCACGATCTGGGCCGGCGGGGGCAGCGACTGGGAGGGCGCCGGCGTCTGGCGTTCGGAGGACCGCGGCGCGTCCTGGTCCTTGTCGAAGCTTGCGCATGGGCAGAGCGAGGCGTTCTTTGCCGAGAATGCCGAGGTGGCGAAGCTGTTCGACTGGACGCCATCGCCGCCAGCGCCGTTCACGGGAGAGATCTCCGGGCTCTGGTCGCTGGGTCGGGTCGGCGACCGGCTCTATGCCGGCTCGAAACCCGCGACGCTGTTCTCCAGCGATGACGGGGGCGAGACCTGGGAGAAGGTCAGCTCGCTCTCCGACCATCCCTCGGCGGCGGACTGGCAGCCCGGGGCGGCGGGCCTGTTGCTGCACACGATCGTTGCCGATCCCGGCAATCCCGAGAAATTCTGGATAGGGATCTCGGCGGCCGGGGTCTATGCGACCGAGGACGGCGGCGCGACCTGGGACCGCCGGAACCGGCTGTCGAACGCGGAAGCCTGCGGGCATCACCATCACCCGGCGGCACCGCGCGACGGCCAGACCGGTCTCTGCGTTCACAACATGGTGCGCGCGGACGGTGCGGGCGACACTCTCTACCAGCAGAACCATCATGGCGTGTACCGAAGCCGGGACGGCGGGCGGAGCTGGGACGACATCACAGAGGGTTTGCCATCGACATTCGGGTTTCCGGTGCACGTTCATCCGCGCGACGGGGAGACGATCTGGACGCTGCCATTGAACGGCGACGCGACCGGGCGCTACCCGCCCGACGCGGCGGCCGCGGTCTGGAAGTCGACCGACGGCGGCGAGAGCTGGGAGGCGAAGCGCGACGGGCTGCCGCAGGTCGCGTGCTACTTCACGGTTCTCCGGCAGGCGATGGCGGGGGATGCGGCGGACCCGGCAGGGATATATTTCGGGACGAATTCGGGGTCGATCTTTGCCAGCACGGACGAGGGCGAGAGCTGGGACGAGATCGCGCGGCACCTGCCGACGGTCCTCTGCGTTGAGGCATTGGAGACCTGAACCGCCGGGCCTGGCTGCAATTGCGCAGGTGGTTTGTGCCATGCGGGCTTTGACATCCGGCGCATCCGGGCGTTTGCTCGGGAAGAGGATTCTGGAGTTGCCCGATGTCCGCACCGCCTGACGCCGAAGCCCGCCGCGCCACCCGGCCGGTAATCTGCTATCCTTCCGAACTTCTGGAGCCTCCTGATCTCGATGCGTACCGCGCGGCCTTCGTCGATTATCGAAAGACGGACGAGGTACGCGTGCCGCCGCGCGACGCCGCGACGTTCCGCGTGCCTCGCGGCGGCGTGTTCCGGATCTCCTCGATCGAAGGGCCGCAGGTTGGGGACCTGAACCTCTGGAACGCGGATGACGTCGGCGAGCGGTTCTATTCGGGCAAGACCCGCGCCCTGCACGGCACCCATGTGAGCGTGGGCGATCGGCTGTGGTCGAACCTGCCCCACATGAGGCCGATGGCGACGATCATCGAGGACACGCTTGCCTGGTATGGCGCTGACGAATTCGGGGGGCGGGTGCATGACGTGATCGGCACGCGCTGCGATCCCTATACGGGCAAGCTGCTGTCGGGAGACGACTATCACCATTGCTGCCATTCCAACCTGACGCGGGCGCTCGCGGATGCGTCAGGCATGTCCCTCGACGAGAGCGAGCTGCACGTGCACGACGTCCTGAACGTCTTCATGTGCACCGGGTTCACGCGGGAGAAGGGGGAATATTTCATGAAGGCGTCGCCGGTGCGTCCCGGGGACCACATCGACTTCCTGGCAGAGATCGATCTGCTCGGGGCCCTGTCGGCCTGTCCAGGCGGGGACTGCAGCGCGACCCATTCGTCGGACGAGGCGGCATGTTTCCCGCTCTTGGTGGAGGTCTTCGAGGGCGACCCGCCCGAAGGGTGGCAGAGCCCGGATCGGAATTCCTACGACCGTTCGCATGACCGATAAAGATGATTGGCGGGGGCGGGAAAATTCGCGGCGAGCCTCTTGCACTCCGAGAATGCATGGATTAGTTAGAATCTCTCTTGGCGCGGGGTGGAGCAGTCCGGTAGCTCGTCAGGCTCATAACCTGAAGGTCGTAGGTTCAAATCCTACCCCCGCAACCACCGTAACTAGTTGAAAGTAAACAAGTTTCTGAATCATTTCGCACTCCTCAAATTGATCAAAATTTTTACTGTCAACACATAGTCAACACGGGGAGGCCGCGGCGGGTTCCATACATCGCCCAAGGGCGTCAAGGGAATAACGGTCTCGAATTGATTGTTTGGCGCGGAGTAACAGGACAGATGCCGTATTAGGGCGGCGAATCGCGGCAGCACCAACTTGTCCGGGGCTCCGTGCGGGATCCCGCGGATTGGGTGTGGGTGTCGCGGAGGATCGCGACCGATTTCCTCGTCAACCGCTAGGCTGTAGATTTCCGTGCTTCGGGATGAACGGCAATGACCAAGGACGCGCTGGGCTGTTTGGTTTGCCCGCGGTCACGCGAACTGAACAAAACTGGTTCGGAACACTGAACCGCCGCCACAATCGTCGAACTGGATGCGGGATCCCGGGCCGACCCACTATCGGACCGCGTCAAGGTTCGCAGAGAGATTCAACCGAGCCAAGAAGGTGCAAGGAGGGGACGCTTGACTAGGCGACGCGGCATCTGTAAATGGCCCCGCCGCCATTGACGGGATTGGTGTCCACGACCTTGACGGGCGCTTCCGCAGGGAGAGACCCAAGATAGCCTTGATGCGGCGAGTCCGCGGCAGATGCAAGGTTGCGGTGAGAGGGAGGACAAAC
>JAJEBT010000017.1 GCA_022822405.1 Alphaproteobacteria bacterium
TTCCGTATTTTGCGTTGACGAGGTTCATGGCCTCGCCCTGGCGCGTGGTCGGGAAGAACTGTCCGTCGCTTGACGCGGTCAGCCCCTCTCCCCAGAACCGGGCCATGGGCAGCTTGGCATGCGCCTCGATCACGATCGCCAAGGCCAGCTTGATCGCATCGCTTTCGACATGCCAGCGCGACAGGCGGGACAGCTGGAAGAAGTCATGGCTGTCGGTCGCCGCGGCCATCTTGCTCAGGCCGAGATTGAGGCCCTCGGCGAGGACCACGTTCAGCAGCCCGACCGTGTCGCTGCATGGCGCGCCGGTGCGCCGGTGCGTGAAGGCGTCGGTGAAGCCCGTCGCCTTGTCGACGTCGAGGAGAAGGTCCGTGATCCGGATCTCGGGCATGCGCTGGTAGAGATCCAGCACGAGATCGCCGGCCTCGTCCGGCACTTCCGACCTGAGCCGCTCGACGCGCAGCTCTCCGTTCTCGATGACGCCGTTCGGCAGGGTTCCGTTCCGGACCGCTTTCGCGAGCCTGTCGAGGCCGTCGTCCATGCGCTTCCGGCGGTCGGCGGCCCATGCTTCCGGCTCAAGCGGCACCACGAACTGCGGCATGGCTCTTGCCGCTTCGATCGGGACGAGCGCTCGCCTCATGTCGGCATAGCGCTTCGAATGGTTCAGCCAGATGTCTCCGGACCGGAACGCGTCCCGCACATGGAACAGCACCGCAACGATCCAGAGGCCTTCCCTGTCGGTCCGTTCGTCCCGCAGCTGCCTGCGCCAGCCTGACCGGGGCCGCAGGAACGCGACAGCATCGGCCGCGACGTCCCGTCCGTCCCGGATGACGGCGGCAGCTTCGAGCAACGCGTCGGACACGGAGCCGCCGGAGATGTTCAGCGCCTTCAGCATGCGCTGCGAATACAGCCGGAACCGGTGACGGCCTTTCGCGACATGTTCGAGGGGATCGGCCCTGACGGTGTCGGTCAGCTGCCCGGCCATGACGGCGAGCCTCTCAAGGCGGCCCCATCCGCAGGAAGCCTCGACCGCGGCCTCAAGCGAGGACCCGTCGCTCTTCGCTTCCATCAGGGCGTCGGCAAGCCCCCGAAACGAGCCGAGGGTGTCCTGAATGTCCGCGTGCGCCTCCTCGGCAAGAAGGTCGGCGCGCCTCTTCGCCTCCCGGAGGATTCTGCCGACGATCCGGTCATGGGTCTCGACAACGTTGTCCGCAATGGCAGCGCGCCACTCCACGGCGCAGACCGCCAGTATGGCCAGGCGGCGGTCGCTGGAGATGTCGAGAAGGCCGTCGGTGAAGTACCGCTCGCCCTGCCGGCGCAGGCGCGTGATCCTGTGGGGCGGAACGCCGTCGAGAACTGTCGCTGGCAGGTCCAGCTCCTGCAGGAACTCGAGCCGGTCCAGCAGGCGGTTGGCGTCGGCCGAATTGTTCCCGACCTTGAACTGGCGCAGCCATATGAACCTGCTCGTGTGCCCGTCCGCGCTTTCGCTCAGCAGGCTGTCGAGGCGCGTGCGCATCCAGCCGTCGAGTCGTGCGGCGATTCGGGCATCGATTCGGCGCTCCGCCGCGACCAGGGCATCCGCGCAGAGCCTCTCGATGGTCGACAAGGCTGGCAGAATGACAAGTCTGCGGCGGCACTCCTCGACGAAACCTCGCACAAGGTCCTCTCCGGATCCTGCCGCTTCTGCATGTTCTGCCAGCCAGGACTTCATCCGACGAACGCGCTTGCCCTTGAACATCCTGTAGCCGTAGATCCTGCGCAGGGCGACAAGGTGCTCGCGGCGGGTCTCTTCGCGAACCGCATAGGGCAACAGGTCGTCCGGCTTCAGGCCCAGCTGGGCCGCAATGAACCGCGACACGTCTTCCGGGATCACTTCGCCCGACTTCAGCAGTCGGCCTGGAAAGCGAAATGCGCAGAGTTGCAGTGCGAAGCCCAGTTGGTTTTCCGGTCGCCGTCGTTCCCGGACGTGTTCGATGTCATCGTCTGCCAGCGTGTAGTGCTTCAGCAGGGAGGCCTTGTCCGTGGGCAGGTCGAAGAGGCGGGTGCGCTGGCGCTCGGCCAGAATGCTGCGTCTTGGCAACTTTGGTGTCTCCTTGTGTTGCGACGTGTCCGATAGCCGGTCGTCCAGCGGACGGTTCCGGACCGAAGGCGCCAGCCCCGCGAAACAAGGCCGAAAGTCGTCTCATATGACTGGTACGATGAAAATTGCATTTGCGGGGCCTTATCCGTACAGTCCGGTCATGGAAACCATCAGGATCGGATATGCGCGCTGCTCGACCCACAGCCAGGACCTGGAGGCGCAGCGCAAGGCCCTGCTCGGGCTCGGCGTGGCCGAGGACCGGATCTACACGGACCATGGACTGACCGGAACCGGACGGGACCGCCCCGGCCTCGCCCAGGCGCTGGCCGCGCTTCGCCAGGGCGACACCCTGGTCGTGTCGAAACTGGACCGTCTGGCCCGCTCCGTTCCGGATGCGCGCGACATTGCCAAGGAGCTCGAGCGGAAGGGCGTGACGCTCGCCCTCGGCACGGCAATCCACGACCCATCCGATCCGATGGGCCGGATGTTCTTCAACATCGTTGCCACCTTCGCAGAGTTCGAAGCCGATCTCATCAGGATGCGTACCCGCGAGGGCATGGCGATCGCCAAGGCCAAGGGAAAGCTGCGGGGGAAGAAGCCGAAACTGTCAGAAAAACAAAGGAAAGAGCTCTGGCGGATGCATGACACGGGCGAATACTCGATCAGCGATTTCGCCGAGGTCTTCTCCGTGTCGAGGCTGACCGTCTACCGGATGCTGAACCGGCGAGAAGCCCCTTAGCGTACGTTTTCGCCCTCTACCGGAATCGACCCGCTACACGCGCTTCGGCGTCTACCGGCTCGTGGAGCGCTGCGCCGCCCGCGTGCCCGCGCTCGAAGGGAGGACCGTAACGCCGCACCAGATTCGGCATTCCAGCGCCTGCCACCTGCTTCAGTCCGAGATCGACATCAACACGATCCGGGCCTGGCTCGGCCATGTCAGCCTTGAGACCACCAACATCTACGCCGAGATCGACATCGAGATGAAGGCCAGGGCGATGGCGCTGTGCGATGCGGCGGAGCCCGGACCGGATCGCCCCTGGAAGGAGGACAAGGGGCTGATGGCCTTCCTTGACGCGCTCTGAGCGGAAA
>JAJEBT010000042.1 GCA_022822405.1 Alphaproteobacteria bacterium
GTTTGCTCCAAGACCCTCAACATAATCGTCTACTTACTATTACAGATGAAGGGAACATGACGGCGGGTTGCGCTCGGTGCGGTGACGCCTCGGGCATATGCCGGAGCACCCGCTCCTCATTATCCAGACCTCTCCCGATTCCAGAGTCCGCGAGTTCAGACCCGGCGCTCGCTCCCGTGACGAATTCAGACTTGAACACTCCGGTGCCCACGCGCACCAGTTCGCTCAACTCGTCCCGAAGGCTGGATTCATAAAGGGAATCGTCGTATCTCACTCCATGGTGGCGCATCTCCTGTGTGCTGAATGACCGGATTTCTGACAATCCCATTTCGGCAGGAAGCGCCGACTTGTTCAATTCGGCCCATATATTAGCTCTGACAGTAACTCGCAAGTTTTCGCCGGAAAGGCAGTATCCAGGTGGTGTTCATAAGCTCGCAGGGCGACGTAATCACTGACCGTGTAAACGGATTCGACCATCCAAGTGAAAAGCTCTACATTGCGATGAGAAGGAAACACCAGAAGGCCCGCCGTTGGCGCAACTACAGCTATGAGGAGATTAGGGCGCGCGAGAAAACCAACCTCGACATATTTTGGCTTAGAGCCAAGAGCCTGATCGAACTGGACAAGACAAAATATTTCTTCAAAAGGGTTAAGTGAATGGAAGTAATACTGCTAATCATAATAATTTGCATGTTGATCACAATGATGGATGCATGGGGTAAGGTACGTAAGAGGGTAGGCTGTGGATGCTTTTTTATCGTCGTTATAGTTGCGATCTTGATGTTAGTTGGCTTTTCATCAAAACCTTACTAGGAAAACCCGATATGCTGTTTCCGACTTGCTCGGAGCACATCGCGCCGAAACAATCGAAACCTTCGCACTCACGCCAATTGACGCGGGTGGATAGCCCGCAAGGCGTCTTCATTGTCCCGCGCCGCAAGTTCGAGCTCGTAACGGTCCTGAAGATTCATCCAGCTCCTGGCGTCCGTGTTGAAATAACGGGCCAACCGCAACGCAGTCTCGGCAGTGATGCCCCGGCGCCCGCGAACGATTTCGCTGATCCGCGCCGGTGACACACCAATCGCCCTGGCGAGAGCGGCGCAGGACAGTGCGAAAGGCTGCATAAAATCGTGTTTCAGAATTTCGCCCGGGTGAACCGGCTCCAGCTTGCTCATGGCGATTTCCTCCTCGTTCGGCGTCAATGATAGTCGACTATCTCGACATCGTAGGCGTCTCCTTCAGAAAACCGGAAACAGAGCCGTCATTGATCGTTGATCCGGATACTGTGCCAACCGCGGCGCTCGCCTCGCAGCGCCTCGAGCCGATTCCCGGGTGGCGCCCGATGGAAAGCGAGCGTCGCGGCAGCATCCAACAGCGCGAGTTTACGCCGGGCGACTCGTTCCACGCTCACGAAACGGCGCACCCGGTAATTATTGGCGAGTCTTTCGGTATCCTTGCAACGATAGCTTCGAATCATGTGTCGCCAGATATGGCATTTCGATGGGTTATTGTCAAATAATTCAATGAATGGGCGTCTACATCAGTCATACAGAGGAAACCACATCCCCAAGCAAATGAATCAAGCAACAGGCCCGGGGCCAGACATGGCATTCACAAACCCCTTGGCGATTTTTTTGCATCCTTGCTCTCCTGGGAGCATATCATCGCACCGTTTGATCCAAGATTTCGAAACCACCCCTCTTAAATCAATGAATTTGACCCAAGGTTTGTATTGATTCACAACGTCTTGATTAGCACATTCAACTTATGCGCGGTTCGATGGAGTGGACGCGCCCTCCCGGCACCATCGCACCGGGGAGACGCGACATGGTATGCGAGCGCCGGTTCGCCTAGCGCACACCGCATCGATTACCCGGTTCGGGAAACGATTACTTCAGCTTCGTGTCGAGGAATTCGAAACGCTACCACGAAGTCCGGCTTGCATCGGCTTGATTCTCGAAATGGGAGGCTCCTGAGTGTGTATTTAGGAGTCATAATCAGAGTCATACAGCCTCGAGGAGCTAACACGGAGACGTTGCTCCGCTCCTCCCTTGCTCGCGAGCATATCCCGGGAATGGCTGAAGAGGAAGAGCACAGACGCCGCAACGACGATGCACGAACCCGGTCCGCGAATCTCCATACAAGCTCGTGGTAAATGAACCCCCGCAATTGAACACTGGATTGGCGTTGCTCGGCGTCAAAAACGAGACTCTCTTTGAACGATGGACAAAACTGAGCGAGCCCGGGTCATAGCTACGTAGTGGGCCGCCAATTCTCTGTTCGTCTGGCTCGGAGCGGGAAGATCGACGACGATGATAGCCTCATTCTCCAGGCCCTTGAATTCGTCGATCCGGGCGAATCCGATCTTGTCGCCCGGAATTCTCCGCACCGAGTACTCGTCCAGACGGCAAATCCGAACTGCAACTTCCGCTGGCACATGGGCCACGGAGGAATCGGCGTAATCGAAGGGTGAGAGAATTGTCACGGAACCAGGCGCGAGACCTCCTGTGTCAACGAACTCGGCAACCTCTCGGGCAACGCGCTCGGCGGATTCGTGCTGGCCGGAGACTGTGTGCCGGCGGACCTCTGGACCGGCACCGGCTCCGCGTGTGCCAACGTCAGCGCCGAGAGTGTCTTGAACCCATTCCAGGATAACCCTGGTGTTCCGGCAGTTGGTGCGTAGCGGCATGCGTACGGGGTTGATCGATTCCAGGTATTCCTTCGCGCGCGGCTCGAAGCGCCGGGTGAGTGCCTGGTTGTTCAGATCGTGAAACCAGCACCAGCGACCCTTTTCCAACCCACCGGCAAGAACGTCGTTCAGCATGCCGATGCTGGCCATCTCGAAGAGGTCCTGTCCTTCGTCCACAATCAATGCATCGAAGCGATCCAGCCCGGCTCGCCGGCAGTCGAGACGGACCCCGTCTATCAGCGATACGGTGAGACCAGGAATCGCAAGCCGCGATGCGAGGTGGTGCCGCAGCCAAGGTGATCGGCATACCAAAACGACCTGCCTGCCATATTCAGTCCAGCGGCGGGCCAACCTTTCAGCTAGAAACGTCTTCCCGGTTCCGGCGCCACCCGCGCAAAGCACTCGCGGATTGGCTTCTGCCACATCCGACATTCGCATCTGGTCTTCAGTCATGCGCTCGATGCGTCGTTCTGCGTCTTCCACTTGTTGAGACAGAGGGTCAGGCGCCTCATACAGCCCGATTGAGGCACTCATGTTCGGGCGAATGTACTCTCGGATAATCCTCAGCGTATCGTCATCAACTTGTTCCCGCGGTCCGCCACGATTTTTCCAGTATTCGAAAAGCTGGCGAAGCCAGCCTTCCATGTCCCGGCTGCGTTGTCTGTCGGCAATCATCTCCGGATCCCATTCCGATCCGTAGGCCTGCCATTCGCAATCGGGGAATACCACGCCATACCCTCTTCGAAGGCGACTGAGGACAGTGGAGGAAAGATGGGTGCACAGTTTTTCCATAAGCCCATGCAACGCGGTCTCTGCCTGACGAAAAGGACTTTCCATATGGGGAGTGATTCGACCGTAACGATCCTGGTAGTGCCATGCGCCCTCGCTTAAGGCGATTCTTCCGCCTTTCACCTCCAGCACGTACAGCCCTTCCGGGCCGCAGATGACGAAGTCGATCTCCGGATATTGTTTGTACGGATGTGTGGTTGGTTTCAAGGAATGATAGGCGGCATAGCGGTCGTCGAAGGCGCGGCTGAGCCGTTCGAAGACCCGTTTCTCCGCCTGGCTTGCTGTGTCGAACGGAGCGCTTGGGACCATGCGCATGACGGGATCAGCCCTGGAGCATTCCGCGAATCTTTGCGGCGCTATGGTGGTCGAGGCGCGCACTGGCGAGCAAGTCGAAGAAGCGACTCGTGTCGACTTCGGGGGTTATGCGGGGCTCGCCGGGCAGTTCGATCTGCGTCGAACCGCCCCTGACGCTCAACTTGTATTCGCCCGGACCGAGGTTGATGCGAGTATGGACGCAGTCCCATTTCTGCGCTCGCGCCAGTTCCAGTGCCGCGGACTTCTCTCTGGATCGCCAGGCCGCTCCGTCTCCGAAGAGTTCGCGCAGCGGGCGAACACGAGGTGGGGATTCACCAAGTTCCAGTCCTGTACCGGCAATCCGATGGGAAAGATGCGCCATGCGATGGGAAACCGCGTTCGAGAGATCACGGCTCGAACGGAGTCGAAGAGGGAGGTTCATCCATCCATCCCGAACGCCGAAAAGGATAGCGGCAGCCAACCAGTCCGGCTCGGTGAGGCGGTCGCTCTCATAGTCGAAAAGGTCCGCACAGTCCCGGCGCAGAAAGAACAGAGTCAAGGCTCGGCCCAGGGGCGTATCGTGGCGATCAAGCAACTCGCTGGCCGTGGCGTCGGCGAGGCCCGTCAGGGACACAAGCGTGTCGTGGAGCTTTTGCAAATCCGCCTGCAATCTCGGGTCAAGGCCGGTAATGGCCGCGGAGAGATGCTCGATGATAATATTCTCGGTGGTGTCGGTTTGAGGGGAATCCCTCCATTTCGCCAGCCGATCAATTGCTTCCCAGAACAGCTTGGCTTGGGAGGTGTTCTGGAGACCGGTTCGATCCGTTTCCATATCCGTGGATTCCGGCAGTGACGCCACCCCGTCCCGGATCCAGGACTCGAGCCCGGCAAGGATTGGAAGACTGCAAGCGGGCGGAATTGCGGCATCGTCGGGATCGAAGGCGCCCCGGCACGCGAGAGCCGCCTGCTCGCCGAGATCGGCGAAGAGGAGCAGCATCGCCATGACACCGCCGGCAGCAAAGGACACTTGAAGGGGTGTAGATCGGTCTTCAGACCCCTGTTCGGGTGGCCATTGGATTTCGGAAGCCTTCGTGAACAGTGTCTTGAGACTTCTACGCTTGAATTCCACCAGCGGAACGTTGCCAAAGTCTTTGGCATCCGCTTCGACCGCCCGTTTGTCGTCTGCCGACTGAAAAATCACCGACTCGATCCGGGACACGGGTAGCGGTGCGGGAAACAGGAGCACGCGGTCGGTTCTTTCAGATTGTTCCGGAAAACGAAGCTCCTTCAGGCCGGCGCTCCCGAGCGCCATCACTCGGCCAGACAATCCGGAAAGGTTGAGCTCGATGATGCATGGTTTGAGGTGCCTGGCATCCTTCGTGGAAAACTCGAGCGCTTCCTTGGCCACCTTGTCGATAAACACGGGAATCCAGCCGGGGTAGCATTCAAGCGTATCCCGGTAGTATTTATCCCCGAAGCCGGCGGGCGGCATCATCAAACCTGCGGCGAGCATGTACATGAGGTTGAGTTGATTGGTCACCAGGTATCCCGCCCCGGGCGCATTCCCCCGATCGGGCGGGTTGTTCGACTCGAACAAGTCTGGAGTTTCCATCACATCTCCTCTCGTCGCAGGAGGTTGGGATCGGCGGGCAGGATGCGCTCAATCTCCTTGCGGTCGTTGCGCTTCATGAACATGAACACCCTTTCCCTCGCTCTCGCGACCATGACATAGAAAAGGCGCCTCGCCACATCCGGATCGGCGCGGGGGATGTAATGCTCGTCGATGTCGGCCAGCACGACGGTATCGAACTCAAGCCCCTTGCATGCCTGCGCATTGATGACGAGGACGCCGCCTTCGTCGAATGCCACCTCTGTACGGTTCTGACCATGGTAGGTAACGATTGCAGGCGGCGGGTTGTCGAGTTGCACCTCCGCGGATTGGAGCGCTTCGAAATACCGTTCCCTGACCCGGTTGTTCGGCGCGATTACGCCGATGAACTGTCGCGGGTCGCGGTCGGCCAGGCGCAAGATGGCTCGCGCGACTACCTCCAGCCTGTCCTGATCGTAGTCGTAGAGGATCGGTTCGGGTCCGGGCGCGGAAGCAGGGAGTTCGGGAGGCGGGCTGGCCGGATCGCCTGTGTAGAAAGCATTCGCCAGTTTCGCGACCCGGTAGTCATTCCGGTAGTTGTGGTGAAGCTCGATCACATCGCGAGTTTCGATGGCCAGGCAATCCTGTATCTCCTTGCGGCTGCTGTTCGCCTGGGTGATCTGCTGGTTCTGGTCGGCGACCGCAAAGAAGCGCTCGAAGCCGAGACTGACCAGGGTGCTGTAAAAGTCTGGTGGCATGTCCTGGCCCTCGTCGATGACGAGGAACGGCATGGGGCGGAGATCGATGTCCCGCAACCCGGAAACTATGTCCTTGACGGCATCCCAATCGATATCTCTAAAGCCGTTGTTTTCTGGAAGCCGCGGAGTGGCCCGGCCCGTGATCGACCGGAAAGTTTCCAAAAACCATTCAATCCAGGTACTGGCGACGAGGTCACTCCCGAACAACTGACCGCTCGCGCGGTTCAGGAGATGGTTGAAGACCAGAAACAGGTAGTCGTCCCCATCCCGTTGATGACGGCGCGCACGAATCAGCGCAAGCACGGACTTCCCCGTTCCCGGACCTCCTACGATAAGATGCTGGCCATCCTTGGGCAGGGCGCGCGCCGCTTCCTGCTCCTTGCTGAGATCCTGAATGCCCGGGAGTTCGAACTTGCGTTTGGGCATCAGTCGAACGTCCCTGCAAAATCCAGAAACGCCGGAATGTCCTTTCCCGCGCCGTTAACGAAAACCCGATCCAAGAGAATGTTCTCATGGTCACAGCTCGTCTCGGGTACCAAGACGCAGGCATGGCAGGCGGCGCCGTTCAGCAGGTCCGGTCCGTGCCCTTCCTGTTCGCAACACACCGGATCGAGCGAGCACCAGGCAGCGGATTCGAATGCTCTGGTCAACAGACGCAGGAAACGATGCGGCCTAGCGAGTTCCATCAGGCCACCGAGCGAACCTTCCTCGTCCGGAACAGCTACATAGAGCAGTATCCCGGCCATCGGCTCATCTCCGGTGGCGCAGTAGATGCGTTCCTTGAGCGAGGCGGCGGGGTATCCGGCCCCGGCATCCAGTTCACGGATCATGAGATGCGCAAGCGTGTGGCAGAGCAGAAAACGCGGCGAGACCTCGACGTCTCTCCCGGAGGAATCCGTCCCGGTCCGCTTTAAGTATCGCTTGGAGAAAGCGTCCGCCCGTGCACGAATCGCATCACCGTCTTCCCAACGCCGTAGTATGTCTTCATCAAGGGTGAAGAAGATGCCTTCGCCATACAGTTCGAGCGCTGGAAGCCAGTCGTTCTTGCCGATGATGTCTGGCGGCGTCATCTTGTCCCCTCCGGCGCGCCGGAACCCGATGAGCGCCATGATTTCCTTCAACCTGTCAACGGCCACAAGGCGGGAAACGGCACGGATGACGCGTCGTGCGATGCCGTCGCTGTCCACAGTTCGCCCTAACTCCTTCCAGGCTTTCGTGTGGTGTTTGGTGACGAAGTCTTCGTCTACCCTGAGGTCCGGGATTTCCTTGGTGAGCGCCTGGTATTCATCGGCCAAGAGATCGGTCCCGGTGATCGACCGGCCGTATAGGGGATAGCCGTCATTGATGTTGCGGAGGGCTTGCTCGATTTCCTCGGGAGTGCACCGAAAATCGTCGGCCAGGCGCTTGACGGCAGCCCTGCGGGCCAATGGGTTTCTGGCATTCTGGACGCTCTGTTGGCTCCTCGTGCTGCCGTAGAGACGGTCCGTCACCGTTCCCTGCCGGATACGCGACTCCGGCGGAATGACCAGCGCAGTGCGCGTCTCGGGATAGTGTACCCTTACGTCGTTGATCTCTACTATCCAGGCCTCGGTATCCGGGGGTTGAACCGGCGGTTCGCGGAGCCAGGGTTGTTGCCAGGCGCGGGACGGGAACTTTGTCCGGGTAACCATGGTCGTGGAGAATGTCGTTTGCGAATTACAGCGGTCGCAGCGAAGACGATGACCCAGGTTGGTCTCTTCCAACTTCAAATAGGGACGCGACCAGTCGGGAGCGCATTGACGCTGTGCGGGATTGTTACTGTCCCGGTGGGCCAAGTCGTGCCAAGGCACGTCGGCGAGATAGCCTTCTTCGTGGATGAGTACCCACGGTGTCTGCTCCAGCGTGCCGCCGCACTCTTCGCATTTTCGCGGTTCCCCGGGATTGGGCATATTCGGATGCGAGCCATTTCCAGCCTTCGACGGTCCCTTCCGCCAGGGCGCTGAATGCATCAGGCCGCACCTCTGACAACGCATCCAGGTTGGAAACCTTAACGCCGGAATCCATCCCGTCACCGTTCCATCACGCTCAACCGCACGAGGCGGCGCGCAGAGCAACTCCTTGATGCCCAGAGCGCTTCGCACCCGGTCCACATACCGGATCTCGCGCTCCAGAGGATCGCTGCCCGGTCGGTCCCAGGCGCGTGTGTCCTGAACCACCATCAGGCTGTCCGAACCGCGTACGATGGCACCTACCGAGCAGTCGCGAAGCAGGTGCGAGAGCCGAACCGGAATATGTTCTTCAGTCATGTGCCGGCACCATTCCCGGGCTCGCTGTTGAAGCGCCGGTTTCCATCGCCCGGCAGTGTCCTCGGCGGCCAGTCATGGATCCTCAACGATCCAAGGCCTTCCACGTTGCGCATCGAGTTGAGGGTCGCCCAAAGCCCCCGGCGCGGCTCTCCGTGCGAGTAGAGAAGCCGGTCCGCGTTTTTTTCTTTGCCATGCGCCGTGTAACGAAGCTCCCTGCGCTCTTGCTCGCAGCGTCTCGCTTCATCATGCCATTCGCTGACGAGGCTGTCGATATGGGAAACGGTATCGCTGCCTTGCGTCTTCTCGGCCGCCGCGCGTTCGCAGCGTCGCTTGAATTCCGCAATCACGGTTTTGACCTCTTCGGATTCCCGGTTGAACTCTCCGGCCGACTTGTTGGACTGTAGTTCCGTGCAGGCGTGACGAATGGCAATGACAAGGGCGGCGTGAAGCGCGCGGGACCGCACCTGGAAGGTATGAGGGGTGACACTGCTCGGCTCCACGAACCGGTAGAACGATTCGTGGTAGGGACGAAAGCTTTCGTAATGCGACAGGCTGCGAGCCTGATGCCGGTAGTAGTTGGCCACGACAAGACCGGGGACATCGGCCCGGCCGACGCGGCTGGTGGCCTGAATGTACTCTGCGGTGGTCAGCGGCTGGCCGTTGACGATCATCAGGGCAAGGCGAGCGACGTCCAGCCCCACCGACACCATGTTGGTTGCCAGGACCGCGTCGAGACAACCCTCGTCTCCTTGTGGACTCGTCAGTTGTTGAAATGTCTCCGCGTTTTCCTGCGCCGTTCGGCGACTGGTAAGCTGTGCAATCCGGGTATTGCTGAATCGAACCAGGGCGTCGGACGAATTCCCGGCCGATGCGCCGGATTTGGCGGCAGTATCACGCTCACCCTCCTGCTTAAGCCCGTTAACGAGCCATCGACCGAAGTTGCGGATATCCGTGAAGAATGCATTGTGGCTGTTCCCGAGGCTCTTGAGGCTTCCGTGGTATACGACCTGAGTCCACCAGGCATCGAGCAATGCGTCCCGGTCTGTATCGTGGTCGAACAATGCCTCAGGGCCGGCGAGCAGCGACGCGGCGAGCGGGCCGAGGCAGTGCTGTTGATTGAGCATTGGGGCAAGGAATCCGACATAGAGCCGACCCGGACGTTTAAGGTCGGTACGGGCGAAGTATGTATCGTCGTGGGACAGCCCCGGAGGAGGAAACACGGCCAGATCGCGCGCATAGAGACGCTTCACTTGCTCCTTCGCCATACGGATCGTTGCGGTGGACGCGACGTACTTCGGTCGGACGCCGCGGCGGACGAGCAGGGTGTCGAGTCCCGCCTCATACAGTCCTGCGACCGAACCCAGGGGGCCGGTGATCAGATGCAGTTCGTCCTGGATGACCAACTCGGGCGGTCGCGACCCTTTACCGATGCCGAAGAAGGCGCCGGTCCGCTCTTCCCAGGCGAGGCGCGCGAACTTGTCGATGGTCGCAATCAGCAACGAAGGAGGTCGGTCATAGAGCGCATCGTCCACGACGTTGCACGGTAGAGCGCAATCGTCTTCGCCGAAGGCGCATTCACGATTGGTGCATTGAAAATTGAATTCGTTATCGGTGGCACGGTAACCGAGAGCACGGTCGAACGGCGTGCCGCACCAGGGGCAACGTTCGAGCAGAAGTTGATAACGCGCACTCGACCTTCCTTGCCTTATCTGCTCGACGATGTCCCTCGCCTCTTCGTAGCGGTTGGGGCTGATCTCGTTGCCGACCCAGATGCCGATGTCGATGGGATCATCGCCCAGCCGCTTGGGATCGCGCCGGCGAATCAGTTCCAGAGCACAGATCATGCGGGCGGCGCGTTCGAACTGTTGACGGGTCAGCAGCCTCAGGGTGTAGCGCATCAAGGCGGTGGTTCCTCCGCCTGAATCGGGATACTTCGCGCGCCGCCACGCGATCAGAAATGCGATCAGACCCAGATAGGCTTCGGTCTTGCCTCCGCCGGTGGGGAACCAGATCAGGTCCAGGACATCGCGAAAGTCATGGTCTTCTCGGATTGTGGACTTCATCACTGTCAGTAGAAAGGCCAACTGAAAAGGACGCCAGCGGTACGCGCCTGGCTCGGTTTCCTTTCCGGCAATGCGATTAGCCTGGCTCATCTGATCCAGCATTGCCCGGTTCGCGAGTTGAAACGACTCGGACGCGAGCCGATCGGTCCGAAGCATCTCGATGCATTCGCGCATCCGGCGCAGGGCAATCTGCATGTTCGCGCATATTCGGTCTGCGGCGAGTCGTTGGTCCTTGTTGGAAAACTTGGTGGCGATGCGCTTTTGCTCGTCAATCCAGTCAGCGTAGCCGTCGACGAAACGCTCGATCTCGTCGGTTCTAGGCGCGGCGGCGAGGTATTCGAGGCTGAGCACCGCGTCGTCACCGCCGGTGTTGACGGTCATCATGGGCACTTCGGCTTCCGGCATGAACTCAGACCAGACCTGCGCCGTGCGGCCCGGGCTCACATCCCAGTTGGCGGCTGCTCCGTGTCCAATGGCGTAGATTCGTTGTTCTCTGTACTGAAGTTCAAGCTCCTGCTCCTCCTCGGTCAGGAGGCTCGCCTCGACCCGCGGATACTCGACCAGCTCGCCGCTCTCTATAAGGCATTCGAGCCGCGCCTCGAAGAGTGCCTTGTATACCCGGTCGCGGGTCTTGAGATTTGGAGCCACGTCCGGGTCAATTTCTCTCCGGTTGCACAGGGTGACGGTGAAAATTCGACCGTCCCGGTGGGGACGCGCTCGAACATCGACCCCGGCGCAGCCATCCCAGATGTCGGTACGCGACTCGCTGGCGGATGTGGAGCCGGACCACGTGACGGGCTCTTGGGGAAGTTCCTGCCGGACGTATTCGGCCAGCCGAAATCGGTCGTGCTCGCCGCGGTCGTCATTACTCCTATAGATCGAGGCGGAGGCCGTGATCGAAAGGCGCACCGCACCGCGAACGAAGAAAGAGAATCCCACTGAAGAGGGTGGAACGTATCGCCGCCGCCGAATAGGTTGCCCAAGCCTCAGATCGCCCGAATCGTCGTCGGAGCCGGCAGGGTCATCCTCTTCATCCAGCAGGGTCGGCTCGGCTTCTTCCCGGGTTGTGGAGGCCGGATCGATGCCCGACACATCGGGGTCGATGGGATGGAGTACGCCGGTTGGATACCGGTCCAGCGGGGACATTCTCAGACTTCTATCAGAGGATGGCCCGATGAGCTGCTTGCGCAGCCACGCGACGAGTCTTTTCCTGGCTTCGACGTACATCATTTCCGGTTTGGAACGTATGGTAGACATGTTGCCGCGGTTGGGCTGTTACGAACAGGGCGATTCAATAGAGTCATTACCGGGTCCCGGACTGTCGATCAGACATGTCAACTCCGAGCGTCCGTCCAGGGATCGACGACATCTACGCCGGATCCCTCGAAATCACGGACGTTACGCGTGACCAGGATGGCGGCGCGCGAGCGTGATATAGCGGCGATCTGGCAGTCCGCTTCGCCGATCGGCCGTCCTGTGAGGCGGCGGTCGGCAGCAATCCCGGCATAGGCGCGGGCGGCGGCGCTGTCGAACGGCAGAATTCTCTCCGAGAAGCCGAGTTCAAGCCACCGGTTCATGGTAGCCGCCAACCTCTCCCGGCGCCTTCCGGCAGGCATGATCGCGATGCCGTAGAGCAACTCCGCTTCGCTGACCGCCGTCAGGAACATCTCCTTCGTATCCCGCTCCGCAATCCAGGCCGCGACCGCGGAAGCCGGCTCCGGCCGCATGAGTTCGGAGGCCACATTCGTGTCAAGCACCAGCATGGAGTGGGGCTCAGGAGAAATCCGGAGGCTCGCGCATCGGTCCGCGCGGGGGAAGCTCGAGATCGACGCCGCCGAGGGGCGCGAAGCACTCGCGGGTGAACTTCGCCAGGTTCCGGGGGGCGGACTGCCTGTCGCTCACGGCTTCGCGCAGGATGATGCGCACCTCCTCTTCCATCGAGCGGTTGTGCTCGGCGGCGCGGACGCGCAGACGCGTCCTCACCTCGTCATCAAGATTGCGGATGGTGATGCTTGCCACTGGCCGATCCTCCCTGCTCATCGGGGCATTTGCAAACTAACGTATACTTGCAATGCAAGCAAGCGCGAACGGTTCACTAAATTGCCATGGCGGCTTGGTTGCGCGATTACAATCGTCCATATGCGCAAATGCGGGCGGCGTTTTATAACAGAGCCCAACGACTTCAGGTCCCCTCCTCGTTCGCGGAGATCATGAATTCGGTACACGTATACTCTCGCCTGTCGTCGCGGCTTGTT
The DNA here is from genome assembly GCA_022822405.1 of Alphaproteobacteria bacterium. GTDB lineage: Bacteria > Pseudomonadota > Alphaproteobacteria > MPNO01 > UBA830 > JAJEBT01. The sequence goes on from JAJEBT010000042.1 coordinate 12,722, forward strand.
TTTCAGAAAAACGAGCCCGGCGAACCGGGCTGCACCAAGGACGTGAACCTGAGTAGGGTTCTTATATTATTCGTTGACGATTCAGCATACTTCACGCTCCTGAGATTAGGCGGCCCGCTTTTTCGGCGCAGGCGCAAGATATTCGACTTCCGACACTCGGTCAGGGGCAGGAGTCTGATGGCGGCCGCCTCGACTTCAAGACGGCACGGGAAAGATTCGTCCCCTCGGGGTGTTCCTCTCCTACGCGGTATCCGTTTTCGGGGAAGACGCATGAGCCTCATCGCGGCCGGCGCATGCCTGTCGTAAAACCGTCGGCATTCCGTTTGCTGCCTGCTTGAAACCCCCGGATTTTCGTATTATATTCGTTCTCATGAGACTAACGGGAGCGCCGGCGGGAAATCCCCGCCGGCGCTCCCGCGACACGCAGGGCCGGGAGATCACCTCTTTGAAAAACCGTGCACGAAACAGACGCCGTACCGGCTGGAGGGCCGTCCTGGATCCGGTCGCATGGGTCCGCACTTTGCTCCTGACAGCGGTCTTCGTCGTTTCTTTGTCGGCGCTCGCCTGCGCCGTGGGGCTTGCGCGCGACACAAGGGGCCATGACTGGTATGCGAGCGCCAAGCTCTCCTGGGCGGAAATTTTATTGGGGCTGAACTTCGACCCCCACGCGCCGGTCGCGTACCGCACGAGTAAGGGCGAGGAAGTGACGCTCGCCCGCGGCGACCTCATATTCAGCGGCGAGGCGCTGGTGGCGCGGGACTACCTTCTCCGCACGGCGAAGAGGGCCATCTGGCTCGGTGCCTGGTGCGGCCTGGGCGGCGCTCTGATGTGCCTGGTGCTGCTCGGTTTGCAAAGAGCCGCACACGAAGGCCGGCCTGAATCGTCCGCGCCGCCCCGTGAGAGGCCGGGCTTCATTGCGCCGGCGCAAGTGGCCGCAGCGCCCGCTCGCCCACAGGCGGATCGGCCGCCGGATGCTCAGCCGCCCTTGAAACCCGGGCCTGCCGGCAAGGACCGTGGGAAGGCCGCGCCCGCACGCCGCGAGCGCGGCTACGGGCGCTGGATCTGATGGTCGCCTCGATAGGCGCGGTGGCGAGCCCGGCCCAAGGTGCGAACTACTACGAGCGCGACGGCTACTACGCGAAGGACTCGGCCGAGCACCGGGAACTGAGCGCCTGGGCCGGGAAGGGCGCCGAAGCCCTGGGGCTCGAGGGAGCGGTCGACCCGGACGTGTTCCGGGCGGTGCTCGAGGGCGAGGTGCCGGACGGCTCGGGGCGGCGTCTCGGCCGCAGGATCCGCGGCGGAGAGATCCATCACCGGCCCGGGCGCGACCTCACCCTCTCGGCGCCCAAGTCCGTATCCCTGGTCGCGCTTATCGGTAATGACGTGCGCATCGTCGAAGCCCACGACCGCGCCGTCGTGCGGGCGCTCGAGTGGTTCGAGCGAGGTGCTGCCGAGACCCGGATACAGGACCCCGCTACCGGGCGTATGGTCCGGGCCGGCGGCCAGAAGGCCGTGATCTCCACGTTCCGGCACGATACTTCGAGAAACCTCGACCCGGCGCTGCACACCCACTCGGTAATCGCCAACATGCTGCTCGGCGCCGACGGGAAGTGGCGGACGATGGCGAACGAACGCCTCTACGCTTCCAAGATGCTGCTGGGCGCGCTCTACAGAAGCGAACTCGCAGGGGAGCTCAAGAAGCTCGGCTACCGGATCGAGAAGACCCACGCCGACGGTCGGTTCGAGATCGGGGACGTCTCGCGCGAGGTCATAGAGGCGTTCTCGATGCGCCGGGCCGAGATCGAGGCGGCGATGGAAGTCCGGGGATACGGCGCCACAGCGGAGAACCAGCACCTCGCCCGCCGTGCGGCGCTGATGACACGCGCGCACAAGCGAGACGTCGACAAGGAGGCGCTGCGCGGGGTTTGGGCAAAGCAGGCCTCCGCGCTCGGCCTCGACGCGAAAGCGCTCGTCGCGGAGACAAAGGAACGGGCGTTGCACGGCCCGGAGAATGGAGGCGCGCGGGCGCGGGAGGCGGAGCCTGCGAAGGAAGCCGTCGAGTGGGCGCTCGCCCATCTCTCCGAGCGTGACGCGGTGTTCGCGCGGACGGATCTTCTCGCCGCGGCACTCGCTCACGGCCCGGGCGCCGCGTCCATCGGAGCCGTCGAGCGGGTCGTCGAGGGCCTCAAGCGCGAGGGCCGCGTACACGATGCGCCGGCCCTCAAGGGAGGCGGGGGACTGACTACCGACAAGGCTGTGGCCCGGGAACGCGAGACCATAGCGCTCATGCGCGCGGGTTCGGGCCGGGGCAAGGCGGCGATGCGCGGCTGGATGGTCGAGCGGCATCTGCGCAAGGGACCGCTCACGGCCGGGCAGAAACAGGCGGTGAAACTCATTCTTTCGGAAAAAGACCGGACCGTCGGCGTGCAGGGCTACGCCGGCGCCGGCAAGACCCGGATGCTCGACCGCGCAAGGACGCTTGCCGAAAAAAGGGGCTGGCGCGTCGTGGGGCTCGCCCCCTCGGCGTCCGCGGTACGTACGCTGGAGGCGGAATCGGGGATAAAGAGCGAGACTTTGCAGCGGTTTCTGGCGCGAAACGAAGGCCTGGCCGAAGGCCGGCTCACGAAAGGGGCCGCCAAAAAGATGCGCGCCGCGTTCTCCAGGACCGTGCTGGTGGTGGATGAGGGCTCGCTTGCGTCCACCGACCAGGCCCGCGACCTGCTCCGGATCGCGGGCGCCCTGCGCATACCCAAACTGGTTCTGGTCGGCGACGCCAAACAACTGGAAGCCGTCGATGCGGGCAAACCCTTCGCCCAGCTCCAGGCCGCGGGTATGAAGACCGCGACGATGGACGAGATACTGCGCCAGCGCGATCCCGACCTCAAGGCCGCGGTCGAGGCGAGTATTTCAGGCGATATCGGGCGCGCTTTCGAGAAACTGGGAGATAACGTCGCTCAAGTAAACCCCAAAAATATCGCAGGCGCCGTGGCGGCAAGGTGGCTGAAACTCCCGCCTGAGGTGCGCGAGCGCACCGGGGTGATGTCCCCAAGCCATGAACTGCGCGAGGCGATCAACGCCCATATCAGAGAGCGTTTGGTCCGCGAGGGCCGCGTCGCGGGCCCGGCGCTCCTGACGCAGCGGCTGGTCTCCAGGGGCTACACGAACGCCGAGAAGGCGCTCGCGGCCAACTACGCGCCCGGCGACGTGGTCGCCTTCCACCGCTCCTACAAGCGGATCGGGGTCGAAAAGGGCGAGGAGCGACGCGTCCTGGGCGTCGATCGCGAGTGCCGGACAGTCCGGCTCGAAGGCCCTGACGGCTCGATCGTGGACTGGAAGCCGTATCAAATCGGCGGAAAACAGGGCGGGACCGAGGTCTACCGGGTCGAAACCATCGAGCTACGCGCCGGAGACCGGGTGCGCTGGACCCGGAACGACAAGGATATGGGACTCGTGAATAGCGCCACCGCAGAGGTGTTCGGGGTCCGAAACGGGCGGGTGACGTTCACCCTGGAGGAGGGCCGCAGGCTCACACTGGCCCCCGGCGATCCCCAACTGCGCCATCTCGACCGCGCCTGGGCCTCGACCGTGCACGCCTTTCAGGGGCGCACGGTGGAGGGCGTCATCGCCGCGATGGAGGCGAACCACCCCCATCTGACCACGGCGAAGGCGTTTTACGTCGAGATATCGCGCGCCCGCGACCGGGCCGAACTCGTCACCGACGACGCGCGGGCGCTCAAGGAGCGACTAGAAACCGTGACCGGCGAGCGCATCTCCGCACTCGAGGGCATCGGGGAGACCGTCCAACCGGCACACGGACGTGAGCACGGGAAGGACGGGAAAGCGTCGCCGAGCCTCGAACAGCGGAGCGCGGAAGCATCGACGCCGCCTTCGCCGGAGAAAGAAATCGAGGCAACAGTCACACACGACAGGACACCGGAGCCCGAGCCGCCCGCGCGCGAGAAGCGTATCGATATGGATTTGGGGCTCTGAACATGGATATGCTTTGCCGCTGACAGGAGTTCGTATACCGGACCCGCGTAAAGGCCGCTATGGAGGTCGATGGGTTCACGGGGTCATGCGCCGCCGCAACCGTCCGGCTTGGAAGGGCCGGGGTTTCTCTTCCCAACGCTCCAGGCCGGCCAGCCAGTAGCAGGCGCAACTGATCTGGTAGTTCTCGTCGTACGTCGGTTCTGACTTAACGGCGCGTTCGTGGATTCGGGGCCAGTCAGCCACGTGTTCCCGAGCGAACCAGCCCAGTGCGAGAAGCGCCGCACGCTCATCCCCGGTCAAATCGCGGAACATGTCCTGAAGGTCCACGTAGGACAGCAAGTTGTGCTGACTCTCGGCTTTGCCCGCCTCTCGCGTATCGACATCACTCTGCCAAGCCGTATAGGCGTTGTTCAATTTCTCGACCTTCGACCGGGAAATCGCGGGAGCCGGGTCGCGTCTCGCTTCAGCCTCCGTAATCCCCTTTATGGTCTTTTCTCGTTCTTTGCGCAAGCGGTCGAGGTCGCGGCCGTTGGAGCGCGGCTCCCCTATCGTCAGCGGCCACAACGGATACGGCCAGTGCCGTGCGATGAACCGTGCGTCCGACTCATCGAGAGCGCCGCAACACCGTGCGAGACGGTTCAGCGTTTCGGCGATCAGGTGACGCAATTCCTCGCGATCTGTGTGCGGCTCGGGCGCGAAGCCTCTCCAGACATGGGCGATTTCGGCGAGGCCGCCGGCCGAAACGGCACCCGCTCGGGACAGGGATTGGACAAGCATGACACAATCTGCCGTCACATATTGCGACTGGGAATCGTCCGAAGGGGCCGGAGCAATCCAGAGGCACGCGCCTGCGCCGTCGGTCACGTCCCGGACATAATCGACATAGAGGTCGCGTTCGCGTTCCTCAGAAATCTCGTTCGGGAAGATCCAGTCGATGTCGTTCGGTCCGTCGAGATGCCAGGGGCGGCACTCGTACTCGACCAAGTCCGTGAGTTCACCGAACGAAGCGATCCTCGGATATTCGCATGCCATGGCATGGATGCGCTTCGGAACATGGTAGTAGAAGCGCTTCAGCACCTGCGATCTTCGTTCCGATTTCCTCGGACATCGAACATAGTCGATGAGGATCAGTACTTTCGCGGCCTCCTCCTTGGCGAAGCCGCGCATGACCTCCGAGGCGCGGAACTCCCCGACCCGGTATAGGCGCTGGGCGGTTTTATCGAGGCTCGTCGCATTGTCGACGATAAGCGGCATGCCCTCCGACAAGGTCTCTAGGAGATCGATGTCGGAAAGCTGCTCCAGATTGCGTATTGTCTGTCTCACTCGTCTCACTTGATGCCTCCCATCCGATACGATTGCGATGCGTATATCTTCTTTGTCATGGTTCGGGGCAATCCCTGGCGAAGGGATAGGGGCTTCCGGCGACGGAGTTGCTCACGCAGGCCTTTCTTCCATCGTCTCCGCCATCACGCGGTGTACCGTAATCGGCGCATTTGTTCATCAGGCTATCTTCTCATCAATGCCGCAAAACCGAGGCCCACCAAACCGAATATGCACCATAATGTTCCTGTGATTTCCTGAAACACTGTTTTTGTAAATGGAGAAATCGCCAAAGTATGAAAGCCTATCAGGAGGCCAAAGCAGCCAAACGAATAGAGAATGATTTGCATTCGCCCTTCCTTTCCTGTCATGGCATAAGCTCAAAAGAAAAGCCCTCCTTGAATGGTTCGTGAAGGGCTTTTCAGCACCCGATTGGCATGTCTGGATCACCACCCATCCAGCAGGGTCATATCATCGTTTCGGTTTCAGTGAGCGCATAATCCGGTTTTCCATGTCCTTGATGCGCGTTCTTGGATTCTCGCTTCCTGGGAGAGGCTGCCATCCGGCTACGCCTCCCAAAGTCTACAAACCCATGTCCGCCCCGTATCGGCATTGAGCATAAACGTATATCGCGCCGCAAGCCTCGAAGTGAAGATGGCATACCTTGGCTTCATTGGCCCTGATGGTTTTGGGGGGTCTTGGCTTGGCACTGAAAGCCAGGCATTTCCAACATCTGTTTTTACTAGCTGAAAGCTCTGGCCTGTGAACCGACCCAGAAGGAAAGTCCATTTTGCGGATATTGGAGATTGAATAATCTCAAATCGTGCGTCAGGCGGGGAGGATGTGGATTGATGAATTCTTGGTTCCGCAAACACAGAACTGACCATACCGCCAAGAAAAACGACAAACAGCGCAACAACGCTCGCAGAAATGAAACGCATGGACATATCCTCCCGTCAGACTCTGGCGGAGGCGAGAGCAGGGCTTGCGCTATTAGAGGCAAACCACGGAAGAACTTGAAAGCATATTATTATCTCTAGCCCAATATGTATTACTCATCGCGCTTGGTCGAGCTTTTGATTTATAAAAAGATTCGGGCACTATTATATATAAGTGCTATAAAAAGACCTCCCTCGAACGCGAAACGCCGGCGCCCGAACCCGGCCGCGGCAAGCGTATCGACATGAACCTCGGGCTCTGAACCCGGCCCGTCCGGGCACGATTCGCGGGTTCCCCAGACAAATCCGCAGCCGGTCAACCGGCCGGAGGACCCTCGTCCATGGTCTCGGCCATCGTTTTCCGGGCCGCGGCAATGAGTTCCTCGAGATCTTTCCCCCGCCCGGCGTCGAGCAATCGCCCCCGATCCAGGGTCGCCATCATGTAGACCATGCGGTAGACGGCCTCGATGAGTGCGGCGTGCCCGGACGACAAGATGGCCGGTGGCGGCTCGCCGAGCCGCTCCTCGGCGGCGGCGAGGGCGCCTGAACGGACGAGTTCGCCGGCCGGTATGCCGTGCCGCGCAGCGGCTTTTTTTATCAGGCGCCACTCCGAATCCAGGAAGCGGACCGAGTGCGGCGCTCGCGGGTCGCTCGGTTTTTCCGCTGGCTTGTTGCCCTTTCCGGACTTTTTCTGGTCGTTTCGCGTCATCTTTTTCACTTCTCAAGGACATGATCTGTCAAAGAAACGGATCGCATCGATCGCGATTTCGGTTCCGGCACGGCCCGTTTCAGGCGAAAACCAGGACCTATCCGGGGCCGTCGACGCTCGATTCAACGCCCCGCCCTCAGGGTCTTGCGGCCGTCTGCGAGAGGGTTCTCCGCGCAGGTGGCGACCCCGGCGTACCGCGAAACGGCCGGTACCTGGAGCATTCAAACGCATTGCGCAGCGTAACACGTCGTGTTACGGAATGCCACCGATTGCGACGGGCCCGGTATCCTTGCGAGACATGCGCAGCCATGAACCGTCAGGGATGAGAATGGGCGTGCATGCAATTTGGTATCCGCTCGATCCGCATTGAGCCTGTCGCCCCGTGTCGTCGTTTGAGCAGGAGACTGCATGACAGGCGCGCGCTTGGCCTGTACCCCGCAGCCCGCTGCGTTCCGGTGTGAAACCCGAAGCGCCGAAGGGCGGCTAACGGCGGATTCCTGGGAACGAACGACGGGGGAATTTTCGCCGGAGAGGATGGCTAGCGGGAGCCGTCGCGGCGATTGAGCGGACGGAGCGAGGGGCAAGAGGATGCGAGGGGCGCTGAACCTTGCGCCCGGATTCAAAAGCGGCGGGAGCACGGGGCGCTGCATCTTGCGCTTTCATCACAAGCAGACGAACGACACGGGAAGCAACGAGCCGCGCCGCCGGGGCGACGACGCGACTCGTTGAGCGTTCACGTCAGGCTACTTTTTGAACGGGGATGCCGAGGCTTCGGGCCTTGTCGACGAGGTTGTCCGTGATGCCCGAACCCGGGAACGCGACCACGCCCCTGGGGAGGAGGGAGAGCAGCTCGTCGTTGCGCCGGAAAGGAGCCGCACGTCCATGCGCATCCCAATCCGGCTTGCAGACGATCTGGTGGACGCCGTTGCGCTCGGCCCAGCCGGCTGCAATCTTCTCAGCGCCGGGGCCGCCGCCGTGGACCAAGACGACGTCGGCGTACTTGGCCTTGACCTTGTCGAGGTGCGCGATGATTTTGCCCGCATCGTTCGCCTCCTTGCCGCCCGCGACGGCGACGAGGGTTCCCTGGGGAAGATGAGCCGTGTTCTCGCGGTCCTTTTTCGCGCGCTGGAAGTCGCGCGCCTCGATCACGGCAGAGGTCAGCTTGCCGGTCTGGCTGACGTGCGATCCTCGCCTCGGGCGCCATACCTCGCCGGTCTCGACGCGGTAGGCCTCTGCGGCGGCGTCACGGAGTTGTTCAAACGCATCGCGGCGGTCGGAGAGGTTTTGCGCGCGGTCGGTCGTGAGTTCGAGTTCGCGCGAGCGGATCTCGGAGCCGTCCTGCTCGCGCTGCAATTCGCGTATGCCGGGGATGAGCTTGTCGGCGGCGCGGTCGAGGCGCTGTGTCTGGGCGTCGAGGGTGTTGACGAAGCCCCACAGGAGGTTTCTTCGCTCATCGGCGAGTTGCGTTCCGTCGGGCGCGGCTTCTGCGAGCAGGTGGAAGGCCTTGAGGACGGCGGCGGTGGATTCCGCCTCGCCCCAGACGGGCCGGTTGTCGAACTCGTCGGGGCCGGGAGTCGCCCCGAACAGAGCGGCCTGCTCGCATACCATGGCGGTGAAGGATTCGTTCTGCGCTTCGATGTTGTCGACCTCGTGCATGATGCTCTCCTTGTGGTCGTGTGTCGCGGTGGCAGTCATCGTTCACTCCTTTCGTTGTCCTCA
>JAJEBT010000010.1 GCA_022822405.1 Alphaproteobacteria bacterium
TTCACCAGGAAGTCGATACCCCCCAAGCTCGCAGCCGGCCTGAACCGTCAGCCGGTCCAACAGGAGCTGGTCGACGTCGCCACCGCCTTCGTCCAGCTTCAGGAGGCCCGTCACGACGCGGACTACAACCGCGCTCTCCGCTTTACCCGCCGGGAGGCACTCGATCTTGCTGATCTGGCGGATCAGGCGTTTGGGGATTGGAGCCAGGTGCGCGGCAGTTTGCAGGCCGACACATTCCTGACCGGGCTTCTCGCCTACAGGCAAATGCAGGGCTAATTGGCCGTCGAGTCGAAGCATGGAGTCGGATGCACTATAGGAAGTTTGACGTCGACCACGTGGGAGGATCCCCATGAACAGCCTCGTCCGTTGGGCTAGTCGTACCGCACTTGCCTTGGCCTTGGTAACAATGCTCGCTGCCTGTACGCCCCTACCAACTGCAATTCCTGAAGCAATTGGACTAGCCGGTAATCGTATCGAATTGAACGCGGTGGCGGCCCAAACTGCTCTAAACAACTTAGTCGACAACGCTGAGATATCTCGCAAGCAAATTGCGGCAGCGCAAGGGCAGCTCAACCAGATTGTGGGGACTCTATCGCAACAAGATCGTGATCGTGTGCAGAACGCCTCGCAACTCCTTGAACAAGCCAGTAATGGTCTACAGCCTTCCGATCATGTGATCTCGGTACGTGACCAAATTAGACTTCGGTTAGAGAGTACGTCATCGGCACTCAAGCAAATCCAAGGTATCTTGGCCGAGGATGTCGAGCAGGACCAGATCGTGGAAAACTTGGTCAAGAGACTCCGCCAAGCTGTTTCCGACGAGAACTAGAAAGCTGACCAGCCATGAACAACGAAATCGCAGCCTTAGAAGTCGCACTAGCTAGTGTACGAACTCGACTCTTGTCGGCCGATGTGACGGAACCAGGATTCGGAGAAGTCCGATCACTATATAACGATCTTTCAGACTCTCTGATCAAAACTGCCCACAAAAGCGACTTGGACGTTGCCACCCATCTGAACGCAACAGCGGCAATAATCACTGAAGAATGGACATCGAATAGGTCAGTGTTCGGCAACTGGACGAACGAACTAACGCTTGTGGTAACTACTCGCCCCCCTTTATTTGGGGTTGGTGATTTGGCTTTAGGCCTTTTGGGGGGCGTCGATGAGGTTGGCGGCGTTTCCGGCGAGAGCGATCTGGATGGCGACGAGGGGGTTGTATCCCTGTGCGGCGGCGGATTGCAGGTAGCTTGAGATGCGACAGTAGGCGTGGGCGTATTTTCCGGTCCGGAAGCATCCGGAGACCTTCTGCTTGACCTTGCTCATGCGGAGGTCGCGCTCGGCGCGGTTGTTGGTGAAGCTGACCTCGGGGTCTTGGGCGAAGCGCAGGACCTCGGCCTCGTGGGTTCTGAGGCGCTGCCAGAGGTTGTGGGCGTCGGACCTGGCGACGCGGCCGCGCTGTCCCGGGGCGCGCGGCGGGATCGCGGGCAGCTCCCTTTTGGCCTGGTTGAGGATGGTTCGGTATCGTCGTCGCAGGGCCTCGTACTGGGCGGCGGAGAGGGTCTTGTCGTCGCACCGGGCGATCCGGTGGCATGTCTTGAGGAGCAGCTTTCGCATGCGCCCGGCCCAGGCGTGGCCATGCGCCTCGACGACGAAGGCGAGCTCTCGGGTGAGATGGGCGCCGCACAGCGCGTGGCGGCAGTGGTCGTAGCTGAGATAGGAGGCCCAGCAGTCGTGGATCAGGACGCCGCGGTATCGTGGGATGATGCCGATCGCCTCGATCGCCTCGCATCCCCGGCTCGGGTGGAGGAGCTTGAGGGTGACGTCGCCGGCGGCGTAGACGTGGATCCAGCGGTTTTTGCGGTCGACGCGGAGCGCGGTCTCGTCGACATGGATGGCGGGCATGGCGAGCAGGCGCTCGACGGCGGCGCGTTCCCAGTCCGCCAGGGCGTGGTGCAGCTTCGCGACATAGGTGAGCAGGGTCGCTTCGGCGACGGTCCGCCCGGTCAGCGCCCTGAGCGACTGGGCGACCCGCTTGAGCGAGACCATCTGCGCGACCAGCAGGTGGACCGCCCAGGCGCGGATGCCGGGACCGTATTGCAGCGGCCCGGGCATGGTGTCGGGGAAGCGTCCCCGGGTCTCGGCGCGGCAGCTCGGGCAGCGCTTGATCTGGGCGTCGACATGGTGCTCGACGGTCTCGAAGACGATATCGATCAGAGTGCGCCGTTCGTGGCCCGAACACGCGATGCCGGCGAGGTCCGCGCCGCAGCTCCGGCACTGCTCGACGACGCTCTCTTCGCGATCGGTGACGACGCGCGTGTTGGCCGGGGCGGCGGCGTTCTCACCGGGGCCCTTGCCGCGGGCGCCGGGGGCGCCGCGCGCGGTCTCGTCTCTGGGCGCGCGGGAGGACGGCAGGCCCGAGTTGCGCCCGGTCTTGCCGGTGGTCTTCTCCATGAACACCGCGATCAGCAGCTCGAGCAGGGTCATCAGCGCGTCGATCAGGGCGATGCTCTCGGGCGTCATCGCGCCGTCGCGCTTGAGCCGCTCGAAGGTGCGCTTCTGCTCCTCGAAGCTGCGGCGCAGCGATGCCCGGTTCACGCTGGCCATCGCTCACTCGGCCTCGACCGCCATCATCGCCGCGAGCACCGCGAGGCGCTCGGCGGCGGGCATCGCCTGGTAGCGCCGGCCCCAGCTCTCGGCCCGGCGCTTGATGCGCTGGCGGTCGGTGAAGTTGCGCCCGGCGAAGCGCGCCCAGTGCAGCCGGTCGGGGGCGAAGTTGAACCACAGCTTCTCGGTCACCACCCCGGCCCGGTTCATCACCTGGAGTGACAGGCTGCGCCAGCCGGCGAGACGCTCGTCATAGAGCGCCGAAGGGTAGCCCGAGACCATCGCCCGACAGGGCAGGCCCTTGAGCAGCTCCAGCAGCGCGACGTGATCGGCGTCCTCGTAGTCGTGCCGGTAGCGCCTGGCCGACTTGCGGGTGCGGCGCAGATAGGGCGGGTCGCTGTAGACCAGCTCCGAGCCGTCGAACGGGAACCCCGACAGGAAGCGGTGGCAGCAGCCGTGCACCAGCTCGACCGGCCAGTCGCAGGAGAAGGCGGCCAGCGCCGCGCCGTCGAGGTCGATGCCGATGTTGCGCTGCGCCGGCGGCTTGCGCCTCATGATCGCGCCCGAGCCGAGATGGGTCTCGATATAGGTCGAGTGCGGCGGCATCATCGCGATCAGCGGCTGGCACAGCCCCGCCGTCGCCTTCGATCCGAAATAGCCCACCCGAAGCTCCCGATCACCCGAGAGCTCGATCCATAGACCCTTTCCGCTATGCTGTCAAACGCTTCCCGGCAGACCCCTCAGGCCGCCGGGACCGTCGCCGGGGAGAGGGTTCGGAACCGAAACCGCCGCCAAACAGCCAAACCGTGTCAGGATAAAACCGCCCGAGTAGTTACCGCTTGTGGTTCAAGGCGTAGGAGGTGTTCTGTCGCTCGCCGGTCTTCCAAATCCACTGGCTAGACTGCTACCCAGTCCGTGATGCAAGACATTCTCCGGCCACGACGAGGGCGCCGCCAACTGGAGCGGGGTCGCCACCGGAGTGATGCAGTCCCGAGGGAAGCCGAGACCTTCCGGCCATTCAGCCCGCCCTATCGCTGTGCTCATCCCTCGGGACCCGAACGGTTGCACTCCCGAAGTAAGCCTTCGGGTCCCGGGGGATTGAAGGTGCCCGGCGACCAGCGCTCCGCCGATCCATGAAGCTGATTATCCGCTTGTTTGCATGCTTACACCGACCCGATTTTCGAGATCATCCTCCTCGCCGAATCGCGGATGCACAAGGGGGCTGGTAACTATTCCGGACATGCGCTACGGTCTCGCGCATGGCGGTTCTCGACGAGGATTTCTGCACCGACCTGACGGCGGCGGAGGGCGACGACGCCCTGTGGCCGCTTCCCGTCGTGGTGCCTGCGCGCGAGCCGCTCGACTGGGCGTCTCTGCTCGAAGAGGCAGAGACGCGCATCAAGGAGGAACAGGTGCGCGTGCGTGTGGCGGAGTTGCGCCGCGAGGAATTGCGCCGGTCGGAGGCCGACGCCCGGGCAATTGCGAACACGCTGACGCGGCAGCTCGACGTCTTCCGGTTCAAGCTCAAGACGGCTACGGCGAAGACCGCGTCGCGGGCCACGTCGGCGTTGGAGCGCAGGGTCAAGGCCCAGGACGCCGAGATCGCCGATCTTCAACTCACGTTGCGCAGGTCTCACGAGCGCCGGGAGCGGATCGAGACGGGCCACCAGAACGAGATCAACTGGCTGAAGCAGGACATGGACCGGGAGCGCTCGCGGGTCGCGAAGGTGTACCGCGAGGGCAAACGCGCGGCCGAGGCGCTGCGCAACCAGTTCGACCGGCAGATCGCGGCGGCCAGGCGCCGGGTGGAAGCCCGGGAGGGCACGATCGCGTGGCTGCGCGAACGCAACGACCGGATGCGGGCGGCGATCGTGCGGGCCACGGCGCTGATCGCGTCGCTGCGGGAGAAGAACGCCGGGCTGCGCGCCGAGGTGCGGGATCTGACGGCGGAGAACGCGGCGCTGACCTCGCAGGTCGAGACGCTGCAAGCCCAGCTCGACAAGCTGCGCTCGACCCGGAGCGTCCTGTCGAAGGCGCTTTACGGCAGCAGGAGCGAGCGGCAGAAGAAGCCGGGCACCGGGCGCAAGCGCGGCCAGCAGCGCGGCGCCGCCGGGCACGGCCGCACCCGGCGCCCCGGCCTCGGGAAGAAGAAGGAAACGCGCGAACCGCCGGAGGAAGCGCGCGTGTGTCCGCGCTGCGGCAAGCCCTATGTCGCCAACGGCGAGCGCTGCACCACGCTGTTCGAGATCGATGTCGAGGCTTACGAGAACACCGTCGTCCGGCCGCGCTGGCGCCGGACATGCGACTGCGCCTCCGCGCCGCGCGAGGTGACCGCGCCGCCGGTGACGCGGCTGTTCGAGACCACGCCCTACGGGATCAGCGTCTGGGCGTGCATGCTCTACGAACGGTTCGTCTGCCTGCGCCCGCTGTGCCGAGTGGCGGCCTGGATGGCCGATATGGGGCTGGCGATCTCGCCGGGGACGTTGGCTGACAGCATCAAGCGCTTCGTGCCGCTGTTCGAGCCGCTCTACGAGGCGATCCTCGCGCACCAGAACGAGGCGGCGCTGCGCCATGCCGACGAAACATCCTGGCGCGTTCAGGAATATCGCGAGAAAGGCCGGTCGAGCCGCGCCTGGTTGTGGATATCGGTGAGCCCGGATGCGGTCTACTTCCACATCGACCCCTCGCGCAGTGCCGAGGTCGCGATGAAGCTGTTCGGTTCGGTCAAGGATACCGTGATCCTGGTCTGCGACCGCTACAGCGCCTACGTCAGGATGGCGCGCGAACTCGCTGGCAAGGTGATCCTCCAGTGGTGTTGGGCCCACCAGCGCAGATCCTTTATCGACCGCGCCGCCGGTCATGTGCGGCTCAGGCGCTGGTGCCAGAGATGGATCCAGCGGATCGCGCTGATCTACCGGCTGAACGACGATCGGCTGGAGCATTACGATCCCGCTCACCCGCTCGAACGGCAGTCGCCGGCGTTCGATGCCGCGCACGCCAGGCTGAAGGAGGCGGTCGACGAGTTGTTCGCGGCCGCCGAAACGGAACTGGCCGGCATGACGGACAGGGCGCGCAAGGCCAAGCCGCTGCGATCGCTTCTCAAACACCGCGAGGGGCTGTGCGTCTTCGTCGACAGGCCCTTCGTGCCCATGGACAACAACCGCGGCGAGCTCGAACTGCGCAGCGCGGTCATCGGGCGGCGGCTCTCGTTCGGCTCCGACAGCGAGACCGGCGCCGGGTTCACCGCCATGATGTACTCGGTGGCCCGCACGCTGGCGATGAACGGCATCGACGTCCGGCGCTGGTTGCGGGAATGGCTCACCGCGTGCGCGGAGAACGGCGGCAAACCGCCGGACGACCTGTCCCCCTGGCTGCCGTGGTCGATGAGCGAGGCGCGCCGGCACGAACTCTCGGCGTCGGGATGACCGGCGCGGTCAAGTGCCGCTATTACGGGCGCGACTTCACCGAAGACGAAATGGCGCTGCTGCGCGCGCTCATCGCCGGTCCAACCCCGCTCTCCCGCCGCGCCCTGTCGATCGAGTTCTGCCGGCGTACCGGCTGGCTCAAGCCCGACGGCGGGCTCAAGGACATGATGGCCCGCGTCACCATGCTCGCCATGCACCGCGACGGCCTCATCGAGCTGCCGCCGCCCAGGTGGCAGCGGGGGCGGCCGAAGCCCATCGTCTTCGGACCCGACACCGAGCCGCCGCTGTTCCCCGCGCCGACCACGCTTGACGAGGTCCGCCCCCTCGACTTCCGCCCCGTCGTGCACAGCACGCGGGAAGGCAGGCTCTGGAACGAGTTCGTCGCCCGCTACCACTATCTCGGATACAAGACCCTGGTCGGCGCCCAGATGCGCTACGCCGTCCACGACCGAAACGGATGGCCCGTCGCCATGCTCGGCTTCTCCACCGCCGCATGGAAGCTCGCGCCGCGCGACACCTTCATCGGATGGTCCTCCGAGATGCGCGAGAAGAACCTGCCCCTGGTGGTCGACAACCCGCGCTTCCTGATCCTGCCCTGGGTCCGGATCCCCAACCTCGGCTCGCACATCCTCGCCATCGTGCGCCGCCGCCTGCCCGCCGACTGGACCGACCGCTACGGCATCACCCCCGTGCTCATCGAGACCTTCGTCGAGACCCCGCGCTACACCGGCGCCGTCTACCGCGCGTCGGGCTGGATCAACGTTGGGACCACCCAGGGGCGCGGGCGCTACGACCGCGACAAGCTCTACGACAAGCCCCGCAAGGACGTCTGGCTCCGGCCTCTCAGAAGGGATTGGCAACGAGCGCTCAACCGCTAGAATCCCTCCATCGCGATCAGGTCGGGTGAGCGTGCCAACAAGCGGATAATCAGCTTCATGGATCGGCGGAGCGCTGGTCGCCGGGCACCTTCAATCCCCCGGGACCCGAAGGCTTACCTCCCGAAAGTAAGCGTTCGGGTCCCGGGGGACGAAACACACGCGGTCGCTATCAGAGTGAAGCAGTCCCGAGGGAAGCCGCGACGTTGCGACCGCTCAGCCCGGTCTGTCGCCGCGTTCATCCCCCCGAGCGCCGAACGGATACTCCCGAAAACGGAAATCCGGTGCCACGCGCCGCCAAGGGGCGTCCAAATTTAGAAAAAATCTGCATTCGGCTTGATGACGGAACGTGTATCTCTTGAACGAAGTTGGTACTAAACTATTGATATTACGATGGAAACATGAATTTCTATATACTTGTTCCGGGGACACAATGCACCTTCGACCAGTAACGACAGTAAGCGATCGATGAGGCCGGATAGACGACAGCACCTGACCGCATGCTCCCAACCCGTCAAAGATTTCGCTTGCATTGCCAGAGGCATCCGTCGACGAGTAGTTCTGACCGATCACAAAGGGCGGCCTCCCGTTCATCGCCGGTACGAGTGCCACCGCCGGACAGGTGCCGTTCGTACAGCCGTCAAACACCTTGTGAGAGCCTCTCGTTTGGGCGCCGTCTTTCACCCCCTTCTCTCGCGCCGGATGGACCCTATCCCGCATGAAATGCACGATATCGGCATAATCAACGAGTTCTCGGAGCATTGTCGATCTCTTCCGCCACCTCGTGCCGGTTACGCTGCGTCGAGCATCGATATGGGGACATCAGGACGGAAATAAAGATCGAAAGTTGACAAATATGAAATATATTCCTAGTTTTATCAACTAAGCGTTGAAGGAGAAAATTCATGATAGGACAGAGACTTAGGGTCTCAAGATCGGCTTCCGGCCTGTCTCTCCGTGACCTATCGATCAAAATTGACAACCGGGTGACCGCGCAGGCGATCAGCAAGTACGAGCGCGATGAATCGATCCCGAGCTCTGGCGTTCTCATTGCAATGGCGGACGCGCTGGATGTACCCGTGGACTACCTTGTCGGTGACGGCGACCTGATCCTCGAGGCCGTGGAGTTCCGCAAGAAAAAGCTCACGAGCAAGCGCCAGGAAGCGCAGGTCGAAGCCAAGGTGCTCCAGCTACTCGAACGCTATCTCACGGTTGAGGAACTCCTCTGTCTCCCGAGCGTGGCCTGGGACAAGCCGCGAGAAGCGCCATGGCCTGTTCTGCACGATCCTGCCGAGGCGGAACAAGCTGCTATGGGGCTCCGCCACCATTGGGGCTTGGGCCTCGACCCCATCACGAATCTGGTCGAGTTTCTGGAAGAACGTGGCATCAAGGTGCTGACGATGAGCCTCGGCGACATAGACGGCCTAACCGCTCGCGTTCGGCGCGAACGAGGAGTCCCCTCGGCAGTGATCGTCGTCAATCAAGCACATTGGGGGGAAAGACAGAGGTTCACGATTTCGCACGAGCTCGGCCACATGATTATGGACGTGTCCGACAAACAGAAGGAAGAGAAAGCTGCGCACCGCTTCGCCGGGGCCTTTCTCATGCCTGCGGAAACCCTGCGCGCCGAAATCGGCAAGCGCCGCAAATCCATGGGCTGGAGTGAACTCTTCGAACTGAAGCGGATATTCGGCGTCAGTGTGCAGGCACTGACTTATCGTTGTAAGGACCTTGGTATCTTCAACGACAAGCTGTTCCGCCTCTTGTTCGATGAGTTCGAGCGCCTCGGCTGGCGCAGCCCGCCGTACGAAGAGCCCCACGCAATGAAACGCGTCAGGCCAAGAAGGTTCGAGCGTTTGTGCCTGCGCGCTTTGGCAGAAAGCGCCATCTCTGAATCCAAGGCCGCCGAACTCCTGGGTATTTCGGTTCACGAGTTGAACCGCCGTGTGGAAGAGCCACCCCTGATCCAACCTCGCCAGGTGTGGGCCTGACCGACATGAGAGTGCTGGTCTCCGATACCTCCGTTCTGATCGATCTTGAACGTGGGGCACTTCTGGAGACCAGCTTCACCCTCCCATTCGAATTTGTCGTGCCAGATCTGCTGTACAGACAAGAACTCGCGGAATTCGGAGGCCCGGGCTTGATTAATCTTGGGCTTAGGGTGGAGGAATTGGATGGTGAAGGCGTCGCCGCAGCCCTCCTATATCGACATGCCAACCCGTCGCTGTCGTTGTCGGACAGCTTTGCCCTTGCTCTGGCTCAGCGCAATTCATGGACCCTATTGTCGGGCGATGGCAGGTTGCGAGACCTCGCCCACTCGGAAGGCGTCACCTGTCATGGAGTTCTTTGGCTAATCGACCAATTATTCCAACTCGGTCTCGCCTCCGGAAACCTATTGCACAACTCACTCCAAATGATCGCCTCGCATCCGCGATGTAGGCTTCCCACGCATGAAGTCCGAAAGCGATTACGGACCTTTTCTGCCACATGATACCCTCTACTGCCTTCCTCCATTCGAATCTGTCGCTATCAAGTGTAACTGTCCGGTTTCATAGCACATCAATTGGCCGCTTCTGTTGAGGTTGTCCACAGGGCGAGTTCGGGTCGCGTCGAAGCGGATCACGCGGCCTTCCGGGTGTGAGTGTCGATCGGATCGCCATTGCTCCGGTACCGGACGAGGCATCACGGTCCGTGGAAGACGGTTAGGGTGCCGTCGGGGTAGTCGTGGATCCAAACGTGTGCCTTGACGTAGTGGGGACGGCCCGGGCCGGCGGGGAGCTTCAGTCGGCCCGGTGACGTGCGACTGTCAGCGTCGCGGAACCCAAAGGGCTGCAGATCTCACGGAACTCCGCAGGGCCGCATCGGGTCAACCGTCCTCCCCGTCCTCCAACCGCGTTCATGCGCATTTCGAACCGGCGATCGCCACCAAGTGCCGGGCCCGGCTTGGGCCACGCATCCTGCATGCGGAACAGCTGATGTGGTACGCTGGATCCCGCACCAACGGGAGCCCAAATGATGCGTATTCTCCAGACTGGCCTTACCCACATCGACAGCAGCCGGGCAACTCCCGGCTTCACCTTGTTTTCGCCATTGTGGGACGCCAAGACCTTCATCGTCGACATGCAGGGCAACGTGGTCCACGAATGGGACCTCCCGGGGTGCCCCGGCGGCTATGCCAGGCTTCTTCCCAACGGCAACCTGTTCGTGTCGACGGAGACGGAAACCGGACCCGAATTCAAGGGCGGCGCCCAGGGCGGGCTCATGCAGGAGCTCGACTGGAACGGCAACGTGGTCAACGAATATGTCGACCACTTCCAGCATCACGACTGCTGGCGCCTTCCAAACGGACACACGCTGTATGCGGCATGGGAGAGGATGCCCGAGGAACATGCCCGGCGCGTGCGCGGCGGGCAACCAGGTTCGGCGCCCGAAAACGGCATGTATTCGGATGTCGTGCGCGAGGCCGATGCTGCCGGCAATCTTGTCTTCGAATGGCATGCCTGGCAGATGGACATCGAGAAATACGAGATAAATCCCCTGATGTCCCGTCGGGTCTGGGCATGGTGCAACACGACCTTCCCGCTCGAGAACGGCGACATCCTGATCAGCCTTCGCACGATCAACACCTGCGCGATAATCGATCGCGGCACCGGCGAGTTCAGCTGGGAACATGCGGATTTCTCATGGGGCGGCCAGCACGACCCGCAGATGCTGGACAACGGAAACATACTGCTGTTCGCGAACGGCGACTGCACCTACGAACCGCACCCGTTTTCGCGCATCATCGAACTGGACCCGGAGAGTGGCGAGGAGAAGTGGGCGTACAAAGCCGCGCCGTCGCGCGACTTCCACTCCCATCACATCAGCGGCCAACAACCGCTATGGACCGGCAACATCCTGATATGCGAAGGGCTCTGGGGGAGAATTTTCGAAGTGACGCGCGACGGCGATCTGGTCTGGGAGTACATCTCGCCCCATCTCGGCGACACCTTCACGGGCGAGACGGTCAACTGGGTGTTTCGCGCCTTCCGTTATGCCGAAGACTCGCCGGAGATCGGCGGACGGCTGAGCCTCTAGGCCGCGACGGCGGTCAGGCCTCCGGGATGCTGCGCCTGAGCGCGCCGATGAGGATCAGCGCGGTCGCAAACATGATCAGGCTGTAGGTAGCCGCGGGCACGACCGTGAGGCCGCCGCCGAAGGCCAGGACGGCGACGGCGAGGGCGAGGGTCCCGTTCTGCAGGCCGCACTCGATCGAGATGGCGATGCGCTGGCGGATGCCGGACGCGCAGGCTCTCGCGATCAGCCAGGCGAGGACCATCATCACGACATTGAGGACCAGCGTGACCAGTCCGGCCTGGGCGAAATACGGCACGATGTTGTCGCGCTCCTGGAAGATGGCGCCGGCCAGTACCAGCACAAAAAGGATGGCGGATATCCTGCGCGCCTGACGCTCGAAGCGGATGGCGAAACCCTCGGCGAAACGCCGCACGAGAAGCCCCAGCACCACGGGCACCGTGACAATGAGGAAGACATTGACCGCGAGTGCGGTCACTGAAATGTCCTTTGTTGCCGCGGCGCCGACCAGATGCTCGTAGGAGAACACGACGATAAACGGGACCGTGACGACGCACAGCAGGCTGATGATCGCGGTCAGCGAGATCGAGAGTGCGACATCGCCGCGCGCGAACGCGGTAAGGATGTTCGAAGTCACCCCGCCGGGCGCCGCGGCAATGATCATCACGCCGAGGGCGAGCTCCGGCGCCATCGGCCAGATGCTGACCAGGACGAATGCCACTACCGGCAGGAGGATGAGCTGCGAGGCCGCGCCGACAAGGAAATCCCGCGGCTGTCTCGCCACGCGCACAAAATCGTCAAACGTCAGGCCGAGGCCCAGCGCGAACATGATGAAGGCCAGCGCGAGGGGCAGAACGACATCCGTGATGATTCCCATCGGTCCCTTTCCCGTGTTTCGGCCGCCTAGGTGGCGGCCACCGGTTCACGCATCGTGACCAGCTCTTCGGCGGCGGTCGGGTGAATGCCCACCGTGGCATCGAACTGGGCCTTGGTCGCGCCGCACTTGAGCGCGATTGCAATCCCCTGAATGATCTCGCCGGCATCGGGCCCGACCATGTGGCAACCGACAACCCGGTCCGACGCCCTGTCGACGATCAACTTCATCATCGTCCGCTCACCCGAACCGGTGAGGGTGTGCCGGAGCGGCCGGAACTCCGAACGATAGACGACGACATCGCCGTGGCGCGCCCGCGCGTCCTCCTCCGTCAGTCCGACCGTCCCGATCGGCGGATTGGAGAACACCGCAGTCGGGATGTCGGCATAGTCCATCGCAAGCCGGGTGCCGTTATACAGGTTGGAGGCAAGCTTCATCGCCTCGCCGATCGCGACCGGGGTCAACTGGTACCGGTCGATGATGTCGCCGAGTGCGTAGATGTTGTCGACGCTGGTGCGAAAATAGTCATCGACGATGACGGCGCCCCCCGGCGTCAGCCCGACGCCGGCCTCCTCAAGACCGATGTTCGCGGTATTGGGCGTTCGCCCGATGGCATACATCACCTGGTCCGCCGCCCGCACCTCGCCGCTTCCCAGGGTGGCGCGGAGTCCGTCGTCCGTGGCTTCGATGCGATCGACGACCTCGTTCCAGACCAGGTCGATCCCCTTGTCCGCCATCTGTCCGGCAAGGTGCCGGCGGACGTCGATGTCGAAGCCGCGAAGAAAGAGGTCCCGCCTGTAGACAAGGGTCGTCTCGGCTCCGTAGCCGCTGAAGATCGAGGCGAACTCGACGGCGATGTATCCACCGCCGACCACAATGACGCGGTCGGGCCGCTCTTCGAGATAGAACGCGTCGTCCGACACGATGGCGTGCTCGCCGCCGGGGATCGAGGGGACCTGCGGCTTTCCGCCGACGGCGATCAGGATGGTCTCGGCCGTTACCCTTTCGCCGCCGACATCGAGCGTATGGGCATCGACGAGGGTGGCGCGGGCCTCGAACAGCGTGACGCCGTTGCTCTCGAGAATGTTGCGATAGATCCCGTTGAGGCGCGTGATCTCCCGATTCTTGTTTTCGATCAGGGTCGGCCAATGGAGGTCCGGTTGACCGAAGCTCCAGCCATAGGCGGCGGCATCATCGGCGTCCTCCGCATAGTGCGCACCGTAGGAGAAGAGCTTCTTCGGAATGCAGCCAACATTGACGCAGGTTCCTCCGAGGAAGCGTTCCTCGGCGATCGCCACCCGGGCGCCGTAGGACGCCGACATGCGGCTCGCCCGCACGCCGCCGGATCCGGCGCCGATCACGAACAGGTCGAAATCGTAGTCCGCCATCAAGACGGTCCCGGGATCTGCGCCCGCGCCGTGCCGGACAGGCGGCAGGCGTGGGCCGAAGCGCCGCGATCAGCCGCCATCAGGCGCCGATGCCGCCGATCAGGCCATATTTGACCTCGAGGAAGTCCTCTATCCCGTATTTGGAGCCCTCGCGTCCGACGCCCGATTCCTTCATGCCGCCGAACGGCGCCACCTCGGTCGAGATGATTCCCTCGTTGACGCCGACGATCCCGTATTCGAGGCCTTCCATAACGCGCCAGATCCGGCCGATATCACGGCTGTAGAAATAGGCGGCGAGTCCGAACTCGGTATCGTTGGCCATGGCCAGCGCCTGTTCCTCGGTCTCGAACCGGTAGAGCGGCGCCACCGGGCCGAACGTTTCTTCCCGCGTGACCTTCATTTCGGTTGTCACGTTGGTCAGCACGGTCGGCTCGAAGAAGGTGCCGCCGAGGTCATGGCGGACGCCGCCGGTGACCAGCTTCGCACCCTTGGTCACCGCATCCCCGATGTGCTCCTCCACCTTTTCGACGGCGGCCATGTCGATCAACGGCCCCTGGTCGGTCTCGCCTGCGAGCCCGTCGCCGATCTTCATCTTCTCCACTTCCTCGGTCAGCCTCTTCGAAAACGTCTCGTAGACGCCGTCCTGGACCAGCAGCCGGTTGGCGCACACGCAGGTCTGTCCGGTATTGCGGAATTTCGAGGCCATGGCGCCGGCCACGGCCTCGTCGAGATCGGCATCGTCGAAGACGATGAACGGCGCGTTGCCGCCAAGCTCCATGGAGGTTTTCTTGACAGTCCCGGCGCATTGCTCGAGGAGCAGCTTGCCGATTTCGGTCGAACCGGTGAAGGTGAGCTTGCGAACCAGCGGATTGGACGTCAGTTCGCCGCCGATGGCGCCGGATGAGCCGGTAACGACGCTGAAGACGCCGGCAGGCAGTCCTGCCCGTTCACCGAGCTCGGCAAGAGCCAGCGCCGAGTAGGGCGTCGCGCTTGCGGGCTTGAGCACCATCGTGCAGCCGGCCGCCAGCGCCGGCCCCGCCTTGCGCGTGATCATGGCGGCGGGAAAGTTCCACGGCGTGATTGCCGCGCAGACGCCGACCGGTTCCTTGGTCACGACGATGCGCTTGCCGGGAGCGTGCTGCGGAATCGTATCTCCGTAGACGCGCTTGCCCTCCTCGGCAAACCACTCGATGAACGAGGCCGCGTAGAGGATTTCACCCATGGATTCCTTGAGCGGCTTGCCCTGCTCGGCCGTCATCATCCGGGCGAGATCGTCCTGGTTGTCGACCATCAACTCGTACCAGCGGCGCAGGATCGCCGCCCTGTCCTTGGCCGTCCGCGCCCGCCATGCCGGCCAGGCATCGTTGGCGGCTTCGATGGCGCGGCGGGTCTCTTCGACGCCAAGGCGCGGAACGGTGCCGAGAACCTCGCCGGTCGCCGGGTTGGTGACGTCCATGGTCTCGTTGGACCCGGCGCCGACCCATTCGCCGTTGATGTAGCAGGCCTCGCGGAAGAGCGCGGAATCCTTGAGTTCGATGGAAGCTGGCATGGACGATTCTCCTTTCTTGCCGACACCTCCCGTCGGGTGCGGCAACGATGGGCGAATATACCGTTTTTCCGCACGTGAACCAGCCGTTCGGCACGGCGCGGCGCGCAACTGCGGCGGAGACAACTCTGCCGGGTAAGTATCGGCGGGCGCGGACGCCCCTGCCCTATTCGACGGTAACGGACTTTGCGAGATTCCTCGGCTGATCGACGTCAGTCCCCTTCAGAACCGCAACGTGATAAGCGAGCAGCTGCACCGGAATCGTGTAGAGGATCGGCGCGACAAACGGATCCACCTCCGGCAGTTCGACAGCCGCAGACGCCATGTCGCCGAGCCGTTCTATCCCCGCGCGATCGGACAGGAACAGGACACGCCCGCCGCGGGCGGCGACTTCCTGCATGTTGCTCGCCGTTTTCTCGAACAGAGGGTCCGACGGCGCGATCACGATCACCGGCATGCGATCGTCGACAAGCGCTATCGGCCCGTGCTTCATTTCGCCGGCGGCATAGCCCTCGGCGTGGAGATAGGAGATTTCCTTGAGCTTCAGGGCGCCCTCCAGCGCTATCGGATATCCCGTGCCGCGGCCCAGATACAGCACGCCGGTGGCGTCGACGATTCCACGCGCGATCTCGGCGATTGCCTCGTCATGCACCAGAACGTCGTTGGCCCTGGCCGGCACCTCGGTCAAGGCGTGGCACAGCCTGGTTTCCGTCGTGCGGTCGATTTCGCCGCGCGCCGCCCCCATGCCGATGGCGAAACCGGCAAGCGTGGTCAGCTGGGTGGTGAAGGCCTTGGTGGACGCCACCCCGATTTCCGGGCCGGCCATGGTGAGAAGCACGGTGTCGGATTCCCGGGACATCGAGCTGTCCGGCACGTTGACCACCGACAAGATGCGCTGTCCCTGGCTTCGCGCATAGCGGAGCGCGGCCAGGGTATCGGCCGTTTCGCCGGATTGCGAAATGAACAGCGCCACGCCGCCGGGCTCCATCCTGGCGCCCCGGTAGCGGAATTCGGAAGCGATCTCGATATCGGTCGGAATCCCGGCCGCGCCCTCGAGCCAGTAGCGGGCAACCATGCCGGCATGAAACGACGTCCCGCATGCGATGACCGAGATTCTCGGGATGTCGGCAGGATCGAAGGGCAGGTCGGGAAGCGCCACGGTGCCATTGGACGGATCTATAAGCGCATGAAGCGTATCGCCGATCACCGCCGGCTGCTCGAATATCTCCTTGAGCATGAAATGCGGGAAGTTGCCCTTGCCGACAGCGGCGCCGGAGGCCGAGGTCTGGCGGATTTCCCGGGCGACGGCCGCGCCGCTCTCGTCATGGATGATTGCCTGCCCGGCCGTGATCTCGGCCCAGTCGCCCTCCTCCAGATAGCAGATCCGTTCGGTGAGCGGCGCCAACGCCAGCGCGTCGGAGCCGACATACATCTCGCCGTCGCCATGGCCGATCGCCAGTGGGCTCCCGCGCCGCGCCGCAACGATCAGCCCGTCATGTCCGGAAAACAGGATGGCGAGCGCGAACGCCCCCCGGAGGCGCGGCAGGGACAACGCGACCGCTTCGGCCGGCGTCCGCCCCGCGCCGAGATGGCTGCTGACCAGATGGACGACCGACTCGGTGTCGGTTTCCGAGCGGAATTCATGGCCCGCCGCGGACAGTTCCTCCCGCAGTTCCTGGAAATTCTCGATGATGCCGTTGTGGACGACAACGACGTTGCCGTCGGTGTGCGGATGGGCGTTGGCCGTGCTCGGAGCTCCGTGGGTGGCCCAGCGCGTATGGCCTATGCCGGTGGTCCCGGCCGGCGGGTCGCTCTCCACGAGCGCCGCGAGCCTGTCGATCTTGCCTTCGCTGCGCCGGCGCTCGACTTGGCCGCCGGACAGCGTCGCGATCCCGGCAGAATCATAGCCGCGATAGGCAAGCCTCCTCAGCCCGTCGACCAGCAGCGGCGCCGCGTCCGCCGACCCGATGATGCCGATGATGCCGCACATATCAGCCCCTCCGGCAAAGCGCCGGGCGCAGGTTCACGGTGCCAGTCATCACGTCATCAGCGCCATCGCCATGCGGAACGGCAGCCCGCGAATGCACCCGGCGTCTGCGGCAGGCATTGCCCGGCTGCCCGTGCTGCTATTATACGAGATGAAACGCCGAAGCCAGATCGCCCCGGAAGGCGCGCACATCGAACGGCAACCGGCGCGCAGGAGGGGTTCACGGGATGGCAACCTTCGTTCTCGTTCACGGTGCCTGGCACGGCGGCTGGTGCTGGCGCGAAGTCGCCAACAGCTTGCGCGGCCGGGGCCATCTCGTCCATGCGCCGACGCTGACGGGTCTCGCGGAACGCCAGCATCTCATCGACAGCGTCGACGGCCCGGACACCCATGTCGAGGACATCGTGAATCTCGTGCTCTGGGAGGATCTTCGCGGGATCGTGCTCGTCGGGCATTCCTACGGCGGACTGGTGATCACCGGCACCGCATCGCGCATAGCGGAGCGAATCGAACGGCTGGTATATCTCGACGCCTTCGTGCCGGAGAAAAGCGGCCAGAACCTGTCGCCGCACACCAATCCCGAACGCGCCGCGGAAATCGCCGCGGCGCGCCGGCCCGACGGCCATGTCAACCCGAGCGGCTTCGACCGCTGGATATCCGACCCCGAGCGCAAGGCCTGGCTCCGGACGATGACCACCGCCCACCCCGCGCCATGCATGGAGAAGGGCGTGACCCTTACCGGCCGGGAACACGAGGTGCCGAAGAAGGACTACATCCTGTGTACGGCCTACGAGAAGTCACTGTTTCGGAAATTCCATGAAGCGCTGAAACAGGCATCGGACTGGCGGACATTCGAACTGCCGTGCCTGCACGACGCCATGCTCGAAATGCCGGACGAGCTGGTCGAGATCCTCGATCCGGACGGCCGCGCCTGATCGGTCGCGGTCCTGCGGACCGGCACCAGCCCGACCTCCCATTACCGATCCGAATGGCCCGGCGGCGTCCCGGGCTACCCGTCTCCGGTATCGCTTTCCGCCTTCCTGCGGCGGCGAAACGCGTCCGCCTGCCCGTCGAGATTGCGCTGGCGGCCACGCGCGATCGAGATGGCGCCGCGCCCGACCTCGGACGTGACGACCGAGCCGGCCCCGACGATGGCGTCGTCCCCGACCGTCACCGGCGCCACCAGCGCGCTGTTGGAACCGATGAAGGCGCCGGCGCCGATACGGGTGAAGTGTTTCGAGATCCCATCATAGTTGCAGGTTATCGTTCCCGCCCCGATATTGGCGCCGTCTCCGATCTCGGCGTCGCCGACATAGGAGAGATGGCCGACGCGGACATTCTCGCCGAGGACCGCCGCCTTGACCTCCACGAAATTGCCGACGCGGGCGCCGCGCCGGAGCCGCGTTCCGGGACGAAGGCGGGCAAAGGGGCCAACAACGGTTCCGGGGCCGAGGTCGGCGCCCTCGATATGGCTGAAGGCGCGGATGGCCGCGCCGTCGGAGATCCGGGTTCCCGGGCCGATGACCACGTTGGGCCCGATGGTCACGTCGCGGCCAATCTCGGTGTCTGCAGCGAGCCATACGGTCTCGGGAGCCGTCAGCGTCACCCCGGCCTCCATGGCCCGCCGGCGCAGACGGTCCTGCATGACCTCTTCCGCCCGCGCCAGACCGGCGCGGCTGTCGACACCCATCGCTTCCGTAGCGTCCGGCGTCTCGACGACCGCGCAGCGAAGTCCGCGGGAACGGGCAATGGCCACGATGTCGGTCAGGTAGTATTCGCCCTTCGCATTCCGCGTCCCGACGGTGTCGAGAAGCCCGAACAGCACCCCGCCGTCGACGACCATGACGCCCGCGTTGCAGAGAGTGCCGGCCTTCTCCTCCGGCGAGGCATCCCGGTATTCGACGATGGCGTCGAGTCCGCCATCCTCGCCGATCCTCAGCCGACCGTATTCGGCCGGATCCCGCGGCCGGAAGCCGAGCGCGACGACGGCCGGAGGCTGCCGGCCCCGGCGCGCCCGCAGCATGGTTTCGACGATTTCCGCGGTCAGGAGCGGCGTATCGCCGTTGACGATGACGACATCCCCGGAAAAACCCTCAAACGCGGAGCGCGCGGCAAGCACCGCGTGGGCCGTGCCCTGCTGATCCTGCTGCACGGCCACACGTGCCGGAGCCACCGCGGAAACGACGCTGTCCATCCCCGGCGCGACCACGACGACGGTGCGGTCCGGGGCGACATCGTCGAGCATCGCCAGGACATGGCGGATCATCGGGCGGCCGGCAACCGGATGAAGGACTTTGGGCAGGTCCGACTTCATCCGCGTACCCTTGCCCGCAGCCAGCACGACGGCTGCAACTCGGGTCTCGGACATCTGGAGAATTCTCCTGCGGTGCGGATCCTTGAGCCGGGAGGGGTCGAATGCCGGAAGCTTTCCTCGGCATCCTCAGGCATGACACTGCCACAACTCGCGCTCTACCGCAAAAAACGCGGCGCCGGCAACTGCCGCTGCACGTCCGTGCACGATCCCTCCGCCGGCGCGATACGGTTATCCCCGACCCGCCGCCGGAGATGCCGACGAGCATCCGCCGGGCTCCCGGCCGGCCCGCGGCAGCCGGGCCTGCCGAAACCGGCTCGGGACGACCGTCACTCCAGCGTCTGCCCGCCGTCCGGCGAGCTGTGACTCGCGCGCACGAGATGGCCGACGACAGCGCCCAGCAGCCGGGTTTCGAACTCTATGCGAACCGGCAGGCGCGGCACCCCGGCGAACACCCTGCCCATCCAGAGATCCGCAGCCGTGCGGAAGCGTTGCACGGTGCCGTCGGAGTCCCGCTTGAAGCCGGCTTTCTGCCTGAACTGGATCTGGCACCGCGTCGCGGGGCCGGCATAGGGCGTATAGCGGCTGACGGGAAGATCCGCGCTTCCCTGGCCCCGGATGGCCAGATCGTACAGGCGGCGTCCGTCGAAGACGGGAAATGCGGCGTCGCAGCTGCCGCCGGTCTCGAGGGCGGTGATGATCGCGAGCACGCCGCCAATCGGATCGAGGGCGCCCCGGCGCGCCTCGGGAAGTATCCGCTCCCGGCTGTCGGCCCGTGATTCCGGTTTCGCCCGCACCACCCTCGGCATGCCTTCGGCGAAAACGAGGTCGACGAAGCGCTCTCCGCCGCGGCGCTTGTTCTTCTGGCCCGCTTCGGCAGGCACGACCTGTTCCCGTGCGAGCCTGCCGCGCGAATGGGAGTCCATCCGCCAACGGACCAGCGCCTCGAGCAGGCCACGCGTCCTGCCGTGAACATCGAAGGCGTATTTTGGTGGATCCAGCCTGATCACGGCATCGAGCCTGCCGGCATGCAGCCCCCCGAGATAGACGTCGTAGGACAGGTCGAGCCGCAGCCGCTCCGGGGCGGCGGAGCCGGCAGACGGCGCCAGTGCCAGCGCGCAGGCTGCCACCAGCGCCGCTCTGCGGAAACTTCCTGCCATGACGATCGTTCTCGCAAGGGTTTTCGCCGGCCCGGTCCCGCGGGCATCGCGCGGGCCGGCTTCACGATACACCGCGAAATGGCCCCGAACATAACACGGTTTGCCGGTTCGATCCGGCCGCGGGGCGGCATGGGCGCGACCCCCGGCGATCCGGAGGCCACGGCGCCCAACCGCCGGGAGGCCGCTTGACCGACGGTCCCGAAGGCAGGCACAATTCGCCGCAAGAGTTCAAGAATCCGGCAACCCGACCCACAGGGGAAACGTCGATGAAACCCGCCCCGTTTGCCTATGTCCGCGCCGCGACCGTCGGCGATGCGCTCGGCCTCCTGGCCGAACATGGCGACGATGCCCGCATCCTCGCCGGCGGGCAGAGCCTCATGGCGACGCTCAACATGCGCCTGTCGGCGCCGGAGCTGCTGATCGACATCAACCATGTCGATGGCATCTCGGCCATCGAGGATGCCGGAGACAGCATCAGGATCGGAGCCATGGCCCGCCATGCCGACCTGGAGGCCTCCGATCTGGTTGGCCGGCACCTGCCGCTGGTCGCCAGTGCATTGCCGCATATCGCGCATCCGGCAATCCGCAACCGCGGCACCTTCGGGGGCTCGATCGCATTCGCCGATCCGGCGGCCGAATTCCCGGCCTGCGCGGTCGCGCTGCAGGCGCGCATGATCATTGCCGGACCCGACGGCGAGCGCGGCGTGGAAGCCGACGCCTTCTTCAAGGGTCTCTACGAAACCGCGATCGGCAGCGGGGAAATCCTCACCGCCGTCGAGATCCCGAAGATCGCGCCGGGATGGAAATCCGGTTTTCTCGAGCTCGCACGGCGCCACGGCGATTACGCCATCATCGGGCTGGCGGCTCACGTCGAGTTCGACGGACGGACATTTGGCGAGGGGCGGCTGGTGTTCTTCGGCGCCGGCGACCGGCCGGTATCGGCACAGAAGGCGGCTGCGCTCCTCGCGGGCGAGGCATGGTCGGACGATCTTGCAGCCCGGCTCGCGGAGGCGCTCGCGGAGGAACTCGATCCGCCGGAAGACCTCAACGCGGACGGGCCGATGCGCAAGTACCTAGCCGGCGTCCTGACGCGGCGTGTGCTTGGCGCCATGGCCGGGGGAGACGGATGATGGAACGGCATCTTGACGTCACGATGACGGTGAACGGAGAGACCGTGAGCCGCCATGTCGAGGCGCGCACGAATCTCGTCGATTTCCTGCGCAACGAACTTGGTCTGACCGGCAGCCATGTCGGCTGCGAACACGGCGTCTGCGGCGCCTGCACGGTGCGTGTCGACGGGAACATCGTCCGCGGATGCCTGATGGTTGCGGCGCAGGCCGACGGCGCCGACGTCTGGACCATCGAGGGGCTGAGCGAGAGCGGCGAGATCGCCGCGCTTCAGGACGCCTTTGTCAGCCGCAACGCGCTCCAGTGCGGCTTCTGCACCCCTGGCATGCTGCTGACGGCGGCCGAGCTGCTGGAGCGCAGGCCGGACGCGGACCGCGCCGAGATCCGCGAATTCCTGTCCGGCAACTACTGCCGCTGCACGGGCTACCAGGCGATCGTCGACGCCGTCGAACTCGCGCGCGAGGGAGCAGACGCATGACCGACATGATCACTGACCGCTGGATTCTCGACCGCCCGAATTCCTATATCGGGCGTTCGGTTCCGCGGCCCAACGCGCCGCGTCTCGCGCAGGGGCGCGGCACCTTCGTCGACGACGTGGCGGTCGCCCGGATGGCCCACGCGGCCTTCGTCCGATCGCCCCACGCGCATGCGCGCATGCGGTCGATCGACACCGGGGCGGCGAAGGCGGCCCCAGGAGTCGTCGGCGTCTACACCGGCCCGGACCTTGCCGAGATCCACGACCCCTGGATCGGCGTGCTGACGCATCTGGAGGGGCTGAAGTCGGCGCCGCAATACGCGCTTCCGCTCGAGCGGGCAACCTGGCAGGGCGAGGCCGTGGTCGCCGTGGTCGCCGAGACGCGGGCGCTGGCCGAGGACGCGGCAGCGCTCGTGGAGATAGACTGGGAGGTGCTGCCGGCGGTCACCGACGCCGAGACGGCGCTCGACGATTCGACCCCGGTCATTCACGAGAGTCTCGGCGACAATCTCGCCTGGCAGCGGCGCGCCGACTTCGGCGATGCCGACGAAGCCTTCGCGCGCGCCGATCATGTCATCGAGGAGACTTTCGTCTTCGGGCGCCATACCGGCGTCTGTCTCGAGCCCCGCGCCATACTGGCCCAGTGGGACCCGTCCGAGGAGCAGCTGACCGTCTGGCACAACACCCAGTGCCCGCACATGATCCAGAACATCCTCGCGACACACTACCGTCTCGACGAACACCGGGTCCGGGTGATCGCGCGGGATGTCGGCGGCTCCTTCGGCATCAAGGTCCATACCTACGCCGACGAGATAGCGACCGTCGGCCTGTCGATCCTGCTCAGGCGTCCGGTCAAGTTCGTCGCCGACCGCTACGAGAGCTTCGTCTCCGACATTCACGCCCGCGACCACCGGATCAAGGCGCGAATCGCGGTGACCGGAGACGGCGAGATTACCGGCTTCGAGATCGACGACCTCACGGGCATCGGCCCCTATTCGATGTATCCGCGCACCAGCGGCATCGAGGCCAACCAGATCGTCAACATGGTCGGCGGCCCCTACGCCTTCGACAACTACCGGGCAGTGGCCACGGTCGTGTTCCAGAACAAGAACATGATGTGCCAGTACCGCGCCGTGGGACATCCGATCAAGTGCGCGGTGACCGAGGGGCTGGTCGATCTGGCGGCCCGCGCCGTCGACATGGACCCGGTGGCGTTCCGCCGCCGGAACCTGCGTGCCGACGACTCCTATCCGTGCCGATCGGCGCAGGGAATGCTGTTCGAGGACCTGTCCCATCACGAATGCATGAACAAGCTCGTCGACGCCATGGGCTACGACGCGCTCAAGGCGGAACGCGACCGCCTGCGCGAAGAGGGCGTGTATCGCGGCATTGGCTTTGCAAGCTTCATCGAGGTGACGAACCCGTCGGCCATGTTCTACGGCGTCGGCGGCGCCCGCATCTCGGCCCAGGATGGCGCCACCATGCGGCTTGACGCCAAGGGCAACGTGTTCGTCGCCACCGGCGCAACGGAACAGGGCCAGGGCATGGAAGCCGTGATCTCGCAGGTCGCCGCAACCGCGGTGGGCGTCCCGCCCGAACGCCTGAAGATCATCACCGGCGACACCGAGCACACGCCCTACGGCGGAGGAACATGGGCGTCGCGGGCCGCCGGGATCGGCGGCGAGGCGGTCGCCCAGGCCGGCCGGGCACTGCGGCTCCAGATACTGGACGCGGCGGCGGCGATGCTGCAGGAAGACGCGGCGCGGCTCGACATTCGCGGCGGCGTTGTCGTCGACAGCGAATCCGGCGCCGAACGCATCGGCCTCGATGAGATCGGGCGCATCTGCTACTACCGCCCGGACACGCTGCCCGACGGCTTCCAGTCGGAACTGGTGGCAACCCGGCACTACGTGCCGCGCAAGTTTCCGTTCGCGTTCACCAACGGCGCCCAGGCGTGCTGGCTCGAGGTCGATGTCGAGACCGGGTTCATCACGCTGCTCGACCACTGGTGCATCGAGGATTGCGGCACGGTCATCAACCCGCTGCTCGTCGACGAACAGATCCGGGGCGGCGTGGTGCAGGGGATCGGCGGCGCGCTCTGGGAAGAATGCGCCTATGACGACGCGGGACAGATCCTGAACGCCAACATGGCGGACTACCTGACCCCGATGGCGGCGGAACTGCCGGACATCGAATGCGGCCACGCGGTCTCGCCGACGGCCGATTCGGACCTTGGCGCGAAGGGCGCCGGGGAAGCCGGCACGTGCGGCGCGCCGGCCGCGGTCATGAATGCCCTCAACAACGCGCTTTCGCCGTTTTCCGTGACGTTGTCAGACATGCCGTTCACGCCACAGAAGATATTGCGAGCCCTTGGCAGGATATAGAACCGCGCAGCATATCCGTCAGCCACGCCGGAGTCCGGAGAAACGCTTTCCAGAGCCCCCGGCCGGCACCGGCGGGCCCGACATCCGCGGGCAGGCCCGTGCGATGGCGCCGGCCGGCGCGCGCTTCGCGAGGAGCCGGTGAGGCGGGGGCTCTGGCGGCGCCGGCCACGGCGGCTGCGCAGGCTCCTGGCGCTTGCGCTGGTCGTGTTCGCGATCGCGTGGCTCTTCGGCTTCTACCGCTTCAACCAGCTGATACCCGAGCCCGGACAGGCGTCGTCAAGGGTGACCGACGCCATCGTGGTCCTTACCGGCGGCGCCGGACGGGTCCGCGAGGGGCTCAAGCTCCTCGATGACGGGTTCGCCGGCAAGCTGTTCATTTCCGGCGTCCATGGCGGCGTCGACGCCCAGGCGCTGCTGCGCGTCGCGCGCCAGGCTCCGGGCAACCTGGAATGCTGCATCGTCATCGATCACGCCGCCCACAGCACGCGCAGCAACGCGCGCGAAACCGCGAAATGGGTGCAGAAGGAGGGGTACAAATCACTGCGGCTGGTGACCGCGAACTATCACATGCCGCGGAGCCTGCTCGAGTTCCGCAATACCCTGCCCGCGGACATAGAGATCGAGCCGCATCCCGTGTTCCCCGAAGGGTTCCACGCCAACGACTGGCTGCCGTGGCGCGGATCCGGCCGCCTCGTGATCTCCGAGTATCACAAGTTCGTCGCCGCGATGCTCAACCATGGCGCCGGCGGCAGCTGGCAATGAACCTGCTGCGTTCGGCGGTCTTCAACATCGTGGTATTCGGCGTCACGGGCGTGCTCTACGTCGCCTATGCGCCCACGCTTCTCCTGCCGTCCGCGGTGACGCGGCGCTGCGTGGAATGGTGGTTCGATCGCATCTTCCGCCTGCAGCGGGCGATTCTCGGCCTCGACTTCGAATTCAGGGGGCTTGGGAACATTCCCGACGGCGCCTTCATCATCGCCTCGGCGCACCAGTCGGCGTGGGAGACCATCGGGTTCTTCGCCATCACCGACAATCCGGTCTATGTGCTCAAGATGGAACTGACCCGCCTGCCCCTGTTCCGGCACTACATGCGGGCCTTCGGCATGATCGCCATCGACCGGTCGGGAAGCGCCGCTTCGGCGCGCAGGATGCTGAAGGACGCCGCGGCGGTTCTGGCGTCCGGCCGCCCGGTCGTGATCTTCCCCGGAGGGACCCGGTCCGCCCCGGGCGCCGATTTCGAGATACGGCCCGGCGTCGGCGCGCTCTACCGCCACTGCGGCGTCCCGGTGGTTCCGGTCTCGCTGAACACGGGCCTCTACTGGAGGCGCCGGGCCTTCACCAAGAAGCCGGGTACCATGATCATCGAGTTCGGACCCCCCATCGAACCGGGCCTGGACCGGAAACGATTCGAGGCCCTGCTCGCCGAGCGGATCAAGGCCGGCAACCGGCACCTTCTCTCCAGCCCGGCGTGACGGCCGCCCCGGCGGCCGCGCCGCAAGGATGCGGAGCCCGCCGAGAGCCGATTCCCGTCACCGCGGCGCGGCGACGTCGGCGCTGAGCGTGCCCACGCGCGAGATCTCCATCTCGACCTCGTCGCCGGGCTTCAGCCATTTCGGCGGGTCGAAGCCCGCGGCAACCCCGTGTGGGGATCCCGTGATGATGAGGTCGCCCGGCTCCAGCGTGATGAAGGTCGAAATGTAGCTGACGAGATAGGCGACCGGGAACACGAGATCGCCGGTGTGGCCGTGCTGGCGCTCCTCGCCGTTGATGCGGGTCACCACCGTCATGTCCGCGGGATCGCCGGCTTCGTCGGCCGTGGTGATCCACGGACCGAGCATGCCCGACTCCTCCCAGTTCTTGCCGGGGGCGACCTGCGGGCCGCGCCTCTGCCAGTCGCGCACGCTGCCGTCGTTGCAGATCGTGTAGCCGGCAACGTGATCGAGGGCCTCTTCTTCGCCGACGCGGCGCGCGGGCCGTCCGATCACGGCGGTCAGTTCGGCTTCGTAATCGAACTGCTCGGAATGCGAGGGCATCGCCATGTGCCCCCTATGCGGGACGAACGAGCGCGCGAAGCGGGAAAAGATGCTGGGCGCCTTGGGCATCGAAAGCCCCATCTCCGTGATATGGCTGGCATAGTTCTGGCCGACGCAGAATATCTTCCCCGACGCCGTCACCGGCAGCCGCCAGCCGATTTCGTCGAGGCCGACATCGGGCTTTGCGCCCGAGACCAGCTCCCGCGCCGCCGCCAGGCGGTCCGGCACGAGATTGTCCGCGAGGCCGCCGGCGAGCCGCTCCGTCAGGTCGACGACGCCGCCATCGACCACCGCACCGAAGCGTTCGCGCCCGTCATGAACGTAATTCGCAAGCCGCATGCTCTCCTCCCGCTCCCCTACTCGGCCGCCACCGTGTTGCTGAGGACACCGATCGGTTCGATCTCGACGCTGACCGTCTGCCCCGGCGCCAGCCAGCGCGGCGGTGTTCCCTCGATGGCCGAGCCGCCGGGGGATCCGGTGGCGATGACATCGCCCGGCGACAGCCACGTGAATTTCGATATGTGCGCGATGACGAACGGGATCTTGAAGATCATCATGTCGCTGCCGCCGTCCTGGCGCACCTCGCCGTCGACGGTGGTCCTGATCCGGAGCGCGTCGAGATCGTCGATCTCGTCCCTGGTCACCATCCACGGCCCGATGGCGCCGGACCGGTAGAAGTTCTTGCCCGGACAGTTCTGCGTGCCCTTGCTCTGCCAGTCGCGCACGCTGCCTTCATTGACGATGGTGTATCCCGCGACATGGTCGAGCGCCCTGGATTCGGGCACGTGGCGCCCTGCCTTGCCGATGATCACCCCGATCTCGCCCTCGTAGTCGAGCTGCTCGGACACCGTCGGCCGGAAGATCTCCTGGCCGTGGGCCGAGAAGCTCGCCGCAAAACGCGCGAAGATGCTCGGCCATTCCGGCCCGCCGTCCTCGAGCACCTCGTGATAGGCGCGATAGTTGCGCCCGACGCAGAAGATGCTGTCGGGCGCGGTGACCGGAAACATGTATTCCAGCTCGCCGAGTCCGATGTCGGGATCGGCGCCTGCCGCGAGCCGTTCCATCTCGCCGATCGAGAGGCCCGATATCGCGGACTTGAGCGTCGGATGCTCGATCCGCGCGGTCATGTCGACAACGCCGTCCCCCTTGACGACGCCGAACGCCTCGCGTCCGCCGTGACGGTAGCTGATCAGTCTCATCTTCGCGCCCTCCCCGGCACGTCAGCCCGAGCTATCGCCGGCCAGCCGCCTTGCGCGGCCGAGAAGGGCGCGCAACCGGCGCGGCGCGATGCCCGACTCCTCCAGCCGCGAAACGGTCTCCGCCAGATAGGCGATATTGGTGCCCCGCTCGCCGACAGAAGCCGCGATGCGGCCCGCGGTCTCCTCGAAGGTCAGCCCGCCGGCGAATATGCGATCCTCGTGATTGGTCACGAGAGTATAGCCGGGCACCTGCCGCTTCTCCACATGCAGCGCCACGCGCCGGCAGAGATAGATCGGATCGTCGTCCATTTCGCGGGCCTCGATCGCCCGTATCGCGGCGGCGCGGTCGGCGGCCGCAACCCGCAATGCGAGGCCGGCGCACGACCCGCCGCGCCTGAGGCCGAGCGTGAGGCCCGGGCGGTCGGGGGTGCCGCGGTAGGTCTCCGAGCTCACGCAGAAGGCGCGATGCCAGCCGAATATCCTCGCCGCCCGCGCCTCGGCGGGACGAAACGGCGGATCCCACATGAGCGAGCCATAGGCGAAGAACCAGAAACCGCCGGGCCCCGCGATTTCCAGCCGGTGGCGCGGCCCGGCCGTCATCTTGCCCGTACGGCGAGCGCCACGCCGGTCATCGCCAGCGCCATGCCGACCAGGATCTTCCACGAGAGAAACTCGCCGAACACGGCCCATCCCATGAGCGCCGTTGTCGGGGGACTGAGATAGATGAGGCTCGTGACCCGCGCCGCGGCGCCGCGCTGCACCAGCCAGTAATAGAGCGCGATCCCGAAGACCGACAGGCCGATGGCCGACCACAGGACGGCGAAGACGAAGGCGCCGGTCCAGTCGATTTCCATGGTCTCGAAGGTCGCGGCGAGAACGAGCATGACGGCGCAGGACATGACGTTCTGCAGGGCGACGCCCGTCCGCACGTCGAACTCGCCGCAGAAGCGCTTCTGATAGAGGGTGCCCGCCGTTATCGCTGCAAGGCCGAGCACGAGCATTGCGAGGCCCCACAGGGCCTCCGCCGGAGAGGCGATCTTGTCCCAGATCACGAAGACCAGCCCGACGAACCCGAGCACGAGGCCGATCCAGTTGCGGCGCGTGACCGTCTCGCCGAGCACGTGGCCGGAGAGGACGCCGGTGAGAAGCGGCTGCAGCCCGACCACGAGCGCCGTCAGGCCGGTCGATATTCCGAACCAGATTCCGTAATAGACGCCGATAAGATATACAGTCTGGATGCCGAAACCCGCGGCGAGAATGTGAAACGTCTCGCGCCCGTCCTTCGGCCAGGAGGCGCGAAGCAGCACGCAGGCCGGCAGGAATATGGCCGCGCCGACAGCGAAGCGGCAGGCCATCAGCGTAAAGGGTTCCGCGTAGGGCAGGCCGTACTTGGCGGCAATGAAGCCGCTGGCCCACAGGAAGATGAATGCCGCCGCGACGGTGGCGAACAGGAGCGGCGGCAACGAACCGGATTGCGAATCGGATGACGGCATGACGAGACCCGAAGATAGACGGTTTCCGCCGGGCGGGCCATTGGCGCCGGACGCCGCCGGGCCATCGCGGCCGCCCCCCTTTCGGTGACGTCCCGGAGGGCCGATGACAAGGACCAGCCTCAGCCTTGCCGCCGGCCTTGCGGCAATCGCACTTGCCGCCGCGGGCTATACCGTGTTCTGGCATTCGTTCGCCGGGAACGTCCTCGACGACATCCGGGACTGGAGCGCCGAGCGCGAGGCGGACGGCTGGACCGTCAATCTGGGCGCGGTGACGACCGGCGGCTTTCCCTTCAGCCTGACGGTCCGCGCCGGCGCGGTCCGGCTGGCCGGCCCGGCCTCGGCGTCACGGTGGCAATGGGACGCGCCCGGCATCACGGCGACGGCGCGCATCTGGGATCCGGACCGGATCATGGTCAACGCCCCGGGCGTCCACCGGATGGCTTTCGACAACGGGCGCTTCGTTGCCGAACCGGCAGGCGCCGAAGCCGTTCTCACATGGGGACGGGACGGGATCGACGCAGCCGAATGGACGCTGTCGGCGCCGACCTTCACCGGCCCGGGAGGGTGGATTGCCTCGGCGCGGGCGATCCGGGGCCGCATGGCCACCCTGGCACCGGATGACGGCGCGGGGCCGGGTTCCGCCCGGGCCGGCTACGGGTTCGCCGTCGTCATCGAGGCGCCGGAGCTTCCTGGCAGCCTGCGCCTGCCCCCCGGCGGCGCCGGCGACCGGCTATCGGCGGAGGGCTCGGTGCGCAATCTGCCCGAGTTCGAAGGCACCCTTCGCGGCTGGCTCGAAGCCTGGCGCGAGGCCGGCGGCGTGATCGAACTGCAGTCGGTCGCGGTCGACCGGGGGGCGTCGAGGGTCGCGGGCAGCGGCACGTTCGCCCTCGATCGCCACCTGCAGCCGGAAGGCGCGATGACCGTCGAGGTCGCCGGTATCGACGGGATCATCGAATCGCTGGCAGGCGCGAAGGCTATAAGCGGCCTGCAGGCGCTTGCCCTCAGGGCCGCGCTTGCGCTCGGCACCGGCGGCAAGCCTCGGCTGCCGATCTCGCTGCAGGAACGCCAGTTGAGTCTCGGACCGCTGCCCGTCTTCAAGTTGGCGCCCATCCGCTGGGAATAGCCGGCGCGGGACGCAGCGCCCTGCCGGCGCCAGGCGCGCCCCGGGACCCGACCGGCCCCGGGGGCGCCGGAAGCGTCAGCGCTTCCAGACTCCCGCTTCCTTGTAGAACTTCACGGCGCCGGGGTGGAACTCCATGTTCCCCTTCTGGGTGGCATATTCGATCGTCACCCGGTCCATGTAGGGCGCGCTCTTCCGGATCCCGTCAAGATTGGACCAGAACACCTTGACCATGGAGTACATGGTCTCGTCGTCGATCCCCTTGCGCGCGGTCACGCCGAGAATCGCGTTGTTGATCCAGACGTCGCCTTCATTGACCTGGTTGGCACCGTAGGCGCCCTTCTTGATCGCGCCCTTGGTCCGCCCGAGCGGCTTGAAGAACGCCTTCTGCGCCGGCGTCCTGTCGAGATCCGCCTTGGTCGGCACGCCGAGGAACCGGATCTTCGAGGTCGCCGCCACCTGCTGCAGCTGCGCGCACGGGTCGAGGCAGCCGATCGTGTAGACATCGATCTGGCGGTCCTGGAACGCCTGCAGGGCCGATGCGAAATTCAGGTTGACGCTCTTGAAATCCTTCGGCGTGAGGCCGGTCTGCGACTTGATGAAGGCGAGCCCGGTCACGAGCTGGCCGCCCGACGGCGGGCCGACGAACACTCTCTTGCCCTTCAGGTCGGCCAGCGTCTTGATCCCCGAATCGGCATAGGTCGTGTAATGGTAGCCGCCGAGCGGGAACCAGAAGACCATCCGCAGGTTCTTGGCCAGTTCCTTGACGCCCTTGAGCTTCTTGTAGATGCGGGTTCCGTTCTTCATCCACGCGATCGGCACCGGCGCCGTCATCGACATGTCGATCGATCCCCTGGCGACATCGACCATGTGCTTGGTCGCGGTGCCGGTGGCGTCGACGGTGATCTCGAACTTGTCCTGGCCCTGATTGACCAGATTGGCGAAGGTCGTCATGACCAGATACATCGACGAGCCCGGAGCGATCGTCGACATCTTGATCTGTTTCTTCTGCGCCTCGGCCGGAAGCGCGACGGCAGTCGCGAACAGTGCCGCGGCAACGATGAGGGTTGGGCGTTTCAGCATTACGGAACTCCCTTTTCAGGTTGGTTTTCAGGGTGCCGTTCCGGGGCGCGTGCCATGTACTCCGCCGCAAACGATGCCGCGACGGCCACCGCCCCCAGACCGAGATACAGCGGCTCGGGCACAAGCACGGCGATGCCGGCCACGAAACGCACGGTGCAATGTATCGGCCCGATCCGTCCGATGGAATGCCCGCCCAGCGACGTGGCCAGGGCGATGGTCGAGATCAGGAAGGCGACCACCCCCCAGGCGAGGCCGAGATAGGAAAAGCCCGGCTCCACGAGGACGATGCTGGAGTGGTAGACGAAGACGAAGGGGATGAGGAAGCCCGCGATGGCGAGGCGAACGGCGACGAGCGCGGTCTCCATCGGCCGCGAGCCCGCGATGGGAGCGGCCGCGAAGGCGGCGATCGCCACGGGCGGGGTGATCGCCGAGAGCACCGCGTAGTAGATCACGAACAGGTGGGTCAGGAGCAGCGACAACCCGAGCTTGCCGAGGGCGGGGCCGATGATGAGGACGACGATCAGATAGGCGGCGCCGACGGGCACGCCCATGCCGAGCAGGAGGCACCCGATGGCCATGACGACGAGCGACAGGAAGAGGCTGTCGCCGGCAATCGCGAGAATGGTGGCCGCGAACTTGATGCCGAGGCCCGACATGTTGACCATGCCGACCACGAACCCGATGGCGGCGACGACGACCATGATCGCGGCACAGGTGCGTCCGCCGCGGATCAGCGCCCGCACGATCTTCTTCAGCGAGCGGAATTCGGGGTAGAGGACCAGGGACAGGACGAATGCCGTGATCAGGCCGTAGAAGCCGGCGTTCTGGGCCGTTCGCCCGGTCATCAGGACATAGACGATGACGCCGAGCGGGACGAAGAACGAGATCGAGCGCCCCCAGTCCCCGAGCGTCAGCTTGACCCGGTCGGCGCGCGGCGTCGGCTTGAGGCCCTGCTTGCGCGCCTCGAGCCAGACGACGGTGAACAGGCTGACATAATACATCAGCGCCGGGATGGCCGCGGCGACGATGATGGTGAGATACGGAATGCCGGTGATGTCGGCCATCAGGAAGGCGACCGCTCCCATCACCGGAGGCATGATCTGGCCGCCGGTCGACGCCGTCGCCTCGACAGCGCCGGCGAACTTCGACGGAAAGCCGGTCCGCTTGATGAGCGGAATGGTGAACACGCCCGTCGTCACCACGTTGGCGACCGCCGCGCCGTTCATGGTGCCGAAGCTGGCGCTGCCGATGATGGCCGCATGGGCGGGGCCGCCACGCAGCGGCCCGGTCACGGCGAAGGCGAACTTGAGGAGCGTGGCGCCGGCGCCCGACGCCTCGAGGATGGCGCCGAAGAGAATGAAGACGAGGACGATCTGGCCGACCACGGCAACGGGGCGTCCGAAGACGCCGTCGGTGCTGTACCACAGTTTCTCCGAAACCAGGAACCACTTGACCTCGGGGATGTTGAGGGTGCCCGGAATGAGGTTGCCGAAGAAGAGAATCAGGAGCGACAGAAGGCAGACGAGGAACAGCGGCAGGCCGAAATGGCGGAGCGTCAGGTAGAAGACGAGGGCGATACCGACGAACCCGATGAGATAGTGCGTGACGGTGAAATCGACGAAGAAGTCGAGCTGCTCGTTCATCAGGGTGATCCAGTAGTAGTAGATCACCACCAGCGCCGCCACCATGCCGGCATTGAGCGCCATCGAACCCCAGGACACCCGGTCGCGCCTGACGTCCATGTTCTCGGTGGAGAAGCAGAACAGCGAGATCAGGAGCGGCAACCCGGTCGTGCCGGCGCGCACCCAGACCTCGTCGAACACGCCGAAACCGGCGATGTAGATCGCGAACGCCGCGAGGCCGAGCGCAAGGACGTCGGCGACGAACCGGCTCGATGCGACGATACGGTTCTTCACCGGCATCTCCGCCCGTCCCAGCAAGCGCGGCTAACGGCCCGGCACGCTTGCCGCGCGCCGAATCCGCGGGGCCCGGCCCGAACCGGCTCAGGCGTGCCCGGCATCGCCCGAAAGCTGTGAGGCATCGATGCCGATCTTCGCCAGGGCCGCGCCCCAGACCGCGTCGGGATCGTCGCCGAAGACCAGGCGGTCGTCGGCCGCCACCGACAGCCAGCCGTTCTTCTGGATCTCGCCGTCGAGCTGGCCCGGCCCCCAGCCGGCATATCCGAGCACGAGCACGCAGGCGCGCGGCCCGTTGCCCGAGGCGATGTCCTTGAGAATGTCGGTGGTTGCGGTGAGCGCGATGTTGCCGTCGACAACCATCGTCGCGTCCTGGACGTAATCCGCAGAGTGAAGCACGAAACCCCGTCCGCTCTCGACCGGTCCGCCGAAATGGACCCTGATATCGCGGCTCGAGACCGCCGGCTCGAGGTCGAGCTGTTCGAGAAGCTCGGGGAATTCGACGCTCTCCATCGGCTTGTTGACGACCAGCCCCATGGCGCCGTCCTCGTTGTGGGCGCACATGTAGATGACCGTTCTCGCGAACCGGGGATCCTGCATCTGCGGCATCGCCACGAGCAGCTGACCGGTCAAATATCCGTCGGAAGCCCGTGGAGTTTGATCATCAGTCATTGTGCCTCCCCCATCCAGAAGCGTGGCCTTGAACGATGACAGTCAATTCACGCGAAATCAAACGTCTTCGGACCTGCGAGGCAGCGGCGAGAGCGCCGCAGATGATCGCCTGCTCCCCCTACCCGCGATGCGCCGCCGTTGTATATTAGCGGACGCAAGGATCAGTGAATCGATGACATTCGTCAACAGACTTTCCCGCGCTGCCGGCGCAGCCTTCCTGCTGCTGTCGGCGCTTTCCGGAACCGCGTCCGCAGCGTCGTCCGGATGGTTCACCTATGAACATGGCGCGGTCCGGCTGGTCTCCGCCACCGCCGACGCGGGTGCCGGGCGCACCGTCGATCTCGGACTCCAGTTCCGCATGCTGGAGGGATGGAAGGTCTACTGGCGCTCGCCCGGCGACGCCGGCTTTCCGCCCCTGCTCGACTGGTCGGGCTCCGCGAACCTGGCGTCCGCAAGCCTCTCGTGGCCGGCGCCGGAGCGGTTCTCCGTGCTGGGGCTGGAGACCATCGGCTATCACGACGAGGTCCTGTTTCCGGTTTCCGCATCGCTTCTCGAACCGGGAAGGGAACTGGCGATCAGGGCCCGCCTCCGGTTCCTGACCTGCGCCGACATCTGCGTTCCCTACGAAACCAGCCTGTCCCTGACGCTGCCGCCGGGCCCGGGCACGACGGCGCCGGAGGCGGCCGCTATCGGCCGCTGGCGCGCCAGGGTGCCGGCAACCGGCGGTGAGGCCCCGCTCTCGATAGGGCGGGTGGAAATCGCCGGCAGCGGCAAGGACCAGGCGCTCATCGTCCATGCCGCCGGGAAGGCGGCGTTCCGGAATCCGGACCTCTTCGTCGAAGGCCCGGACGGGTTCGGCTTCGGCCGGCCGGTGGTGCAGATCGAGCCGGACGGACGGGGTGCGCTGATGCGGGTTGCCGTGCACCCCCCCGGCAAGCCTCCGTCCGCGCTTGATGGAAAGGCCGTCACCCTCACCCTTGTCGACGGCGACCGCGCGCTCGAACACCGTGCCGTCGCCGCACGCGCCGCGTCGGCGCCCGGCGGAGCCAGCCTGCAACCGGCGGCAACCACCGGGCTCAGCCTCCTGGCGATCCTCGGACTTGCCCTCGTCGGCGGCCTGATCCTCAATCTGATGCCCTGCGTGCTGCCCGTGCTGTCGCTCAAGCTCCTCGCGATCGTCAGCCACGGAGGCGAGGCGCCGGGCCGCGTACGCGCCGGTTTCCTTGCCTCGGCCGCGGGCATCGTCGCCTGCTTCCTGCTGCTCGCCACTGTCGTTGCGGCGCTCAGCACCGCCAACCTCGCGGCCGGATGGGGCATCCAGTTCCAGCAACCGGCGTTCCTCGCCTTCATGCTCGCCGTGATCACGCTCTTCGTCTGCAACATGTGGGGTTTCTTCGAGATCCGCCTGCCCGGACGCATCGCCGATGCCGCCGCGGGATCGGGCGGGGCCGCGCGCGGAGCGCTCGCCGAACACTTCCTCGGCGGCGCCTTTGCAACCCTTCTCGCAACGCCCTGCACCGCGCCGTTCCTGGGCACCGCGGTCGGCTTTGCGCTGATGCGCGGGCCGCTCGAGATCTACGCCGTCTTCCTTGCGCTCGGCGCGGGCCTCGCCCTCCCCTGGCTTGCCGTCGCCGCCTTTCCGGCGCTGATCAACAGATTGCCGAAGCCCGGGCACTGGATGATCACGGTCAAGCGCATCCTGTCGCTGGCCCTCATAGGGACCGGAGCCTGGCTCCTGAG
Source organism: Alphaproteobacteria bacterium (assembly GCA_022822405.1). Lineage (GTDB taxonomy): Bacteria > Pseudomonadota > Alphaproteobacteria > MPNO01 > UBA830 > JAJEBT01. The sequence goes on from JAJEBT010000010.1 coordinate 35,491, forward strand.
CATCCTGTGGCCGCAGATCGGAGCCGCCGCCAGCGGCATGCTCCTGCTGCTGATGGCCGTCGTCGCCTATGCCGTCTGGCAGGCCGCCCGGCTGTCCGGCGCGGCGCGGCTTGCGACCTGGGGCCTGGTCGCGGCCCTGACGGTGATTTCCATGGTCACCGCGGGCAGCTTCGGCCACCGCGATGCCGGAGCGGAAGTCGTCAGGGACGCCGGCCCGTGGGTCGCCTTCGACGAGAGCCGAATCGCCGCGGAGGTCGCGGCGGGACGGACGGTGCTGGTCGACGTCACCGCCGACTGGTGCCTCACCTGCCAGTTCAACAAGTCGCTGGTGCTCGACCGCGGCAAGGTCGCCGCGCTCATCCAGTCCGGCGCGATCGTCGCGATGCGGGCGGACTGGACCATGCCCGACGCGCGCATCGCCGAATACCTCCGGGGTTTCGGCCGCTTCGGCATCCCCTTCAACGCGGTCTACGGCTCGGCCGCGCCCCGGGGGATCGCGTTGCCGGAGCTGCTGACCGAAGCGAATGTCCTCGGCGCTATCGAGAAGGCGGCGGGGAAGACGCTGGCTGCGCTTCGCTGATCCGTTCCGCGCGCGCGGATCAGATGTGCTGCCTGCGCCGCAGGCGCACAGACAGGTTGGCCGGCAGCATGGTGAAGGCCAGATGTTCGGTGACCGCTCCTGGCGAACCGGCGGGTTCGAGATCGAAGTTGCGGCACAGCATGGCGATCACGGCGCGGATCTGAAGCAGGGCGAGGTTGCGCCCCGGGCAGAGCCGCGGCCCGGCCCCGAACGGAACGAAGGCCCGGGTGTCGTGCGGGCAGCCGGCGGTTTCGGAACCGGCGAGCCAGCGCTCCGGATCGAAACGGCTGCCATTGCCGAAATGCCTGTCGCTCGCCGCCACATGGCGAAGCAGCATGGCCATCTGCGTGCCCTTCGGGATCATGTGGTCGAGGATCACGACGTCCTCGAGCGGCTCGAGCAGGGCCACCGGGGCGACCGGCTTGAGGCGCATGGTTTCGTCCCGGAAGGCGTCGAGGAAGGGAAGGCGCTCCAGCTGATCGATCGTCTCGACGGCCGAAGCCGGCGCGATCACGTCGTCGACCTCCCGGCGGGCGCGCTCGAAATGCTCCGGGTACTGCATGAAGTGGTGGATCATCCAGGCCATGGTGTTCGCCGTCGTGTCCTCGCCCGCCAGCAGGAGCGTGCCGGCGTTGGCGAAGATCTCGGCATCAGAAAAGCCTGAATCCTCGGCCTCGAGCGCGACCAGGATCGCCTCGAGAAAATTGGTGGGTGAGACGCGCAGTCCGGGGTCGGCGGCGAGGCGCTCTCTCGTGGCGCGAACCATTTCGCCGACCTCATCCTCGAGGCTGGCCAGCGCGCGGTCGAGCGCACGGTCCGACGGCAGCCGAAAGTAGCGCCAGTAGGGGAACGCCGCATTCACGCGCCGGTGGAGCACCGGGAACACCTTGTCCAGATGCCTCTGGATCACCGGGCCGGACGTCTCGAGGGTATTGGGATCCACGCCGAAGGCGAGCTGCATGGTGACGTCGACGGTCAGACGCATCAGGTCGCGGCACGGATCCACCGGCTCACCGGAATCGGCCGCGCGCTCCCAGCGCTGCTGCAAGCGTCCGACCGTCACCGCGAGCTTCGGAAAGAAGAGCCTGAGGCGGGCAAGCTTCAGGGCCGCGACGACCACCCGGCGCTGACGCCGCCAATCGTCGCCCTCGGCCGCGAACACCCCCTTCAGGCGCATCTCGGCAGCGGCGGCCTCCAGCGGCCGGGTGCGCCGGAAACCGTTGGGGCGCTGCACGAGCACCTTCTGGACGGCTTCCCGATCCGAGATCACGGCCAGCGGGTGCGGCCCGATTCGGACCCGGAAGATGGAGCCGTACTGCTCGGCCCACTGCTCGAGCACGAGATGGAACCGGTCCAGAGGCATCTGGAGGAGGTTGCCGAGGACGGGCAATCCCTTCGGGCCCGGCAGATCCCGGAAACGTCCCGGCGTATTCGCAATGGCTGTCACACGTCCTCTCCGCTCCGGCCGCGGAAGCCGCAGCCTGCCCGCCGACGATCCGCCGGGCGCTCGGCCAAGGTGCCGCGCCTTGCACCGCCATGCAAGCCGTCTCCGGCACCGGTGACGGCCACGGGACCGCGGCCAAGGCGCGGCAACATCCCGGAACCCGGCCGGGCGGCGGCGCCGGGACTCCGATGGCCGGCCGCCGCGCACCGGTAGGGTGACAAGGTTGCGGCGTTGCTCTATCACTCCGACGCTACGACGGGCGAAGGCCCGCAACCCAGTGACAGGAGCAAGAGAGATGACAATCAGTGTTGGCGACAGGATTCCTTCCGTCAACGTTACCCGCATGGGCAAGGACGGACCGGAACCGGTCTCGACCGACGATCTGTTCGGCGGCAAGAAGGTGGTGATGTTCGCCGTTCCCGGCGCCTTCACGCCGACATGTTCCGCCAAGCATCTTCCGGGATTCGTCGAGAAGGCGGACGAGATCAGGAGCAAGGGCGTGGACACGGTGGCCTGCCTCTCGGTGAACGACGTGTTCGTCATGGATGCCTGGGGCAAGTCGCAGAACGCGGGCGGCAAGGTCGAGATGCTCGCCGACGGCAGCGCCGACCTGACCAAGGCGCTCGATGCGGTGCTCGACCTGACCGGACGCGGCCTCGGCGTGCGCTCGCTGCGCTATGCGCTGGTGGTCGACGACGGCGTCGTGACCCAGGCCAACATCGAAGACGGCGGCGGCTTCGAGGTCAGCGACGCCGACACCGTTCTCGGCCAGCTCTAGTCCGGGCCGGCTCCGGACTTGACGCGGCGGCCGCCGGAGGCGGGCCGGGCCGCCGCCTCCTCCATCCCGCTGCGGGCCAGGGCATCGGCACGTTCGTTTTGCGGATGTCCGGCATGGCCCCGTACCCATTGCCATGTCACCCGGTGCGGCGCCATTGCCCGGTCAAGGCGCTGCCACAAATCCGCATTCTTGACCGGCGTCTTGCCGGCGGTTCGCCAGCCATTGGCTTTCCAGCCATGAATCCAGCTGGTGATGCCCTGCTGGACGTACCGGCTGTCGGTGAAGAGTTCCACCGTCGCGCCGCGCTTCAGCGCTTCTAGCCCCTGTATGGCGGCCATCAATTCCATGCGGTTGTTGGTGGTCCAGGCCTCGCCGCCCTTGAGCTCGCGCTCTTGGCCGCGCCAGATCATGAGGACGCCCCAGCCGCCCGGTCCCGGATTGCCCCGGCAGGATCCGTCGGTATAGATCCGTACAATGCGGTCTTCGGCGGAGGCCATCAGGTCGCTACGCCATAGGCGCCGCGGCCCGCCGGGCCGCGATGGAACTCGATGATCGCGGCCATCTCGAGCGGATCCTTGCGCCGGGAGAGAACGCCCTCCGGACGGTCGAACCAGTCCTCGAGGCGGGTCAGGAAAAAGCGCATCGCGGCGCCGCGCGCAAGCAGCGGCAGGGACCGGAGCTCCTCCGGCTCCAGTCCGCGTGCGCTCCGGTAGCCCGCGACCAGCGCGTCGGCGCGCGCCGAATCGAACCTCTGGCGGGCGTCGAAACACCAGGAAATCAGTGTGACCGCGAGATCGTAGGCGAGCAGGTCGCGGCACGCGAAATAGAAGTCGATCAGTCCCGAGAGCCGGTTGCCGGCAAAGAACACGTTGTCCGGAAACAGGTCGCCGTGGATGACCCCGGAGGGCAGGTCTCCGGGCCAGTCCCGCTCGAGGGCGTCGATCTCGTCCCCGATCAGGCCGGACAGACCGGGCCGCAGGGATTCGGACCGGTCCGCCAGGGGTTCGAACATCCGCCGCCAGGCGCCAACGGACAGGCGGTTGGTCCGGTTTTCCGTGAAATCGCGCGACGCGAGATGCAGTCCGGCCAAGGCCGCGCCCACCGCTCCGCAATGGGCGGGGGTGATGCGGCGCGGCATGCGCCCTTCAAGGAACGTGACCAGGACGGCGGGACGGCCGCACAGCTCGTGCAGGCGCCGCCCGCCACGATCGGGGACCGGCACGGGGCAGACGACGTTCCGGCGGGACAGGTGATCCATCAGGGCGACGACGAACGGCAGGTCGCGGGACGGCGTGCGGCTCTCGAACAGGGTCAGGACGAATTTTCCCTGCGTGGTGGCGAGGCGGTAGTTGGTGTTCTCCGTGCCGTCGGCAATTGCGGTGAAGGACCGGACATCGCCGACTTCGAAACCGGCGAGGAAGGCAGCGAGGTCTGCCCGCCCGACCTCGGTATAGACCGCCACCGGACGGTTTCGTCAGGAGGTCAGCGCCGAAGGCAGGCTGAAGGTGACGTTCTCCTCCGCGACCCTCCGTTCCTCGGTGGTGACCGTGCGGCCTGACCGCAGCCGCGCAACGAGGTCCTGGACGAGAATCTCGGGCGCCGAGGCGCCGGCCGTGATGCCGAGCGTCGCGACGCCGTCCAGCCATTCGTCTTCGACCTGCCCGGCATGCTCGACCATCACCGCCTTGGCGCATCCCGCCTTTTTTGCCACCTCGACCAGGCGGTTGGAGTTCGACGAGTTCGGCGCTCCGAGGACGACGATCGCATCGCATTCCGGGGCCATGTCCTTGACCGCGGCCTGCCTGTTGGTCGTCGCGTAGCAGATCGTATCCTTGGGAGGATCGGCCATCTCGGGGAACCGGTCCCGGAGGATCGACACGACTTCGGCGGTGTCGTCCACGGAAAGCGTTGTCTGCGTGACATAGGCGACGCTGGCCGGATCCGGCACCGTGAGTTCGCGCGCCTGCGCGGCATCCTCGACGAGGATGACCTGTCCCGGTTTAAACTGCCCCATCGTCCCGATGACTTCGGGATGGCCGGCATGGCCGATCATGATGACGGTCTTCCCTCCCTTGAGGTGGCGCCCCACATCGACATGCACCTTGGTGACAAGCGGGCAGGTTGCGTCGAGATAGGGCATGTTCCTGCTTTCGGCTTCGGAAAAGACCGATTTCGGAACGCCGTGCGCGGAAAACACGACGGGGACGTCCTCCGGAACCTCGTCCAGCTCCTCGACGAAAACCGCGCCCTTCTCCCTGAGCGATTCGACGACGTGCCGGTTGTGAACGATCTCGTGGCGGACATAGACCGGAGCGCCGTATTTCCCGAGTGCGTGCTCGACCACGTCGATCGCGCGATCGACCCCGGCGCAGAACCCGCGGGGGGCGGCAAGGAGGATCTTCAGGTCGGGTTTGGCATTTTCCATGGCGCGTCTCCGGCGAAGACCGGAACAGCGTTCTTCCGCCCTCGCAACTGTGGAATGTAGTACATGGGCCGGAAACTTGAAACTCCCGCCCTTGCCGGCTAGGCTGCCGACAAGGGCAATCGCGCCGCAGGCGCGGTGGCGGATGCAGGAGGAAAGCCAGATGTCTGAAGCTGTGGTGGCACAACGCTCGCCTTTCGGCGTGGAGGTCGAGGAGGGCAAGGAATACTGGTGGTGCGCCTGCGGCCGGAGCCAGGAACAACCCTTCTGCGACGGCTCGCACAAGGGGACGGGCCTCAGCCCCGTGCAGTACGCAGCCGGAGAATCGGACACGGTCTGGTTCTGCGGATGCAAGCACACGAACGACATCCCGGTGTGTGACGGCTCGCACAAGAACGTCTGAAGCCGGGATACCCCACGGCATGAAGTACGGCATTGCAGCGGCGCTGGCCGCAAGCGTGGCGCTTGCGGCCTGCAGCAATCCGGCCGACAAGGCGTCACCCCGCTGTCCACAGGCCTTGCTGGTCGGCGATGCGAGCAACCTCGTCAGATTCGCGAAGGGTTCCGGCCGAGCGGTCGGCGACATGGCATACGAAGCCAGGTTCACCGGTTACCAGGGATCGTGCGAATACTCGGAGCGGGGCGTTGAAGTCCAACTCGCCACGGAGATCGAGGTTGAACGCGGACCTGCCGGAACAGATGGCGTGATCGAGTTCAGCTATTTCGTTGCATTGCCGGACCGTGCGAACCAGGCCGGACACAAGCAGGTATTCCCCGTGCGGGGGAGCCTCGCCGCCGACAAGGAACGCATGTCGTACCGCGACGACATCGAACTCTTCATTCCGCTGAAGACGCCCGCCGACGGGCCTGCCACGCAGATCTTTCTCGGTTTCCAGCTCTCACCCGACGAGGTCGAATACAACCGCAACCGGCGCCGAAAGCGATAGCCGGTTCCTGCGCAGCCTGATCGGCTGTCCGTCCCCGCCCGAATCGCGAACCCGCGGAAAGCGCACGTCCACCCCGCGTCAGGACTGGTGAAAGGCCTGGAGCTCCGACGCGAAGTGATTCGCTTTGTCGTGGGCTCTTCGTGTGGCGGCTTCGTTTCCGGATTCGCCACACGTGCCGCACCTGTCTTTTTCGACACGATGCCCACGGGTTCCGGCGAATTCGCCGGTCGCACGAGTTCCGGTACAAAGCTGGAGAGAGTTTCAGCACCGCGATTGCGATAAGACATTTTTACCACCATGTTTCTGACATACATGGGGGCCGATTCGAGCCATGCGCGGCCTTCCGAAACAAATCATGGACCATGTTTCGGCCCTGCCCGAAGCTGCACCGATCTGCCCGGGTGTCCTCCTTCACCTGGGCAAACGGGGGTTGCACGGGGACTCTTGCTCGGACAAGCCGATAGCTACTTGAGGCTCCGATAGCGTTCCAGCGCCCTTGCACGCTCCTCTGGAGGAAGATGCTCTGAAACGATCTTGAAGACGTTGGTCAGGCCCCATGCGTAGCCAACATCCACGATCCATTTTCCAGACCCTTCTATTGTGCGCCGTTTGGGAATCTTGTTCCTGTTGGACAGCTCTACCAGTTCATGAATGCCGTCCCGGTCCGAAATCACCACCGGCGCACAGCATTCGATCGTTCTGCCCATCATAAGGGATGCCAGACGAGACGAATCTGTAGGAAGCTGCTTCCAGTGATTCCAGATGATCGGAGCACAGCCCATCTGTTCTGCTCGGTCGAGAACCTGGAAGCACTTGCCCGCATCCAGAATCGCTTCTCCCGGCACCACGCCGACGAATACGGGACCGAATTCGGTCTTAATGCGAGCGGAATCGCGCACCGGTTTCCACCGCGAGCGGCCGCGGACGGCCGGTTTGCCGCCTCTCAGCGCGACTTGGACAGGCCTTTGGGGACGCCCATTTCGAGGTTGCTTCGGTTTCGTGGCAAGAGCAAGGCTCGACCAGTGCAGCGGCGCCCCTGCTTCGTCCATGTTTAAGTCGACGATGTAGATGTTCCCAGCCTCCACACACTCGGACAGAGGCCGTGAGTCCTCTGAACCCGCTCGTCTCGCCGAAAGTTCGCTGCCGTGCGGAGAGAACGCGAACGGATGGGTTCGATTTCTCTTGTTCACGTTCCTGTGGAGCGTGCAAAGGGCGAAGAACCGGTTCTCCACGGCTCGCAGACGCAGAATTGAAGACCACTTGACGTCGACCACGTTGTCGAAGCTCGGATTGACCCAGACCTGCGCTCCGGACCGGCTGAGATGGCGGGGAAGCAGGCCCAGGTAGTGATCGTGGCAGATCGTTGTCCCAACGCGCGCGCCGCCCAGCTCCATGGTGGGGAGCGCTTTGTTCGGACGCCAATCCGGGCTCTCGAAAGCAACGGCCTTCGCCGTGGAGTGCTTTGTGTAGATCCGGGATGGACAGGATCCGTCGGGATCGAAATGGAGCAGAACCTGGGATGTGCGACCGCGGAGGTCCAGAGTTCGGTCGACCGCACCGACCAACAAAGCGGCATGCAGTTTCGCCGCAAGCTCTCTCAATGCGCCAATGCATTTGTTGTCATCCGCACGGATGTATCCTTCGGGGAAAAGCACGATGTTCACCGGCTCCCCGGCGAATTGCGAAGCAGTGGGCAGTTCGGGCTTCTGGGCTCCCGGGCCACTCGGCGGAATGCCTTTCGAGGTGCCTTTCTTCACCTTGGGAAACACCATCGCCACACGCAGGGCTGCCTGCGTTCGCGCAGTTGTGGAACGCGCCCTCGTCTTTGATCGGGTGGAAGTAAGATTGCCGCCGTGAAGCAGGCTGGAGAATGTCCTCAGATGATCGCTGTCTTCCGGGTCCAGCGAGCACCACGCCCGGTCGCGCGCGTAGAGCCGAACCGTCGGTTGCAGGCCCTCAAGTGACGGGACGAGGTCCCGGAGCGTGTCGTACCATCCCCGTTGTTCGTCTCGGTACGGTGGGTCGTTGTCCCGTGCCCCGTGATGCTCGCAGAGCGCAATCCAGCGCTCCATCGAGAAGCCCAACGGGTGCTCGGCCGAGTACGCCGAGAGCGCGAGTTTCCTCGGGGCAGTAAAATGCTGGCTTTCGTCGAACTCGACGATGAACCCGGGATCGGGAACCCAGAAGTCGCAGGCTGCAAGAAAATCGGCTTTCACAAAGTCGCCGACGCCGAATTCCCGATGCGCCTTCAGTGCGGCGGCCACCTTCCGTAGCGTCGGTTCGATCTGGGTTCCGCGGTATGCCTTGAGGCCGGTCTCCCAGCGAAATCGATGGTTCGGCAGACAGGTTCCGTATAGCCGCTCCAGCAGCTCACGCACCCGGATCTTGCATTCCGGGCATCGCTCGGAATGGCGTCTCGACGACTTCGCGCGCCGCTGCCGTTCCGATCGAGCGGTCGCGGGAGTGGGGCGGTGATCATGATGAGCACCGCCGCAGGCGCATGTTATGACTTCGAAGCCTCGGCGCTTTAGAAAATCGTTGGACTCGTTTCCCCCGGAGAACCGATCTGAACTCAGGAATTTGCCGGTGGCAACCCGATGGGCAAGTGCGATTGTGTACTTCGGCGGAAAATGGTTGCCGTCCACCACAACGCAATAGTCTCGTCCCCTTCGTCGCGATGGAACCCCCTCCCGGAGAATGGTGCTCAAGGCGAAGTCGATGTGCTTCTTGCTGATGAGCTCTGGGATCATCGTCTGTCACTGTCTTCCGCAGCCAATCATGGGGCCTGCTTGTCCTTTGTGAGAGCTTACTCGTGCGCGAGGAGGGTTCAAGATTGAATATCCTGCGCCCCACAGGGGCGCAGGATGGCTGCCACCTTGTGTCCCCGGAACAAGTCCGGTGATATTTGTATGTCAGGCTATTAGTGTATTGTAATATAGGGATAAATTAACTTATTCTCGACGTATCAAAGCGGAAAACTCAGGACCAGTCATCAAATCGAAAGCAAGATTGTTGCGAATTCTGACGGTGCTTTAGTAGCCCTCGGCTCCGTTTGGCGAAAGTCCTTCCGCCCGGCACGGTCGTCGTGGTCCCCGGGAGGGTCATGGTCGTTTTTGCGATCCGGGTCTGATCGCCGCCGCCACACCATCCCGCGCCGGCTTGACGATCCGGAGCGCTGGCTGTTCTGGACCGTCGACGAGGCCGCGGCGCTGATGGGCCCGGCCCTGCTCGGGCTTGCGGCCAACCAGTTCGTGCCGGGGCTCATTGCCGGCGTCGGCGGCTGGCTGCTGCTACGCCGGGTGAAGCGCGGCGGCGGGACCAACATCGCGCGCTACGCCCTCTACTGGTTCCTCCCGGACTTCGTGCTGCGGCTCAAGGCGACGCCGCCGAGCCATCTTCCCCGTCTCGAACCCCGGCGATGTCCGGCGCCGCCCGCTCGGCGGCGAGCGAGAGCAGCGCGTCTGGCTCCACCCGGCGGGTCGCGGCACCGTGCATGCCAAGGGATCGGTCACGAGCAAATACGTCCACACCTGGACTCGACCTTGATCATGGCCGCCGACACTGTTTCGGGCTACGTGAAAGCGCTTCTCGAAGGGGTCGAGTTCAGGCGGAACACCTACACGCTCGACCGGCCGACACGGCGGACCGCTATCAACGACATGCTGATCGAGGCACGGCCGCGCACCCAAAAGGATGCTTTCGATCATGCCTCGTCGGTCCGCTAACCGTCATATTTGACAGCCAAACCAAAATTAACTGTCAGATATGACAGTCAAGACTCTGTATTTGATGAATCCGTTTGCCCGCCATATCACTTCCCGTCCTCTGCATCGGGATCGGGGATCAAGATCGGCCAGGGGCGTTCCGACGCAAGATCCGGATGGCGTGGTTCCGATTCTGGAGCACCGTACTCGTCCCGGAGTTTGTCTATGACGTTGAGGCAGCGCGCGGCGGGGTCATCCTTACCGCCGCTGCCCGTCAGCGCCAGCAGCTTCCGGCGCAGCTCGACTGCCGGAACGGGCACGATATTGTAAGCACCTTCCCAGTTCTCCGCCGGGACGTGATCCGTGACAGCGCTTTGGATCGACTGCCGCGTCATGAACGAACGTCCGGTATTCATCTCAAAATCGATCAGCAACAATACGCCATCCGTGTCGGGGTCTTCGGCAACTGCGCTAGCTAGCAAGGCAAGCTGCTTCGTTGTCGGCCGATCCTTCAGGAGGTCATGGACATAGGCGCGGACCTCGGAGAACTCCGAAATCAAACCACCCAACTCGCGTTGCCAACGCCACCCGTCGTGTGACTTGCCGTCGAGCACGCCGCTGATCGTCAAATCAACAAGGCGGCGCGCGGAGGATACGGTGCCGAACCTCAACGCAGTCGCGCGCCACGCATGGTTCTGGTAGAGACGCGGATCATCTTCTGCGAGCGTAAAAATCACATCTTCTGCGTCGTCCCAGGACGAACTGCCGAGTCCGTGGACCACCTCTTCGATTTTTTGTGGATGGCGCTGAGCGTCCGGCATGCCGCGCACGATGGCGGGCAGATCGGTGACAGGCGTAGCGAACGGCAAAAGGCGCAACCAATCGGGTAGCTGATACGCATCGCTCTGCGTCAGAATCCAACTCTCCTTCTCGGCCGCCTCAAAGGTCTCAGCTATGCCGTTGGCCACTAGCTTGATGTCGATGTCCTCGCCGGAGAGGACCAGCGACAACAACAAGGCTGCGCGCGCTTGCCTCGGCGCGAGAGAAATGAGCTTCTGGATCGTCGCGTCACGCTGGCCATGGGGGAGCCGTGCTCCTACAATGCCGAGCGCAACCGCCAGCTTCACTTGCGCATCTGACGAACCATCGACCATCAAGGTCTCGATTGCGCCGAAGATCGCCTCCGCCTCGATCGATGTCGCGGAGGGATCGGCGGCGCGGGCGTCCCGGCGCGCTTCCACGCCCGAGAAGTCTACGCCGATGGGGAACTTTTTGTCGTCCTTGGGTTCGTTTGCCTCAACCCACTGGGCAGCCAGCACACGCGCCGCCAGCTCGCCAAAATGCTCATCCGTCAGGTATTGACGCATCAGCGCAGCGGTCTCCGGCGCATTGATTGCCAAGAACGCACGTTGGTACTCATGCATGTGCGGATGCTGTGCTTCATGGACAGCGTCGCGATCCTTCCAGCCGCTCGCAGTCGCTTCTTCGCGGAAAGCCCGATAACGACGTAAATTGTCGTCAAGCATGCTTTTCAAGAGCGGAAGATGTGCGACGGACGGTGCGTGGCTCATCATCGCTGCAATGGTAGCCACTCGCCAGCGCTTCTCATCCCCAGCGGCGAGCATGCGCTCAGCCCAGTTGCGCGCGAGCACACCGATTGCAGCCAAGCCTTCTTCGCTAAAGGGTCGCGCCCGTTCTTCGTCGCCGTAGGTCTCGCGGGAAAACAGCTCGGCCAGTTGGACGATTTCCTCATTATCGGCATCTGCCGCCCGCGCCTGAACAGCTGCCACCAAACTTGCGCCCGGCGTGTGGCCGATACGGTGTCGCAGACCGTGATAGCGATCACCCGCAGCCCGATCGTATTTCCCGCTGTCGTCGCGCACGACTTTCCCAGCGGCAAGATAGGCGTCGATCAGCCGGCCAACAGCGATTGGTCCCAGCACTGAGGCGGCAGCTTCAGCGCGGTCGTCGTGGCGGTAAGTCTCTTCGAGGGCAATTCCGAGCAGCTTGTCGTCCTCAAGGGAAAACCCGGCGGCGGCAAGAATATTGTCCGCGCCGTAGAAGAGATTTCGGTGCTCGCGCACGCGCCGCAGCAACCCCTCAGCGAGAGCCTGCGGATAGCGTTTTCGCACTTCGTACAAAAGGTGGAATTCGCCATCGCGCTTCCGGTCGATCTCCATTTCAGCAACAATCTCAGCGACCTCGGCATCGCGATCATCTCCCCCCGGCGCGCAGAGGAGCGTGCGCAGGCGCTGGAAGTGCGAAATGCCAAAAGCTTTGCGACGCTCACGCGCGCGCCGGAGTTCCCGCTGGACGGTATCGACTGCAATATCGTCGAGGTGACCCTTTTCGGCGAGGATGTCGTAGGTCGCGTCGCCGGCATCAGCGAGCACATCGGCGACGTGGCGATCCGCTCGTCGAAATGAGAGTGCATCGACCACTGTCGCCTTCACGTCCGGATCGCCGTCAGTTTTCGCGATTGCGGTCGCAAGGTCGAGGCCGTCGATTCCGCCATGCGATGCGATTTCATGCAGTACGTTTTTGCGGATTTCCGGTGGCAGGGCTGCGATGCGCGGCGGCGCGTCGTTCCCAAGCACGGATGAGCGAAATGGCTTAGCCGCTCGGAGAGCAGGCAAGTGCACTTGGCGGTTTGGGTGCGAAATTAGCGGCCAAATCAGGTCGCCGAATTCTGGCCTGCCGGACGCGATCATGAAACGCACCGCGCGATCCACCTTGCCTGGCGCGTGCCACTGCTCAGCAATATCCCGCATTTCGGTGGCGATCGGTGCCCATATCTCGTCGGAGGCCCGGAAGATCATCTCGCCCGCGAGGACAGGATCGACTTCGAAAGCCGCGCGGATGGCGGCGCTGCATGCGGCCTTATGTACGTTGTCGCCGCGCGCGCTTCGTTCGACAGCGAACAGGACTGCTTCTTCCCACGGGCGCTGATCGAGCACGTCAACCTTCAGCTTCTTGCGGGCTGCCGGATCGCTGACGGCCTGCAACATCAGTCGTTCGACGTAGTGCGAGGCGTACCATTCCTGAAATTGCTGGTGCTGGAACGAGTAGCCCGGCGTGTCGTCGGAGCGCGTCAGAACGTGATTGCTGACAAGCGTGTCGAGCAACGTGTCGGGCTGTGTGGAGATGGTGATTTGTCCGTCGCCCACCAGAACCCGCACGGTCTCAGCGATCGATTTACGCGCGTTGCTGTCCGTGATCGCCGTGTTGGCCGTTGTCGTGGCGAACACGGCGAGGCCATCCAAATAGTCCTGCTGGAAGCCGAGTGCCACGGCATGAAGCGCCGCCGCACGGCGGGCTTCCTGCTCGTGTGCGGCAATGAAGCGCCGTAGCACTTCTTCCTTTGTTGTCGGAAAAGGCGCGCCCTCTGGCAGCGAGAGAAGTGCCGTGAGGTAGAGTGGGATGGTCACAAGATCCCGGACACCCGCTGTCCGCCACGCCTGATCGACGAGCTGCGCGCCAGCCTCGCCCCGCATACCGCGCGCGATCTCCATTTGCTGCTCGTCGTCAAGCGGCAGTAAGTCGACCCGCGTCCCGCCGAACGGAATGTCGAGGGCCTGCTTGCGCGTGGAAATGACAAGACCGAGCTCCGGCAATTCAGCCTTGAGAGCAGTGATTTGCACGCGCGCGCGTTCGCGTGCGGCGGCATCCAGTTCATTCCAGCCGTCAAGAAGCAGCACGACGCCAGGCTTCGCAGCGACGGTGCGGAAATCTTGCTCTGAAATCCCGTTGAAAGCGGGGCGTTTGAGGATGGATGCGAGCAGCGCTCCGCCTTCGGTGGCCCAATCTCCCAGCGGTACGACGAGTGGCGTGCCGTTGCCGATTTCCAACAGACCATCGGCGACCTGAAAGAGGGTTGTCGTCTTTCCCATTCCGGGTGCCGCGACAAGGATAAGGTCATCCAGCGTGGTCACTGCGTTGGCAAGCGCGCGCGTGCTGAGCGCCTCGTCCACATGCTTCACCTTTAACGTCAGCGTGAGCGCTACGTTCGTGCCCGGCCATTTGGGTGTTCGACTGAATACGGCCAAGTCTGCAGCGGCAGCTTTTTGAAGGCGTGCACTGATTTCCGAAAACGTCGGCGGCATGGTCGGGCCGAAGGCAAGCTTGCCGATAATGCTGCGCCACATGTCCTCAAAGTGCTTCTGCTTCCAGGTATGCAGAAACGCCTCGGTAAAAATGGGATCATCTGAATCAATCGCCTTTGCACAGTCCTGGCAAAGCCAAATCCCATTCTCATCTGATTTTCGTTGCTCTGGGGTCATATCGGCGCGATAGCGGCGCGCGCCAACTCCGGGCGCCGCAGCACAGATATGAGCTGCAACTCCGATATTCACTTCCTTTGAGCCGGTGCTGGTCGGCGCTGACGTCAGCTTCCTGCAACTAGGATTGCTACAATGATAGCGAGCTTGCTTTGCTAGGCGATTCTTGGTCGCCTGAGAGAAGTCGTCCCTGTTTTTACTCTTGGCCATCGGTGGGTTGCTCAAGTTCGGTCGTGTGTACACGTTCTATATTTTGCCCGCCGGTCTCGGCTGAAATCAAAAGTAGTGACAGATAGCCCGCTGCCTCGGCGAAATTGCCTGGATATCCGCCGATCGCAGCCCGCGCTTCTGCGGCGAAATCGACGTCCCCAGTTCGCAGATGCTCGATCAATTCGGACACATCCGATTGCAGGGCTTGGTCGAAAGCAATGAGCCGTCGGGTCAGTTGCTCGTGCCTTCTTGCGAAGGTGGCCTCCAAGCTCCGGCGGACAGCAACCTCTACTTCGGGACGAGTCTCATTTCCGAGCCGTTGTTGATCCATTGCTCCAAGTTCGCTGGCAAGGCTCAGCACCTCCCCAAACTTGCTTGCCACAACAGATTGGGCCTGTGGCAATCCGAGTTGTTCAGCCCACAAGGCAGCGCCTTCCCTGTCAGGAAGGAGGGTCTGGTAACCAGACTTTGCAAGCGCCGGGAACGCGACACCCTCAATGTTAGGCATGATCGTCAGGTGGATAGATGAGTCCACCAACGACCGCACAAGTTCGGCTTGTTCGGCGAGCGTGACCACCGCATCTGCAATGTCGGGCGCGGGTAACAGCGCGAGAACATCTGCTGGCGGCCACGGTAAAATACCCTTGGCGTTAACGCGAAGATGGAACTGTGCGGCGACCCCGGCTTCCTCTGCCAGGCGCCCAATTTCTACCTTTCGCTGAGCTAGTCGTGTTTCCCCGGCAGCTTTGGCAGAGAGGGATACGAGCCGGACGGAGTTGCCTACTCGCGCGCCTTTGCCTCGTGCCGCCCAAGTTACCGCTGGCGCTTCCCTCCTTTCATGGGCCTCTCCGGCCAGAACTCGCAACGTCTCCAATAGCGCCTTAAGTCGGGTAAGCATCGGTGGAGGACCGTCGGCGACGAGATGCCAAGGCTCTTCGGCAATTACAATGTCGACATCTGCGATGAGATCGCTCAACCAGGCAATGTATGCGCCAGCTTGGTCGGGCAGTATTACGAACCTCTTGACGAGATTGACGCTAGCGCTGTGCAGGAGGTTCTGGAACCTGGTGACGGCGGTGTTAGCCTCTCCGCGCCCCGCGCCTGACGCTTCCAATGATGAAACAGCGGGAGGCGTCAGTGCTTCAGTATCCGCATTGAGTGAATTCAGCTTGTCGGCGAGGTTGCCGAGTGCATCCTTTCCTCGAAAATGTGTGTCGAAGACCTTCTCCAACGTCGGCACAAGGGCATCGAGAATTACTACGCCTCTGGCAAGATAGTCGCTATAGCTCGGAGCGGCGACGCGGCGGGAAATCAGATCCCCCCACCGCCGATTCCACTGAGGAACTGATGGTGGGGGAAGATTTTCTCGGGGAATCCGCTTTGTTGCGAGCGGCAACTGGTCAAGACCAGCCAATTCGCCACTTGCAGAAATTGCGTTGGATACCGCAATATCGGCCGACGGACACAGTGCCAATATCCGCTCACACAAACTTACAACCGCGTCGTGCGGATTTTTCTGTACAGAGCCGGCAACGTACCAAAGATCGCAACGGACGATCACTCCATCATGGGCATCTTCGATTGTTACAGGCCCGGCCCAGGCTGTCTCTGCCTGAACCCGTGCGAACAGCGCCTCTTGCCCGACCTCGGCGACCCAATCACTGGCGATCTCACGATCCAGGGCGGACAAGGTGCCCATTAGAGACCCCAAGAGGTCGAGATTGGCATTCAAGAGGCCTTCTGGAGCCTGCATGAGATTGGTCCGCACCTCGGCTGGCAATGGCATTCCGACCAACGCTGCGAGAATCTCATCTAAGCTCGCCAAATCCGCTGTCTCGATCAGGACAGACAAGACAGAGGGTGACATACGCTTCATCAACAGGCGGCGAGGGTCATCTTCCGGCGAACCTTTGATCTGCGAAAGTCGATCCGCCGCGGCCTGGACCTCCGGGATGATGCTGCGACTACTCAGATCAATATCCGCAATCCCGACGACTTGCGTTCGCGGCAGAGCACGCGCTTCAGGCGTGTCCAGCCATTCGTCGACACCCGAAGAAACGCGGCCCGAACCCAGACCCCGGAGCGTTGAAACCAACGCCCGCGCATCCTGTTCACCCTCCAAGCGGGCAATTAAGCCATTGAGCACCGCCGGAAAAGGTAAGCGCCGCTCAGATAGCGTGTCCGCGACCAAGGGCGCGAGATCGGTGGCGGGCACACTTGCAACCGTCCGCTCGAAACTCGTTTCGAGGGTCGGCAATGTTGTCTGGTGTGTGAGCTGCAACAATTCTTCGGATCGAAGCTTGTGTAGGCCGGTGACCGCGCCAGGAGCAGGCGATCGGATCAGATGTTCCTGGATGAGGCGCTGTAGGGCGCGTGACAGATCGGCCTCATTGACTGAGAGCACGCGCGCCAATCGCGATGCATCAACTTCAGCATTCGCTGCGCCTGCCCAGGCGCCGGATCGCAAAATATCAAGTTCGAGGGAACGCTTCGGATCTGAAATCCTGGCCGCAACCTGGTCGGCGAGGAGTTCGTGCATCCTCTGTCCGCGCGTCAGAATATGGACATATTCTAGAAGAAGGCCGTCGCTCATCTTCCACGGCTCGCGCCAACCCGCCCAATTCGTCTTTTCAGCCTCGCGCAGTTCTCGCCAGAGTCGTTCTGCGAGTTCATCATCAGGTTCGGCACGTATTTCTACTGCACGCGCACGTTCGGCAATCAGCGTGACATCTTCCTCCCGGACCGAGCCGAGCAGGACGACGCCAGGCACAGACATCGCTTCTTTGAGCAAGGCGCCCCAGCTTTCTGGCCCATTCCGGCCTACGTCATCCATAACAAAGCCCAGGGGACTGTCTTCTGAAGCGCGAAACGTCCGGGCCAACTGGCGCAGAGATGGAATATCCGCCGTACTCAGACGACGGATACGAAACCACCGCACCGTGTGGCGCAACGTGTTGGCGGCCTCCCACATCAAAGCGGATTTTCCGGCCCCTGACGGTCCGACGATCAACGCGGCCCGGCGTTGTTCAATACCTTCCACCAACGCCGATCTGCTTCGGGGGCGTTCGGCCACCAAACCTGCCGCGATGTGACCGGGTTCTACATCGACTCCGAGATAGAAGTTTGGATCGTCGAGAGGTGTAAGGAAATCGACCGGCTCACAGACGCCATCCCTCAGGGCGCGTTCGATCGCGTCAACGTCGATAGCGGCCAAGACATCTCGGATTGCCGTTTCCGTGTCAGAGATCGAAACGCCACGATAGTTCTCTGACGCCAACCGGCCATTGGCGTCTGCCATACAGCCCACGCGAACAAGCAGTTCGGCAAAGCACATCTGGGCTGTGATCGGGGCGCAGTTCAGCCGATCTACGATCAGGCTGATCGCCCATTCCTGCGGTGAGGTCGCCACGACGATTGATGTTTGTGGGAGAAGATCAGAAGCCCCACTGAACTTTGAAAGTCTTGTGCTGATCGGACCTTCGATTGGGCGGACTGCGGGGTGGTCGTCGAGGGGATTGAGGCCCGCCACCTCCCGCTCAAGAACGAGTTCCAGTCGCTGCGGCTGCGGTGCGGAGCCAAGCGACCGATTCCACAGATCTTCTATGTGCCCGGCCGTCTCGCCTTCCGTATGGTCCCCAAGGTGTTCCCGCCGGCTCTTGACCTGGACAAAGCTCGTTGCTTCGCCACGCAGCTCAATATCGTCGCCACCTTCCGGGATCACGATGGCAGGCGCTCGCTGACCAGCCCATATTTCTACCGCTATCCAAGCGGACACGGCATCCTGGTAACGAAAACCCCGGCCTGCATTGGATCCGGCCCTGGATGCAGCATTGGCCGGTTTGGACGACGGCTTAGGATTACGGCGCGGCTTTGGGCTTTTTGTCTTTTTAGCCATGTTCCTGGCCGTTGCTTTCTTCAGCTCCTTCCGCCGCACCATTCAGAGCCGTCTCAAGTTCAATGATATCGTCGATAATATCTTCAAAGACCGGAGCTTCTCCGAAAATCATGCCCGACATGGCGCGATAGTCGCGGCTAAGGTCGTCGAGCATCTTGCTCTCGGGGCGAAGAGAGAATGTAGGGGGCGTTGCCGTAGCGAGATCGAACGCTGGGCGATTGAAGAACATGCGGGCATGGGCCACGCAGTCGGCGCCCAGTTCGCGATCTTTCAACGCCCTTTGTCCGGCATCTGAAGCCAGCAGTTGGTGTAGATCGTAGTAGTGGCGCGAGACCCGCTGACCGTTTCCTTTGAGTTCCCCACGATTATCGAACCAGCGCCGAAGCCCATGCAGGATCACAACCTTGTCCCAAAAGGTCCGTTCCGGATCGACCGTTGTGACGTTACCGACACCCAAATCGATATCAGGGATATCGCTTTCCAGATACGGCCGGATGACGCGATCCGAATTGGGATCGAGAGCCGACTTCGCGCCGGACTCGATCTTTACAGCCTTGCCGACATAGGCATCTTCAGGTGTTGCCGTCGGATAGCGCACATAGAGCGCCTGACTGTCTTCGGGGTCAGGCTCAACGCGGAGCTGTTTCGTGCTCAACCCATTGCGTTTGGCCGTTTCACCTGTGATCGCGTATAGCCCCGCTAGGCACGGGCCGTTGATGTAAGCCTCACACGCCGCTTTGATCGCATCGAGAGCTTTGCCGCGTTTCTTGCCGCTGAGAGCTTCCAGTTCCGTGATAGAGGCTGCTTCTCCCAGGTCGTCACGGAAGACAGTGACATCGATATCTTCCGAGAAGCGCTTGATCAGGCCAAACCCTTTGGAGAGCGATGTGCCGCCCTTGAACAGCAAGCGTGGCCGGTCTGCCAATCCATTGAAGAGCGCATCAAGGGTCCAACAGACCCAGAAGTCTTTTTCGACATTCTGGGGCGTCGTGCCGAGGCGCTGGGCCGTCGTCGTATACAGACCCGACCTTGTCTCATCGCTTGCTGTGATGACCTGATCGAATGCGGGGTTCATCATGTGCCAGCCTGTTCTTTCAACATCGGCCGCAACAGGCT
>JAJEBT010000025.1 GCA_022822405.1 Alphaproteobacteria bacterium
TACGAGCCTGCGCTGCCCTTGGGACAGGTGCGGCGACGGCGCTCGGAAGAGCTCGTGCGCGACATCTTTCAGCAACTCGGCCTCGACGATATCGACCCCCGCGCCGAGGTTTCGACGCTCGACCTTTCCACACAACAGCGGATCGAGATCGCGCGTGCGGTCTCGCGCGAGCCCAGGATACTGCTCCTGGACGAGCCGACCTCGGCGCTTTCCGGCAAGGACGTGGAATGGCTGCAGAACTTGATCGACGGGCTGCGGCAGCGGGGCGTCACCACGGTCTTCATCTCCCACCGCATGCAGGAGGTCCGACGACTCTGCGACAACCTGACCGTGCTGCGGAACGGCGCGAATGTCGGCAGCTTCGGGGTCACCGACATTTCGGAAGAGGAGGTCATCGCACTGGTGATCGGCCGATCCCTGGCCGCAACCTTCCCGGAGAAACCCGCGCGCACTGCGGACGTGACGACGAATCCCGTCCTTTCGGCAGAGGGACTCGCGGCGGCCGGCCGGCTCAAGGACGTCTCGCTCGAGCTCCGCTCCGGTGACGTGTTGGGTATCGCCGGCCTTGAGGGAATGGGGCAGCGCGAGCTGTTTCTGACGCTGTTCGGCATGATCACACCGACGGCGGGCACGATCTCGGTCCACGGCAGGCCGGTCGCCTTGAAGTCGCCGCGCGATGCGCTGCGCGCCCACATCGGCATCAGCCTCGTGCCCGAGGAGCGAAAGACCGAGGCGCTGGCGCTGGAGATGACCGGGCGGGAGAACGTCTCCCTGCCGGTGATCGAGCGCTTCAGGCGTTTCGGCGTGATCGATACGGCTGCGGAATCTGCGTCCGTCGCCCGGGTTCTCGATCTGGTGCACGTCGACCGCCGCGCGCTCCACACCGCATGTCGAGTTTTCAGCGGCGGCAATCAGCAGAAGCTCGCCATCGCCAAGTGGCTCCTGACCGAGAACCGTATTTTGCTCATGTATGACCCAACCCGCGGCGTTGATGTCGGCACCAAGGCCGAGATCTACCTGATGATCCGCGCTTACGCAGACGCGGGCGGCGCAGTGCTGTTCTACTCGACCGACGTGCCGGAGCTGGTCAATCTCTGCGATGAGGTCAAGGTCCTCTATCGGGGCCGTGAAGTGACGACGCTGAGCGGCGAGGCGCTGTCGGAGGCGGCCGTCATGCGTGCGGCGCTGGGCGAAGGTGAGGCGCCGTGAGCGACCGATCGCTGCCGCCGCCGCCGTCGCGGTGGCTCCGCGTAGGCCTGCCGGCGGTGAATTGGAACCGTCAGCGTGGCCTGCTGATTTCGGTCGGCGTTTTTCTGGTGATGCTGATCATCCTGCAGCTCATCAAGGGCGAAGGGATCAGCTATTTCGACGTGAGCTCCATCGCCACCGGAGCCACCACGCTCGCACTCGCCGCCGTCGGCGAGACCATCGTCATCCTCGCCGGCGGCTTCGACCTGTCCGCAGGCGCGGTGATCTCGCTCGTCAACGTCATGATCATTCAGTTCCTCGGCGGCGGCTCCGAGTTCTCTTCCGATGTTGCCGCGCTTTCGGGCGCCGAGTTCATTGGGGCGGCGCTCGCGCTCGCGCTCGCGGTGGGCGGGACGATCGGCGCGATCAACGGCTTCCTCATCGCCTTTCTCGGCCTGTCGGCAATCGTCGTGACGCTCGCCACCATGTTCATTGCGCAAGGCGCGGCCCTACTGGTAATGGCCCATGCAGGGGGCGAGGCGCCGTGGGAGTTCAGCATGTTTTTCACCGGCGAGGCCATCGCCGGGGTGTTGCCGGCGCCCATCATCGTGCTCGCGATCGTCATCGTGCTGTGGTTGGCCCTGCGCAATTCGCGGCTCGGGACCGGGATCTACGCGATCGGCAGCGACGAGAAGTCGGCGCTGGCGGGCGGCACCGACGTGCGGACGACGAAGTTCTGGACCTACACCATCGCCGGCGTCTGTTATGGCGCCGCCGGCATGTTCATGACGGCCCAGATAGGCTCCGCCGACCCGCTGATCGGCGCCAAGTTTCTGCTCAAGATATTTGCGGCGGTGGTCATCGGCGGAACGCTGATCGGTGGCGGGCGCGGCGGCTGCGTCGGCACCATATTCGGTGCGCTGACGCTCACGATCATCCTGACGATCTTCCTCCTTCTCGGCATGCGCACCTGGTACGTGCCGCTCGCCGAGGGTGCCATCCTGATCCTCGCGGTTCTCGGCCTTTCGCTGAGCAGGGACCTGCCCGTGGTCGAGACCGTGCGCGGCTGGCGGCGGGCGCTCAGTACGCGGGCCCTCGCGGCGGGTCCGGCAGCAAGCGTGACGGGGGGGACTCCCCACCATTTGTACAGAGATATCCCGCACGCGCGGGTACGCGTGCTGCGTAGGGTGTGCGCACCCGGTGTGCGCACCCGGTGTGCTTCGAGCGTCAGGCTGCATGAGCTCGTCTCGCGAGTGCGGGATTGAAGACGGTCTGGTTTTCGAGCATCGCGCAGGCGACGCCGAGCAGACGGTCGCCGACCCCTCGAAGGGCGCGCGCGTGGCCATGCCCGCGGGCACGCAACGCAGCGTATTTCGCCTTGCTGACGGGGTCGCGCTGTATGGCGACCCCGGCCCAGTGGTAGACGGCGTCCTGCAGCCGGTTGTGAGACGCAAGCCGGCGGATGACGATCAGCGACTTTCCGGACCGCTTGGTCACGGGAGCGACGCCGGACAGGCATCGCAGGGCCTGATAGTCTCGCCGGCGCAGAGGATCGTGTGCTTCTGCGAGCAGCGTGGCGAGGACGATCCTGCCGACGCCGGGAAGCGAGCTCAGGATTTCCACGTCACGCTGCGCGTTTGTTCCCGGCTCTTCCTCCGGAGAGGCTGCCGATCGGGACAGCGCTGCGCTCAGGCGGTCGAGTTCGCCATAGGCCTTGGCGAGCTGCTGCGCGATGACGGCGAGCTGCGAGAAGACGACCTCGATGTGGGCGACCGCGGCCTCGGTCGTGCCGGGCGCGACGGACACCGCCTGCTCGCGCAGGATCCGGAGGGCGGTTTCGGCATCGGTCCGGCGCACCCGATGGCGCTTCAGGAGCTTGGCGACGGTGGCGGCGCGGACGCGCTGCGCCTTGGCGGGCGTCGGCGCAAGGCACCAGAGTTCACGGACCCAGGCCTTGGTGAGATCGCTCTCGACCTTGAGGAGCTGCGGATAGAAGCGCCAGAGTTGCTGGCGGGCCCGGTTGACCAGCCTGGTCCTGTCACAGGTCAGGTCGCTGGCGATCCGGGACCACTCGCGCAGCTCGACGATCTCCGGCGCCGCCGGATCCAGGCGCCGGAACGCATGGCCATCGGTTCGCAGGGCATCGGCAAGCACACGGGCATCGCGGCGGTCGTCCTTGGCGCCGGCCGGCGAGAAGCGGTCGCGGAAGCGGTCGAGCTGCTTCGGATTGACGGAATGGACCGTGAAGCCCCGTTCCATCATGGTCTCGACGACGGGTCCGTGCGGGATCTCGATCGCGACCCCGATCGCGCGCGGCTCGACGTCTGTCCTGGCGAGGATCCAGGCCGCCATCTCCGCCAGGCCGGCTCCGCCGTGACTGAAGGCCCGCTCGGCCGACACCTCGCCAGCGCTGTCGACAACGCAGACCTGATGCGTCTCCGAACCCCAGTCGATCCCCGCAAAATACTCAAACATGTCCATGGCATTCCCTTCGCGTCCTTGTGCCAACGGACCGCCACGATGCCTGCCTGTCCCTGCACTGGCGCTCAAGGCGCAAACTCCCCACTGGACGTCCATCGCGGCCAGGGACCGAGGCACAGGTCCCCCCCAGGCGCTCTCGGCGCAGGGGGCGCTCGGTTGCTCTCGATCCCTTGGCCCGTCCCATCCGCGATGGACGGGACCTCCACGATGGCAGGGAGGTTTGATGCGCTGCACCTGGCCGCTGGCTTCGCCTCCGCGCTACGCGCTCCGGCAAAGCCAGCGGCCAGACAGCACGGCTGCGATGAAGGTCGAAGGAATGGCTAAGCAACGTCTTCACCCCGAAATGGTCGAAGCGTTGCGAGAGGTACAGGGG
>JAJEBT010000129.1 GCA_022822405.1 Alphaproteobacteria bacterium
AGTGGACGCAGAGCACCTGGAACCCGGCGACCGGGTGTACGAAGCTGAGCGTTGGCTGCGACCACTGCTACGCCGAACGATTCGCCGAACGGTTCCGGGGCGTCACCGGACATCCCTACGAGCCGGGGTTCGACCTGACCCTTCGACCCGAACGGGTGGATCAACCCCGCACCTGGCGGCGTCCGCGGCTCATCTCTCCGTACGCACCAATTCCGGTGTCGTGCTGGCGGTGCCACGCAACGGGGCATTGACAATGGTTTCGATTGCTTCATTTATTTCATCTGAATACCATGTTTTGTAGGAAAGAGAGAGTTCCCCGGAGCCGCTCATGAACACGTTGGCGCACCGGCAACTCCCGCCTTCACCGCGGGATGCGGCAATCGCGCGCAGTTCCGGCGAGGTCCTGTCCCACTATGCGGGCATGGCCCAACCCTTGAGGCTTCGCGTCACTGACGGCGGGCAGGAACGGCCGATCGAGCTCCCCGCGGGTGCGGTCGACCTGCTCATGCACGTCCTGGAAGCCATGTCCGCGGGGCAGGGCGTCACGCTGATTCCGGAAGGTGCCGAGCTGACGACGGTTCAGGCGGCCGACGTGCTGAACGTCTCCCGACCTTTCCTGATCAAGCTACTCGACCAGAAAGCCATCCCGCACCGGAAGGTCGGCAAGCACTGCCGTATCCGCATGGAAGATGTCATGGCCTACAAGGATGCCATCGACCGGGAGCGCGAGCAGGTCCTCGACCAGTTGACCCGAGAGGCTCAGGCTCAGGACATGGGATATGGTCCTCGGTGACGCGCGTCACCGCTCTTCCCACGCCCGCGCCCACGGCGGTCTGGTTGGCGAAACGCCACGTAATGCGGCCCCGACACCCCCGCCTCTGCGCGTGGGTGCGATACCGAGAGGTCCCGCGGGTGTCAGCTCGATCGCGAAGCGCGGATTGAACGTCTCACCGGTGACGTTTGCGCCCTCGATCCGGTCCACTCGGTAGCTGTGCGATTCATCCTTGTCCCGGTTGTGAGCATGCAGAATGATGTTGCCCTCCTTGGTCAGTCGCAGCGAGTAGGGTTCGATACGCCGCGTCGATCTCTGATAGCGCAAATCCACGCAAAGTCGGTTCGATGCCGCGAAACGGATGACTTCCAGATACGACTGGGCTCGGCCGGTCAGAGGCAGGCGCATCGTGCGCTCGCGGAGCGTCCTCTCGCCCGCCGCTCCGACATAGGCGGCAGGACTGGATGGCGCGATTCCACCGCGCAGCCATTCGAAGAAGACTGGCAGCTCGGCCCAGAATGCGGCGAACGGCGGCAGGACGGGTAGCTGATGCGCCAGCATCTGGTCCCAGTTACCTTCGAGCAAGGCGCGCTGCGGTTCGAGGCCGGCGAAAACGGGCACGCCAATTCCCTTGAACGCGCACTTCTGGCCGAGGACATCGAGCAACACGGCGGCAGCCGGTCGTGCCTCGTCTGGTCAGCGTCAACTATTTCTGTCGGCGGCGACAATTAGAATTGCCGGTCTGCGGAGCCTCGTGAGCAGGGTCGAAGATCTTGAATTCTCCTATTGTTGTTGAGCCTGTGGGTATGTGGGGAACTGCGCAGCAGTTGTCCACATATCCACAGGCGGCGCGGCGCGCGCGAGGTCGTTCGTGGGGCTCGCACGGCGGTCACGACGCATCGTCCTTGGCGTCCTTCCCGGCACGTGCGGACCGGTTGCGTTGGTGGGCGGCCTGGGCTCGATAGCTCTTGACGTTGAGCTCCAGGATCACCGAGTGGTGCACGACCCGATCGATCGCGGCGGCGGTGGTCATCGGATCCTGGAAGATCTGGTCCCACTTGGAGAACACCAGGTTGGAGGTGATCGCGACGCTACGGCGCTCGTAGCGTTGGGCGAGCAGAGCGAACAGCACCTCCATCTCGCCGCGGTCGTGCTGCACGTAGCCGATGTCGTCCAGGATGAGCCATTCGATGCGGTCGAGGCGTCGCAGCTCCCGGCTCAGACGAAGATCGCGCTTCGCTTCGAGGAGGCGTTCGACCAAGGCTGAGACCGGGGTGAAAAGCACCGAGCGGCCCTGGCGCACCAGCTCGTGACCGAGTGCCGACACGACATGGGTCTTGCCCGTGCCCGGATTGCCGAACACGCACAGGTTTGTGGCTCCTTCGAGAAACTGCCCCTCGGCGAGCCGCGCGATCTGGGTGCGCACCGGCGCGGGGAACCGTGCGGTATCGAGGGTCGCCAACGTCTTGTCGCGCGCGAGCTTCGATTCGCTGAGCAGGCGCGCGATCCGCCGTTCGGCGCGCTCGACGGCCTCCACGGCCGCGAGTTCTTCGAGGTAGTGCGTATGGCTCCAGCCCCCCTGGGCCGCCTGCTCGGCGAGCGGCGCATAGTGGGCCAGGAACGAAGGCAGCCGGAAGGCCTTGAGCCGAAGCTCCAGTGTCTCGGTCCTCATGACGCCACCTCCTCGCCCGAAAGCAGCTCGTCGTAGGCATCCAGGTCCGGCGTGGTCACCTGCACCTGCGGACACTCCGGCGAGTGCAAAGCGCCGATCCGCGCCTTGACGACGTCCGATTCGGGAACCTCTCCGGCCTGGAGCATCGCCTCGAGCGCCGCCTCCACCTCGCACTGCATGGTGGTCGCCGCCAAGTGAAGGATGCGGATGTACTCCAGGTCCGCCCATTTCTCCGAGCGCTCGTTGAGTGCATCGTAGGCGCGACGGAACACCAGCGAGGGAAACATCGCCTCGCGGTACACGTAGCGCCGGAAGGCGCCAGGCTTGCGCAGCAGCGAATGGACCACGTGACGGTAATCAATCCCTTCCAGGCCCTCACCGCGCACCCGCTCGGGCCGGGCCACCAGCGAACCGCGGTAACGAACCTCCAGATGATTGGCATGAACGCGAACCTGCACCCGGTGCCCGATCAGCCGCGAGGGCAGCGAGTACACCTTGCCCGCCACCCGGATGACTCCCCAGCGCTTGACCGTCACGTGTTCCTCGCGATACGCCGCAAGCGCCCTTGCCGGCAAGTCTCGCAGCACCGCCCGCTCCTGGGCCAAACGAGCGCAGCGAGCGCCGTTGCGCTCGCTCACCAGCGTCTCGACGAATTGCCAGTACGACTCCACGGTGTGGAAATCGCGGCTGGCGCGCAGGCGAAGACGCTGGTCCAGCGCATTCTTGAACCCCCGGTGCGACGACTCCACGTCTCCGTTCTCGTGCGCTCGACCCGGCGTGTTCTTCGTGCCGCGAAGACCGTAGTGCTCGAGCACCTCGCGATACCGCCGCGTCAGCCCCCGCCCACGGCTCTTCGAAAGCTCGTGAGTGGCCGCCGACAGATTGTCCGTGCGATGTTCCTCGGGCACCCCACCGAGGCGCCACAATGCCTCCTGCAACCCCTCCGAGAGCGCCTCGAACGTCTCGGTGAAGCAAAGGCTCACCGACTCCCAGTTCGAGTACGTCAGCACGAAGTGATACATCAGGTGCGCGAACCCAACGCCGGCAATCGTCACCCCCAGCGAACGCATGTCGGTGAAGTCCGACTGGCTCTGCTCGCCCGGGCGGTGGGCTTGCGCGAAGTACACCTCGCGATCCTCGCCGCGTAACGCCCGCCAGTCCCGGAACCGGCGCTGCAGCGTGCGAAGCTGACCGGCTTGAAACCGGCCCGGGTAGCGACG
This sequence comes from Alphaproteobacteria bacterium, assembly GCA_022822405.1. GTDB lineage: Bacteria > Pseudomonadota > Alphaproteobacteria > MPNO01 > UBA830 > JAJEBT01. The sequence continues at coordinate 3,665 of JAJEBT010000129.1, forward strand.
AACGAGATCGTCGAATACCGTCTTCGCCTGCAGCCCCTCGTCCTGCTCGAGCAGTTCCACGACCTCCGGCCACACCTCTTCGAACGGATCCGGGCGCGTACGCCACGCGTGCGCCACGCGACCCTCGCTCGGCAACTTCCCCAACCGACGGTACTTGCGAGCCGTACCCTCGCTCATCCCCGCCTTCGCCGCCGCCGTCACCAGCGGTAACCCCTTGTTGATCAATGTCATCAGTAGCCTCACTTGCTGGTCAGTCGTCATCTCTCCCCTCCTCGGAGGGGAGACCCTAGACGACCCCGCAAACGGGCCCCGAACCGGCAGTTCTAGTTGTCGTTAACCCGCAAATCTAATTGTCGTTAACCAGGGCGCACCGTGTGCGAACCCTGCGGCGAGGCGCAGCGTGCGAACGCGCGGGCCCGCTACGCGAAGGGCAAGGCCGAGGGCAAGCTCTACGGCGGGCGCAACGTCGAGACCCGGCGCCGGATGGGGCGCGAGAAGAGCGCCAGACGCCGCGCGGCACGGCTCGCCGCGGGGTTGTGCACGAGCTGCGGCAAGCGGCCGGCGGCCGGCGACGGCACGCAGTGCGAGCCCTGCCGCGAGGCGCGCCGGGCGTTCGAGCACGAGCGCTACGCCGCGCGCAGGGCGAAGGGCCTGTGCGGCAGTTGCGGGGCACCGACCCTCGACGGCGGCTCGCGGTGCGGACCGTGCGCGGTGCGAGAGACCGAGCGACGGTCGCCCGAGAAGA
>JAJEBT010000011.1 GCA_022822405.1 Alphaproteobacteria bacterium
TCCTGCGACTTTAGCTTGCACATAAGCTAGGATAGATGTATCCTAGGAACTGGTGACCCTAGGAGACCTGAAGTGATTATCTCATTGATTTCCCAGAAAGGCGGTGTTGGAAAAAGCGCCCTGGCAAGGCTTCTCGCTGTCGAAGTGGCTCGTGTTGAATGGGCTGTGAAGATCGCGGACCTTGATCCGGCCCAAGGCACGTCCACGAAATGGAAGGTGCGGCGTGACTTAGCGGAGCTGCATCCAGAGATCGCCGTAGAGAAGTTTCGTACTGTTGATCGAGCAATCAGGGAAGGAGATCGATACGATCTCATGATTCTTGATGGCCCGGCCCATGCGGAGCAAGGGGGACGGGTCATGGCGCAAAGCAGCGATTTGGTGCTCATGCCAACAGGATACAGCCTTGATGACATGGAACCGCAAGTCGAAGCAGCTTTCGAGCTGGAGGATGCCGGGGTTCCGGCAGATCGTATTTTTTTCTGCTTTTGCCGAGCGAAAGGCTCGGAGGCAGAGGATCGCGCCGCGCGAGCATACCTGACCAAGGCCCGCATGAATGTTCTAGCACCGGTTTTCCCCGAGCTGGCATCTATCCGCCAAGGACACGCGGAGGGCAAGGCCGCTTCGGAGGTGCCGTTCCCGGGGGTTCAGGAAAAGGCCGTCGCAGTCGCCCAGGCGATCATGAACCGGTTGCCAGGCGTGAAGGAGGCCGCATGATGTCCAAGGGACTAAAGATCGCCGAGCCTCCACGTCGTCGGAAGGACAGGGCAGTGGAAAGGGCTGAGCCGACTGTCGTTGCGGCAGAGGTCACGAAATTCGACCACGTTGCAGAAGACGAAAAGGTCCAGTTCAACAAGCGGGTGACTCGCCGCGTTGCCGATGGATACGAGATCATGGCGATCCGCACGCGTCGTAAGGTGCCTGAGCTCTTGGCAGAGGCCTTGACCCTCCTTGAGGAAAGACATGGCAAGGTTTGAAAGCTCATTATCCTAGGAACATAGAGGGCTATGAACCTACCGCGATTCAACCGAGTTGATTGAGGCGTCGTGAGACACGTTCTCGACAGTGCGGCGAAGCTTGCCTCGACATCGGCTTTCCGCAAACCCGCCTGTCAACTCCCCAGAAACGCCCGAACCCTGGCCGGAGTCGGAGAGGGGCAGGGGAGGGTTGCGGTGAGGGAGGGCCGGAGAGAGCCTTCCCCGCCGTGCAACCGCAACAGAACAGGACGCAGTGATGGCCGATCTTCCCACGCCACATGACACGTACTTCCGCGCATTGCTTTCCGATCCTGGACGCGTGCGCGATTTCCTTCGCGACCACCTGCCGAACGACATATCGGGACGGCTGGCCGACCGCCCGCCCGAAATCGTCGAAGGCAGCTTCGTCGACGAGGCGCTGGCGGGCAGCCAGAGCGACCTGCTGCTGAGAGTCGAACTCGCTGTCGGCGGGGATGCCTTCATATACGTACTCGCTGAACACAAGAGCTATCCTGATCCCGGCCTCCCGCTTCAGCTGGCCTCGTACATGATCCGGATCTGGAAGCGGCACGCGGGCACGTCAGCGGCAAGGCTGCGGACGCTTCCCCCGATCGTTTCTGTGGTCGTGTACCACGGCGAAGCAAGGTGGACCGTTGCCGACAGCCTGCGCGACATGATCGATGCCGATCATCCGGAACTGGATTTTCTGCCGGGCTCGGGTTACATCTTTCGCAACCTGCGGGCCATGGACATCGCTAAGCTGTCGCGGAATCCTGCGTTGAAGGCGGGATTCATCACGCTGCGGCAGGAGGCGATGGACTTCATGGCGGAGATCGCGGAAAGCGTGCCTGCGGGAGACGACCTGAGGCGGCAGACCATGGAGTACGTCCTTCGCGTCTACGACCTGGGCATGGAGGAACTGAGAACGAGACTGAGAAACGAGGGACACAACGAAATGGAGGCGCTCGTGGGAACGATAGCAGAGACATTGCTGGAACAGGGCGAGGTGCGCGGGCTGGCGAAGGGCCGCGCACAAGGAGAAGCGCTTGGGCTGGCGAAGGGCAAAGCCGAGACCTTTCTTCATCTGGCCCAAGTCAAGTTCGGGGACATTCCAGCAGCCAGAGCAGACGAGGTCCGTGCGGCCGACGCGGCCACGCTCGACCGGTGGCTCGAGGTGCTGATCGGTGCCGACACGCTGGACGAGATCTTCGACCCTCGAAGGCGCCACTGACCGTCAGCGCGCAGGAGAGAGAGGACCTGATGACTGCGCTCTCGAGGCGATCCGCGCACTACGGCCCGTCTCGCCGGATTCCCTCCAGCCGGTTCCGCCCGGCGAAGGCCGCGACGAAACCTTCCGCGAAGCCCGCGCTCGACACCCTGTTCAAGGACCGGTCGGCCGGAACCGACCAGGCCGAGGCCGAGTCCCGCCAGACCCTCGAGCTGCGCCTCGAAGGCCGGCGGCTGGGCCGCCTTCGCGGCGGCACGCTCCGGATCACCTGCGAATGCGGACATTCGGGCGACGTTCCGGTCCTTGCCCTCGTCTCCCGGTACGGGCAGGAGGCCCGTGTCGGCGCCGCCGTTGCCTCGATGCGATGCGGCGCCTGCGGCGCGCGCCGCATCCGGGAGATCCGCTGCCTGGCATCGGGGGACGAAAGTGGGGGACGAGATGAAGGATGACGCGTCCGGCTCGGATGACCGGATAGGGACCGGCGGCGAGGACACCGTGCAGGTCGAGCTTTCCCGCGCGGCCTGCGAGACGCTTTCCGACATGTGCGCGTTCCTCGCGGACACGATCGCGGACAGCGGCTGCGGGTGCGAGACCTGCGACGAGCGGTTCGCGCAGGCCGAGGCCTGGGAAGGCGTCTTCCGCGACATGGCGGAGACCGGGCCGGGCATGACGCACGAGGTCGTTCTGGGCCAGGAGGGGTACGTCCATTGAGCGGCCCGGTCCGGATGGCGGTTCCCTGGCGATCGCCATGGACGTCCGGGAACGACGTGCCCGCCGTCAGCTGGCCTGGCTGACCGGGACTGGAGCGGATGGGCGGGAATCGAACCCCCGTCTTGAGCCTGGAAGGCCCGTGCTCTGCCACTGAGCTACATCCGCAGTGAGATGCGCGTAATTCCCGATGCCGCGCGGGTCAAGCCGGCTTCCCGCCCGGGCACGATCTCGTGCAGCGACGACGATCCCGCATGGCGCACCATCCGAAACACCGGTAAGGACGTCCGGCAACGACGCCCGAAAGGAGAGCGCATGCCGGACGCCGCTGCAACCAGGAGCCTCGCCGTCCTGATCGACGCCGACAACACGAGTGTCGGCGGCATTTTAAAAGAGCGGGATTTTGGCGGCAAACCGCGCTTTTGAGCGACGATT
>JAJEBT010000119.1 GCA_022822405.1 Alphaproteobacteria bacterium
ATGCCCGCACTATAAGAGCTCCAGCACAGGAAAGCCAGCAAAAACCGTCACAAACCTGCATGCACCAGCCCGAGCCTCGGCAACACCGAGAGGCCGTCAGGAAAAATCCAACCAGAATCTTAGCGTGGGAAAACCCTGGCCTTGCCTTGAAACCGCTATGGCGGGCATTATATAAAATGTTGTGCGACGGTCGGCGCCATGCCGGAATGCCTCGCTTCCGGAATTCGGGAGGTGCGGCGTGCCCTGTCCCTGCCGCCGCAGTTCATTTTGACGGGGGCATTGCCGAGCCCCAATTACCGTGAGGAAGACATCATGAAAAAACTGATCCTGACAGTTGCGGCCGGCGTCGTGGCCGCGACTGTATCCGCGCAGGCGGGGACGCTCGACGACGTCCGCAAGCGCGGGCACCTGCAGTGTGGAATCAATACCGGACTTGTCGGCTTCGCCGCTCCCGACGACAAGGGCGTGTGGCGGGGCTTCGACGTCGATCTGTGCCGCGCCGTCGCGGCTGCCGTTTTCGGTGACGCGGGCAAGATCAAGTACACCAACCTGACCGGCAAGACCCGCTTTACCGCGTTGCGCTCCGGCGAGATCGACATGCTGTCGCGCAACACGACCTGGACGTTCAGCCGCGATGTCGATCTGCAGCTGACCTTCGTGGGCGTCAACTACTATGACGGCCAGGGCTTCATCGTGAACAAGAAACTCGGCGTCAAGTCCGCGAAGGAACTCGGCGGCGCTTCGGTGTGCATCCAGACCGGAACGACGACCGAACTCAATCTCGCCGACTTTTTCCGCATCAACAAGATGAAGTACGAGCCGGTTCCGATCGAGACCAACGCCGAGGCCCGCACCAACTATCTCGCCGGGCGCTGCGACGTCTATACCACGGACGCCTCCGGCCTCTCGGCGACCCGCGCCACGTTCGACAATCCTGGCGATCATATGGTCCTGCCCGAGATCATCTCCAAGGAGCCGCTCGGCCCCGCCGTGCGCCAGGGCGACGACCAGTGGGCGGATATCGTTCGCTGGACGCTCAACGCCATGATCACGGCGGAAGAGCTCGGCGTGACCTCGAAGAACGTGAAGAAGATGGCCGCCGGCACCAACAACCCGGAAATCAACCGTCTGCTCGGCCACGAGAACCTTCAGGGCCGGGAGGCGCTCGGCCTGAGCAAGGACTGGGCCGTCAACCTGATCTCCCAGGTCGGCAATTACGGCGAGGTCTTCGAGGCCAATCTCGGCCCGAAGACGCCTCTCGGTATCGCCCGCGGCGTCAACGCGCTGTGGACGGATGGAGGGCTGCTCTACTCTCCGCCTTTCCGGTGAGATCCCGTGCGCCCCGCCCCCAGCGGGCGGGGCGCTCCGGCCGGCCGGCAACCGGTGCGCCTGACTGCGTCTGCGGCGCGGTTGCCGGCTGATCGCGTTTGCGGACGTCCGGCATGACACCGGCACGCACCCTGCGGCTCTCGTTGCTGTGGCGCGACGAGGAAATCCGCGGCGTCGCCATCCAGATCCTCGTAGTGTTCGGCTTCTTTGCCGTCGTCGCCTGGCTGATCAGCAATGTCATCGCCAACTTTGCCGCCCTCGACAAGACTTTCGGGTTCGACTTTCTCTGGGAACTCCCGGCAAACTACGACATCAACCAGACCCTCATAGAGTACAGCAACCGCGACACCCATCTGCGGGCCGCGGTCGTCGGACTCCTCAATACCGGCCTTGTCGCCGTTGTCGGCATCGCTCTCGCGACCGTGCTCGGGTTCGTGGTCGGCGCGCTGCGGCTCTCGGACAACTGGCTGGTCTCGCGGCTGGCCTACGTCTATGTCGAGTTCACGCGGAACTCGCCGGTCCTGCTGCTGATCCTTCTCTGGCACGGCATCATCATCAACACGTTTCCGCACCCGCGCCAGGCGCTGACCATCGGCGATTCCGTCTTCCTCTCCAATCGCGGCTTCTACGTTCCACGCCCGGTCTTCGAGGACGGTTCATGGATCGTTCTGGTGGCGCTCCTGATCGGCATCGCCTTCGCCTTCGCGGTGTTTGCCCATGCCCGCCGCGTGCAGAACGCGACGGGGCGGCAGCTGCCGGCCGGCTGGATCTCGGCGGCGGCCGTCATCCTTCTTCCCGCCGCCGCCTTTGCCGCCGCCGGCGCGCCGCTGTCTTTCGACGTGCCGGAGCTGCGCGGGTTCAATTTCAGCGGCGGGCTCTACCTGATTCCCGAGTTTGTCGCGCTGACCTGGGCGCTCGCCTTCTACACCTCGGGCTTCATCGCCGAGAACGTGCGCGCCGGAATTCTCGCCATCGATCGCGGCCAGACCGAGGCCGCGCAATCGCTCGGCCTGCGGCCCAACCGGCTGCTCTCCCTCGTGATTCTGCCGCAGGCGCTCCGGGTCATCATCCCCCCGCTCACGTCGTCCTATCTTGACCTGACGAAGAACTCGTCGCTTGCCATCGCCATCGGCTACATGGACCTCGTCGCGACGCTGGGCGGCATCACCCTCAACCAGACCGGCCGCGAGATGGAAACCATGATGCTCGTGATGCTGATCTTCCTCGCGCTCTCGCTCGCCATTTCGCTGTTCATGAACTGGTACAACGAGCGCGTCCGGCTGGTCGAGCGCTGATCATGGCTGCGACCGAGCGCTTCGTCCCCCTTGCCGCCCTGCCGCCGCCGCCCGGGTCGACGGGCGTTGTCGGCTGGCTGCGCGCCAACCTGTTCTCGTCCCTGTTCAACAGCGTGATGACGCTGGTCACGCTGTGGCTGATCTATGAGTTGGTGACCGCGGCCATCGACTGGTTCATTTTCGACGCAGTCGTCGATGCGGGCTCGCGCAGGCAGTGCCGCGAACTGGGGCAAGGCGCCTGCTGGGCGGTGATCTCGACGCGGATCGACCAGTTCGTCTACGGGTTCTATCCCGAGGCCCAGCGCTGGCGTCCCAATCTCGCTTTCGTCCTCCTCTTCGTGGCGCTGGCGCCGGTACTGTTCGACCGCATTCCGTGGCGCCGTCCGCTGCTCTGGTTCTCGATGGCCTATCCGGCGCTAGCTGCCTGGCTGATCTATGGCGGGCTCGGGCTTGAGGTGGTTCACACCGACACCTATGGCGGATTCCTCCTGACAATGATTCTCGGGGTGACCGGAATCGTCGTATCACTGCCGATCGGGATCGTGCTTGCGCTCGGACGCCAGTCGCGGATCCTCGCCATACGCGTGATCTGCACCGCCTTCATCGAGGTGTTCCGGGGCGTCCCGCTGATCACGCTCCTGTTCGTGGCCTCGACGATGCTCAACTATTTCCTGCCGCCGGGGACGAGCTTCAACCTCCTGGTGCGCGTGCTGATCATGGTCTCGCTGTTCGCCGCCGCCTATATCGCCGAGGCAGTGCGTGGCGGCCTGCAGGCGTTGTCGCGCGGCCAGTATGAGGCAGCCGACGCGCTCGGACTGTCCTACTGGAAGACGACCTGGCTGATCACGCTTCCGCAGGCGCTCAAGATCTCGATTCCGGGGATCGTCAATGTCTTCATCGGCCTCTACAAGGACAGCACCCTGGTCGTGATCATTGGCCTTCTCGATCCGCTCGGCGTGACCCGGGCGATCCTCGCCGATGCCAAGTGGAACGGCCTTTCCAACGAGACCTATCTGTTCATTGCCCTGTTTTTCTTCCTCAGCTGCTTCGCCATGTCGCGCTACTCGCTGTGGCTGGAAAAGCGCCTGAGCACCGGGGACCGGTGAGGGAGGAGCCATGACCGAGATCCCGCCAACCGAAGCCCGTGCGGCCGGCGTGCCCATGGATTCCGCCATCGACCGCTCGCAGGTGATGATCGAGATCGAGGGCATGAACAAGTGGTTCGGCGCCTTTCATGTGCTCAAGGAGATCAATCTCAGCGTCATGGTCGGCGAGCGCATCGTCATCTGCGGGCCGTCGGGATCCGGGAAGTCCACCCTCATCCGGTGCATCAACCGGCTGGAAAGCCACCAGCAGGGCAGGATCGTCGTCGACGGCGTCGAACTCACCCGCGATCTCAAGAACATCGAGCGGATTCGCTCGGAGGTCGGCATGGTGTTCCAGCACTTCAACCTGTTCCCGCACCTCACCGTGCTCGAGAACTGCACGCTGGCGCCGATCTGGGTGCGCCGGATGCCGAAGCGCGAGGCCGAGGACATCGCCCGCCAGTATCTCGAGCGGGTGCAGATTCCGGAACAGGCGGACAAGTATCCCGGGCAGCTGTCCGGCGGCCAGCAGCAGCGTGTCGCAATCGCCCGCGCGCTTTGCATGCAGCCGAGGATCATGCTGTTCGACGAGCCGACATCGGCGCTCGATCCCGAGATGATCAAGGAAGTTCTCGATACCATGATCGAGCTTGCCGGTACCGGCATGACAATGCTCGTGGTCACCCACGAGATGGGCTTTGCCAACCGCGTCGCCGATCGCGTCATCTTCATGGATGAGGGCCAGATCGTGGAGGAGAACACGCCAGAGGCGTTCTTCAACAACCCGCGCAACGAGCGCACGCAGCTGTTCCTCAGCCAGATACTGTCGCACTGAACCCGGCCGCCTTGATTGCGCGCGGCCGCGGCGGCATGCTGAGGCGCAGTGGCCGCCGGCGCCGGGTGTCCCGTCCGGAACGTCATGAGGCCGCCAGATGGAGGGGGCAGGACTCATGCGCGTCGATCCGATACCGGCCGAAAGGCAATCACCCGACCAGAAACGTGTATCGGAGCTGATCTCGGCACAGCGCAAGGCGCCGGTCCGCGGACCGTTCGCCGTCCTTTTGCGGACTCCCGAACTTGCCGAGCCGTTTGCCAATTTCGTCGACCTGTCGCTCTCCGAGGCGACATCGCGCATCCCGTTGCGCCTCAAGGAGCTCGCGATCATCGTTATCGCCCGTGGCTTCACGGCGCAGTATGAATGGTTCATCCACGCGCCGCGCGCCGCCCGCTACGGCATCGACGAGCGCGCGATCGACGATATCCGCCGCCGCCGCACGCCGCGGCATCTCAGGGACGACGAGGAGCTGGTCTACGATCTCGTGCGCGAACTCGTCGACACCCGAAGGCTCGGCGACGACAGCTTTGCGCGCGGCCAGCGCGAATTCGGCGAGGACGGCATGGTCGAGCTCGTCACGCTGATCGGCTTCTACCATGCGGTGTCGGTGGTCATTACCGCCTTCGACGTCGAAGCGCCCGAGGGCGATCCGGAGCCGCTTGACCGCTGAGCATCGACGAGAGCTCCGTGGCAGTGAAAAACCGCCGTTGCCGGCATTTTCCGACTCACTTCACCTTGTATCGAATCTCGCAAGCCAATAGGTTAGCGCAGACTTTCATCCGGCCGCGATTTCGGTGAACCCTGCCGGGCATCGTCGGCCCGAACCATGGACATGGCCAGAGTCCTTCCGGGGGAATTCCGCAGATGAAGATTGGCGTTCCCAGAGAAATTCATGCTGGGGAAAGACGGGTCGCGCTTACACCCGACACCGCCGCACGCATCCGCAAGCTGGGCTTCGATCTCTGCATCGAGCAGGGGGCGGGCGCCGCGGCGGAGTTCGATGACGACGCCTATCGCGCTGCCGGCGTCACGGTGGTCGAGGACACGAGAGCGCTGTGGGCCGGATCCGACATCATTCTCAAGGTCCGCCCGCCCGAGATGCATTCCGATCTGGGCGAGCACGAGGCCGATCTCCTGCCGACGGGTGCGACCCTGATCGGCTTCATCTTTCCGACCCAGCACGGCGAGGTGATCGCGCGGCTGAGGGAGCGGCAGGCGACGGTGATCGCCATGGACGCGGTGCCCCGTATCTCCCGGGCCCAGAAACTCGATGCCCTGTCGTCGATGGCGAATATCGCGGGCTCTCGCGCGGTTCTCGAGGCGGCGAACAGCTTCGGACGGTTCTTCACCGGTCAGATCACCGCAGCCGGCAAGGTGCCGCCAGCACGCGTGCTCGTGATCGGGGCCGGCGTTGCCGGGCTTGCCGCCATCGGGGCGGCACGCTCGATGGGCGCGGTGGTGCGCGCCTTCGACACCCGGTCCGAGGTTCGCCAGCAGATCGAGAGCATGGGCGCCGAGTTTCTCGAGATCGAGATCGAGGAAGAGGGCGCGGGGGCGGGCGGCTACGCCAGGGTGATGAGCGAAGCCTTCATCAGGGCCGAGATGGCGCTGTTCGCGGAACAGGCGAGGAAGGTCGACATCATCATCACCACCGCGCTGATTCCGGGCCAGAAGGCGCCCGTGCTCATCACCTCCGAGATGGTCCAGACCATGCGTCCGGGCTCGGTTGTCGTCGACCTCGCGGCCGAGCAGGGCGGCAACTGCGAACTCACCGAACCCGACCAGCAGGTCGTCAGGCACGGCGTCACCGTGATTGGTTACACCGATCTTCCGAGCCGCATGGCGAACCAGGCGAGTCAGCTTTACGGCATGAATCTGTTCCACCTTCTGTCCGAACTCGCTCCCTCCGGCGACGGCGCCGTGGTTCTGGACATGGAAGACGAGGTGACCCGGCACGCCACCCTCGTGAAGGCGGGCGAAGTCGTTCCGCCGCCGCCACCGCCCCAGGCGCCGCCGTCCACCGCTCCGGAGCCCGACGCGGCCGCGGCCTCGCCGAAGGAGCCCGCCGCGCCGCGCCGGCCCGGTTACCGTTCGGCCGCCGTGCTCGTCGCGGGCGGTCTCGCGCTGCTCGGCCTCGGCCTTGTCGCGCCGCCGAGCTTCATGGGGCACCTGACCGTGTTCGTGCTGGCCTGCTTCGTCGGCTGGCAGGTCATATGGAACGTGACGCCAGCGCTTCACACGCCGCTCATGAGCGTGACCAACGCGATCAGCGGCATCATCGTCATCGGCGCGCTCCTGCAGATCTCGAATCCGTCGGGGCTGGTCGTCGTCCTCGCTGCCATCGCGGTGCTGATCGCTACCATCAACATTGCCGGCGGCTTCCTGGTGACCCAGCGCATGCTCCGCATGTTCCGCAAGAGCTGAAAGGGCAGACATGACCGCCGGCCTCGTCACCGTCGCCTATATCGGCGCGAGCATACTGTTCATTCTCAGCCTCGGAGGCCTCAGCAACCAGGAGACGGCGAGGCGGGGCAACGTCTACGGCATCGTCGGAATGGCGATCGCCGTTGCCGCGACGGTCTTTGCCGTCAACATCGGCGATTATACGGTCCTGGTCGCGGCGGTCGTGATCGGTGCAGCGATCGGAATACTGGTGGCGTCGCGCGTCGCCATGACGCAGATGCCGCAACTGGTCGCCATCCTGCACAGCTTCGTGGGCCTTGCCGCGGTCCTCGTCGGCATAGCGAGCTATGTCGATCCGCGGGCCGCGTTCCTCGGCGTCGAGAAGACGATTCACGAGGTCGAGATCTTTCTCGGCGTCTTCATCGGCGCGATCACCTTTACCGGTTCCGTCATCGCCTTCGGCAAGCTCCAGGGCAGCATCTCCGGACGGCCGCTGCTGCTGCCGGCGCGCCACGCCCTCAACCTTGTCGGGATCGTCGTGTGCCTCTGGCTCGGATACGAGTTCCTCGGCGCGGCCGATCACGGGGCCGGGGTGATCCCGCTCCTCGTCATGACGGCGATCGCGTTCGCGATCGGGGCGCATCTCGTCATGGCGATCGGCGGCGCCGACATGCCGGTGGTCGTCTCGATGTTGAACAGCTATTCGGGATGGGCTGCGGCGGCGACGGGATTCATGCTCTCGAACGACCTCCTGATCGTGGTCGGCGCGCTCGTGGGCTCGAGCGGTGCGATCCTCAGCTACATCATGTGCCGCGCCATGAACCGCCATTTCCTCGGGGTGATCCTCGGCGGGTTCGGGGTTGCGGGCGGCACTGCCGCCGCTGCCGCCGAGGGCAAGGTCGTTGCAACGACGGTCGAGGAGACGGCAGCGATGCTGCTCGATGCCCGGAACGTCATCATCGTGCCGGGCTACGGCATGGCGGTGGCGCAGGCGCAGCAGGCCGTCAGCGAGGTCACGAGTTTTCTCCGCGCCGCCGGCGTCAATGTCCGCTTCGGGATTCACCCGGTCGCCGGCCGCCTGCCGGGGCACATGAACGTGCTCCTCGCCGAATCCAAGGTGCCCTACGACATCGTCTTCGAGATGGACGAACTCAATGACGACTTTCCGGATACCGACGTCGCGCTGGTGATCGGCGCGAACGACATCGTCAACCCCGGCGCCCAGGAGGATCCGGAAAGCCCGATCGCCGGGATGCCAGTGCTGGAGGTGTGGAAGGCGCAGACCGCCGTCGTGCTCAAACGCTCGATGGCGACCGGCTATGCCGGCGTCGACAATCCGCTGTTCCACAAGGAGAATACCCGCATGCTGTTCGGGGACGCGAAGGACAGCGTTGACGAGGTGCTGAGAACCCTGAAGAAATAACGCCCGGTGCCGCGCCGGATGGTGCGTCGAGCCCGGGCGAAGAAGGGGGGGTACGGTTCCATGATCATAGACTGCCACGGACACTACACGACCGAGCCGGAGGCGCTGGTCGGCTACCGGTCGGAGCAACTCGCGGCGCTCGAGAGCGATCCGTCCTACATTCCGTCGCCGGCGGATTTCGAGGTCACGGACGACCAGATCCGCGAGAGGCTGGAGCCCGCGCAGCTCAGCTTCATGCGCGAGCGTGGCATCGACATGACCATCTTCTCACCGCGCGCCGTGGGCATGGGCCATCATCTCGGCACCGAGCAGACAGCCTATTACTGGGCCCGGATCTGCAATGACATGGTGCGCAGGGTCTGCGACCTCTATCCGGAGAATTTCGTGCCGGTATGCCAGCTTCCGCAGTATCCCGGCGTCGAGCCCGCGAAATGCATCCCCGAGCTTGAGCGCTGCGTCAACGAGATGGGTTTCATCGGCTGCAACCTCAATCCGGACCCCTCGGGTGCCATGTGGACCGATCCGCCGATGAGCGACCGCTGGTGGTATCCGCTGTACGAGAAGCTCGTCGAGCTCGACGTGCCGGCGATGATCCACGTCAGCGGATCCTGCAACCCGAACTTCCACCATACCGGCGCCCACTATCTGTGCGGCGACACGACGGTCTTCATGCAGTTCCTGATGTCGGACCTGTTCAAGGACTTTCCGACGCTCCGCTTCGTCATCCCCCATGGCGGCGGCGCCGTGCCGTTCCACTGGGGACGGTACCGCGGCCTGGCGCAGGACATGGGGCGGCCGCCGCTCGACGAACTGCTGCTCGAGAACGTCTATTTCGACACCTGCGTCTACCACCAGCCCGGCATCGACCTGCTCACCCGGGTGATCCCGACCCGGAACATCCTGTTTGCCTCCGAGATGGTCGGCGCCGTGCGCGGCATCGATCCCGAGACCGGCTTTCACTACGATCACACCCGGCGCTATATCGAGGCCACGCCCAATCTTGACGACGCCGGACGCAGGCAGGTCTTCGAGGATAACGTGCGGCGCGTCTATCCCCGTCTCCGGGCCTGATACTGCGATGGCCTACCGCAATCTGCGGGACTATCTCGACACGCTGCGCGATCGCGGCCTGCTGCAGGTGATCGACAGCCGGACCTGCAAGGACACGGAGCTGGTTCCGCTGGTCCGCCTGCAGTTCCGGGGCCTTCCGGAGGCGCAGCGCAAGGCCTTCCTGTTCACCAACGTCACCGATTCCAGAGGCCGCGATTTCGATGCCTCGGTCGCCATCGGCTCGCTCGGCGCGTCGCGGGCGATCTACGGCGCCGCGCTCGGAACCGGGCCCGACGGTATCGGCGGGAAGTGGGCCGCTGCCCACGGCAACCATCTGCCGCCCGAAGAGGTGTCCCGCGCCGAAGCGGCGGTCAAGGAGGTCGTCCTGGCCGGCGACAGCTTCGGCGCGGGGGTCGACACTTTTCCGCATCTTGTCTCGACGCCAGGCTTCGATCCGGCGCCGTTCCTCACTGGTGCGGTCTGGATAACCCGCGACCCCGAGGACGGAAGCTACAATCTCGGCATCTACAGGGGGATGGTGAAGGCGCCGGACCGCGTCGGCTGCGCGACCGATGTCTCGACCCAGCATCTCGCCATCCACTGGGAGAAGGCGCGGGCCATGGGCCGCCCGCTGGAGGCGGCGGTGTTCATCGGCGGCCCGCCGGCGCTGATCATGGCTGCGGCAAGCAAGGCGCCCTATGGGGTCGAGGAATACGGACTGGCCGGCGCACTCAACGGCGCGCCCGTCCCGGTCGTCCGCGCCGAGACGTTCGACTGCATGGTGCCGGCCGAGGCCGAGATCGTCATGGAGGGCGTGATCCGCACCGATATGCTCGAGCCCGAAGCGCCGTTCGGCGAGGCCAGCGGGTATCTCGGGCCGCGCAAGATGGAGAAGTTCTTCGAGGTGACCGCGATCACCCATCGCGCCTCGCCCGTGTATCAGGGCATCATCAGCGAGTTTCCGCCGAGCGAGAGCACGGTGATGCGAAAGGCGGCCTTTGACGCCATCTATCTGCGCCACCTCAGGGATGCATGCAACATCCCCTCGGTGACCGGGGTCGCGTGCCACGAACTCGCGAGCTGCAACATGATGTTCGTTATCCAGCTCGACCGGCCGGAACTCGGCCAGCCCTGGCAGGCGTTGCGCGCGGCTGCTGCCTACGATGCCTCGCTTGGCAAGATCTTTGTCGCCGTCGACTCCGACATCGATCCCGAATCCCTCGATTCCGTGCTCTGGGCGCTGAGCTACAGCCTCCAGCCCCATCGCGATGTCGAGATCATCCGCGGCAAGGTCCCCCGGCTCGACCCCTCGATCACCCCCTCCGACCATGCCGGCCAGTACGCCTATCCCGACGGGCAGGGCGCGTCGGCCATGCTGATCAATGCGGTGCGCGAACATCCCTATCCGCCGGTCTCCCTGCCGCGCGAGGATTTCATGCGGGCGGCGCGGAAGCGCTGGGAGGCGCTCGGGCTGCCCGAGCTTGACCTTGCCACGCCGTGGCACGGCTATCCGTTGACGGCGTGGACCGACGAGAACGTCGAGGAAGCTGTCCTCGCGGTGACCGGGCGGTACTTCGAGACCGGCGAGAAGCTGGCCGGCCGCCGCGCGCCGCCGACGGTGTGACCGGCTTCGGCTGGGCCGACGGCAGACCGGCGGGGAAAGACGCATGGACCTGTCGCTCTTCTGCTTTCCCACCTGGCGCGCCGGTTATGGCGTGACGCTGAACGAATATTACGAGGAACTTATCGATTCCGTGCGCCTCGCCGACCGTCTCGGCTGGTCGCGGGCGCTGACGACCGAACACCATTTTCACTATTACGGCGGCGCCGTGCCCAACCCGGCGCAGATGTTGACCGCGTGGGCGCGCGAGACCGGGAACATCCGCGTCGGCGCCGCGGTGTCGCTGATGCAGCTGAGGAATCCGCTCACGGTCGCCGAGGAGTTCGCGCTCGCGGACCAGCTCTCCGGCGGCCGCTGTGACATGGGCATCGGCCGTGGTTTTGTCCCCCACGAGTTTGCGGCTTTCGGGGTCGAGGCGGCGGAGGCCGCGGCGCGCATTGCCGAGGGCATCGAGATCTGCGTCCGGTTCTGGAAGGGCGAGCCGTTCGCCCATGACGGCAGGTATTTCTCGTTCGGCCGGATCGAGCCGTGGCCGGCCACGGTCAACGGTTCGCTGCCGATATGGAATGCCGCGTCACGCTCGCCGGAGAGTTTCGTCACTGCGGCTGAGAGCGGTTACCACCTGATGATGAACCAGTATCCTATGAGTTTTGAGGACTTGGAGACGCGGTTCGCGCTCTATTGCGAAACTTGGGAAAGATCGGGCCGGAGGACGGCGGATCGCAAGGCGATGGTCGCGCTGATGACACATCTTGCCGATACCGAGGAACAGGCGATGAACGAGACAAGGGCCGCGCTCCAGGAACATGCCGGCGCGTTCCTGAAGGTTCTCGAAGGCAGGCAGTGGGATCGTGACTACGAGGCCGACATCTCGGTGATCATGGCCATGTGCGAGGGCGACGACTGGCGCGACGTGTTCCGGCGCCGCACCCTCATCTGCACGCCCGAGCAGGCGGCCGAGCGGGTGAGCCGCTATCTGGAGCTCGGATTTACCGAAATCTCGGTGTTGCCGCGCTTCGCCGGAATCAGCCACGAGCAGGCGGCGGCGACGATCCGGCGCTTCTCCGAAGAAGTCGTGCCGATGGTGCGCGGGAATGCCGGCCCGGCAGCGGGATGCGAACGGGACGTGAAGAGACAATGACCGGCGATATCGTCATTCGCGGCGGAACGGTGATCGACGGCACCGGCAGCCCCGGCATCCGGGCCGATGTCGCCATCCGGGACGGCCGGATCGCCGCCGTCGACGGCGAGATAACGGCTGGCGGAGCGCGGGTGGTCGACGCCGGGAACCAGGTCGTCGCGCCCGGGTTCATCGACATCAAGACGCATTCCGACTGGACGCTGCCGCTCATGCCCCTTGCCGAGAGCAAGATCCGCCAGGGGGTCACCACCGAAGTCATCGGCCATTGCGGCTATTCCTGCGCGCCGGCGCTGCCTGGCAGGGTGGAGATGCTGTCGCAGTATCTGAGCCCGAGCGCGCCGTGGCTGGAATTCACGGAAACGAGCTTCGCCGGATATGTGGAAGGCTACCCCTCGACGTCGGTGAACGTGGTGATGCTGGTCGGGCACAACACGCTCAGGCTGATGACCATGGGCATGGAGGATCGCCCGCCGGAACCCGCCGAGCTTTCGCAGATGATTGGCCTCCTCGAGGAAGCGCTCGACGCCGGAGCCGCCGGACTGTCGTCGGGGCTCTTCACGGCGCCCGGATCCTATGCCGGAACCGAGGAGATGGTGGCGCTCGGACGTGTCCTCAGGGCGCGTGGCGCGCGGTATTTCACGCATCTCCGCGACGAGTCGGATTCGGTCTTCGACTCCGTCGAGGAAGCGATAGAGTTCGCGCAGCAGACGGGGGTTCATGTCCAGATCGTGCACATCAAGCTGTCGGGCATGGACAACTGGGGCGGCGCCGAGCGGCTGCTCGATCGGCTGGAGCGGGCGCGGCGCGAGGGCGCCGCCATCGATTGCGACCAATATCCCTATACGGCCGCCAGCAATCCTTTGCGCAACCTTTTCCCGAGCTGGCTCCAGGAGGGCGGCATTGATGCCATGCTGTCGCGCCTGGGCAACCCCGACATGCGCGCCCGGTTGAGGGAAGAGACCGCCCGCGCCGGGCTCAACAATTTCGGGCGGATACCGTCATGGGATGCCGTCCGCATCTCGATCTCCCCCGATCAGCCGCAGTTCGCCGGGATGACGGTGGCCGGGATTGCCGCCGCGCGCGGCGTAGACCCGCTGGATGCCGCCCTTGACTATATCGTTGCCGATCGCGGCCAGACACGGGTTCTGGTGACGTCGATTTCCGAGGACGATGTCAGGACACTGATCCGCTCGCCCAGCGTGATGGTCGGGTCCGACGGCAATTCGGTTGCGCCCTACGGCATTACGGGACAGGGCAAACCGCACCCGAGGTTCTACGGCACGTTCCCGCG
Organism: Alphaproteobacteria bacterium; assembly: GCA_022822405.1. Lineage (GTDB taxonomy): Bacteria > Pseudomonadota > Alphaproteobacteria > MPNO01 > UBA830 > JAJEBT01. Next base: position 13,474 of record JAJEBT010000119.1, read on the forward strand.
GATACTCGGACGGTATGTGCGCGAAGAAGGGCTCCTGCCGATCGAGACTGCGATACACAAGATGACCGGAGCCTCGGCGGCCGCGCTCGGTCTGGCCGACCGTGGCGTACTGTGCCCGGGCGCAGCTGCCGATGTGGCCGTGTTCGATCCGGAAGCCATCGGCGAGGTTGCGACCTACCAGGAGCCGCACTGTCCCGCGGTCGGCGTCAATCATGTGTTCGTGAACGGCCTCGACGTTCTCGATCGAGGAGAGCATACCGGAGCGATGCCTGGCCGCATGCTGAATGGCAATGCGCTGCACGGCTGAACCCGGCTCCTGCATGCCGGTTGTCCGGGTTGAGGCGTTATCCGCCCTGTTTTGCTACCTCGCCAGTTCCGTCAGGTCATGCCGTTCGACACACGGATTCTATTGTTCCCGCAGCAGGCTGCCGCAATGGGGGCAGCGTGGGATGGCCGGATTTTGCCCGTCGTCTGTCCGGTTCGGTGTCCCGGTACCGTTTGCTGTGGCGTGATCCGCGCGTGTTTCGTTCCGGTCCTCGCGTCCGCGACGGATCTCTTCGATGAACCCGGCCGCCAGAATGCCTGCCGGGAAGGCAGCTATACCGATGCCGACCAGCGAGATGAACGCGCCGAGCATCTTGCCCCATACCGTGATCGGAACGACGTCGCCGTAACCGACAGTGGTCAGTGTGGCGACTGTCCACCACATGGCAGCCGGAATGCTGCCGAAGGCTTCCGGCTGCGCGTGGTGCTCCACGACATACATGCCCCCTGATGCCAGAACCAGGACAAGGCAGAGGAGAAAGACAGCGGCGCCGATGATCTCGGCCTCGCTCCGGACGACGCGGTACAGCAGATTCAGGGCCGACCAGTAGCGTGTGAGTTTGAACAGCCGGAGCAGGCGGAACAGCCGCAACCATCGGAGATCGACCGCGATGAACAGGCTCAGGAAGGCCGGGGCGATCGCGATCAGGTCGATCAGTGCAAGGGGCGATGCCATGTAGCGGAGGCGGGCACGGGCGGGGCGGCGGCCCTTCAGATCCGGGTCTTCCACGCACGCCCAGACGCGAGCCAGATATTCGATCGAGAAGATGGCGATCGAACCGGCTTCGAACCAGGCAAAGAATGTGGCCAGTCTGGCGTGGACGGGAGCGATGGTCTCCACGATGGCCGCGATCACGTTCAGGGAAATCAGGGTTATCAGCAGTATTTCCGTAGCCCTCATGGCCGGTGTCGGCTCATGTCCGTCTTCGAGAATCCTGTAGAGATAAGCTCTCATGGCTGTTGTTCCGATTGCTGGTCGTTCGCCGGACGGCAAGGGCCGACAGCCCGATGCTGCCTGGTACGCTACAGTTTGCCCGGCAATCCTGCTTTCGGAAAGCGGTCGGTGAACCAGTCTCCGACCGCCAGTCCTTCCCTCCGGCGAGGCGTCATCGGCTTTCCGACGGCGCTGCCGCCGCCCCGGCGGGTGGCGGGGCGGCCGGTCCCGATATGACGGAAGCCGGAGGGGGTATGTTGCATGCCGCTTCGGGATGGAAGATTCTGTGGCCCCCCGGGGGTGGTCCTGCGTGTCCCGTTGCCCCGTTGCGCTGGACTGGCACGGTCCCGATGCGCCGGACGGATTGAAGGGAAGCCATTTGGATCATGCCGGAAATGATGTCCACAATGCCCACAGTACGGAAACCGGTTCCGGTCACGGTGCTCACAGGCTTTCTCGGCAGCGGCAAGACGACCATCCTGTCGCGTCTTGTCCGTGACGCGGCCTTCGCCGATACGGCTGTCATCCTCAACGAATTCGGTGAAGTCGGGCTCGATCATCTCCTCGTCGAGACCAGCGACGAGACCGTCATCGATCTTTCCTGCGGCTGCATCTGCTGCACGATTCGCGGCGACCTCGTGGAAACGCTGACCGACCTCCGGATCCGCAGGGAACAGGGGCGGATCCGTCCGTTTGCAAGGGTGGTGCTCGAGACCACCGGCCTCGCCGATCCCGCCCCCATCGTTCACACCCTGATGCAGGAACCGTCGGTCTTCGACCATTATCGCCTGGCGGGGGTCGTTACCGTCGTCGATTCCTTGACCGCCATGCAGACGCTCGACCGGCAGCCGGAAGCGGCCAAGCAGGTTGCGCTGGCCGATACGTTGGCCATCACCAAGACGGACATGGCCGCGAGGGCGGCGGACCGCCAGTCCCTGGACATGCGGCTCCGGCAGATCAACCCGCTCGCGCGGCAGGAAATCTGCGTTCGCGGCGACATCGATCCCGGACTCGTTCTTTCGGCCGATTCCGGCTCGCCGCCGCGCGCTCTGGCAATCACGCCCGTCCCTGTCGGGAGCGGCGAGTCCGCATCCGGCGAGCTCCTCGCCCGGAATGCCGTCCACGGAAATCACGACGACGGGATCTCGACCTTCGTCGTTTCGCGCGACGAACCGGTCAGCCATGGGGTTCTGGGGATGTTCCTGCAGATGCTCGCCGACCAGAAGGGAGAGGATCTTCTGCGGCTCAAGGGTCTGGTCGCGGTGGCTGACGACCCGTCACGGCCGGTGGTGGTGCATGGCGTCCAGCATGTCGTGCACCCTTGGCAGAGGCTCGACCGGTGGCCCGAGAACGCCGTGCCGGCGACCTCGCTGGTCTTCATCGTGCGAGGCATCTCCCGGGACTGGGTGGAAGCGCTTCTTGACCGCGTGGCCGCCAGCGCCTACGCGGCGCTTATGTAAGGAAGGCGTCGCCGGACAGGCGCGCGGTCGTGCGGGAACGCTTGACGGCCCGGCGGACAGGGGCGATAACCCGCCAAACTTTCCCGTTCAGGTCCCAGGAAGAATAATGATCAGCAATCGGGTGTTCTCCGGCGTGCAGCCTACGGGAAGCCTTCATCTCGGCAACTACCTCGGTGCGATACGCAATTTTGTCGACCTGCAGTCGGACTACGAGTGCATCTATTGCGTCGTCGACCTGCATGCGCTGACGCAGTGGCAGGATCCGGCCGAACTCGCAAACAACACGCGCGAGGTTGCGGCAGCCTTCATCGCGGCCGGCATAGACCCGGAAACGAGCATCATCTTCAACCAGAGCCGGGTTGCAGCCCATACCCAGGTCGCCTGGATCTTCAGCTGCGTCGCGCGGATGGGATGGCTCAACCGGATGACGCAGTTCAAGGAGAAGGCCGGCAAGCATCGCGAGAACGCATCGACAGGCCTGTTCACCTATCCGAACCTGATGGCCGCCGACATCCTTGCCTATCTGGCAACCCATGTGCCGGTCGGCGAGGATCAGAAACAGCACCTCGAGCTCACGCGCGACATCGCGCAGAAGTTCAATCACGATTTCGGGGTCGAGTTCTTCCCCCTCGTCGAGCCGCTGATTTTCGGTGAGGCCACGAGGGTCATGAGCCTTCGCGACGGCAGCAGCAAGATGTCGAAATCCGACCCGTCCGAACAGTCCCGGATCAACTTCACCGATTCCGCCGACGAGATCGCGAGAAAGGTCCGCCGCGCGACGACGGACCCCGAGCCTCTGCCTTCGGAACCCGCCGGTCTCGCTGGCCGCAACGAGGCTGCGAATCTCGTGGGCATCTATGCGGCGCTCGCCCGCGTGACGGTGGCTGACGTGCTTGCCGAATTCGGCGGGCGCGGCTTTGCGGAGTTCAAGCCTGCGCTATCGGACCTCCTGGTCGAAAAGCTCGTGCCGATCTCGGACCAGATGCGACGCCTGATGGACGATCCGAGCCACATTGATGCTATTCTTGCGCAAGGGGCCGACCGCGCGGCCGCGGTTGCCGATCCCGTCAGGGATCGGGTCTACGAGATTGTCGGCCTGATTCCGGCCTGATCGGGTTGCCGGCGGCGACGGTGTTGATGTCGCTTCGAACGTAATGACGAAGGCATAGAAGCTGCGGCTTGGCGCAGCATCGGACCTGCCCATGCAAATATACCTGCCGATTGCCGAGATCTCGCTGGATGCGCTGATGCTGCTGGGGCTTGGCGGCGCAGTCGGCCTCCTTTCGGGCATGTTCGGCGTCGGCGGCGGCTTTCTCATGACGCCGCTGCTCATCTTCATCGGCGTGCCGCCGGCCGTGGCCGTTGGCACCGAGGCCAACCAGGTGGTGGCTGCGTCCGTGTCGGGTGCGCTTGCCCACTGGCGCCGCGGCAACGTTGATGTCCGCATGGGCCTGGTGCTGCTTGCCGGCGGCCTTCTCGGATCCGCGTTCGGCGTCTGGCTGTTCACGTTCCTCCGCGGCATCGGCCAGATCGATTTCGTGATCGAGATCGCATATGTCGTCTTTCTCGGCATCATTGGTTCGCTGATGGTCGTCGAGAGCGTGCGGGCATGGTTCCGCAGCCGCAACCCGGCGGCGCCGCGCCGGAAGCTGCACTATCACACCTGGGCGCACGGGCTTCCGTTCAAGATGCGGTTCAGGCGCTCCAAGCTCTACATCAGCGCCCTGCTGCCGTTCGGCGTCGGCGTGTTCGTCGGCATTCTCGCTGCGATCATGGGCGTTGGCGGAGGGTTCGTCATGGTGCCGGCGATGATCTATCTGCTCGGCATGCCGACGGCCGTGGTGGTCGGAACGTCGCTCTTCCAGATCGTGTTCGTGACCGCCAACGTGACCTTTCTCCAGGCCGTCAACAACCAGACCGTGGACATCGTTCTCGCGCTGCTGCTGATCATCGGGAGCGTTATCGGCGCCCAGCTTGGCGCTCGCCTCGGCGGCCGGCTGCGCGGCGAGGAGATGCGCGCCGCCCTCGGCCTGATCGTGCTTGCCGTCTGCGTGCGGGTTGCGTGGGGCCTGATCGCGACACCCGATGACGTGTTCTCGCTGGGCTCGGGGGCGGTCCATTGAGCCGGCGGCTGTCAGTTGGAGCGCTGATCGCCATGCTGGCGCCGCTCGTATTGTCATGGGCCGCGGCCGTTCCGGGACATGCGCAGGTGGTGGTCGCTGATCTTTCAAGCCGGCAGATCGCGATCACCACCGGCTTTACCGGCGCCGAACTCCTGCTCTTTGGCACTACGGACGGTTATGGCGATGTCGTGGTCACGGTGCGCGGCCCGGTCCGCAGCGAGGTGGTGCGCCGTAAGCAGCGGGTAGCGGGGATCTGGGTCAACGGAGCCTCGGTGACGTTCGACGGAACGCCGGCCTACTACCGCGTCGCCGCATCGCGGAAGCTGGACGAGATCGCGCCGCCCGGGCTCCTGCGGGAGTTCCGGATCGGCACCGAGACGCTCGACATCACGACATCCTCTGCGCGCCGACCGGGCGAGGTTGCCGAGTTCCGATCTGCGCTGTTCCGCAACAAGCGCAAGCAGGGTCTCTATGGGGAGGCCGTTTCCGACATAGAAATCAAGGGCGGACGCCTGTTCCGGACGACGATTCCGTTTCCGACCAACGTGCCGACCGGTGGATATGTCGCAACGATCTTCCTGTTCCACGAGGGGCGGATGATCCGTCGCGAAGAGGCTCCGTTCACGGTGTCCAAGGTCGGGACCGGGGCCGAGTTGTTCTCGTTCGCGCATGAACAGGCAGCGCTCTACGGCTTGACGGCCATCATTATTGCGTTGGTGGCCGGATGGGCTGCTGGCGTGGCGTTCAGGAGAAGTTGATATGAGCAGTGAAAGTCCGGTGCCGCCGGACAGGGCGCCGAAGGAAGTCGGCAGGGAAGTGATCCGGCCCGACGACCGAGTCTACCTCTGCGTGGTCGATTCGACGGAGGAGTGTCACAAGGCGATTTATTTTTCGGTGCGGCGCTGTGTGCGCGCAGGCGGAACACTCGCGCTGCTCTACTGCATGGAACCGGCCGAGTTCCAGCACTGGATGTCGGTCGAGGAAAAGATGCGCGAAGAGGCGCGCGAGGAGGCCGAGGGCTTCCTGCAGCAATACGCCCTGCGGGTTCAGGAGTGGTCAGGACGCACGCCGGTCCTCTATGTGCGCGAAGGCAAGCCGGCGGAGGTCATCGAGGAACTGATCAACGAAGAGCCTCGGATTTCGATCCTGGTTCTCGGCGCGGGCACTGACAGGAAGGGCCCGGGTCCGCTGGTTTCCTCCATCGGCGGGAAGATGTCCGGACAGTTTCCCATCCCGATCATGATCGTCCCCGGCAATCTGACGGAAGAGCAGATCGATGCGTTGACCTGAACCGGTTCCGGTACCCGCCGCGCCGGTTCGCCATGCCAGACGACAGCTTGCGGGCGGGCAACGGTATCCATCAGCCATCGGAGGGTCTTGCAGGACTGTGAAAATGATAGTGGCTCTCTCGCAGAGACACTGACAACCCCTTGATCCTTACCTGGTGTGTTCTATGTCCTGTCGAGCAGGCCACTTCGCTCTCGCCTTCAGGCGCAATTTTTCCAGAATCTCATCTGAATGAGGAAGGAATTCGAGCTCATGCGCACCATGTACTTGGCAGCCTTGGCAGCAGCCTTCACCGTTGTGATACCGTTTGCGGGCGGATCCGCGCAGACCGGGACCGGGACCACGCCTGAAAGAAGCGCCATCGAGCAGATTGTCAGGGAGTACCTGCTCCGGAATCCGGAGATCATCCAGGAGGCTCTGGCTGCGTTGCAGGCAAGACAGGAAGCCGCACTCAAACAGCGCACGAGATCTGCGATCATCGAGCATGGCGAGGCGCTGCGCCGCCACCCGGCATCACCGGTCTCAGGGAATCCGCGCGGAGATGTCACGGTCGTCGAGTTCTTCGACTACCAGTGTGGCTACTGCAAGCGTTCGCTCAAGGTGGTTCTGGATTTGCTGAAGACGGACAGGCAGGTGCGAATCGTGTGGAAGGAGTTTCCGATTCTCGGGCCTGTATCGGGATTTGCCGCCCGTGCGGCAATGGCCGCGAAACAACAGGACAAGTACCTGCGCTTCCATGTTGGCGTCATGAGCCTGCGCGGAAGACTGACCGAAGCGGCGGTCATGGGCGTTGCCAAGGATATCGGCCTGGATGTTGCGCGCCTCCGCCGGGACATGGAAGATCCGGCGATAGACTCCTATCTGGAGGAGACGGCGAATCTGGCGCGCGCCATCGGTGTTCGTGGCACCCCGGCATTCGTCATCGGAGAGACCCTGGTGCCGGGAGCTGTGGATGGGGCCAGCCTCAGGAAAATCATCGCCGAAGCGCGGTCTGGCGGCTGATATCCGCAGCAATCAGTGTGCGCGGCTGTCGAGAGCTGCGCCGTTGGCCTTCGGCATGCCGCTGGGTTTCGCCGCTGTCGACAAATGCCGGAGCCGGGGCAGGCTTTCCGAAGGCAGCGGGTGATAGCCTGGCCCTGGACATGGACCGGAACATCAACCCTGCACCCACCTTTGCCAGCGGCTTGATTCAGGCCTTAAGTTCGCTATACTGATAGCCAAGAGGTCCAAAGCGGGCTGTTTTGGCGCAGTTCGGCGGCGGCGTGAGGTGCATGGAGGTGTCTCCTGCACTGCCGTTCCGACGGCGATTGAAGCAGTATCAGGCCATGGCGCCGGGTGCAGACTTGGCGCCCAACCAATGAGACGCCGTACAAGGCGTCCGGATAGATGATGGGATCCTTTATTTCCTCTCTTCAGCCCTTGTGGCTGAGGGCGCTGAGTGCTGTGCAGAAAGCGCCGCTTGCGGGTGCCACGGTCGCGTTCGCCCTGAGTGCGTCCGCTCCGGCTGTCGCGGGTGACGGGGCGGTGACGGACAAGCCCGTCGAAACCGTGGCTCCGGATCCGGGAGACGAGCGGCGTCTGGTAGGGTACATGGCGAGCTCTCGCGACGACGCTCCGCCGCTTTTCGAACGGACCGGAAACCGGCTCGAAGAGATACGGGCCACCGGCCAGGTGCGTCGCGTTTTCCTCGCGAGCCTACCGTCAGGCTTCAGCGAAATATCCGTTCCGGCCAAGCGCAAGGCGGCGTTCATCAGCCTGGTCCTGCCGCTCATCCTGCATGTCAACGAAACCATCGCTGCAGTTCGCGAGCAGTTGATCAGCCTGCGCGACCGCGAAGCTGCCGGCGTCGCGTTGTCCGATGACGAACGGCTCTGGCTTGCGTCAGTCGCCGAGTGGTACGGCTTCGAACGGGTGGAATACGGGGAACTGCTCAAGTGCGTGGACATCATTCTGCCGTCTCTTGCCATTGCCCAGGCGGCAGAGGAGAGCGGCTGGGGCACTTCGAGGTTTGCCCGGGCCGGCAATGCGCTGTTCGGTCAGCGCACCTACAAACCAGGCGCACACGACATGGTGCCCCGGAAACGCGGGAACGACTCAATTTTCAGGGTCAGATCGTACAACAACCTGCTGAACAGCGTGTTCAGCTATGCCCACAATCTCAACAGCCATGAAGCCTACAGCGCCTTCCGTGACGCACGGGCGCGGATGCGCCATGCTGGCAGGATGGACGGCAATGCTCTCGTCGGCACGCTCTCGCGCTATTCGGAGCGAGGCGAGGCCTATATCGAGACGCTTCGCCGGATAATGCGCACGAACGACCTCAGCCTGTTCGATCGTGCCCGTTTCGTTGACGGGGACGATCAGACGTGACGATTCAGGGGTTCGGCAGGTAGAACTGTTTGCCGAACCAGCGCCATCTTCCGTTTGGTGCCGGCATCGTGCAGTTGATTCGTGAGCGCCCTTCGGGCAACGCCGCTGCAAATCTTATTTCGACTCTCGGCCCCAGCAACTCCAGCGTCAGCTCTCCTCCGGAATTGCCGTAGCAGCGCAGTCGGCCCAGCTGGCGGGTCAGCTCATTGGCGACCGTGAAACCGACGGCGGGTGGGTTAGCGGCAGGGGAAATCAGGGGATCCACAGGCACGAAATCGCGAACGCGCAATGGCAGGGCGTTGGCAACTATCCTCAGGCGCTCGATATCGCCGAAGATTTCGTTCATCGCGAAACGCGGCAGGTAGAACATGTCCGAGCCGGAATGGACTATTCCCGAATGCTGTCCGAATCCGGCCCGGAATCCGGCGTCGATCACGACCGTCCGTACCGCGAGGCTGTACTGCCCGAACGGGTAGGCGATGATATCGGGAACCACGCCCAGATTCTCAAGAAAGCTCCGGTTCGAAGCTTCGAGTTCCTGCCTGTTTTTCTCGGCGCTGGCCACCGGCATGTCGAGATGAGTGTGGGTCTGGCTCCCGATCGTGACGCCGGCCCGATGCAGTTGCCGGATCTGGTCCCAACTCATGTAGTTTGGCCGGTTGACGTCCACGGCCTGGGTTGCCACGAACAGCGTGAACGGCAGCCCGGCGGCGCGCAGGCGCGGCCAGGCCTCGGTGTAGACCGAGAGAAAGGCGTCGTCGATCGTAATGGCCAGGCTCCGGTCTGGCAGCGCCTTGCCGTTCTGCAGGCTATCGACGATATGGGGGAGCGGCAGGACGTTGTACCGAGGATCGGACAGCTCACTGACGTGGGCCTCGAACTGTTCCAGCCTGATGTTGGTCGAGCGGTACTTCTCTTCTCCGAACCGGTGATAGATTATCACCGAAGCCGAATCGGCAGCGGTTGACGGTTGTGGTGAAACGATAGTCGCGCTGACTGCGAGAACCAGAAGCGCCACAAGGCATCTTGCCCGGGTGTTCGCGAAAAACCTTCCGACAGAACGACGGATGCCCCACTTGCCGTCGATCTCCGGCGCTGTCGCCAAGGTGCGGTGGCGCTCGGGCAGGGTGTCGCTGCCGCACTGTGTCATGCCGATTGCCGTGGAACGCCGTGCCGGCACTTCGAACCCTGCCACGGTCCATCGTTCGGACTCTTGTCGGAAGCGTTCCGGTCCGGATTTGTCATCGAGAGGACGAGGATCTCCGAATTCGGCCGTCGGGGCGGTGGTGCGGCAGGTTTCGCGGGACCGGGGATCGGACATGTTCTTTGCTCTGTTTTTTTGTCTGTCCTCGTTCGCGGGGCCCAATTATAGCGCATTTGCCCAAATTTCAAGCGGGCAGATCATGTTCACGCATGGTCACTTCCCTGAAGACGGTTAGATGCTGCTTCCACAGGCCTGATTGCGGTGTATGGCCGTGCGCCCGACGGTGCGCTTCTTCGTATTGGCACACCGTTTTTGCTGCGCATTGTCGGCCCCCAGGAGCGTCTCTTGCCAAGGCGCTGGGATCCCGGCTGGCGACGGGGCTTTTCAGAGACTGGGATTGTCCCTATACCGTTCTGACAGATGATCCCCTCGCTGCCTGTCGCGGAGTTCCCGTGCAAGGCTTCTACGGACCGGACGCGGCGATCCGGAACGGTCGCCGGGAGGATCGACGTTCCATGACGCTGACACTGGCTTTCGACACCAGCGCTGACAGTTGTTCAGTCGCTCTCCTGGGCGGCGACGGTGTTCTCGCCGCCGAAGACAGGTTGATGACGCGTGGCCATACGGAAGCGCTCGTGCCGATGGTAATGCGAGTGATGGAAACCGCCGGTAAACGGATCGCGGACCTCGATACCGTCGGCGTGACCGTCGGCCCCGGCTCCTTTACGGGTATTCGCACGGGTATTGCCGCGGCTCGGGGCTTCGCGCTCGCCTCGCGTGCAGAGGCGGTTGGCGTCTCTACCCTCGAAGCGGTGGCCTACGGCGCGTTGGCGTCGGCTTCGGGCCGGAGTCCGGTCATGTGCATTCTCGATACGCGGCGTGCTGCCTATTTCGTTCAGGACTACGATGCCGACCGCATGCCGCTGTCCGCTCCGGCTATCCTTGAGAGTGACGCAATAGGGAAAAGGCTCGAAGGTCGGAACTGTCTCCTTGCCGGCAACGGGGTGGCACGCTTTGCTGCTGGCTGGCATACGGAATCCGGTGACATCCGACGCGTGGCTGGCGGCCAGCTTCCGTGTGCGGCAGATGTAGGGCGGCTGGCCGATCTCGCGCGATGCGGGCAACGAACGCAGGGAGGCGGTCTCGTACCCCTCTATCTGCAGGCGCCTCATACGACGGAGCCGAAGCAGCCAGGAGGACAGCAGTGACCGGCCACACGCTTGCGCTGGTTCGGGACGGCGATGTCGGTGAAATGGCCCGCATCCATGCCTTGTCCTTTGACGACGCCTGGAACGGAATCATGTTGCGCAGGATTCTGGCGATGCCGGGAGCGAGTGGCATTTCCGCGAAGTCGGATCTCCGGTGGACGCTTTCCGGTTTTGCGCTTTTCCGCATCGCGGCCGATGAGTGTGAACTTCTTACCCTCGCCGTTGCGCCTGAAAGGCGCGGTTCCGGCGTCGGTTCGCTCCTTCTCGAAGGCACCATGGCCCGCGCCCACCGGTCCGGTGCGAGTTCGCTTTTCCTCGAAGTTGCGGAGGACAACGGCGCTGCCCGCAGGCTCTATGACCGCCGGGGCTTCCGGCCGGTCGGCCGGCGCCCTGGCTACTACTCCCGTCCGAGCGGATCGCCGGTCGACGCTGTCACCATGTCCGTCGATCTTGACACTGCCGGGCCGTGGGAGCCGGCGTCGCCGGAGACCGCGGCCGTCGGCCGCGATTGACGAGGCCCTACTGGCCCCACCAGTAGATGCAGCAGAACAGGAACAGCCACACGACGTCGACGAAGTGCCAGTACCAGGCAGCGGCCTCGAACCCGAAGTGATGGTCCGGCGTGAAATGCCCGGCACGGGCACGGAAAAAGCAGACGATCAGGAAAATCGTCCCCACCAGCACATGGAAACCGTGGAACCCTGTCGCCATGAAGAAGGTTGATGGGTAGATGCCCTCGCTGAACCCGAATGCCGCGTGGCCGTATTCGTAGGCCTGGACACAGGTGAAGCAGATGCCGAGAAAGATCGTCAGCCCGAGACCCTGTATCAGATGCTTGCGGTTGCCCTCGCGCAGCGCGTGGTGCGCCCATGTGACGGTCACCCCCGACATGAGCAGGATCAGGGTGTTCAGGAACGGCAGGTCCCAGGGATCGAAGGTCTGAACTCCCGGCGGCGGCCACACGCCTTCGATCTGCGGCGTCGGGAACAGCGCGGCGTTGAAATACGCCCAGAACCAGGCGACGAAAAACATGACCTCGGAGGCGATGAACAGCGCCATGCCGTAGCGCATCCCGACCTGCACGACAGGATTGTGGAAGCCCTTGAACTCGGCTTCCTGGATCACGTCCCAGAACCAGCCCGCCATCGTCGCGAGGATGCCGACGAACCCGAGGATCATCACCCACGCGATGTCCTCGTGCATGTACAGCACCGCGCCGACGGTCAGGACGAATGCCGAAACCGCGCCGATCGCAGGCCACGGGCTCGGATCCACCAGATGGTAGGGATGTTTGTGGCCGTGATAGTCGTACTGTGCGGCGCCTGCGCCTGTATCCCCTTGCGGACTCATGTGCTCTTGCTCCGTTGTCTAGCTGTCGCGCGCGGCCGGGCCCCCGGCGGCGCCCGCCGTGCGGCTGTCGTCGGGTTCGCGCTCGGTTTCGAAGAAGGTGTACGACAGCGTGATGGTGGTCACGTCGTCGAGATTGGGATCGTCGGCTATCGCGGGATCGACAAAGAAGGTGACCGGCATGTCGGCGGACGCCCCGGGCGCGAGCGTCTGCTCGGTGAAGCAGAAGCAGTCGATCTTGCTGAAATACTGGCCAGCCTTCAGCGGTGTCACGTTGAAGGTTGCGGTTCCTGTGACGGCGCGGTCCGACAGGTTGCGGGCGCGATAGAAGGCCAATGCCTGCTCGCCGACGCGGATGCTGATCTTGCGTCGTACAGGGGTGAACTCCCAGGGCAGGGCGGGACCGGTATCGGCGTTGAAGCGCACCGTCATGCGCCTTTCCAGCACCGTCGCGGGCGCGGTCTCGGCGACCTGCGGCGTCCCGCCATAGCCCGTCACCTGGCAGAAGATCCGGTAAAGCGGCACGGCGGCGAACGCGGCGCCGACCATCAGCGCGGCAAAGCAGAACGCCGTGACGGCGATGCGGCGGTTGCGGGCAGCGAGCGGGGCAGCCATGTCAGCCTCCCGCGCCGCCGGACATGCGGACGATGGACATGACGTAGAAGAGGAAGGCGAGCGCAAAGATCACGGCCGCAATCGCGATGTTGCGGCTGCGGCGCCGACGGTGCATCTCGGAGAGCCGGCGCATCGCCTACCAGCCCCCGGCCACACTGTCGATCATGAGGCCGCCGAAGAGCAGGAACAGGTAAAGGACCGAGAACGCAAACATCCGCCGCGCCGATCGTTCGCTGGCGCTGCGCACGACATCGATCGCCAGAGCGAGAAAGGCGAGCCCCGCGGCGGCCGCGAACAGCGCCCAGGCGCCGCTGGCTGCGCCAACGAACCATGGTCCCAGCGACACCGGGAACAGGAGTGCTGTATAGAGCAGTATCTGTCGGCGGGTCTCCCGGACGCCAGCGACGACCGGCAGCATGGGCACGCCGGCATTCTCGTAGTCGCCGTGCTTGTAGAGCGCGAGCGCCCAGAAATGCGGCGGTGTCCACATGAAGATCAGCACGAACAGCGCGATGCCGCCGGGGTCGATGCTGCCGGTGACCGCAGCCCAGCCGATTATCGGCGGGAAGGCGCCGGCCGCGCCGCCGATGACGATGTTCTGCGGTGTGCGGCGCTTGAGCCAGACGGTATAGACGAACACGTAGAAACCGATGGCGAGCGCCAGCAGCGCCGCCGCCTGCCAGTTCACGCCGAGCGCCATGACCATCACCGAACCGCCGGCAAGAATGACGCCGAACGCCAGCGCGGTATCCGGGCGCATGCGCCCGGCCGGCAGCGGCCGGTCCCGCGTACGGTCCATCAGGGCGTCGATGTCGCGCTCGTACCACATGTTGATGGCGCCGGACGCGCCGGTGGCGACGGCAATGCACAGGACGGCGATCGCCGCGACGACCGGGTGCGTGGCACCTGGCGCGGCCACCACTCCGGCAAGGCCGGTGAACACGACCAGTGACATCACCCGCGGCTTGAGGAGCGCGACGAAGTCCGCGACTGCCGCGCCGTCCTGAAGTCCGGCCGCGACGCCGACGGTTCCGCTGATCGAGCGGTCGGTCATGTCCAAACCCGCCGGGCGCGGCCCCTAATGCGCGGGCTCGTCGCCGATTTCCGGCAACTCGTCAAAGGAATGGAAGGCCGGTGGAGAGGGCAGCGTCCACTCCAGGGTGGTGGCCCCTTCGCCCCACGGATTCTCTCCGGCCGTGGCGCCGGCCGTGAAGCCGCGCCAGACCGCGAACAGGAATACCAGGACACCGACCGCGCTGATATACGACCCGTAGGTCGATACCGCATTCCAGCCGGCAAACGCGTCCGGATAGTCCGGAATCCGCCGCGGCATTCCGGCAAGGCCCGAGAAGTGCATCGGGAAGAAGGTCAGGTTGACGCCGATGAAGGTGATCCAGAAATGGAGCTTGCCGAGGCCTTCGCTGATCGTGCGCCCGGTCATTTTCGGGAACCAGTAGTAGAAGCCGCCGAAGATCGCGAACACGGCGCCGAGCGACAGCACGTAATGGAAATGCGCGACCACGTAATAGGTGTCGTGCAGCGAATGATCGACGCCGGCGTTGGCCAGCACCACTCCGGTGACTCCGCCCACGGTGAACAGGAAGATGAACCCGATCGCCCACAGCATCGGCGTCGTGAAGCGGAGGGAACCGCCCCACATTGTCGCGATCCAGCTGAATATCTTGATCCCCGTCGGTACTGCGATGACCATGGTCGCCGCCGTGAAGTACGCCTTGGTATCGACGTCCATGCCGACGGTGAACATGTGGTGCGCCCATACGATGAAGCCGACGACGCCGATCGCCACCATCGCGTAGGCCATCCCGAGATAGCCGAACACCGGCTTGCGCGAGAACGTCGACACAATCTGGCTGACGATGCCGAAACCGGGCAGGATCAGGATGTAGACCTCGGGGTGGCCGAAGAACCAGAACAGGTGCTGGAACAGGACCGGGTCCCCGCCGCCTGCGGCATCGAAGAAGGCGGTGCCGAAATTGCGGTCGGTCAGAAGCATCGTGATGGCGCCCGCCAGCACCGGCAGCGACAGCAGCAGCAGGAAGGCGGTCACGAGGATCGACCACACAAACAGCGGCATCTTGTGCAGGGTCATGCCCGGCGCGCGCATGTTGAAGATGGTGGTGATGAAGTTCGCGGCGCCGAGGATCGACGACGCGCCGGCGAGATGCAGGCTGAAGATCGCGAGATCGACGGCCGGACCGGGCTGGCCGGTCGAGGAGCTGAGCGGCGGATAGATCGTCCAGCCGCCGCCGACGCCCTCGCCGCCGGCGGGCCCCGCAACGAAGGGCGAAGCCAGCAGCAGCAGGAAGGACGGCACCAGCAACCAGAAGCTGATGTTGTTCATGCGCGGGAACGCCATGTCGGGCGCGCCGATCATCAGCGGCACGATCCAGTTGCCGAAGCCACCGATCATCGCCGGCATGACCATGAAGAAGATCATGATCAGGCCGTGAGCCGTCACCAGCACGTTGAACATGTGGTGGTCGCCGCCGAGGATGCCGTCGCCCGGCGCACCGAGTTCGGCGCGGAAGAGGATCGACATGCCGCCGCCGATCAGGCCAGCGATGACGGCAAAGACAAGGTACATCGTGCCGATGTCCTTGTGGTTGGTCGAATAGACGAAACGCCGCCAACCGGTGGGATGGCTCTCGTGATGCTCGTGGGCCACGTGTGCGTCTGCCATGATCAGTTCCTCGACTCTTCGGTGGCCGGTGCCCGGGCGACGCGCAGGGGCGCCGGCGTGTCATCCGCGGCGAACTCCTTGCGCGCCTTGACAAGCCACTGCGCGAAGGCCTCCTTGGATACTACCTCGACGGCGATCGGCATGAATCCGTGCTTGGCGCCGCAGAGTTCCGAACACTGTCCGTAATAGACGCCTTCCTTGCTCACCGGTGGGATCCAGACCTCGTTGAGGCGCCCTGGCACGGCGTCGATCTTGACGCCGAACGCCGGCATCGCCCACGCATGGAGAACGTCGGACGCGGTGACCTGAAGCCGGATCACCGTGTTTGCCGGTATGACGACGCGGTTGTCGGTCTCGAGCAGCCGCAGCTGCCCCTCTTTCAGCTCGGATGTCGGAATCATGTTGCTGTC
This sequence comes from Alphaproteobacteria bacterium, assembly GCA_022822405.1. GTDB lineage: Bacteria > Pseudomonadota > Alphaproteobacteria > MPNO01 > UBA830 > JAJEBT01. Next base: position 29,457 of record JAJEBT010000119.1, read on the forward strand.
GAACTCAAGGTCCCCGTGGTCGGGATACTGGTATGTCCAATACCACTGGTTGCCGGTCGCCTTGAGTGTCATGTCGGCCTTGGGCACGACATCCGAGTAGTAAAGAAGCCTGAATGACGGAATGCCGATCAGCACCAGAATGATGATCGGAATCACGGTCCACAGCACCTCGATCTTCGTATTGTGGGTGGTCCGGCTCGGATTCGGGTTTGCCTTCTCGTTGAAGCGGAACATGACGTAGCCCAGAAGGCCGAGAACGAACAGGCTGATCAGGGTGATGATGACGAGGAGGAGGTCATGGAAGTCCGTGATTTGTTCCATGAGCGGCGTGGCCGCCTCCTGGAACCCCATCTGCCATGGCAGCGGCTGCGCCGCGCCGGCAGCGCCGGGCGCGACGAGTGCGCCTAGCGCCGGGACAAACGCAAGCATCTTGACTGAAGTCGGCATCGTGCGCGATCCGTATAGGTGAACTCTGCTGCCGGCCAGTCTATGCACCAAGCCTTCCGTACGGGAAGCGCCCGTGCCCTTGTCGGTCAGGGCAGCGGGGAGGACGGGTTCCTCCCTGTCCCGCAAACTAGCCAAGTTGGCGGATTTGGGCAACCCGTCGACAGCCGTTTTTTGGGCCCGAGCCCGCAACCCTGAAGCTGTGGGGCGACGTTTCCGTTCAGGTCCCCGCTGTTCCGGAGCGCTGTGTCCCGATTCCTCGGGCTTGGCTTCACTGCGGACTGCGCCGTGAGGACGAAGACCGCCTGGGCAAGATGTGCCGGCAAAATCGGGCGCTCCGCGACTGCCCGGACATCGGGGCGTTCGCCGGCGGGCGGCCGATCGCCTGTCGAACGTGATTGCAGCAGGCGCCGTAGACGGCTGCGACCTGTGCGCGGCCGCGAATCGGATGACTCGCGCATGCCCGCTGAAAAGCAGGCCCGCTTTCGCCGCGGCGCCTGCGATGCCCGGCCTCGGACGGGCGGTGTACTCTTCAAGCGGTGCCGGTGTCTGTGGTAGCATGACGGGGTGCCGGAATATCCGGCGCGACGCATGGAGCGGCAGGCGCGGTCCTCCCGCAATCGGGATTGCCGGGGAGGGCGGTCAGCCGGCAAAGGGCCGCAGGCAGACGGGCGCAGGATGAGAACGACGATCACGACAGGAATACTGGTGGTGCTGGCGGCGTTGTCGCTGCCGGCACAAGGCACGGAGCTGGGCACCTTCACCGACTGGATTGCCCATGCCGAGGGCAGCGGCAAGTCCCGCGTCTGCTGGACCTACAGCGAGCCCAAGAAGCACGAGGGAAAATATACCAAGCGCGGCCGCATACATGGCGTCGTGAGTCACCGGCCGGGCGACAAGAGCATCAATCAGGTCATGTTCACGGCCGGCTATGTCCACAAGAAGGACAGCCCGGTGAGGGTTGTCATCGGCAGCAAGAAATTCGAACTCTTCACCGAGAAAGACGCGTCGTGGGCCAGTAGCCGCAAGGACGACGACGCGCTCGTCGCCGCGATGCGGGCCGGAAAACAGATGATCGTGACCGGCGTCTCGTCGCGCGGAACGAAGACGCGGGACACCTACTCGCTGCGGGGCTTTTCGGCGGCTCACAGGGCAATCAACAGGGCCTGCAAGATAAAGTAGCGCGGCTGGGGCCTGCCGGTTCTACGCTCGCGGAGCTGCGATCGGCGACGCTTCGCCGGCCCTGAACCTGGTGTATGTGCATGCAGATACCGCACATGAGGCGCAACGTATCGCTCCTGGCGATCTGTCAGGGGTACGCCCAGACCTCGGTTACGGTGGTGATCACGGTCTCGGCGCTCGCTGGCGCGATGATCGCCGAGGACAAGTCGCTCGCGACGCTGCCCCACGCCTTCATGTGGATGGCGACCGCCGTGATGGCGCTGCCGGCTTCGATGCTGATGAAGCGGTTCGGCAGGCGTGCCGGACTGGCCGGCGGATCGCTGTTCGGACTTGCCGGATGCGGCCTGTGCACGCTTGGCATCCTGGTAACCGATCTCTGGATCTTCATTGCCGGAACCTCCTGTTTTGGCGCCTTCAATTCCTTCACCCAATACCTGCGGTTCGTGGCCGCGGAGGCGTCGGACGAGAGCTTCCGGCCGAAAGCGATCGCGCTGGTCATCGGTGGTGGCGTGGTTGCTGCCTTTGTCGGCGGCGCCATCGCCGACCATACCAAGGATCTGCTGGCGCCGGTCGAGTTCGCCGGAACATACGTCGTGCTCGCCGTGGTGCCGCTTCTCCTTGCCCTGACCGTCCAGTTCGTCCGCATGCCCGAGAGGCCTGTGCCTGCTGCCGGACGGACCGCCCCTGTCGCGGCGGCGAGGCCGCTCGCGGAGATCATGCTCCAGCCCGCCTTCATTGTCGCCGCGGCTGGTACCGCCGTGGCGTGGGCCGGCATGATACTGATGATGGCCGCCACGCCGCTTTCGATGCACGCCAGCAGCCACGCCTTCGGCGATATCACCTTCGTCATCCAGTGGCACATCTTCGCCATGTTTGCGCCGTCTTTCTTCTCGGGCTGGCTGGTCACGCGGTTCGGAACGCTCAACGTCATCCTGATGGGCTTTCTGCTGTTCGCCGCTGGCGTGGCCGCCGGACTCTCCGGCATCAGCGTGACCGCGTTCTTTCTTACCAACGTCCTGATCGGCGCCGGCTGGAACCTCATGCTGGTCGGTTCGACCGAGCTCCTCGTCACCTGCCATACCGCTGCCGAGAGGGGAAAGGTGCAGGGCGTCAACGACACGATCGCCTACGTGCTGGCGGCGGTTTCGTCCTTCTTCGCCGGATATCTCCAGATCGAGCTGGGCTGGGATGCGGTGATGATCGCGATCATTCCCCAGATAGCGGTCGTCGCCGGCGCGGTCTGGTGGATGCGCATCGTCGGGCGGCGCGCGGCTCCCGGGGCGTGAGCGGGCCGGATGCGGTCACGCCCGGCGGTGCTCGCGGACCGTCACGTGCCAGGTGCCGACAAAGATCACCACGGCGCCGACGAGCGTCCAGATGTCGGGCACCTGGGCGAAGAAGTACCACGCTGACACCGAGGTGATGGGCAGCCGGACGAATTCGATCGGGATGACCGCGCTCGCATCCGCAACCCGGAACGCCTGCGCCAGGCACATGTGCGCGGCGTAGGCGGTGCCGCCCATGAACAGGATCATGGGCCAGTCCGCCAGCGCCGGCGTCTGCCATACCATCACGGCGGGGATGGCGGCGAACACCACCAGGTAGAGATTGAGGTTGAACACGATCAGCCGCGTCTGTTCGGTGCGGGCCAGCATCTTGGTGCCGATGTCGCCGCCGGCATAGCCGGCGGCGGACAGGAACACCGCGAGCGCCATCGCGTCGAAGGCGGCGATCCCGGGGCGCAGGATGATCAGGACGCCGGCGAAACCGAGCGCGACCGCCTGCCACCGCGCCCGGGTGACCCGTTCGCGCAGGATCAGCGCCGCGAAGATCAGCGCGAAAATCGGCAGGGTGAAATGCAGCGCCACGGCTTCCGCAAGCGGCATTTCGGCGAGAGCGAAGAACCATGCCGACACCCCGACGAAGGTGCACAGCGCCCTCACCAGATAGGTTGCGCCGACCCGGTCGGGCCGGAAGCTCGCGGTGATGCCGCGAAGGCCGCCCGTCATTGTCGGGAGCACGATCAGCAGGCTGATGAGGCTGCGCAGGAAGACCTGCTGGAACGGCGGCAAGGTGTCGGCGAGAAACCTGACCGCGATGATCATCGCGGAAAAGCAGCTGACGCTGGCCAGCATCCAGAGGATGCCCCTCAGGGCGGGCGTGACGGTCATCGCTGTTTCCCGGAAGCGGCGCCGTGCCGGTCGACCGGCACGGCTTTGCCGCCTATATTGTCCGTTATGGCCACAATCGTCGATAGCGTTGCCGAGCCGCCGCTCGAGGAGGCGGAAAGGACCGATCTGGTCGGGCTTTCGCGCGCCGAAATGACGGCCGCGTTCGCGGCGCTGGGGCTGTCGCCGTTCCGCGCCAAACAGGTCTGGCACTGGATCTATCATCACGGCGTGCGCGAGTTCTCCGCGATGAGCACGCTGGCCAGGGATCTGCGCCGCAGGCTTGACGAGCGGTTTGTCATCTCGCGGCCGCAGGTGGCAAGCGAACAGACCGCTGCCGACCGCACCCGGAAATGGCTGGTTTCGTTTTCCGACCGGAATCTGGCCGAGGCCGTCCACATTCCCGAAGAGGACCGCGGTGCCGTGTGCCTGTCCTCGCAGGTCGGCTGCACGCTGACATGCAGGTTCTGCCATACCGGCAAGCAGCGCCTCGTGCGCAACCTCACCCCGGCGGAGATCGTCGGGCAGTTCATGGTGGCCCGCGATTCCTACGGCGAATGGCCGTCCTCGCACGAGCCGCGCCGGCTGACTCACATCGTGATGATGGGAATGGGGGAGCCGCTCTACAATTACGACAATGTCGCGCAGGCGTTGCGCATCATCATGGACGAGGAGGGCATCAACGTCTCGCGCCGGCGCATCACCCTCTCGACGGCGGGTGTGGTGCCCGAGATTCCGCGCGTCGGCGCCGAACTTGGCGTGCAGCTCGCGATCTCCCTCCATGCCGTCACCGACGAGTTGCGGGACCGGATCGTCCCGCTCAACCGCAAGTACCCGATCGCCGAGCTCCTCGACGCCTGCCGCGCCTATCCCGCGGCCCGCAATTCGCGGCGCATCACCTTCGAATACGTGATGCTCCGGGGGGTCAATGATTCGCCGGCCGACGCCCGCGAACTGACGCGCCTGATTCGCGGCATTCCCGCCAAGATCAACCTCATCCCCTTCAACCCGTGGCCGGGAGCCCCGTTCGAGTGCTCGGGTAACCGCGCCATCGCCGCCTTTGCCGAGATCGTCAACCGCGCCGGCTATTCGTCGCCGGTGCGCACACCGCGCGGCCGCGACATCCTTGCCGCCTGCGGACAGCTGCGGACGGCGAGCGAACGCGAGCGCCGCCGGGCCTGACGGCCGCATCATCATCTATCTGGAGGTGTTCCATGGCCGGACCTGTGCCTGGAGAGGTCAACAAGATCGTGCTCGCCTATTCGGGCGGCCTCGATACATCGGTGATCCTGCAATGGCTGAAGGACACCTATCGCTGCGAGGTCGTCACGTTCACCGCCGATCTCGGCCAGGGCGAGGAACTCGAGCCCGCCCGGCGGAAGGCCGAGAACGCGGGGGTAAAGGAGATCTATATCGACGATCTGCGCGAGGAATTCGTCCGTGATTTCGTCTTCCCGATGTTTCGCGCCAACGCGCTCTACGAAGGCGTGTACCTCCTCGGGACCTCGATAGCGCGGCCACTCATCGCCAAGCGCCAGATCGAGATCGCCCGCGAGACCGGCGCCGACGCCGTGTCCCACGGCGCGACCGGCAAGGGCAACGACCAGGTCAGGTTCGAACTCGGCTATTACGCACTCGAGCCCGACATCAAGGTGATCGCGCCGTGGCGCGAGTGGGACCTCGGTTCGCGAACGCGGCTTCTCGACTATGCGCGTGAACACCAGATACCGATCTCGCGCGACAGGATCGACGAGCCGCCCTATTCGACGGACGCGAACCTGCTCCACATCTCCTACGAAGGCCGTGCCCTCGAGGATCCCTGGATCGAACCGGACGAGGACATGTATACGCGGTCGGTCGCCCCTGAAGGGGCGCCGGAGGAGCCGGCCTACGTGGAAATCGACTTCGAGGCCGGCGATCCGGTGGCCGTCGACGGCGAGGCGCTGGGCCCGGCCGCGCTTCTGACCAGGCTCAACGAGCTTGGCGGCGCCAACGGCATCGGCCGCGTCGACATCGTCGAGAACCGCTATGTCGGAATGAAGTCGCGCGGCATCTACGAGACGCCCGGCGGCACCGTCTTGATTGCCGCCCACCGCGGCATCGAATCTATCACCCTCGACCGCGGCGCTGCCCATCTCAAGGACGAACTGATGCCGCGCTACGCCGAGCTCGTCTACAACGGGTTCTGGTTCTCGCCCGAACGCGAAATGATCCAGGCGGCGATCGACGAAAGTCAGAAATTCGTTACCGGCACCGTGCGGTTGAAGCTGTTCAAGGGATCCGTCAGCGTCGTCGGACGGAGGTCGCCGGTGAGCCTCTATTCCGAACAGCATGTCACGTTCGAGGCCGATTCCGTCTACGATCAGCAGGATGCCGAGGGCTTCATCCGCCTCAACGCTTTGCGCCTCCGTCTGATGAACGCCCGCAGGGCATGATCGCCGGCGGCGGCGACAGCGGCCGCGGGGAATTCGTCAGCGGCGCGTTGTGGGCGATAGCCGCAGCCGTCAGCTTCGCCGTGATGATGACCAGCGTCCGCCATCTCGGCGGGCGGTTCGACGCCTTCGAGATCGTGTTCGTGCGCTCGCTCGTCGGGCTGTTCATGGTGATCCCGCTGGTGGCCGGATCCGGCCTGCGCGCCCTACGGCCGACGCGACTGCCGCTCCACGTGGTGCGGACGCTGTTCGCGCTCTTCGCCATGGTGACACTCTATTACGCGCTCGCCGAGATCCCGGTGGCCGATGCCATCGCGCTGACCTTCCTGATCCCCCTGTTCACCACGGTCGCGGCGGTCGTGGTGCTCCGCGAACGGGTCGGCCTCCATCGCTGGACGGCGACGCTGGTCGGTTTCGGCGGCGCGCTGGTGATCATTCGTCCCGGTTTCGTTGCGCTCGAGATACCGGTCCTGCTCGCCGTGCTGTCCTCGGTGCTCTATGCGGGGGCTTGGTCCTGCGTGAAGATCCTGACGCGCACCGATTCCGCCGTGGTCACCGTGTTCTGGATGAATGTCCTCATGGTTCCGCTGACCGCGGTGCCCGCGGCCTTCGCGTGGGTCGACCCGAGGCCGGAGGATGTGCTGCCGCTGCTGGTCATGGCGGTTTCCGGCTGGGCCGCGCATGTCTGCCAGGCGCGCGCATTCGCTGCGACCGATGCCAGCGCCGTCATGCCGTTCGATTTCCTTCGACTGCCGCTTGGGGCGCTGTTCGGATTCCTGCTGTTCGCCGAGATCGTGGATGCCTGGACATGGGCGGGCGCGGTCATCATCTTCGTTGCAGGCTACTATGTGACGCTGCGCGAGGCGCGCGGCGGGACGCGCTGAGTTCTTGTCCGGCCTCCCGTCGCGGACGCGGCCCACCGGGCCGTCGCCGGGATCGCGAAATCCATTTGATCGGTGTTTGTCGAGCCCATATTATTGACCGTGATCGTGAGGATGGGCGTGACCCGAATGAGAGACAGGACAGGATTCCCGGCAGCCGTGCGAATGAAAGGCGCACCCGCTGGTTCGGGAGATGACGACGATCGGCGTCCCCGGCGTGGCGGCGACAACGACACCGGCATCGTCGTCGAGGAACGAACCAGGACCAAGAAGCCGTCGATGTACAAGGTCATCATGCTCAACGATGACTACACGCCGATGGAGTTTGTCGTGCACGTGCTCCGCAAGCTCTTCAACAAGTCCGCTGAGGATGCGACCCGAATCATGCTCCACATCCACCAGAAAGGCGTTGGCGTGTGCGGCGTCTACACCTACGAGGTGGCCGAAACCAAGGTTCAGGGCGTGATGGACCTCGCCCGGGAGAACCAGCATCCGCTTCAATGCACTCTGGAAAAGGCCTGACAGCATGCTTTCACAGAACCTCGAAAAAAGCCTGCGGCGCGCGCTCGCGGATGCGGCCGGGCGCAATCACGAATACGCAACGCTCGAACATCTGCTCAAGGCCCTGATCGAGGATCCCGACGCCATCGCCGTGTTCAAGGCCTGCGGCGTCGATCTCGCCAAGCTCGAGAGCGAACTCGAGACCTACATCGACAACGAACTGAGCAATCTCGCGGTCGACGGCGCCACCGACGCCAAGCCCACGGCGAGCTTCCAGCGGGTCGTCCAGCGCGCCGCAATACATGTGCAGTCGTCGGGCCGGCAGGAGGTGACGGCGGCCAATGTGCTGGTTGCGCTGTTTTCGGAGCGCGAAAGCCACGCGGTCTATTTCCTCCAGGAACAGGAGATGTCGCGCTTCGATGCCGTCAACTACATCAGCCACGGCATCGCCAAGGTTGCGGGCCAGTCCGAAGGCCGGCGGGTGCGCGGGGCTGCGGAGGAGGGCGACGAGCGCGGAAACGACTCGCCTGGCGAGGCTCTCGAGACATACTGCGTCGATCTCAACAAGAAGGCGGCCGACGGCCGCATCGATCCCCTTATCGGCCGCGAACTCGAGATCGAGCGCACGATCCAGGTGCTGTGCCGACGAACCAAGAACAATCCGCTCTATGTCGGCGATTCGGGCGTCGGCAAGACGGCGATAGCCGAGGGGCTGGCGCGCCGCATCTTCAACGAAGAGGTGCCGGAAGTGCTTTCCGGGGCCACGATATTCGCTCTCGACATGGGGGCGCTCCTCGCCGGTACGCGCTATCGCGGGGACTTCGAGGAACGGCTCAAGGCGGTGGTGAACGAGCTTGAGAACCACGACAGCGCGATCCTCTTCATCGACGAGATTCACACCGTCATCGGCGCCGGCGCCACCAGCGGCGGATCCATGGACGCTTCGAACCTTCTCAAGCCGGCGCTGCAGAGCGGTACGCTCCGCTGCATCGGTTCGACCACCTACAAGGAATACCGGTCCTATTTCGAGAAGGACCGTGCTCTGGTCCGGCGCTTCCAGAAGATCGACGTCAACGAGCCGTCGGTCGAGGATGCCGTGAAGATCCTGCGCGGCCTCAGGCCGTGCTACGAGGAACACCACCGTGTGCGCTACACCGCCGCCGCGGTTCGCGCTGCCGTCGAGCTGGCCTCGAGATACATCACCGACCGCAGGCTTCCAGACAAGGCCATAGACGTCATAGACGAGGTCGGCGCGGCCCAGATGCTGGTTCCGGAGAACAAGCGGCGCAAGCTGATCACGGTCAAGGACGTGGAGGCGGTGGTCGCCAAGATCGCCCGCATTCCGCCAAAGAGCGTGTCCCGGTCCGACAAGGAGTCGCTCCGCAATCTCGACCGCGATCTCAAGACGGTGGTGTTCGGTCAGGACAAGGCGATCGACGAGCTTTCTGCGGCGATCAAGCTGTCGCGAGCCGGCCTGCGCGAGGGTGAAAAGCCGATCGGCTGCTATCTGTTCTCCGGCCCGACCGGCGTCGGCAAGACCGAGGTTGCCCGGCAGCTGGCCAACGTGATGGCCATAGAGCTGGTCCGCTTCGACATGTCGGAATACATGGAGCGCCATTCCGTATCCCGGCTGATCGGGGCGCCGCCCGGTTATGTCGGGTTCGACCAGGGGGGCATGCTGACCGATGCCATCGACCAGCATCCCCACGCCGTGCTGCTGCTCGACGAGATAGAGAAGGCGCATCCGGACGTCTTCAACATCCTGCTCCAGATCATGGACCACGGGCGCCTGACGGACCATAACGGCAAGAGCGTGGATTTCCGCAACGTCATCCTGATCATGACGACCAACGCCGGAGCCATGGAGCTTGCAAAACCGGCAATCGGCTTCGAGCGCACGACGCGTGTCGGCGAGGATGAGGAGGCGATCAAGCGGATGTTCACGCCGGAATTCCGCAACCGCCTCGACGCCACCATCGCGTTTTCCAGCCTTGAGAAGGATGTCGTGCTGCGGGTCGTCGACAAGTTCATCATGCAGTTGGAAGTCCAGCTCGAAGACCGCGGCGTGACGTTCGAGTTGTCGGATGCCGCCCGTGGCTGGCTTGCGCGAAAGGGGTATGACGAGGCCTATGGTGCGAGGCCGCTGTCCCGTCTGATCCAGGATACGATCAAGAAGCCGTTGGCCGACGAGATCCTGTTCGGGAAGCTCTCCAAGGGCGGCGTGGTCCAGGTCGACGTCAAGGAGGCCGATGACAGCCTGAGCTTCGTCCTGCAGGCGGCGCCACCGAAGCGCCGCGGCAAGAGCAAGGATCCGGATACCGATCCCGACGGCGGCGATGGCCGGGTCGAGGAGCTGGTCGAGTAGATCTGCCGCCGTTCATCGGTTTTCGTTCGGATACGGAGACCTCCCAGCCGCGACCGCTGTCCCGTGCCGGGTCGAGCGCGAGCCTGTCCCGACGCCGCCTTTCCCTGACCGCGTCAGCGAGAACGGTGCGGTGATGTCCGGGATTCCGGCAGACCGCTCTGCCCGGCCTTTGCACCGAGCCCCAAAGGTCGGTGAGCCGGTCCTTCCCGACACCATCGAACCCGGCGTGGTGACCCTGCTGTGCGGCAGCGCGGCAGGTGCCGTCTCGGCTCGGCTCGGCCTCCCTTATGCCGGTCCCGGAAACAAGTTCTGGCCGATCCTGGCCGAAGCCGGGTTGACCCCGCAGCGCCTGTCTCCGTCCGAATTCCGCGAACTGCCCCGGCACGGGCTCGGCCTGACCGACATCAACAAGACCGAATGGGGTGCGGATTCGGACCTTAGCGGAAGCGGCGACGACGCGGTGGCGCTCCGTGCCAAGGTCGAAGCCTTTCGTCCCGCCATTCTCGCCTTCACGGCGAAACGGCCGGCGCAGGTTTTTTTCCGCGCCGTGTTCGGCGTCGATCGCGTCGATTACGGGATTCAGGACCAGCGTCTGGGCGAGACCGAAATTCATGTACTGCCGTCGCCGTCGGGACTCGCTGTCCGCTGGTGGGATCCGTCCCCTTGGCACGAACTCGGCGCCAGGCATCGCGCGCGCGCGGCGCGCGGACCGGGCTAGAGAATCTCGAAGACGTCGACAACAACCTCGTCGGGCAGGCGTTCGCCCATGCCGATTGCAATCAGCCGGTTCAGCCAGGCATGCGGGCTGTCCGGCGCTTCTCTCTTTCCTGTCTTCCGCAAGACGCTACGGGACGAAGATTCTGCGGCAGCACGCCACGCTTCAAACGATGGTCAAAGACATGGCGAGCGCGGACGCCCGAGGCGGTCTCGGCATGCTGCCGAGACCGCGGTTCCTGCGGATGTCTGCCTGCCCAGGCGCGGCCCGGTCTGCTTGTGCATGAGGCGCTCGGTCGCTAGATTGCTTTCGGGCGGTGAACCCGCAGCGAACCCGTGGACGCGGCAATGCATGCAATACTCAACCTGATCGACAACCTGATTTCGCTCTATATCTGGATCCTCCTGATAGCCGTCGTCGCAAGCTGGCTCATCTCGTTCAACGTCATCAACACGAACAATCGCCTGGTTTATGTCATTGTGGATTTCCTCTACCGCGTGACCGAGCCCGCGCTGCGGCCAATCCGGCGTTTTCTGCCCAATCTGGGCGGGCTGGACATTTCGCCGGTCGTCCTGATCCTGATCCTGTATTTCGTGCGGGATCTGATTTTCGAAACCGCATACGGCTGAATGCCCGCGATGCCCCGTCCGCTGCCGTTGATGCGGGCAGACGACGGCATCCGGCTCGATGTTCGCGTCACGCCGCGCGCGTCCGCTGATTGCGTGTCGGGAATCGCGGCTGATGCGGACGGGCGGTCCATGTTGCTGGTTCGCGTCGCGGCGGCGCCCGAATCGGGCAAAGCCAATGCCGCCTTGATCAGGCTGCTGGCAAAGGGGTTCGGGCTTCCGAAGTCCGCTTTTTCCGTTGCCCGCGGCGCCGCAGCCCGCCGCAAGGTCGTTCATGTGTGCGGAGATCCGGAGGCTCTCGCGGCGGCGGCAGGCAGGATTGTGGAGTTGAGACCGGATGGAACCAGAAAAGATCATTGACGGAAAGGCGCTGGCGGCCGCGCTGAGGGTGCGCGTTGCCGCCGCGACTGCGCGGCTGCGCGACGAGCACGCGGTGATTCCGGGCCTCGCCGCCGTACTGGTGGGTGACGATCCGGCCAGCCAGGTCTATGTGCGCAACAAGAACAGGCAGACCGTCGAGGCCGGCATGAACAGCCTCGGGAGAGCGCTGCCCGCGGAGACTTCCGAGCAGGCGCTTCTCGAGGTCGTGGAAGAGCTGAATGCCGATCCGTCAGTACATGGAATACTGGTCCAGCTTCCGCTTCCCGCCCACATCGGCGCCAGCGCCGTCATCGACTGCATCGACCCGGAAAAGGATGTCGACGGGTTTCACCTGCGCAATGTCGGACGCCTCGCAACCGGGCGCGAGGGCCTCGTGCCCTGTACACCGCTCGGGTGCATGATGCTGCTTGAGGACAGGCTGGGCGACCTGACCGGACGGGAGGCCGTCATCGTCGGGCGCTCCAATATCGTCGGCAAGCCGATGGCTCAGCTGCTCCTGGGCGCGAACTGCACGGTAACGGTCGCGCATTCCCGGACCCGGGATCTTCCCTCCGTCTGCAGAAGGGCCGATATCCTGGTTGCCGCGGTTGGCCGTGCGCGCATGATCGGCGGGGACTGGATCAAGCCCGGCGCTACGGTGATCGATGTCGGCATCAATCGCGTGGCGGCGGATGAGGCGGGGAAGACGCGGCTTGTCGGCGACGTGGACTTCGGCCCCGCCATGGAAGTCGCCGGAGCGATCACCCCGGTGCCGGGCGGCGTCGGTCCGATGACGATTGCATGCCTGCTCAGGAACACCGTGGTCGCCGCATGCCGGCAGAACGGAATTCAGGTTCCGGACATCTGAACGCCCGTCGAGTCTTTCCGGTCCCTGCCGGACATCCCCGGCCGGCCGGCGGGGGTCTCCCGAAGAACATCATCGCGCAGGAGAACCGCGGGGCGCCTCCGACAACCGGGAGGTCATGCCTTTGCCGTGCAGTGGCTCAGGAGTCCTTCTTGGCCTCCGGGTCGGCCAGGTATTCCTCCATTTTCGATGTCAGCTTTTCCGAATCGCCGGCAGTGAGCATGTAGCTCCATCCGCTGACCCGGGCATTGATCTCATCGACGATCTTGCCGGCCTTCTCCCGTGTGTCGGGTTCCGCTTCGTCGTCGAGCGAGGCCTTGAACCGTCCCCAGTGATCCTCCCCGATCTTGTACACTTCGATGCGAACCTTGAAGCCGTCCCACGCAGAGTATTCGGCGATCCACGGGTTTTCCGGCCATTCCTGGCCGGCTGCCTTCTTGACGTCGTCGAACTGCATCTTCCACATGACCCCGCCGAGCGGATTCGCCTCGTCGTCCTTCTTCATCTTGCGGCCTTCGGGAATGTCCAGGAGCTTGAAGTTCTTGTCGCTCCTGTCTCCCTTGGCGATGACGAACTCGGACCTGTCCAGATCACGTATCGATACGCGGCGGATATGTTCCTGGCCGTAATCGACAATCTCCCGGACAACCCAGTTGATCGGCCCGTCCCCGATCGAGACTTGCCCCCGCGCAAGCCAGGTTTCCTTGTCGTCGCCCCGTCGGATGTAGGTCCCCGATCCGCCGGATCCGAAGAGATCGGCATTGATCTTGCCGAGGAGGACATCGGCAAGAACCTCGCCCTTTTCGTTCCGGAAAACCAGCCTCTTCGATTTCGCGTCCTTGCCCTCCGGCGATCCGAGGTCGAGGCGGGCGTAACGCTCAGGATCGGCAGTCTTGCGTTCGATGAGCTTGAAATTCGCGACGCCCACGATCGCTGACTTGACCTTGTCGAAAGCTGCCGGGTAGCCGTCCTTCTGGTCCAGCCCCCAGATTTTCTCCTTGCGGCTCAGCGAGAACTTGCCGCTTGCCGTTTGCACTTCGATGCGGCTGGCGTCGTTTACGGCCTCGGCGAGTGCGGGGAACGCTGGCTCGGTTCCCGGAGTGAGCGCGGTGGTCTCGGTCCTTGTCGATATTCCGATGCCGGCCGCGATGACGGCGACGGCCGTCACGCCCGCCAATGCGGCGAAGGTTTTCGGTTTCATGTCCTCCTCCTTCAGGTCCCGGCGCGGGCACGGGTGCGATTTCGCCGCACCACGGATATGCCTACGGCGAATATCGCGATCGCTGCCGGCACGGCGGCGATGTTGAGCAACTTGAGATCGGAGCCCAGCTGATCGATGTCCCGGCGCAGATTGAGCTGCACCTCGCGCAGTTCCGTCCTGATTTCAAGCACGCGGGCGCGGAATTTCCTGACCTCTTCATCCTGTTCCTTCGACATCACGGCTGCGCCCGCGGCCTTCTTGGTCGTCTGGAGCTCCCTGAGCTTCTTCTCGACGTCCTCGAGCTCCTTGGCCAGCGCCTGCGCCTGCGTCATGTACTTGTCTTCGGCTTCGCGCTGAATGGATTCCACGACGTCGAACGGCCTGCTCGAAAGCCCGCGTCCGCGCAGGCTGATCAGCGCGCTGGTGCCGGCCATGTTGTCGGCCGCGTTGACGACGAGATCGGCGTTGTGCGCAATCGGCACGATCACCTGCTGTCCGAAGAGATCCTGAGCCCGCAGCCAGAAGCTGTCGGCAAGGATATCGGTGTCGGCCACGACGACGACGTTGATGTCGTCGGCCGATTCGGCGAGATGCGGTTTCGGGGCCGGGCCGTCCTTCCCGTCGGCGGCATCTTTCTTGTCCGCATCGTCGGATTTGGGCGGACCGTCGGGAAACGCGCTCTTGACCTTGCCGGAAACCCGAGCCGCGATGATGTAGCTCTTGTCCTGGGGCTTGAAGTCCCGGAGGATGTCGGCTGGCTTGGGATCGCGTCGCACGCTCTCGGCATCGAACGGTCCCGCGGACTTCGAGGACCAGATCAGCGGTTCGATCTGCGTGGTTGCACCCTCGGCCTTTTCGAAAAAGCCCGGTGTCGCGAAGTTGATCTTCTGCAATTCCGACGCGATCACGTCGCCCGTGTCGATGTTTTCGGGCCCGTAGCTGGTCCAGGCAATGTAACGGGTGATGATCGGGCGCCCGAGGGAATCCGTTCCGGCCTGCACCCGGGTGCCCGCCGCCAGGTCTCCCAGGACCTTGTCCTTGTCGTATTTCACGCCCCAGGCCTTCAGGAGTTCCGGAAGATCCGACCCGACGCCCGGCGGCAGGCGCAGCGCCGCGTTGCTGCGTGCGCCTTCCTCGGCGTGGGGGTCCACGAACACCACCGCATTGCCGCCGCGGAGTACGAACTGATCGATCTGGTAGCGCGATTCCTCGCTCAGGCCGAACGGGTGGACGATCATCACGAGGTCGACATCATCGGTGAGCTTCGGGGTCAGCCCCTGGGCACGCACTTCGAAGAACTGCTTGAGATTGTCGATCAGTGCCCATGGCTTGTATTGCTTGAGCGGATCGGAATCCACGGGAATGCCGGAAACCAGTGCGATGACCTTCTTCTTCGGGTTGCCGAGATTGTGGATCATCCGTGTCAGGTCATATTCCAGAAATCGCTCGCGCTGCGGCGTGAGGAAGGCCAGCACGTCGGTGTCGTCGGTCGAGTTGGTTGCCGCGATGCCGAAATATCCCAGGTCTCCGGCTTCCGTGATGGGGATCCCGCTGAGGCCGAAGCCGACCGCCCTGTCTTCCTCCGGGGAGAAGGGCTCGGGATTGACGAGCTCGAGCCGAAGCTTGCCGCCGGCAAGCGAGGCATAGCGTTCGAGCAGTTCCTGCACGCGGGTGCCGTAGGCGGTGAGGCCCGGCGTCGTCTCGACGAGCTTGCGCGTCGAAAAGAAACGCAGCGTGATCTCTTCGTCGAGCGTCGACAGGGTTTTCTTGGTGCCGTCGGACAGCGTGAACAGGGACTTATCGGTCAGATCCAGCCTGACGCCCTTGATCACGGATTCCGAGAAGATGATGATCGACAGGAAGAGCACTACCGCCAGCGCGAGCGCGCCGAAGGCGAGCGTTCGGCTGTCGGTGGCTGACGACTCCTTGCGTGTATCGGCCATGTTGCAACCTATGAACCCTTCTTGAGGTCGACGATGACGACGTTCGCGAACAGGAAAACGCCGATCGTCGCCGCCATGTAGATGAAGTCGCGAAGATCGAAGACGCCCTGGGTTATGGCGTCGAAATGGGTGAGGAAACTGAGAGATGCGACCAGATCGATCACGAAGCTCGAAGTCCAGCCGCGCACCGCGGACTGGACCGGTTCAAGCCCGCTCATCATGAACAGGAAGCACGCCGCCGCGGCAATGACGAAGGCGATGACCTGGTTGCGCGTGAGCGCCGAGACGAAGCTCCCGATCGAAAGAAACGCGCCGGCCATCAGGAAACTGCCGACATATCCGGCAAAGATCACGCCGTTGTCGGGCGCGCCGAGGTAGTTGACGGTGATCCAGACGGGGAATGTGAGCGCAAGTGCGATGCCGGCAAAGATCCAGGCGGCCAAGAACTTGCCGAGCACTGCCTGCGTGGTCGAGAGCGGCAGCGTCATCAGAAGCTCGATCGTTCCGGTCTTGCGTTCCTCGGCCCAAAGCCGCATGCCGATGGCCGGCACCAGAAACAGGTAGAGCCAGGGATGGAAGGCGAAGAATGTCTGGAGATCCGCCTGTCCGCGTTCGTAGAAGCCCCCGAAATAGAACGTCATTGCTCCCGCAAGCGCGAGGAAGATGACGATGAACACATAGGCCAGCGGCGTAGAAAAGTAGCTCGCAAGTTCGCGCTTCGAGATCGCAATCACCGCGGTCATTGCACGTTCTCCCCGATGGTGATCTGGCGGAACACGTCGTCGAGCCGTCCGCGTTCGACGTAGAGTTGGTCGACGGCGACCTCCCTCTCCTTCAGGCGCTGATTGACTGCGTCGACGACAGCTGCGCCCTGGCTCGGAATGACGATGACATGGGCGCTCGCCGAGCGCTTGTCATCGATCTCGATTCGCTCAACGCCTTCGAGCCCGTCGAGAGCGCCCTGAAGCGCGGCGATCCGTTCGTGCGGCAGGCGGACCGATACCGCATTCCAGTAGGCCGACCGCCGTTCGAGATCAGCCGGCGTCGCATCGGCAACCTTGCGGCCGCGTGAAATCACGATCGCCCGGGTGCATACGGCATCGACCTCCTCAAGGAGATGGGTCGAGATCACGACCGCCTTTTCCTCGGACATCTGGCGAATGAGTTCGCGGACCTGGTGTTTCTGGTTGGGGTCGAGCCCATCCGTGGGTTCGTCGAGGATCAGGATGTCGGGATCGTGCATGATCGCCTGCGCTAGGCCGACACGCCGCTTGAACCCCTTGGACAGGGTTCCGACGCGCTGGTTGTAGACCTCGTCGAGTTCGAGCTTGTCGACGGCGCCGTCGATCGCCTGCCGGCGATCCGATCCCCGAATCCCGCGCGTTTCGGCGACAAAGGACAGCAGCGCGGCGGTGGTCATGTCCTCGTAGAGCGGCGCGCCCTCGGGCAGATAGCCGATGCGCGTCTTGACAGTCAGCGGATTCTGAATCACGTCGCTGTCGCACACGATGGCCGTGCCTGAGGTCGGCGGGAGAAAACCCGTGATCATTTTCATGGTCGTCGACTTGCCGGCGCCGTTGGGGCCGAGGAAGCCGAGCACCTCGCCGCTCTCGACCGAAAAGCTGATGTCATCGACCACGGTGAACGGGCCGTACTTCTTCGTGAGATTCCGGATGTCAAGCATCGTGGCCATGCCGATCCAAACCTTTCGTTCCTCTTGTCCAGTCACATTGGCGTGACTGTCGGGGGCATCTACTCGAAGCGTGATGAATGAGAGGTGAGGCACCCGGTGATTTGCGCCGACAGACCCCGCCAGCTGGCCGGGGTGCCGGGCTGGATTCGCGCTGGCGCGCGAAACCCGGGCGGCCGGATTTCCCGATCCGGCCGCCCGGGCGGTTGCGGTGTCAGGCGACCTTCGCCACAGGGCCGTCGATCACCTTCGAAGAATTGCCGATTGCAATCTTGCGCGGCTTCAGCGCTTCCGGAATCTCGCGCTCGAGGTCGATGACGAGGAGGCCGTCCTTCAGGTCGGCGCCCTTGACCTCGACATGGTCAGCGAGCTGGAAACGGAGCTGGAAGGTCCGACGGGCGATCCCGCGGTGCAGGTAGGTCTGCGTCTCGCCGCCGGCCTTGGCGCCCTTGCCCTTGACCACAAGCTGGTTGTCCCGGACCTCGAGGTCCAGGTCTTCGGCACCGAAGCCGGCGACCGCGATGGTCACCTGGTAGGTGTCGCCGTTCAGCTTTTCGATGTTGTAGGGCGGATAGCCATCGGATGCGGGGCTCTTCTGGGCCGCGTCAAGCAGCGACGTCAGATGGTCGAAACCGACGGCAGTGCGGTAAAGGGGCGAGAAATCGAGGTGTCTCATCTTCCATATCCTCCATTGAGCAACATGTGGTTCGGGCCGCCACTATGGCCAACCCTTGGTCGTCTGCCCGGCCCGTTCAGGCTCCGGACACCCGCTATTTAATGCGGGCCACGGGGAATTCAAGTGGAGGAAGGAATTTTTTCGTCGGGCCCGGAAAAACCGCCCGACGGGACGGAGCGACCGTGCCGGTCAGAGGGTGCCGGCAACATGGTCGGCAATCGCCAGCGCCGCCGTCATGCCCGGAGATTCGATGCCGTAGAGGTTTATCAGCCCCGATACGCCGTGATCGTCGGGGCCCTGGATGACGAAGTCGCGGGCGCCCTCGCCGGGCGCCTGCAGTTTCGGCCGGATTCCCGCGTAGCCCGGCGCGATGGCGCCGTCGGCGAGCGCGGGATAGTATTTTCGTACCGCCTCGTAGAAGCTGTCCGCCCGCGCCGGATCGACGTCGTAGTCGATTTCGTCGATCCATTCCGTGTCGGGGCCGAACCGCACCTGGCCTGCGAGATCCACGGTGACATGGACCCCGAGTCCGGCGCTCTCGGGCACCGGATAGATCGGACGCGAAAACGGCGGGGAACTCGACAGCGTGTAGTAGTTGCCCTTGCAGTAATGGATCGGCGGTATGGTTTCGGCCGGCACCCCGGATATCGATCGCGCCACCTTCTGGGCGTGCAGGCCGGCGCTGTTGATCACGATGTCCGCGACCACCGACATGGCGGCACCGCCGCCGCAATCGAGACGGATCCCGTCGTTCATGACCTGTCCGCCGGTGACCGGGGTGAGCAGGGCAAGCATTGCGCCGGCCTCCTCGGCGTCTCCTTGCAGGGCCAGCATCAGGGCGTGGCTGTCGACGATCCCGGTCGACGGCGACCACAGGGCGCGCACGCATTGGACCTCGGGCTCCATCCCGGCGACATCTTCGGGAGTCATCCATTCGAGGTCGCGCACCCCGCATTCTGCCGCGTTGTTGCGGAGGCGCTCAAGGTCTGTTTGCTGGTCTTCGCTCGTGGCCACGATGATCTTCCCGCAGCGCTTGTAGGGAACACCATGGCTTTCGCAGAACTCGTACAGCGCGTGCTTGCCGGCCACGCAGAACTCGGCCTTGCGGCTGCCGGGGGGATAGTAGATCCCGGCATGGATGACCTCGCTGTGCCGTGAGCTCGTTTCCGATCCGATCATGTCGGCCTGTTCGACGATGATGACCTCGCGTCCGGCCATCGCGACGGCTCGCGCGAGCGCGAGCCCGACAATGCCGGCTCCGATCACCACACAGTCCACACGTTCCGTCATTGTATCCGTCTCTGCTTCGTTGCGTATTCAACGGCGAGCTGCCGAACCCTGCCAGCCGTGAACTGCCCGCTGCCAGCCCTTGCGCGTTGCAACGCCAGTCACTCGCTTGCAGACGCGGAACCCTGAAGGATCCCTCCAGACCGGCCGCCGGTTCCGCGCCGCGCCGAGCGGGTCCACGGAAGGCGCGCTCCTGTTGTCCCGAAGGATCCGAATCTCGTTTCCTGTCTGCTGCACTGGAAACTCCTTTACCATTGTGGGCCAAAGCAACGGCAGTAACAGGGACCTTCAGGGAAAAGAGACGTTAACGCTGAATTCTGGTGCGTTCAACGAAGCCTGAAACCTGCGACCGACCGTGACAGTCCGAAAACTGGAGGACTCGGCGCACACGCCGGGCTCCGTCGAAGAGCGGGCGGCAACGCCGCTACTCTCCGCCACTGGACTGCGTGTGGGGCGCTTGTGATTGCTGCGCAGAGTCTTAAAGGCTGACTCAAAATACCATATGTCGCGTTCACTTCGGAATTATACAGGATATAATGCTAGTCTATTGTGCATAGACTCGACTTTTAGGTCAAGTTCTTAGACTTGAACTCGAAATCGGATTCCTGTGGCGAACCAGAGAAGGCGCAGCTTACCCTAAGCCATGTACCCAAATGTTGATCTTTTTGCATGATCTGCCATTTCTTGTCGAAAGCGATCCACCAAGGGATTGAGGGATGAGCGGCGACCGACACGACATGAGCGACGCGGAATGGGAGATCCTGCGTTCGGTGCTTCCTGACAAGCACCAGGGCCCGGAACGGGTGCATGCAGATTCCGGCGCACTTGGAGCGCCAGGCGAACTGGCGGAAGGGTAGCGGGTGTAAGTCCCGCGAAACGAAAGGAGTAGCCAACCACGTTTCTCCGCGAGCCGTGCACCGTCGGCCGTGAGGCCGGAGGTGAAGCGTCGGTAGCGGTGCATGTGGGCAGGGACAGTGAACGCCGAAAACGAGATGGTCCGAAGTGCCGAGACGGTTGAGCTCGTCGAAGGCAACATCGCCTGCACCGCAAGATGGCGAGGTGCGGGGGAGCTTCGCGGCGTCGGGGACCCCATGCACGCATGTAAGCCCACCACCGGGACCTGGGAGGTCTTCACTCTGCCCCGATGGTCGTATCGGGGCCGCGAAGGAAAGGAGGTATCCGAAGCCTGAGATGAACGGAGTGAAGAAATCGGACGGGGCCATAGTACCGTCGAAGCGGGCGAACAAAGGGGCGCGAGCCCCGGCGGAGTTCGTGGAGGGAAGGGCCTCGACCAAGGGGAATCCGCGAAGCGAAAGCACGTGCCGGACGCAGAGCCGGGAAAGCGTGACCCATGCCGCCGAGCGGATACGGCAAGCTGCAACGAGGAAGCCGCAGGAGAAACTGACGGCGCTCCTGCACCATGTCACGCCGGACGCGCTGCGCTGGGCCTTCCACGCGCTGAAGCGGGACGCCGCGGCGGGGGTGGACGGCATGACATGGGCTGAATACGCGGACGGGCTGGAAGAGCGGCTGCTCAACCTGCACCGGCGCGTGCAGTCCGGGGCGTATCGAGCGCCGCCGGTCCGGCGGGTAGAGATACCCAAACCGGACGGCGGGACACGACCGCTCGGCGTTGCCGCGCTGGAGGACAAGATCGTCCAGAAGGCGGTGACGGAGATCATCCTGACGCCGAT
>JAJEBT010000219.1 GCA_022822405.1 Alphaproteobacteria bacterium
CGTCCCCTTCGCTACGCTGGAGACAGTCGATCAGGAACCGCGCGCCGTGTCGATCCCTTCGAACCCAACCGCCCGATTCACCGAACGACAGGGACAATATCTGGCGTTCATCCATGCCTACACGAAGGTCAATGGACGCCCGCCCGCTCAGGCCGACCTGCAGCGCTTCTTTGCCGTCACCGCACCGAGCGTTCACCAAATGATCCTCGCCCTGGAGCGAGGCGGGCTCCTTCGCCGAACCCCGGGACGCGCTCGATGTCTCGAGGTGCTCGTCGAACCCGAGCACCTTCCCATCTTGCGATGACCCCCAGATTTCAATCGATCAAAACCTCTGTGCAGAGGTACTAGTTGGTTAGCGTTACCGACAACATAGGTGTCCACCAGAACGGTGCCGCGATGCCGAGCCATGACGCTTCATAGCTCGGCCGGTTGCGCGACGCCGTGCACCGCGAAGAGGTCCGAAAATTCGTCGACGCTCAGCTCGAGCAGGGCCGCGGACCGGCGCATCGAGACGACGCCCTGCCCGACCGCGAACCCGAGAACCTCCATGAACGGCCTCGAGAACCGGGTGGCGGCAGGTTCTCCGCTTCATTGCGTCGGTTGTGACGCAATGCCGCGTCCGGCACCGCGCGCGCGATCGTCGAGGTCAGGGCGCCGAGCGCAACCAAGCGCCACCTGAGCGCCGAGGCCGTCACGTGCAGCTCGTTCGCCACCGCGTTCAGCCGCGCGACGAGCGCCGCCTGCCCAAGCTCCGACCAGTTTCCGAACCCGGCAAGCGTGTCAGCCGGCATCAGCACCGCCGCGGCAAAGTTGTTGGCAAGCTGTTCGACGCGGTTGCCGCCCGTCTCTCTCGCCTCCTCCCGGTGCTCGGGTGGCATCGCGTCCCACGTCAGGAGGTGAAACAGCTCGTGCGCCAGATCGAATTGGCACCGACCCTCCACCTCGTGGCGGGCGATGAGCACCGCGTCCAGCTCCGGCAGTCGGCATGCCGCGCCGGAGATCCCCCGGTCCGCGTCGACCATCAGAACGAGGATGCCGAGCTCGCGTTCCATGACATCCGCAAGGCGCGTCGCCGGGACGTCGCCGAGGCCGAACTCCGCGACGAACCGTTCGCCGGCGCGAATGGCGTCCTCGAAACTCGAGCGCCGGGAAAGCCCGAGCGTGCGGCGCATGAGCGGTGTCTCGCGCCCGACCTGGGGCGCCAAGGTGCGGTACGCGGCGATCCAGCGGCCCGACCTTCGTTCACAGGCTTCCAGTTGCTGCATGTCGACGCCGGACTGGCGCCATGAGAAGCGCCCTTCGCCGACGAGCAGGAAGGGGTCGGTAAAGTACTTGGACGGGGCGGCCAGCCTCTCTGCGGCGAACTGGCGTCTGCTGGCTATGCTCGCCTCGTTTGCCTTATCCTCCGTTGCGGGCCGGGCGGCGGAGGGAGAGGTCGCCGATGAAGCAGCGACACGAAGGAACCTCGAGCTGCCAGGGCGCTTCCGAGACGACGCGTGGGGCCCTTGTTTCCGGGCGCCTGAAGGGCGCGCTGTGATGGCTCGTCCTCCTCGGTCCTCTCACGATCTCCTCCGCGTCCGGGTTGGCCGGTGCCGGTGAGCCTTGCACTTGCGCCAACGAGATTGTCAGCCAGATGCCGGATTCTCTGACCATCTCCCTCAAGGGTGACTCTGTCGGTCTGGATGACTTGACGGAGGCCCTCGGCGACTTCACTGCCGTTCTCGGTGAAGTCGAACGCGATGTCACCGGCCGTCGAGACATCGAGTGGAAGCTCACCGCTCTCGAGCGCGCCAGCGCAACGGTTGGCGTGACTCCCGTCCAGCCGCAGGGCGTTCTGCTCGATCAGCGAGCCGAGGTCATTCGCGCCGTCGTCGACGGGCTGGGCACCCTGACCGAGCGCCCTGATCGGCCCCCGCACTTCAGCGATCGCGCACTCGTCTGTACGAGGAAACTTGCAGGGCGAAGGAACGGTCGCGTTTCCGACGTTGTATTGGTTGGTGCCATCGAAAGCCATCCGGCTTTGCGCGTGTCGCTGACACCGCGTCTTGTTGCCCATATAGACGAGCTAATCGGGGTTTCCGGCCATGCGATGGGCGCCCTTGAGGGTCGCCTTGAAACCATCACCATACATGACCAGCACGGCTTCACGATCTACGACAGATACCGGACTCGGGGAACGCGGTGCATATGCGATGCCGAGACGTTTGACGCCATTCGTTCCTTGTTGGGGACGCGGGTGCTCGTCTACGGCCAGATTGGCTACGACAAGTCCGGAGAGCCCACGACGATTCGCGTGGAACGTTTCGAAGCGCTCCGAACGCGCGATGCCTTGCCCCAGGCAGAGGACCTCCGGGGACTCTACGCAGGCTCCTCCGTCCCCGCATGTGAACATGCAGATTACATACGGGAACACTAATGGCATCTGGCCAGGAGTGCCGGTATTGGGATTCAACCTGCTTCATCGCCATACTCAACGATGAAGAGCCGTGGTCGTCTACCTGTCAGCGCATCCTGGACGAGGCGAGGCAGGGAGCGCTCGAACTGGTAATTTCTCCAATCACGATGGCTGAAACCGTCAGACCAAGAGGGACTTCCTCAGCAGCAAGTTCTCCTGGGGGACCGGCAGTAGCTGGCGCAGATCCGCTCAACCGCTCATCCTCGCGCCAATCAAGACTTGGCGCTGCCGAGGCGGGGTCTCCGAGTCGAATGCCGCTGCCCCATCCAGTCCCTGCGCCGCCGCGCCCCGCGACCGCGGCCTTGCACGCCGGTCCGGCGGCCCGGGCATGCGCCGGGCTGCCCGCCCGTCAGCCAGACGCAAGATCGGCCGGTCGGTCATCGCTGCCATAACGCCCGCGTTGCGAAGACCACGCGTTCACGCGGTCCGTCACCAGCGTACGGAACGTGACGCGGCCCTGCTCCAACGCAAGATGGCGCCGGATATCGAGAAAGAAGTCCTCGGCTTCGGAAAAGTTCCGCGGCGACACCGCGGCGCGCAGACGCCTGGCCGTGTAGCCCGATTTCTCCGGGAGCTCCTTCAACCTCTGGGCGAAATACTCCGTCATCGTGTCGTCGCTTGGCCGCTCGAGCTCAAGCCGCATCTCGAACCGCCGCCAAGTCGCGCGGTCGAGCAGCTCCGGATGATTCGTCGCCCCGACCAGAACGCAATAGGACGGAAGGTCATCGAACTGCAGCAGCAGCGTCGTCACGACCCGTTTGATCTCGCCGGTTTCGTGCAGGTCGCCGCGTTCCTTGCCGATCGCATCGAACTCGTCGAAGAACAGCACGCATGGCTCCGTGCGCACGAAGTCGAACAACCGGCGCAGGCGCTGCGCCGTCTCTCCCAGATAGCTCGTGACCACCGCGTCGTAGCGCACGACGAAGAGCGGCAGCGCAAGCTCGTACGCGAGACTCTCCGCAAGGGATGTCTTGCCGTTCCCGGGCGGCCCCACCAGCAGCAGTCTGTGGCGTGGCTCGATGCCGTGGGCTCGCAGCACGTCCGCTCGATGCTGTTCCTCGATGAGCTCGAGACAGGCGTCCCGAATCGCCCGATCCAGGAACAGCTCCCCCAACGGCCGATGCGGCTCGCGCCTCTGGATCCCGCCGGAGCCATCGCGGACGCGCAAGCCGCCCTGGCGGGTCGGTCCCGCGAGCCCCGGCCGCTCCGCGCTGGTCAGAGCCTTGGAGATCCGGTCGGCGACGCCGGAGTGCTTCTTCGCTCGTTCCTCCGCCGCAATCGCCTCGGCAGTCTGCCGTGCCGAGGCTTGGTCACCGCTCACTCCGGCCTTCACGAGCTCGACGAGCAGATCGCTGCGCGCCATGTTCTGACCTACCCCGCCTGCCCGCCGAGACCCTGCCTGCCCGCCAAGACAGCGTCAACCGATATGGCGAATACTCGCCCGATCTCAGGCAAAGGGCAACCGTATCCTCGAATCTCTTACCGCAACGATGGCCCCGGCGTGAGCAGCCTTGTCCGGCCCGCACAGAACCCGGTCATCATCGCGGCCCAATGCGTGTGCCCAGAGCGCGGCTTCGCCCCGATCGAGCACGATCTCGCCAGTCCTGATCGCAAACTCCGCACGTTCCCGATCCCCGACCGCATGAACGCCCGCCAGCCTGTCCCGCAGCTCCGCCTGGTCGATTCGGTTCTCGGACCGGCAGCGCTGGAACCCTGTCTGGGTCTCTGTGACGCACCTCTCCACGGTCTCGACGGCGTAGCCACCCGTCGGCGCCCGGGAGGTGCGTAAGCCTGGATGTCGCCTTGGCTCAACTCTATGGGTTCGCTCTGCAATGGGGTCTCGACCGGTCTCCGTCATGTCGCCGGTCTCCAGCCGCCCTCCGCGCTCCAGCGTCCCGGGATTCGCCGACCATCGATGGCCCCGTGGGCCGCCGGCATGATGAACGCGCCAATCTCGCGAACCACCTTCGGCTGCTACCGACGGCGTGAAGATGTCGTAAAACGGCCGGTTTGAAGATGTTGTCGCGCAGTGGTTCGTTGTGCCGGGGTTGGAAGGCGGCGGAGACGG
>JAJEBT010000096.1 GCA_022822405.1 Alphaproteobacteria bacterium
CGAGCATGTGGACGGAGAGCGCACTCATGCTCTTGGCGATGGAACTCATGAGCACGATGGTATCCTCCGTCCACCGCTGGGTGCGGGCTTCGTCGCGGTGGCCTCCCCAGAGGTCCACGACTTTCTCGCCGTCCCTGTACAAGCAGACTGCCGATCCCAACTCGCCCCGGCTCGCGAAGTTCTCCCGGAACTCCTCTTCCACCAAAGAGAAATCGCTATGGCAACGTCCTTTCACCTGAATCTCGGCAATACTCATTTTTTCCCCGCAAGTTGTTGAAAATCAATATTCCCATGTGCGGTTGACGCTCCCGCCCACGGTCTGGCTTATGGCGCAGGCGACGGTAGCTGCTTCCGCAGTGCAGAGAGGCAAACCGATACCCATGCTGGATTCAGTGATGAAATATCCCGGGCGATTCATCTCAACTCCGAAACTTGCCGACTTCGACCGCCCGACCCGTGCCCGCGCTCTCAACGACGGCCTCCAGGACGGCCACAACCTCGATGCCCTCCGGGCCGCTTACTTCGGGCCTAGCCCCTTCGCGGATGCATTTGGCGAATTCCGCCATCTGCTCGGCCAGGCAGTCGCCCGGCTCGCAGGGGAGTTCCTCGCGCGCCTGCTGGTCCACCTTCTGGAAGTAGAGTTTCGAACCTTCCTCCTCGGTCCAGGCGTTAGCTTTTGTGCCGAAGACGGCGTTCGAGCAGATCTTCGGTATGACGAAGGTCGTATGGATGTAGCCGAGCGGGCCGTTCTCGAATTCGAGAATGATGGAAGTTACATCGTTCAGGTTTCCCTTTCCAAGTATCTTTTTGCTGAACGCGGAAAGCCGCTTCACGGGACCTGCCAGATAGTGCAGGTTATCCACCATGTGGACGCCCAGAGCCGTCATTGCGCCGGCCGGGCATTCGCCGGTGTCGTTCCGCCAGCCCTGGCGGGGGTTCTGCCCTCCTGCCAGAGAGAGGTTGCCCTCCACCTGATGGACCATGCCCAACTCACCGTTGTCTATCATCTCGCGGAGGCGGCGATTGCCTCCCTGCTTGCGGCGATTATGGCCGATCTGGAGGGTGACGCCCGCCTTCTGCGTCGCCTCGTAGGCCTTGCGTCCGTCGGCGGCGGTCAGCGTGAGAGGTTTTTCGACGAACACGTGTTTCCCTGCGGATGCCGCCTGGCAAATTATATCCACGTGGGTGGAGTGCGGGGTAGCCAGCAGTATCCCTTCCACCTCGGAATCGCTCAGCAATTCGTCCAGACTCGCCGCTTGGCGGCAACCGACCTTTTCCGCAAACGATTTGCGCCCTTCCTCGCTCCGTGCGAAACAACTAACCACCTCGGCCGCGCCGCTGCGCTCCACCGAACCCGCCAGCATGGCCCCCCACCCGCCAAGACCTATCGACGCCAGACGAACCTTATCTTCAGCCACGGCTTCTCCTTTTTAATTTAATAGCGATTGGCCTGCGCCGAATTCTACCTGCGGCGGGCGGCAAATCACAGAAAAGGCGCGGAGGGCTCGCGCCCTCCGCGCCGTGATCCCGTGTTGCAAACTGCCTCCCTTACTTCATCATGAGCCAGGAGTCTTCATCTCGAAGCTCCAGGGAAGCGTCATCTCATCATAGCGCATCTTGTAGTCAAGAACCTTCGTGTTTACGCCGTACACGTCATGGCTCTTGGCGATGGGCTTGTGAGTGGCGTTATTGTGCATGAACCAATTCGCTTTCTCGAGCCGCTTCTGCTGAAGTTCGGTGTCGGCAGTCCTGAGAGCCTTGTCGATCATCGTTTCATATTCCTTGTAACAATGCGGGCTCCATTTTCCGCCGCAGGACATGACGCCGCGGAAGCTGTTCCCCGGTATGCCGCCCTGGTTGCCGTAACTGGAGATGAACATCATGTTGCCTTTTAACGAACCCTTCACGTATTTCTTGAACCTGCCTCTCCAGACCCTTTTCGAGGAGGCTTTGCATTCTGCGTCAACACCGATCTTCTGGACCATGCTGACGACCGCCTCACACATGGCAACATCGGCCGGGATCGTGTTTCGTGGTGAGATCATGGTCAATTTGAACCCCTTGCCATAGCCCGATTCCTTCAGGAGCTTCTTCGCCTTGGCCAGGTCGTAGGGGTACCAGGATTTCATCTTGGGGTTGTAGCCGGCCGCCATCCCCTGGTGGATCATCTGGAACCAAGGGTCGGCGCGGTTCTGCAAGAGGGTCTTGATGATGAGCGGCGTGTTGATGGCGTGGCTTATCGCCTGGCGAACCTTGACGTTCCCCATGGGCCCGCCGTGCATGGTCAGGTAGCCGACGTAATAGATGCGGATGCTGGGGGTGGTGAGCACCTTCAAGCCCGGTTTGGCGTTGATTTGCTCGATGAACTGGGGCGCCACCCTCATGGCGAAGTCCACTTCGCCGGTCGTCAGGGCCTTCACACGGGTCGTGGGTTCCCGGATGATGCGGATGATGAGTTTCTTCGGCCGGTTGGGGTATTTTTTATTGCCCCACCACAGGGGATTCGCTTCCATCACGAACCGCTGGCCCTTTTTCCATTCTTTGAGGACGTAGGCGCCCGAGCCGTAGCTTCCGGTCGCGATTTGGGCGTACGTCAGACCCTTGACGGCCTTGCGGTTGATGACGTGGCCCCAGGTCCGCATCAGGGCCGGCAGGTCGTTCATCGGGCCTTTTGCGTGGATGTAGAAGTTTCGATCGTCGATGATCTCCACCCCTTTGATGTCCTTGTAATAGGACTTCACCGAACTCTGCAGGCCTTCGTCCTCCCAGACGCGGTGTAGGGAGAACTTGACGTCCGCCGAGGTGACCGGCGTTCCGTCGGCGAATACCGCGCCCTTGCGCAGGGTGAACTTGAATTTCGAGGCGCTGACGCGCTCGAACTTCTCGGCCAGCCAGCCGTAGAGCTTGCCCGTTTTCAGGTCCGCCTGAACAAGGGTGTCGTAGGTCCACGGCCACAACATGGTGCCCATGAAACCCGGCGTTTTCCCGGGGTCCCAAGTTGCCGGCTGCCCATGGACGGCGAGCCTGAGCGTACCCTTCATGGCCTCGGCGCGATGAGCGGCGAAGCCGACAAGGGCTATGATGAGAAAAACAACCAACCATTTTCGCATAGCAACTCCCTCCTTTGAGCGACAGTGTGATGGTTTCCTCATAACAAAAGAAATCACTTACGCCGTATCTTGGAGCGCTGGAACTATTGTATGTGAAACGGTGGTGCAAGTGCTAAATGAAACGCCGAACCTTGCGGCGTTAAAGCAGGACAGTGTAGGATATATATTATATTTTCCATCATCATCCCGGAAAGATCAAGCATGGGCATCCGAACCCGTCCCCATGGGGATTATTTCGTCAAACAAGCGCACGAACCGATACGGATTCCGGTGGAGAACCCACCGGGAGATTATCCGGAGGTTGCCGAGCGAATCATGGGCGAGTTCGAAGCGCCTGGCGTGGAGCGCATCGAAACCCGCGGGTTCGTATCGGGTCGGTGGTATTTCATCATCCGGGCCGGCGAAGGGCGGCGCGGGCGATTCGTGCGGCCATTTCGGCATCGGAGGCCGCATGAACGCAGATGATGGGCAACGATGCGCCCTTCAAGGGCAGGTTGGAAGGCAGGCTTGCCTGGAGCAGTCTTGACCGCAGCGGAAAAGATGTACATCATCTATTCTCTAACGCGCAAAATACTTTTGACGGGATACAGTATCCAGTCAACTTTTTGAATCGCAAAATCCATTTGATTCTCGAGGGTGGTATTTCTTATGCGCGCCTATATCATCCGCAGTCTACTGCAGAGTCTGATTGTCCTGTGGATGGTTCTCCTCATCGTCTTCCTGATGCTTCACATGACGGGGGACCCGGCCGACGTCCTGATGCCCGATGAAGCCACCCAGGAAGAAATTGCCGCGTTCAACAAGGAAAGAGGCTTCGATCAACCGCTCTACGTCCAATATTTTAACTTCCTGTTCGGCCACCAACAGAACAAGGGCGTATTGAGGGGCGATTTCGGAATATCTTTCTACCACAACGTCCCCGCCATGGGCCTGGTCACCGAACGCATTCCCGCCACGGCGATTCTCGCCGTTTTCGCCCTTTTCGTGGGGCTCGTGATCGCCATTCCGACGGGGATCCTCTCGGCCGTTTTCCGTAAAACCTGGATCGACTACTTCAGTTCGGTCTTGTCGATGGCGGGCCAGTCCATCCCCAACTTCTGGCTGGGCCTGATACTGATTATCCTGTTCTCCGAAATTCTCGGGTGGCTGCCGACGTCGGGCTACCGGGAGGCGAAGAGCATCATCCTGCCGGGACTCGCCGCCGGTCTCTACGCCACGGCCCGCATCATGCGGATGACGCGCTCGACACTGCTCGAGGTGATGTCCCAGGACTTCGTGAATACGGCGCGCTCGAAGGGAATCGCCGAGGCCTTGGTCATCGGCCGCCATGCCCTCAAGAACGCGTCAATCCCCATTGTCACCATCATCGGCCTGGAACTCGGCGGTTTGCTGAGCGGGACAGTGGTCGTTGAGGTCATCTTCGCCTGGCCGGGCGTAGGTTGGCTGGTGGTGGAATCCATCAATGTCAACGACTATCCGGTCGTCCAGGCGGCGGTGGCCCTGCTTTCGTTAATGTTCGTGGGCGTCAATCTCGCCGTGGACATCGTTTACGCGTGGCTCGATCCGCGCGTCACATACAGTTAGCGCAGGAGAGACAGGAAACATGGCGATGGACAACCCGATGGACGCCGGCGACGCCCCCCGTTTCGAACAGGAACTGGACGATCGCGGCCCCTCGGATTTACAACTGGCGCTGCAGGACCTGTTAAAGCGGCCTCCGGCTCTGTTCGGGGTTTTCTGCATCATCGTCACAATTCTTTGGGCTCTCGCGCCCGGTCTCTTCTCGCCCCATGACCCCTTGCAGCAGGACCTGTTGCGTCATCTGAAGCCCCCGGGTTTCGTGGACGATGCGGGCAACACCTATTGGCTCGGCACGGACAGGTTGGGTCGCGACATATTGAGCCGAATCATCTGGGGCTCGCGTGTCTCACTCGCCGTGGGTTTCGCCGCCGTCTTTGTAAGCGGTTTTATCGGAATATCAACGGGACTCATCGCGGGCTACTACGGGGGCAAGATTGACGCCGTGATCAGCAGGATTGTGGACACCGCGCTCGCGATCCCGTTCGTCCTGCTCGCATTGGCCATCATTGCGATTCTGGGAGCGAGCCTCCAGAACATCGTCCTCGCCATCTCCCTGAGGACGTGGACCGTATACACGAGGGTGGTGCGGGGAGAGGTCTTCGCCTTGAAAGACACCGACATGGTCACAGGAGCAAGATCCGCCGGCTGCAACACCTTCCGGGTCATGCTCGTTTATCTGCTTCCCAACGTATTCTCTTCCTGCATCGTCGTGGCCACCATTTATCTTGGCCGTATGATCATCATCGAATCTTCATTTTCATTCCTGGGCATGGGCGTGCCGCCCCCGACACCGACCTGGGGCGGGATGCTCGCCGATGGCCGCGGATTCCTCGACACCGCCTGGTGGCTCACCTTCTTTCCCGGCGTGGTCCTCACGCTGACCGTATTGGGAGTCAATCTACTGGGGGATTGGCTTCGGGATGTACTCGACCCCAGGATGAAACGCCTGGACGACTAGCACGCGTCGCGAATGGCCTGATCGGGGTGCAAAA
>JAJEBT010000032.1 GCA_022822405.1 Alphaproteobacteria bacterium
CTCGCGGACGTGCGGCAGCCGCGCCAGCACTTGGGGCGGCGTGTCGTGCAACGCCAGAATCCAGCGCTCGCCGCCATGCAGGTATTCCCGTGCGCCGATGAACGGCCGGAGCAACTGCGCGGCCTCCGGCTCGGTCTCCAGAAACGCGGCCCGTTCCTCCGCGTCGAATATATAGTTGCCGCCGTCGATAGGCTTGGAACCGATTATCAATCTGCCCATTCCATTGATCGGCGCGCTTTCCTCCCGCACCACCAGATGCGGGTCCGACAGCCCGCCCGCATCGAACAGGTACGGCGACAGCGCCCCGTGGCGGCTTTCCTCCGGGTCGCCGTTGATGTCGGGATAGCTGAACAGGCGTTTCTCCGCCCGCGCGGCCCCGCGCCGGTCGAGGCCGAGAATGACGACATGCACATGGGCCTTGCCGCGCGCATCCGACCCCCACGCGAAGGTCCGGTGCGCGAATGCGATCTCCAGCTTGCCGCGCCCGAACAGGACCGGCCATAGCTGCGCGACCTGTTCGCCCTGGGTGATCGAGTTGGTCGCGACGAAGCCGATCCGGGCATCGCCGCCATTCACATACTCCCCCGCCTTGATGAACCATGCGGCGACGTAATCGAGCGTGCCGCCGCTGTTGCCGAGCGCCGCGATTCCGCGCACCTGCGCGCGCTGGTCCGCCGTCTGGAACTTCGAGCCCACGAACGGCGGATTGCCCAGCACGAACGAGCAATCGCCCGGCGGCAGCAAACCGGACCAGTCCGTTTCGAGCGCGTCGCCGTGGACGATGTGCGGCGACTTCCCGAGCGGGATGCGCACGTAGCTCTGGCCGAACTCCAGGCTCAGCCGGTTGTTCATGATGTGGTCCATCATCCACAGCGCGGTCTCCGCGATGCGGGCCGGGAACTCGCCGATCTCGATCCCGTGGAACTGATCCACATCGACGACCGAAAGGATGTCCGCCAGCGCGAACTGCCCGTCGGAATAGACCTCCTTCAGCACCTCGGTTTCAAGCGCGCGCAACTCGCGGTAGGCGATGATGAGGAAATTGCCGCAGCCGCAGGCCGGGTCGAGGAATTTGAGCCGGCCGAGACGCTCCTGGAAGGCCAGCAGGTCCGGCCGGCGGCGGCTGTCGCGCCTCGCCTGCAGCCGCCCGAACTCGGCCCGCAGGTCGTCCATGAACAGCGGCTCGATCACCTTGAGGATGTTCTTCTCGGTCGTGTAGTGCGCCCCCTGCGCCCGGCGCTCCGCCGGGTCCATGACCGACTGGAACAGCGCGCCGAAGATGGCGGGCGAAATGTTCGACCAGTCGAAGCGGCAGGCGTCGAGCAGCGCCCCGCGCATGGCCGCGTCGAACGAGAACATCCGCAGACGCTCCTCGAACAGGTCGCCGTTGACGTAGGGGAACCGCGCCAGGTCTTCGTCGAGATTCGCTTGGCGCTCGTCCTCCGGCGTATCAAGCACCTCGAACAGTTGCGCGAGCCACGGCCCGAGATCGGCGC
The DNA here is from genome assembly GCA_022822405.1 of Alphaproteobacteria bacterium. Classification (GTDB taxonomy): domain Bacteria; phylum Pseudomonadota; class Alphaproteobacteria; order MPNO01; family UBA830; genus JAJEBT01. Next base: position 1,497 of record JAJEBT010000032.1, read on the forward strand.
CGTCCTCGCCGGTGCGCGTCTCGACGAAGTCGAGGAAGATGTCGCGCGGCTCGAAGATGCCGGTGTCGTCGGCGAACAGACAGAACACCATCCGCACCAGGAAGCGCTCCAGATCGTGCCCCTGGTGCCCGGCATCGGCGAGCGCGTCGTGCAGCCGCCCGACCAGCTCGGCGGCCTCGATGTTCGCCGGGTCCTGATCGCGGAAGGTCCGGCGCTGCACGCCGAGGATGAAGCCGAAGGACTCGACATGCCGGGGCAGGTCCGCGAGCAGGAACGCGACGGTCTCGCGCTCGTCCAGATCGTGAAGCTCGAAGGTTTGGAAATCGCTCACCAGGATGAAGCGCGGGCGCTCCCGATCCGGCAGCGCGTCGAAATACTCCCCGGCCTGTTCGTACGCTCTCCGGAGATCGCGCCCGGCGCTCTTCTGTTCGACGAGCAGCACGCCCGGCCAGAACAGGTCGATGAAGCCCGAGCGGTCGTCCAGCTTGGCGACGTGCTGCTCGTAGCGCGCGACGTTTCGCCGCCGCACCCCGAACACGTCGAAGAAGGCATTGTAGAAGCTCTGCGTCTCGCCCTTCTCGTAGGCCGCGTCCTTCCAGTCCCCGGCGAAGGCGGCGGCGCGGGCGCGAACCTCGTTCCACGACAGGCGCATCAGCCGGACCCGGCCGCGCCGACGGCGGGCGCCCCGGTCATGCGTGCGGTCCGCCCGCGCTCGCTTGCAGTGTCGTTCATGGTCAGCGCCCTATTCTGTCAGCGATGGCCGGCCGGGTCCACGGCGCCGACGCCGCCGGTACACGTGGATGGCCGGGACGCGGCTTGTCCTCCGGCCGGCGAAGCCGGTCCGGCGGGCCCGGCCATGACGCGATTATCGATATGTTATCGTCATGCCCGGACTTGATCCGGGCATCCACGTCTTGCGGTTGGCGATACACGTGGATGGCCGGGTCGGGGCCCGGCCATGACGCAATTCAATCGGGTCCGGACCCTAGGCCCAGTTCGCGTCGCGCAGGACCCCGGCGCGCCCGCGCAAGCTCGTAGCTCGCCTGCATGCGCATCCAGTGTTCGGCGGTGCCCCAGCCGATATCCTCGAGCGCCAGCGCCATGTTCGCCGATACCCCCGCCTTGCCGTTCAGCAGCCGCGACAGCGTTCCGCGCTCGCAGCCGAGACGCGCCGCCGTCTCGGTCACGTTCCAGCCCGCATCGTCCATGCTCTCGCGGATCAGTTCGCCCAAGTGCGGCGGGTTCCGCATCGGACCGGCGCGCTCGCTTGCAGTGTCGTTCATGGTCAGCGCCCTATTCTGTCAGCGATGGCCGGCCGGGTCCACGGCCTCGCCGCCGGTACACGTGGATGGCCGGGACGCGGCTTGTCCTCCGGCCGGCGAAGCCGGTCCGGCGGGCCCGGCCATGTCGCGATTATCGATATGTTATCGTCATGCCCGGACTTGATCCGGGCATCCACGGGAACACGGTCCGGCTACACGATTTCGCACACGTCGTCGAAGGCGAAGCGGGGGCTGCGCGCGAAGATGCTCGCCGGGTCGCCATAGCCCACGTTGCAGAGGAAGTTCGATTTGACCCGGGTGCCGGCGTAGAACGCCTCGTCGACCACGGCGTTGTCGAACCCGGACATGGGCCCGCAATCGAGGCCGATGGCCCGCGCCGCCATGATCAGATAGGCGCCTTGCAGGGTGCCGTTGCGGAACGCGGTCTCGAAGGTCATCTCCTCGCCCGCGAACCAGCCCGCCGCGCCGGCATCGTGGGGGAACAGGAAATCGAGCCGTCCCGCGAAATCCAGGTCGTAGGCGACGATGAAGGTCGCGGGCGCGGCCATGGTCTTGTCCAGGTTGCCGCCCGACAGGGCGGGGCGGAGCCGCTCCTTGCCCTCGGGGCTGCGCACCACGGTGAGGCGCGCGGGCGAGACGTTCGCGCTGGTCGGCGCCATCTTCATCAGATCGAAAATCTCGCGAATCTGGCCGTCCGACACGCCGCGGTCGAGCCATCCGTTGACCGTCCGCGCCTCGGTGAACAGCAGCCTGACGGCGCTTTCGCCGATGCCGCCGATGGCCGCCCGCATGGCGGCGAATTCCTCCCGGGCCTGCTTGTTGGGGTCCTGATCGCTCATGGGCGGCGCCCTCCTCCGGATACGGTCCCCAACATACCCGACCGCGCGCCCCGCGCCAGCCCCGATCGCACGGCGTCGGCCGGCCATCCACGGACCTGGAGCGGTCTCCCGCCGGATTCCCGTGGATGCCCGGATCAAGTCCGGGCATGACGATAACCTAACAATTATTGCGTCATGGCCGGGCCCGGACCCGGCCATCCACGTGCGGCCCCAAGGCGTGGATGCCCGGATCAAGTCCGGGCATGACGATTTGCGGGGGAGAGGGAAGTCGGTTTGCATGGGGCGAGGCCGTTTTGCTATAGATGCGCGACCCGCCGTTTGAGCCTATACTGGGGCCATTGGAGGCGCGGCGCCCCGACACCCGGGGGATTTGACCCCGGTACGCCCGAATTCGTTAATTCATCGAATAAGGAAGGTTGAGAACATGAAATTCAAATATTGCCTTTACTCGGACATTCACGGCCAGATCCCGCAGCTGGAGGCCGTGGAGGCCGCGGTCGAGAAAGAGAACGCCGACAAGATCATCGTCATCGGCGATCTCGTCGGCCTGGGTCCGGAACCGGCCGAGATCGTTCAGCGGATGATGGATCGTCCGTGGATCGATGTGATCATCGGCAACGTCGATTTGTGGGTGACCCGCAAAATCTGGGAAACCGGCACGCCGAAGAGCCCGCATCAGGAATGGATGTTCCGGATGATGGAAATGACCCGCGAGCGGCTGAGCGACGATCAGATCGAGTGGCTCGACAAGCGTCCGTTCTCCATCACCTACACCCCGGAGATCAACCGCAACTTCCACGTCTTCCACGGCACGCCCTATGACATCGGCGACAGCGACGCCTTCCCGTTCCGGCTCACCGACGACGAGATCGGCGAGAAGCTCGACGATTTCGATTTCGACGTCGGCGCCCACGGCCACATTCACGGCCCGTCCGTCCGCCACATTCCGAAGAAGAACGGCGAGACCCAGATTCTGGTCTGCGCCGCGGCCGTCGGCATGAGCTGGGACGGCGACCCCCGTCCGTCCTACGCGGTCGTCGAGTATGCGTCCGAAGGCGCCTGGGATGCCGGCAACGGCAAATGGAACTGCCGGGTGGAGCGGGTCGAGTTCGACAGCGAAGAGCAGGCCACGTTCAACGAGAACAGCTGGATCGAGCACGGCGAGCGGATCGGCGGCATGATCCGCTCCGGCACGTTCTGGAACCCGGAGCATATGCCTCACTAGCCCGTGGCGGCCATTGCCGGCGGGTCCGGCATCCGGAGCCGGGCCGGCCAGATCAAGGACCGGATCCGCCACCGGTACACGCGCCTCGCCGGGGAAGAGAGTTTCCCCACCGGCGGGGCGCGCCGCCTTTTGGAGGCCGGCTATCCGGCCGGCGCCGTCGGCCGGCTGCCCGCCCGCCTCGCCGGACGCTATACCGGCTGCGGTTATCCGTTTCCCGGCGGCGATGCCCTGGAAGCCCTCGACCCCGCGCTCGCGCTCGATCTCGGCTGCGGCGCCGGGATCGACGGTTACCTACTAGTAGACAGGCTGAAATCGGATGTTCTGGTTTTGGGCCTGGACCTCACCCCGGCCATGCTGGCCGGCGTCCCCCATGCGGCCGCTGGCGACATGGAGGCGCTGCCGGTCCCGGATGAACGCGCCGACCTGATCGTCGCCAACGCCTCGCTCAATCTTTGCGTCGATAAGCCGGCGGCCCTCGCCGAGGCGTTCCGCGTGCTGCGCCCCGGCGGCCGCCTGTGGGCCCGGGACCTGGTTTCGGCCGGCGCGCTGCCCAGGGAAGTGATCGAAGACCCCCTCTCGGACGCGGCCTCCCTCGGCGGCGTCGAGAGCGAGGAGCAACTGGCGGCCCGCCTGTCGGCGGCGGGTTTCGAAGCGGTGGCGATTACCGATCACCGGCCGTTCTCGTTCGTCACGTCGGTCCGGATCGAAGCCGCCCGGCCGGGCTAGAGGCGAACTCGATTCAATTGCGTCCGGACCCGGGATCCCGGTCAGAAGTGCCCGTAGACCACGCTCGGCAGCCACAGGACGATCGGCGGGAAGAACAGAACCACGGCGAGGCGCGCGATATCGGCGCAGAAGAACGGTCCGATGCCCTTGAAGATGTCTCCCAGCGGCACGTCGGGCAGCATGGTCTTCATGACGAACACGTTG
>JAJEBT010000099.1 GCA_022822405.1 Alphaproteobacteria bacterium
TCCGACTGACCCGGAGATCAAAAAAATGACCGACGCATTCATCTGCGACTATGTCCGCACCCCCATCGGACGGTTCGGTGGCGCCCTGTCCATGGTTCGCACGGACGACCTTGGCGCAGTTCCGATCAAAGCGTTGATGGAACGAAATCCGGATGTAGACTGGGAAGCCGTCGACGACGTGATCTATGGCTGCGCAAACCAGGCAGGAGAAGACAACCGAAACGTCGCGCGCATGTGCGGACTGCTTGCGGGGCTGCCCGCTGCAGTTCCCGGGATCACCGTTAACAGGCTATGCGGCTCAGGCATGAACGCAGTGATCGATGCCGCTCGCGCGATCGCATCCGGAGACGCGGATCTCATGATCGCCGGCGGCGTGGAAAGCATGAGCCGGGCGCCTTTCGTGATTCCCAAAGCCGACACCGCTTTTTCCCGAAAGGCTGAGATTTTTGACACGACGATCGGATGGCGCTTTGTGAATCCGGTTCTCAAGTCGCAATATGGCATCGATTCAATGCCGGAGACGGCTGAGAACGTCGCCAAGGAATGGCAGGTCAGCCGTCAGGACCAAGACGCTTTCGCCCTGAAGTCCCAACAGAAAGCGGCGGAAGCTCAGGACAGCGGACGCTTCGCCAGGGAAATCTCTGCCGTAAGCATCCCGCAGCGGAAGGGCGGAACCGTCTCGGTGGACCGTGACGAACATCCGCGGTCGACCTCGCTGGACAGGCTCGCGGCGCTAAAGGCACCATTTCGCGAAAACGGATGCGTAACCGCCGGAAATGCCTCCGGAGTCAACGACGGAGCAGCCGCGCTGATCGTTGCTTCTGAGAAAGCGATGCAGCGCCACGGACTGAAGCCGATGGCGCGGGTTCTTGGCGGCGCAGCGGCCGGAGTGGCGCCGCGTGTAATGGGAATTGGACCAGTTCCCGCCATCCGGCAGCTCTGCTACAGGCAAAAGCTTGTTCCGGCTGACTTCAGCGTTGTGGAACTCAACGAAGCCTTCGCGGCTCAAGCTCTCGCGGTGCTGCGTGAACTGGAACTCGATTCCGCATCGCCTCAAATCAATCCAAATGGCGGAGCAATTGCGCTAGGTCATCCACTCGGCATGTCGGGTGCCCGAATCACCGGATCCGCGGCACTGGATCTAGAGTCCGGGTCCGGCCGTTATGCGCTAGCGGCGATGTGCGTCGGCGTTGGCCAGGGCATCGCAATTGGACTGGAGCGGGTTTAAGCGCACCGGAACCTGATCGCGGGAAACGGCGCGGCTTTCCTGAAACCTGCCAAGCTGCGTTAACGCAAGGCCAACCATCGCTTTTCGCTTCGGCGAATCACATCGTTCCGGCATCAACGGCGCTGCCAGAGGATTTCGGAGTTGCGTGATGTTCGGAAAACTGTCTGCACTGACAGGATTTGTCCCGCGAAACGCGCATTAGGGTATGGCATAGTCAGATTCGGTCTCCGTCCTCCTTGGAAAGCGTATGCCTGGGACGGCACATTCAGCACCGCAGACCTGAGCCGCCGAGATTCTGTACTCATGGCGGGTCAGGAAATCCGCCGCCAAATGATGCAGATGGTTGGCAGCCCGGACGACACCTTCAGTTTTCCCTTGGCCTTCGCGATCGCCATGCCCTCGCGGGTGCGCATCCGGATGAGATCGGCCCCTAACTCGGTGAAGGCGACGACGACGTAGAAGGATGTTGTTCCATATAGCACCTCATGAAGTGTATCGGCCCACGTTGTCATCGTGTTCGGTGGCGGTGGTCGCCGGGTTCTCGGCCCGGAGGCCGGCCTTGCCGCCGTCATCGGACGGAACCCGGTAGAGGGTGTCCCTCCGGTTCAGGCGTCGGCTTTCCAGCCGACCTTCGTCGCGCATGCGCAAGATGGTCCATTTCGACACCCCGTGGTCACGGGCCATTTCCCGGGCCGACCGGAAGCCGAGCTTGCGGAGCCTCTCGCGACGGCCTTCCAGCTTTTGCCGAAAGATGACATTGCGCACGGCGGCCGTGTCAAACGGTTTCCCGGTCCCCGTGACGATTCCCTGCCTGTTGAGGATGTCAGGGATGTCGCTGGCACAGTTGTCGTCAAGCAGCCGGTTTATTTCCCCGACCACGGCTTCCGGCGTCCTGATCTGCTCCCACATTGGGCGGGGACGCGCAATCCGGCGGGATTCGCACGCGCCTCCCCGGAACCGGATGTTGACGGCGACGTCGTCGTCCTCCCGGATCAAGGTCACGTCCTCGATGACGAACCGGAGCATCCGCTTTCGCTCCCGCCAGGAGACGCGCGGATTGCTCCAGAGGGCCTCGAATTCCGCAGGGACGGATCCGGCGAGATCCAGGATGGCCGTGTCGGACCGGCGCTGCCGTGCTGCGTCGTCCTCCCGGAGCCTGCGCTCTGCCGCGCGCAGAGACTGTAATTTCTCGTTCCAGTCGTCTTCAGGAGCCTCGAGGGCATGGCTCCTGCCGGGGCTCGCGTCCATGAACCGGCGCCGAGCCCGATTGGCCTCCTCGCGCAGGCGCTTGAGTTGGGCGTCATGCAGGTTGCGGGTTTCCTCGGCGCGTGCCAGCAGCTCCGCCTGCACCTGGCCGGCGACACTGATGGCCTGCGGCGACACCGTTTCCACCAGGAGATCGCCGACGGCGGCGTCAACGGCAGGACCGTTGACCGTCCGGCAGACCGCCCGGACGGGCCGGCTTGCGGACCGGACGCAGATGCAGGTGCCGGAGAACGAAACCGTGTCGTGCGCCTTGCCGTGCGGTCCGTACCGGACCTGCATGCGCCGTCCGCACCGGCCGCAGACGGCGATCCCCTGGAGAAGGGCCGGGCCTTCTCTCGGGGGCGTGGGTTCGCCCTTCTCCCGCGCCCGCGACGTCCTGTGCTTCTCAAGCGTGGAGCAGTTCCTCTCGAACTGCTCCACGGTGATGTATCCCGGGTGCGCGCCCGGAATGCACGCGGTCCATTCTTCGCGCTCCCGCGCCACGATGGCGTTTCGACCCTGGCCGTTCCGCCGTGCCGTGGTGCGGCCATGGAAACAGGTTCCGGCATAGCGCGGATTCCTGAGGACACGCAGAACCTGCCATGGAGCGAGGGGCCGCCAGACGATCCTGCCCCTGGAGGGGCCGCTGATCGGACGCGCGGGGAAGCCCAGGCTCCTGCTGGCGAATTCGCGCGCCACCGCATGGGCGCTTCCGGTCCTCTCGTAGATGCTGAACAGCAGGCTGATGGCATCGCGCGCCTGGGAGTCGGGATCGACGGTGACCCGCCCCGCGGGATCGTAGACGAAGCCGACGGGAAGCAGGGTCCTGAGCTCGCCTCTCCTGGCCTTGCTGGTCCGCCCTCCCTGCATCCGCAGGTTGATGCAGTGAAGCTCGGCGCTGGCCATGACGGCCTTCAGCCCGATCAGGAGCTGGTCGTTGAAGTCGCGGAGATCGTAGATTCCGTCCTCGTCCATGACCAGCGTGTCGGTCGCCGCGCAGATGTGCAGCAGTCGTGCCCAGTCGATGTTGTTCCTGGAAAGCCGCGAGACCTCCAGGGCCAGGACGATGCCGACCTTGCCCGTTCCGACCTCCGCGACCATCTCGCGGAAACCGCGCCGTTCCACATCGGACTTTCCGGACTCGGCCTGATCGCAGTCAACGGTCCTGATCCGCTCGCGGTGCCAGCCCAGTTCGGCGGCCCTGTCCCGCAGGCCGTACTGCCGGCGCGCGCTTTCCTTGTTCTCCATGACCTGCCGCGGCGAGGACTGGCGCACGTACAGCCAGGCGTCACGCGCGAGATGGCAGGCTCTGATCTTGCTGGTCTGCATCAGGGCTCTTCCTTTCCCGTGTGTGTGCTGCTGGCCATCCCGGCCAGCAACGTGGCAAGCGTTCCGGGGGGCAGGTGCGCGCGGCCATTGCCCCGCCGCAGCGCCGAATCCGAAGACGGAGCCTCGAAGGCCTCTCGGCAGCGGCGCAGCCAGCCAGCCATCCCGAACCCGGCGAGAACCGCAAGTCCGCCGCTCAGGCCGCCGACGCGAAGCCGCTCGCAGGCGGTGGCCGCCGCCTGGTTCCGATCGGAGGCGCCGTGTCCGTTCATCGTTTTTTTTTCGCCAGCGCCCGCCGCACCGTGCGCGCATGGACGTCAACGCCAAAGTCCCGGGCCGCCATCTCGGCGAGATCCTGCATGCCGAGGCCCGGGTCCTCGGTCTGGGCCTGGCGCAGCGTCGCCACGATCTCCGGCGTCAGCTTCCGGGCCGCTTTCGGGCCCGGCTTGTCCGGCAGCAGGCCGATCAGGCCGCGGGCCGTCCAGTCGCGTTGAGCCGCGTAATAGGCGGGCCTCGACAAGCCGTGACGCCGTGCGCTCTCGCTGACCGACAGGCCGTCGACCCGGACCCTGCGAAGCATCTCGTACTTCACCTGCAGCAGATCGCGGCGGTCAAAGAAGGCCAAGTCGTCGAACCGGCTGTCCGTCACCTGCTCCGGTGCCGGGTGAAGGCAGCCGTCCCGACGCAATCGGGTCGCCTTGTCGTCATCCTGCTGGCTCATGGTACAGTGCTCCCTGCCTCGTACCTTTAATGACATATGTGAAGCGCCTTTCGCACGGGAACCTCGTCGCGAACCACGCATGCGCCGATTCCGGTCGTTAGACCGCGAACATATGCCAGATTCTGGCCTGATCATGGACGCAGTTCTCTTTACAGTCAAGACACAGTCTCCTTTACAGATCTGCCGCGATTCCGGCTCAGGCCGGCCAGAAGCGCCGCCAGCGCCAGCACATCGTCCGCATGCAGCCGGGACCGCCCGGCAGAAACGACGCGAAACGGGTCGACGGCGGCAAGGCTGGTCCAGGCCACAGGAATCTCCCGGGAAAGGCCCGACGGCCCCGCGTAAAGGAGCTTGCCGGCCGTCATGTCCTTCGGAAGACGGTCAAAACGGAACGTCTCGCCGAACTGCGGATGAAAGGGATGCAGAACCCGGAAGTGCCCCGCTCGATCCGCTTCATCCCATGCAGTGTCTAGCAGCTTACAA
>JAJEBT010000051.1 GCA_022822405.1 Alphaproteobacteria bacterium
CTCGCCTACAGGCAGATGCAGGGCTGATCGGCAGCCGATCGTTCGGCCCCGCCGTCGGCAAATGCGTTTCTCGCCTTACCCGCCGCCCCGGTAGTCCCCGAGAATTTCGGCGGCGATGCTGTCCGACACGCGAACGGCGGATTCGCGCACCGAGTGCTGCGCCAGGTGCGCATAGCGTGCGGTCGTTTCCACCTGGGTGTGACCGAGCAGCCTGCCGATCATCGGCAGCCCTTCGCCGAGCGCCAGCGCCCTGGAGGCAAAGCTGTGCCGGCAGTCGTGAAGCCGCGCATTCTCGATCTTCGCGCGCTCGCAGATCAGCTCCCACGGGTCGTTCAGGTTGCGCATGCGCTTGCCCTTCAGCTTCCCCGGAATGACCCAGGGGTTGCCCTCGATGCGGGGGATGTTCGCGAGCACGTCCGCCGCCTCCGGCGACAGCGGCACGACGCGCGCGCCGGTCTTCGAGTCTTCGAGCTTCAGTTCGCGCGCCTCCAGGTCCACGTCCCGCCAGCGCAGCGTCAATATCTCGTTGCGACGGCAGCCGGTGAGCAGCAGCAGCCGGATCGCGGCCACGGCATGGACCGACACGCCCTTGCGGGTCTCGGCCTCGGCGAGCGTCTTCCCGAGGCGGCGGAACTCCTCCTCGGAGAGGAACCGCTCGCGCTTGCGCTCCCGGTTCTTCACCACCAGCCGGCAGGGATTGCTCGCCTCCGGCAACTGCCCCCGGTCCTCCGCCGCGTTCCAGATGCGCGAGAGCACGTCCACCGTCCGGTTCGCCATCGACGGCGTGGCGCGCAGCGAATAGTGCAGCGCCGTCACCCGGGCATGGTCGAGCGCCAGCGCCGGAACCTTCCCGAACGCCGGCAGCAGGTGCCTGTCGACGATCAGCGCGTACATCTCCGCCGTCTTCGGCTTGCAGCGCACCGCGACATGCTCGTCGAGCCACTGGCGCGCGAGATCGCCCACCGTCGGGCCGTCAGCGAGCGCCAGCGCCGGCGGCTCCGGCACCGGCTCCTCGCCCGCCTTGATGCGCGCGACGATGAGCGCCGCCCGGCGCCGCGCCTCCTCCGCCGTGAGAATGCCGTGGCGGCCGACCGTCACCCGCTTCGCGGCCTTGCCGCCCGCGCGGGTCTGGACGACATACTGCTTGCGCCCCGAGGGATAGACCCGCACCCCGAAGCCCGAGAGCTCGGAATCCCAGAACACGGTGTCCTTCCCGACCGCGAGCGCCTCGACCGTGCGCTTCGAGATCGTCGTCGTGGTGAGCTTCGCCATCGCCCTGTCCCTCCGCGTCAGGCCGCGTCCGCGCGCGGCAGGATGTCGGAACCGATGCTGCCGCCGACCTTGGCGGCGGACGCCTTCTCGGTATCGCGCGCGAGGTGCGCATAGCGCGCGGTCGTGGTCACCTTCGCATGACCGAGCAGCGCCCCGATCATCGAGAGCCCCTCGCCGAGCGCCAGCGCCCGCGAGGCGTAGCTGTGCCGGGCGTCGTGAATTCGCACGTCGTCAAGCTTCGCCCGCTGCCTGATCCGCTGCCAGATCGCATCGAGGTTCTTCAGATGGTCGCCGGGGTTCTGGCCCGTGATCACCCACGGATTGCCCTCGATGCGGGGAATCGAGGCAAGCACATGCTCGACCGCAGGCGTCAGCGGCACGCTCCGCCATCCCGACTTGCCGTCCGTCAGGCGCAGCTCGCCCGCCGTGCGGTCCACGTCGTCCCACTTCAGGGTCACGATCTCGTTCTTGCGGCAGCCCGTCAGCAGCAGCAGACGGAGCGCCGGCACCGCCGTCGGGAACACCGAGCCGTCGGCCTCGGCCTCGTCGAGCACGCGACCGAGCCTGCGGTATTCCTCCGGCGTGAGGAACCGCTCGCGGCGGGTCTCCTTGTAGCGCCGGATCGAGCGGCACGGATTGCGGCGCGGGGGCGTCATGCCCCAGGCCTCCGCAAGCCGGAACATCTTGGACAGCACGTCCATCGTCGCGTTCGCCTGACAGGGCTTGTCCCGCATCTTGTGATGCAGCGCCGAGGCGTGCGGACGGTCCACCTCCGAGAGCTTCAGGTCTCCGAGCTCCGGCACGATGTAGAGCCGCAGGATCCGGGCGAAGTTCTCAGCCGTCCTGGGCCGGCAGTTCACCTTCACATGCGCCTCCATGTAGCGCTCCGCAAGATCGGCGACGGTGGGCTCGGGCGCGGGCGGCGGCGGGTTCGGATCGAGACCCTGCTTGATCCGGTCGATGACCTCGACCGCCTTGCGCCGCGCGTCGTCGGCCGTGATGCTGCCGTACGACCCGAGCGCGACGCGCTTCGGCCTGCCCGCAGGCCCCCGCGTCTGGGCGCACCAGACCTTGCGGCCCGAGGCATAGACCCGGATGCCGAAGCCGGGCAGATCGCGGTCCCAGACCACGGTATCGCCGGACTCCACGGAGAGCGCATCGACGGCGCGCTTGGTGAGCTTGATGGGGGGACGGGCCGGCATGGCGAACGCTTTTTTGTCCTTTTGTCGGTTCCGGAAATCGGGGATACACTACCGTAACCGTAATCATATCGCAACCGAATAAGAGGAAACGTCAGTCTCGCTCCGACGCCGCTTGGCCACCCATGGCGGCGGGGTTCGCTTGTCCGAAATAGCGTGTTCCAAAAATCACTCTACATATAACCTACTGTATAAAAAGTATAATTATTACTCTTGTCGGTCTTTCGGCAGCACATGTCGGATCGTGACTGGCCGTGTCCAGCATGCCGACAGTCGGGTCAAAACGACCCGTAATCAACACATTATATATGCCACTCCTTCGCTTCGCGGGCGCTCGCGCTCGGCGAGGGGCTGCCGATCATCGGCCGGCTGTTCGGCCACCGCCAAGCGGAGACGACCGCGCGCTATGCGCATCTCGATCGCGACTCGATGCGGGAATCCGCCGAGCGGGTCGCCGTCAGGATCGCCGAGCGCATCCTTTTGGCGATTGATCCCCCGTGGGTGATCGACGGCAGGAAGCCGGGCGCCCATCTTGACCGATC
>JAJEBT010000095.1 GCA_022822405.1 Alphaproteobacteria bacterium
TCTTCGGTCATGATCCAGACTCCACGAATAGACTCGGAACTCTCTCGTGTCGGGACAGTATAACAAGAGAGTTTTCGGCCGGTATACCGGTTCTCCTGTGCCAGCAGTCGCCTGTGTCGGTCGCCTGTCAGGCACGCGGGACGGCACGGCATTTCCCGGTCCGGTCTTGGGCCGTTCACGTCAACGTGTTTCTGCCGGCACGAGGCTGGCTGTCATGCAGAATTGGAGGACGGTCCAGGTTGGGCGAATCGGACCTGCGCCCGGACACCGGGCAATGGCATTCGGATAGGGATTTGCAGCGTTCGGATAAGAAAACGCCTTTTCTTCTGGCGTTTGCCGGAAGTCGAGGGACTGATTTCGGGTTTGGTTCAGGCGATGGCTCGCCTGAGCCATTTGGATCTTGGCAGCCTTGATTCCCGTCGGTAGCTTCGGCCGGGCCTCTCGCGCTGGATGCACCGGGAGAGGCCGGTCATGATCCGCCTGACGGACTGGTTGACCATCTCGCTCTGTCTCAGGAAGATGGCTTCGATTTCCCGTCCGACCAGCCGCAGGCCGTTCTTGAAGTTGGCGCGCATGGTGGGGAGGTCCTCGCTGTCGGCGCTGTTGAGGTCGTGGTCGCAGCGGTTGACGAACTGGCGGGCGAGGGTGACCAGCGTGAAGGCGGCGTAGAGTTCCTGGCGGACGCCGCGCTCGGACTTTGCATGGAAGTGCTCGATCACGGCTTTGCTGGTCTTGTAGAGTTCCTCGATGCTCCATCGGCCATGATAGAGGTCGCTGAGTGTAGGGATGGGATAGCGGCCGCTGTCGAGCAGGGAGGTGGCGAGGAAGTATTCGGTATCTCCGATGGTGTATCTGGCCAGACGGATGCGCTGGCTCGGGCCAGGCGGGCCGTCCCTGGGCGATTCGAGGTTGACGATCAGGTCGGTTTCGCGCGAGGCGATGAACGCGTCGAAGACGGGGTTGGTGTTGCGGGCGATGCGGAACACGAAGTGCGTCCCGCGCTGCCGGTGGGCGAGAGCCATCTCGAAGGAGAAGTAGCCGCGGTCGTAGACGATGACGTCGCCTTCGGCTGTATGGTCGAGGTGAGAGAGTGCAGCCCTGCGTTCGTTTTCGTGGCGGAACAGGTCGAAGTCGACCGGGATCCGGTCGTTGAGCCGGTACATGGCGCTGACCATGCCCTGGGGGTAGTGGGCGCCGCTCGGGATGCGGTAGCCGCACGGTTCCAGTTCCCTCGGCAAGGTGATTTTGGATCCGTCGACGGCGAGGACCCTGTGGTCCTTCCACAGCCGTCCTTCGGGGCTGTGGGCGAGGATCTCCCGGTGCAGGGTCCGGAACGCGCGTTCGTCGAGCTTCTCCCGCGCCTCGCAGGCTGTCGATGCCGCCGGGGGTTCGTCCTGGGGCAGTTCGACGCCCGCCGCCGCGCACTGCTCCCAGAGTTCGCACAGCGTGGCACGGTAGCCCTGCCCGCGCGGCGCAACGACGAGGCGGAGCACGAACAGCATGATCAGCAGGCTGTTGAATACGCGCCGGCGCTTCTGCCAGCGCGCATCCTCCCGCTCCGCGACGGCCGTGGCGGCGGCGACGAGTGTCTCCCACTGCCGGGAGAAGCGGCGGTCGCCGGCGGCGGAACGCCCCCGTTCAGCCCGTGTCGGCGGCTTCGCGGGCTCTCCGGCATCCTGCTCGCCGCGCAGGATCTCGCGGGCGCTTTCGCACAACGGCAGCACGTACACCCCCTTGCCGGACTTCCCGCTGGTCGAGCCAATCCGCTCCCAGTTGGCGGCCCGGTAGCACGAGGCCCGGAACCGGGCCTCGTCCACGAACGTCTCGCAGAGGACGGGACGATAGCCATGCAGGCGCTGCCAGTCCTCGGCAAGCCCACGCGTCGCCTGCGCGAGGGCCGAGGACGCGAGATTCTTCGAGCGCACCCAAGGAAAGACCAGGTAGCGCGAGTTGACCACCATCAGGTGCCGGTTGCGGTTCCGCGCCCGGTCGCTCCATCCGATCCAGCGGTCCCGGCAGGGAAGCGTCTTCGTCGCCGCCTCGAACAGCAGGCAGCCCAGCCGGCGCCCCTCCCGGTCGGCAACGAAATAGCGGATGTGCGCCCCGAACGGGCGTCGGTAGCCGAGATAATGGTGGCGGTCGACAAAGGCGTTCCACAACTGCCGTCCAGCCGTGTCGGCGACAGGCTCCAGGCGCAGCGGACGCAGATCCGAAAGCTTGGCGCAGAACTCCGCTTGCAGGTCGGAGGCGGAAGCCCAGACCGGCCCGGACCGCATCTCCCGGACCTTGGCCGCCCGCTTCGCCGGCAACCTCAGGATGCCGTGCCCCTCCAGCGTTTCCAGCAGCTTCAGGCACGCCCCGACCCGGTAATCGCCCTTCGCCGACACCCAGTGCAGATGCTCGCAGATCGTCTTCGCCAACTCGTTGCGGCTGTGGTTCTGAAACAGCGCCACCGTCTTCTGGATGTCCGAAATCTGTCGCCGCGTCAGGCGGCGGCCGGAGAAGGTGGTCGACTTCAGGGCGGCGATTCGCGGATCCATGGGCGATTCCCCCAGCTGTTCAGGAACAGCATACGAATCGCCAGCAGCTTGTCAAGGGCCCTGAAAGGAAACACCGTTCGTGCACCGAAACCCTATTCAGTGCAACAGGTTACCGGCAACCCGACAAATCCCCTCCGAGCGATACACATATCCGAATGCCATTGGCAGGCCCCAGCGGGCCGCCTCGAGGTCCGCCTCGGTCTGAGCGCGCAGCGCGAGCCCCGCCGACTCCACGACCGCCGACTCGCCGCCATGCGCCCGCCAGTCCGCCCTGTAGCCGGGGTCGGACCTCAGCGCGTGCCAGTCCCCGGCCGGACCCCGGATTTCCGCAGCTTTCGCCATTGCCAACTCCGTCGGTGATGCCGATGCGCCCCGATGCCGGCCGCCTCGACCGGCTCGGAGCGACGCACCACGCCTGAATGCGGCACTCCGCCGCGTCGGTCAACTCCCCGTCATCTTCCCCGCCTCGCGCCGGCGCCGTGCCATGCGCCCGGTCCGCGATGTAGTCCGCGTCCGTGCCGGTTCGCCGCCGAGAGCGAGAGAGGGGCCGTGAGCGGGTCGGCGGAAGGATATCCGAGGGAGGACATCCCCGCCGTTCCCGACCATCGGCAACACGGAGACGGCACCATGACGGCAGCGATCGCGTTTCCCCGCAACACGGCATCGACCTTTCTCACGCATATCTTCGGCTCCGGCCTCGCGGACGAGCGCTACGTGGTCGAGCGGTTCAAGGC
>JAJEBT010000165.1 GCA_022822405.1 Alphaproteobacteria bacterium
GATCGGCGGGCACCACACCGGTGCCCAATCCCGATCGCGCACGTTCGCTCAATCCCGTCCATTCGCGAAGGCGGTACTCACCGGATGCGTACGAAGGAACTTCGTGAAGGGATACTCATACCGGGCGCTGGCGCGCGACACACGCGGTTGCGGAGCTTCAAACGACCCCGGACACACGCAGTCATGATCGAGGAATCGATCCAGGGTTCCGCGATCGACGTTCCCGATCGCAATACGGGACTGATGCAGCCAGATAAGGATATGCCGGCACGAACTGCGGTAGATACTCAGCCTGACCGGGCCATACCCTTGCGCCGCGCATCGATCGAGAAAGGTGTCGAGATGATCGAAGTTGGCCTCGAGTTCGCCTGGATGTTCAATCCGTCCCTCGTCTTCCAGGAACCGGACAAGCCTCAGCGCTCCGGTCATGAAGCGGCGTGAGTCCTTCGCAAGCATCCTGCGCCGCTGCTTCTCCATCCCTGGGCAGTGGCAATCATGGCGGCGGAACCGCCGCAGCACGCCATGATCGACTTCGTCAATGGGGATTCGATGCCGATCCAGCCAGAGCAAGAGATGCCGTGCTTCGAGCCGAAGATGGCATATCTGACCGTCACACAGGCCCCTGTTCCGCAAGTGCGTGATGAATGCGTCGAGGCAATCCTCGAACAGTGCTTCTCCCGAGCCCGATCGGTTCGTGCTTGTTCCCGCCGATGACATAGCCGTTCTCCTCCAGATCTCTATCAGGGGAGGAGAAACGTACAAAAATGTTGAGTGATTCCGGCCCTGCGGGCTGACCCCGCGGGGCCGGCGTGCATCAGCTCTCCATTACGGGACGCTCAACATAAACGAGCGAGTACAGCCGGGCGCTCGCCCGGGCGCCAACCACGGTGTCGGCGAATAGCCAGCTCCGGCGTCCGAGGCAAAACGGGCGGATGGCATTTTCGACGAAGTTAGTGTCGATGCCGTATCGGCCGTCATCGCAGTAGCGCACCAGCGCCGGCCACTGATTGTCGAGGTAGCCCATCGCCTTGCCCAGCGGGCTCGACGGCGGGACCTGCTCGAGGGTGTCGTCGAGCCAGGCGCGCAGCGCATCGAGCACCGTCGAAATCGACGCCCCCAGAAGAATCCGGTGCCGGAGCTTGTGGTGGGGTGGGAGGCGTCCGATGGAGCAAAGAGGTGGGTCTTCGGTAGGCATCCGGTGAGTACCGCCTTCGCGAATGGACGGGATTGAGCGAACGTGCGCGATCGGGATTGGGCACCGGTGTGGTGCCCGCCGATCGAGGGAGCACGAACGCAGATGTCGGAGACGAGGCATGATGCCGACATCTGGGACATGCCGTGCGTGCGTCCTAACTCTTTGATCGTGCGAACGCCGGTGTGCAATTTGTCGGCATAATCACAGGCCTTCCAGGAACGCCAACAACGCGTCATCCGGCCGGTACCGACCGCAGGGTGCGTCGATAGGTTGCGTTCGTGCCATAAACTCTTCCTTCAGCTTGATGTTCGCGTGGAGGTATATCCGCGTTGTTTCGACAGATTCGTGTCCCAGCCACAGCGCTATGATGGTGCTGTCGGCATTGCGGTGAAGCAGTTCCATCGCAGCCGTGTGTCGTAGACTATGGGGGCTTAGCTTCTTGCCTCTGAGCGCTGGACATCGCCTGGATGCCAGCGCGATGTATTTCCGGACAATACGCTCGACCGCGTCCCGGCTGAGACGACCATTGCGGTTGGTCACGAACAATGGCTGGTCGTCGGCTCCATTGTGCTCTTCGAGCCAAGTGCTGAGTGCCGCAACCGTGTCTTTCCTCAACGGCGTCGTGCGTTGCTTTCGCCCCTTGCCCCGGCAACGGACATGTGCACCGGTACCGAGATGGACGTCACGGCGGTCGAGACCGATCAACTCCGAGACCCGGAGGCCGGTCTGCACGGTGAGAAGCAGCAGTGTCCTGTCCCGCCGGCCGAACCACGTCGTGAGGTCGGGCGTGGCGAGGAGTGCCTCGATCTCCTCGCGTTCGAGGTACGCGATCATGCGCTTCTCATAGCGCTTCGCGGGGAGAGCCATCACTTGCTGACAGTGGCTGAGGAGCCCCGGCTCGTTGATGGCGACATATCCGAAGAATGACCGGATCGCCGACAGCCTGGTATTGCGGCTGCGTGCGGTGTTACCCCGCACGGACTCGATGTGGTCGAGGAACTTCCCGACGAGTTCGGCATCAATGTCGTTGACGAGCAAGTCCACGGGCTCGCGGCCGAGACGGTCTCGCGCGAACTTGAGGAGCAGCACGAAAGTGCGGCGATAGCTGTCCACCGTGTTGGGACTGGCACTGAGCTGGTTCGACAGGCGTTCGGTGAAGAAGCGTTCAACGTAGATGGGAAGCGGTGTCATGATTTCTCTCCACTCCTAAAGGATCGTTCGGCGCGTTCGCTGACCAGTTGCAGGAGTTCGGGCACCGCCTCGATGTACCAGTAGGTCCCTCCGGGGTTCACATGGCCCAGGTAGGTGCTGAGCTTGTACATCTCGTGATCGAGATGGCGCCCCTGCCGGAACCAGTCGATGATCGTCTTGGTGGCCATAGAGTGCCGAAGGTCATGGATGCGAGGACCCCATCCGGACTTCTGCTTCCCGGCCTGTTTCTTCCGCAAGCCGATCTCTTGACCGACCATCGCGAAGTTGCGCTGGGCCGTGCGTGCTATCAGCCGGTTCCCGTTCTCGCCGGTGAAGAACGCCGGTGGCGCGGTGGCAAGAGCCCGATTTCGTTCATCACGATAGGCCGCGAGGCCGCAGACGGTGCAGCCTGTGACCGGAACGAATCGGCTCTTGCCGTTCTTGGCGCACCTGACATGGAGGACGGCAGCGTCGAGGTCGACATCCCGGTCGTCGAGGCCGAGTGCCTCGTTAAGCCGCAATCCGGTGACGGCAAGCAGTCCGAAGAGCGTTGCATGAGTCTTTCCCCGTAACCCGAGCGGAGAGCGCAACCGCGCGGCTTCGGTGACGATCCGGACGATCTCGTCGTCCGAGTAGATATACGGCGGGGGACGCTGGCTACGCTTCCGAAGAAGCCCTTGGGGCGGCACTTCTGTCCGTGGGTCAATGGCCTTGAGCCACGCTGCAAAGCCGCGCACCGCGGACTCCCGAATGGCCCAAGTGGTGGTTCCTGCGGCACCGGGCCTATCCTTCCACTGCAGGAACAGCCGTACGGTAATCCACTCAGCACCCTCGGCATCGGCGAAGATGGCGAACGGACGCAAGTATGTTTCAACGCTGGTCCAGTCGCTGCCGTAGCGGCGACGATCGGCGACATACTGCTCAAGGCGATCCATGAAGGTAGTCATCGAGGCGCTCCCGGCACAGGCCATGGCCGCGCCACCGAGCGCAGGGCCTCGATGTCATAGCGGGCGTAATTTGTTGTCGTCCTGTATGAGCGGTGGCGCAGCACTTCGCCGATTTCGTCGAGCGATGCCCCCCGGCCCAGCATGTCGATCGCGAGAGAATGCCTCAGAAGGTGGATCCGTATTCCACCTTCCGGCGGCTTCAACCCCGTCCTCGCGAAGGCCTTGCGGAGCACGAGTCTGATGGTCTGGGTCGACAATGGCTGGTGGGGAGCCAGAGGGCGAACGAACAGGTGTCGTGATCGACCGACGCGGCCGTCGCGGAGATAGGCGACGATCGCCTCGCCGACGTCGACGGGAAGCGGCATGCGATCGTGCAGCCCACCCTTGCCGCGGACGAGGAGTTCCCCCGCCCCCCAGTTGATGTCGTCGAGCTGGAGCGCAGTCACCTCTTGGGGCCGCAGTCCGAGCCGCGCCATCAGCAGCAACATCGCAAAATCGCGGCGGCCGATACCGTCGTCGTCATGAACCGAGTCGACCAGTTGCCGTACCTTGGCAGGAGGCATGTGCCGCGATACGCGTGAAGGCGGTGCGGAGACGCGAGGAACGGAGAGAACAAGGTTCAACCGGGTCCGGCCGGTCGCGAAAAGGAACCTGAAGAAGCTCCGAAGGCGTAACGCCCGCCAGCCGCCTCGAGGCTTTCCCCCTATCGGTCCGGGCAGATCCAGGAAGCCCCTGATGTCATCGGGGGTGATGTCGTTCAGATCGCCAGGCGTGGTACCGAAGCGGAAGGCCAGGAAGCCGCTCACAAGGACCTGACGGCCGTGAATTGTGCTCTGGCTCAGCCCCTGCTGATGGCGCATCCAGTCGCCGTATGCCTCGCTGAGGTGCTCCAACGATCCCGGTGCCGGAGGGGGCGCAAGCGGCGGTGGATTGATCACACCGCTGCTGGCAAGCCAACCGACGAACCGACCGATGAGTGCTTGGCGGTCGCGGTGTTCACGCGCCGACCGCATCTCACGAACAGCATCCCGCAGTTCCGCAAGCACGGCTTCATCCATACCCGTTGCGTCGACCCCGCGGAGACCAGCCTGTGCGATGAACAGGTCTATGGCATTGCTGTGCTTGATTATCGTGCGCGCCGCATAGCCAAGCCTGTTGAGTTCATGGAGATAGCCGTCACGGTGTGGGAAAAGCCAGCTCCCGCCACACGGCTCCAGATCCTGCTTGTGGTCGATGTTCGAAGACATGCTTCGCTCCTTTCCATACAGGGTGGAAGGAGGAAGGAACCATCGCGAATCCAGAACGTGCAACTGAAAGCTAAATTCAACTGGTCGTGGTACGGGGCAGCGAAAATCGAAAGCCCACGAAGCGTCACTGCATACGGCCGCCACGTTTATGCCGACAAACCTCGCAGGGATTGATGTCAGATCAATGCGTTAGGACGCACGCGCGGCATGTCCCAGATGTCGGCATCATGCCCCCAATGCCGATATCGGCATTGGGGGCAGAAGGCGGGGACGGGGTCGCGTGGGGTGGAATCGCCACGGCGGCGGCGCAGCGAGGCGGAGAGGCGGCGCATCGTGGCGGAGAGCTACCGCAGCGGGGAGTCGGCCTCGGCGGTGGCGCGGCGCCACGGTGTTCACACCAGTGTGTTGTTCCGGTGGCGGCGTCGCTATCGCCCGGCGGCGGACCCCGGCGCAGGGTTTGTCCCGGTGGTGGTCGAGGCGCCGGAGCCGGCGGGCGAGGCGGCGTCGGGGCGCATGGAGATCGTGCTGGGCGAGGACGTGCGAGTCATTGTCGACGCGACGGTGCACGCGGGCGCGCTGGCGCGGGTGGTTGCGGTGGTGGCGGGGCGATGATTCCGGTGCCCAGCGCGGTTCGGGTGTGGCTGGCCACGGGGGTGACGGACATGCGCCGTGGGATGAACACGCTGGCGCTGCAGGTGCAGGAGAATCTCGGGCGTGACCCCCACGGCGGCGATCTGTTTGTCTTCAGAGGACGCCGAGGCGATCGTGTGACATTGTACGTCCCCGTGGTCAGATTCCCGGCAGGCGAAGTGTCTTAACGTCTTGTAATTGCTTGGTTCTTCCGGGACGCCGGGCGACGATTTCCCGCACCCCTATCTGAACTGTCTCGCTCTCGAGCACTTCCGCCGGCACCTTCCACGGAGCCCAGGGCATGAGCTGCGTCGCCGGCAACTTGCCTTCGCGGATCAGCCGGTGCACCGAGCCGACGCAGATCCCAAGACGCTGCGCCGTCTCGTCGATGCTGATCGTCTCCGGTCCCGCCGTCGCCGCAGCGAACTCGGCGATGCCCATGCGCTCTCGCAGTTCACGAACTCGCATCATTGTCCACGTTCCGCCGTCGTCGGACCGGCATCGCATTCGGTTCATCGTGACTGCAAGCTCACGATCCGGGCAGCGACCGCCGAGCTTGCGTATGACGTCGACCGCGTTGGGCCGGCTCTCGGAGGCAGAGCGCCTGGTCCTGACCCGTGCAACCCGCGTCTCGCTGTGGCGTCCGCCGACCCAGTGGATCGTCACCATCGCCTGATTGGCATCGTCGTCGAGGTCGAGCATGACCTCCTCGATCAGGACGCGCAGCAACCGCTGCTTCGTCCCCATGCTCGTCGTCGGCGCGTTCCACACCGCGGGCAGATCCTGCGCCAGCTCCATCAGTGCCGCTCGATCGATACGAGGACGCGATGCGCGCTCGGCGTCGAACCCGACGAGGCGGCGCCCGATTTGCTCAACACGCTCGAGCGCGGTGTTCCACCGCGCCTCCAACTCCCGTGCCACATGGCGTTTGCCGGGATCGACCAACTCGTAGCGTCGCGCCGCCAGCGACGCTTCGTACTGGGCTTCCTCGAGTTCGCGTTCCACCGCGCGCCGCTGCTCAATCGCCGCCCGCTCGACCTGCTCGGCCGCCTCCAGCGCCGCCTCAACCGCGTGCGCCGAGACCGCCTCCAGGACTTGTGCGGCGACCGCGCGGTCGATACGAAGGCCTCCGATGCCAACGCATAGACCCGCGCCGTTGGAGTCTCCCCGGCATTGGTAGCGGTAGGGGTGCCCGGCCCGGCTCTGGTAGAACACCCGCATCATGCGACCGCAACGCCCGCAGCGCACCAGCCCGCTGAGCAGCGCCCGACCGCCTCGCCCGGACTTGCGCGACGTGCGCTTCTTCATGTGTGCGTTCTCCAGCAGCACCCTCTGGTTCTCTTCGAAGCGCTCCCAGGTGATGTAGCCCTCGTGGTTGTCTCGCAGCAGCACTGCCCAATCGGCGATCGGGCGCGGGTGGCCATCGGTCTTTCGCGCGCGTCCGTCCACAATCCGGGTCCGCCCCCGAGTGCGTCCGAAGGCGTACGCCCCAGCATAGATCGGGCTCTTCAGGATCTGGTGCACCGTGTGGTAGGCGGCCGGGCGCCACTCGATCTGTCTCGCGGTGGAGTTGCGCCGAACAACCGGTAGGCTCAGTCCAGAATCGGCGAACCACAGATACGCCTGGCGGGAGCTGCCGAGCTCACGGAACTTCTCGAACACCAGACGGATTGCACCCGCCACGCGTTCGTCGGGGTCGAGTTCGATCCGCGCGCTTTCTCCCCAGCAATAGCCCGGTGGCAAGGTGAACCGCAGGTCCCCGCGTCCGGCCTTGGCATCGCGGGCGGCCAGACCGCGCTGGCGCAGCAGGCTGAGCTCATACTCCGACATTGTGCCTTTAAGCCCGAGCAATAATCGGTCGTTGATCAAGCGCGGATCGTAGACACCGTCGGGGTCGACCACCAGCGCACCGGCCAGGGCACACAGGTCGATCAGATGATGCCAGTCACGCCCGTTTCGAGCGAGCCTGGAAGCCTCGATACAGAACACTGCTGCGACCGTTCCCGCGCATACCGCGGCCGCAAGCTTCTGGAACCCGGGGCGTTCCGCAGCGCCGGAGCCCGAACGCCCGAGGTCGTCGTCGATGACCATCACGGACGTGAAGCCGGCCGCGCGGGCCGCTTCGACCAGTTCGTATTGGCGTCGTTGGCTCTCGGTGTTCTCGAGCACCTGCGTCAAGGTGGACTGGCGGATGTAGACCACCGCGCTCCGGCACAGATGCTCAGGCGTGATCTTTGAGCTCATTGGTCGCCTCCTTCGCGTTGACCATGACCGTGTCCCGCTCCAGGGCTTCGAGCAGAAGATCGGCGAGCGCTCGCACCAACGCCGCCGAGTGCGGCGCGACCGGCGCCGACGATTGCAGGTTCAGGTGAAGTTGAGCTTGCGGTCGTGAAGTGGGTGGGTTCACCGGCAGCCTCCATCTCGGGGGAAGCCGATGATGTTCGTGCCGTGCGATTCGGCAACAACACCGCCAGGACGTCGGAGAGTTCAGACAACGCATCGGCCGCCACTAGCGGCGGCCCGAGTGTCATTGGGCGGCACACGGCGGGGTCGCACATCCACTCCGGGAGCTTGCGCGCCACATGCGGGTCCCCGTCGACGAGGAGCAGGATCCCATCCCGTCGCCCGGCATCGCGAGCGTGAACTCGACGACCGTGGAAGGGGTGCCATCGATACTCGATGGTCACAAAGCTGAAACGGTATGTGGAATGAGATGTGATTGGGTGACCTTTTGAAGATCTTGTGGCACGACGGCGTGGGGGTGTCGCTGTACACCAAGTGCCTGGAACGGGGCCGATTCGCGTGGCCATCGACGGTGGGCGGGGCGGTGTCGATCAGCGCCGCGCAACTCGGCTACCTGCTCGAAGGGATCGATTGGCGCAACCCGGTGCGGACGTGGCGTCCGTCGCGAGCGGGATAAGCTTCGACGCGAGCGGGATAAGCTTCGACGCGAGCGATTGAATCCCCCGCGCGCAGGGGAGCTGCTTGGGCACTGGAGTTCGGTCTCGTTGCGAGCCGACGGGGCGGTGACGAGAGCGCTTGGGCAGTGATGCCATGGCGTCGATAAGCGGCGTTGATCGGCCCATCAGAACATTCGATCACCGAGCGGGCCGAATCGCTTTACCCTGTGGGCCATGAACCGCCGCGCCCCCACCGAGCGAGCGAAGAAGAGCATCGACAGCCCCCGAGCTGAGGTCGAGGCGCTGCGCTCGGCGCTGGCCGCTTCTGAGGCGCGGGCGGCGGCGGCCGAGGCGAAGGTCACGGATGCGCAGGCCCAGATTGCCGCCCTGACGCTGATGATCGAGAAGCTGCGGCGCGCGCTCTACGGACGACGCTCAGAGCGCAAGGAGAGGTTGCTCGGGCAACTGGAGCTCAAGCTCGACGAGCTCACTGCGAGGGCCGCCGAAGACGACCTCGCAGCCGAGAAGGAGACCGAGCGGAGCACCCAGGTCAAGGCGTTTGCGCGCCGCCGGCCGTCTCGCAAGCCCTTCCCCGAACATCTGCCGCGCGAGCGCGTGGTGGTGCCTTCGCCTGCGTCGTGCACGTGCTGCGGGTCGAAACGGCTGTCGAAGGTGGGCGAGGACGTGACGGAGACGCTGGAGGTGATTCCGCGCCGGTGGAAGGTGATTCAGACGGTGCGCGAGAAGTTCTCCTGCCGCGACTGCGAGAAGCTCTTCCAGGCGCCGGCGCCGTACCACGCGGTGCCGCGCGGCTGGGCGGGTCCGAACCTGCTGGCCACCATTGTGTTCGAGAAGTACGGGCAGCATCAGCCGCTGAACCGTCAGAGCGAACGATACGCTCGGGAGGGCGTGGAGCTCAGCGTCTCGACGCTGGCCGACCAGGTGGGGGCGTGCGCGTTTGCGCTGCGTCCGCTGCACGAGCGGATTGCCGCGCATGTGCTGGCGGCGCAACGGCTGCACGGCGACGACACACCGGTGCCGGTGCTGGCGAAGGGCAAGACCGACACCGCGCGGGCCTGGGTCTACGTGCGAGACGACGCACCGTTCGGCGGAGCTGACCCGCCGGCGGCGTTGTTCCGCTACTCGCGCACCCGCTCCGGTTCCCACCCGGTCGAGCATCTGCGCGGCTTTGCCGGGCTCCTTCAGGCCGACGCCTATGCCGGATTCAAGCCGCTGTATGCGCCGGGACGGGTGCCGGGGCCGGTGAGCGAATGCTTGTGCTGGAGATATGTTGCGGACGTGACTATGTTGCGGAGAGGCGGCGTCCCGGTGCCAGACAGGAGAACCGGCCGATCCTCCGCAACATAATCTCCTGCGTTCACATCGCGTTCAGGAAGGCAATCAGACCTCTGTTCTCCTTCCACGGACGATCCGGTTTCGACTC
>JAJEBT010000087.1 GCA_022822405.1 Alphaproteobacteria bacterium
AGCGCGGCACCGGCCTGGTCAACAACGAACTCTACATCGGCCGGCTGGTGTGGAACCGGCAGCGCTACATCAAGGACCCGGAGACCGGCAAGCGGGTATCGCGGATCAATCCGCCCGAGGAGTGGATCCTGAGGGAGGATCCCGAGCTCCGCATCGTCGACGACTATCTCTGGCAGGCGGTGAAGCACCGCCAGGGCGAGATCAAGGCGCAATACGCCGACGTCATCGAGGCCACGCAATCCGCCCTCGCCAACCGGCTGAACGGCGCCCACCGGCCCCGCCACCTGCTCTCGGGACTGCTCGAATGCGGCGTCTGCGGCGGCCCCTATGCCATGCGCGGCCAGGACCGCTACGGCTGCTCTAACCACATCATGACCGGCGCCTGCTCCAACGGACGCGGCATTCGCCGCCCCGTGATCGAAGAACGTGTCCTCTCAGGACTGAAGGACCGGCTGATGGCGCCGGAGGCCGCCGCCCTGGCGATGCGGGCCTATGCGGAGGAGACCAACCGGCTCAACCGGGAACGCCGCGCCTCGGGTGCGAGCGACCGGAAGGAGTTGGCCGATATCGGGAAGAAGATCGCGGCCATGGTCGCGGCCATCGAGGACGGCGGCTATGTCAGGGGCATGTCCGACCGGCTGCGCGAGCTGGAAGCGCGCCAGGACGAACTGAACGAGCGCCTGTCGGCCGTGCCCGCCGACCTGCCGGACATCCACCCCAACATCGCCGACATGTACCGCCGCAAGGTCGAGCGTCTCGCCGAGGCGCTGAACCATCCGGAGGACCGCGACGCGGCGGCGTCCGCCATAAGGGGTCTGATCGAGCGCATCGTGCTCACCCCCGGCGAAAAATGGGCCGAGATGAACGCCGTGCTGCACGGCGATCTCGGGACCATCCTCGAATGGGCCGGAAACGGGCTCGAAAAGGCAAAGACCGACATCCCTGTGCCGGAGATGTCGGTCTCGGTGGTTGCGGGGGCAGGATTTGAACCTGCGACCTTCAGGTTATGAGTTAGAGCTTGACGCTATGAACTGGAGTTCCCGCTCTGCCTCACATTACCTCGGATTAATGATAATCCATTGATTTTACACTATTTTTCTATTTTCTCTTGTAGACCGCCCGCCCTTCCGATACCCTCCCAGTTGACGAACAAAAATTCCGAAACCATTCCGAACTCTCCCCATGCCCAGATTGACCAAACGCCATATCGACGCCCTTCCGCCCCGCGAGAGAGAGTATTTCGTGTGGGACGACCAGCTCAAGGGCTTCGGCATCCGCGTATACCCCAACGGCGGCAAGCGCTACGTCGCCCAGGCCTTCCGGCGGGGAAAGACCGTCCGCGTCCAGATCGGGCGCTACGAAGCGTTGCCTTTCGAGAAAGCCAAGGCGCGGGCGCGCCAGGCCATCGCCGACATGGACGACGGCAAGAACCCGAACAAGGAAAAGCAAACCGAGCGGCTGGCGCCCACGGTGGCGCAGCTGGCCGAGCGGTTCCTGGAAGAATACGTCCCGATCCACTGCAAGCCGCGCACGCAGGTGGAATACCGGCATGCGGTGAACCGCTACATACTGCCGGCTCTGGGCTCGATCAAGCTGGCGGCGCTGGCCCGCGACGATGTGGCGGCGCTGCATCACGAGATGCGCGACACGCCCTACCAGGCCAACCGTACGCTCGGCGTGATCTCGAAGATGATGAACCAGGCCGAGGCGTGGGGGCTCAGGCCCGATCGCTCCAATCCCTGCTACCACGTCCGCAAGTACAAAGAGAGGAAGCGCGAGCGTTTCCTCTCGCCTGACGAACTGGCAAGACTGGGCCGGGCCCTGGATGAGGAGGAAGCCGACGCTCCCTCGGCGGTGACGGCGTTCCGGCTGCTGCTCTACACCGGAGCGCGGCTCTCGGAGATCCAGACCCTGAAATGGGAGTACGTCCGGGGCAACCGCATTCACCTGCCGGACTCGAAAACCGGGGCCAAGACGATCCCCCTCAACGGGCCGGCGCTCGAGGTCCTGGCCGGCGCCAGGCGCGTGGAGGGCAACCCCTATGTCATTGTCGGCGCCGGCGAGGGCATGCATTTGACGGACCTGCAGAAGCCCTGGCGGCGGGTGCGCAATACGGCGGGGCTCGACGATGTGCGGATCCACGATCTTCGTCACACGTTCGCTTCGGAGGCGGTGATGGGCGGCGAGAGCCTGCCCATGGTGGGGAAAATCCTGGGCCACACCCAGACCCAGACAACCGCGAGATATGCCCACCTCGCCGACGATCCCTTGCAAGGCGCTTCCGAGCGCATCGCCACTTCGCTCAAGCAGGCCATGGGCGGGTAGCAGCTCCCTCCGCCGCGAGCGCCGGTTTCTTCCGCCGGCGCTCCGCGCGTCCCCATCACTCCTCCGCCTCGACGCGCGGCACGTACTCACGCCAGCCGCCGGCGGCAAGCGCCTCCGCCTTCGGGACCCAGCGCCGCACCTGCGAGCGCATCCAGCTGTCGGAGTTCCACACCGCCGCCACATCCTCCTTGCCCCAGATGTCTTCCGCGATCCCGCGCGCCGTCTTGCCTGCCCCGCGCCCGGCAAGCACCGTCACCAGCTTGTCGATCTCCCGAACCCCACCACCCGATCCCGCCCGTCCCCAGGAGCCGTACGACCCGCTACGCTCCAGAAGTCGACAAGGCGCTGCACCGACAGCGGTATTCTGAGCCCGAACGTGTGGTTGATCGTAATCCCGCCATCGTCGGGGAACCGCGGCACGTCCCCGAGACGGATCTGGATCACCGCGCCGCCAAATTCAATCTTGAGCACCAGATCGCCATTGAGCAGGCGGAGCCCCTCCACCGAGCCGCGGTCTCCGACTATTCCGACCAGTGGCTCCCTGCCCGGCTCCAGCACGCCCTCTGGCATCCCGTCCTGGCGCCAGAAAGGCGAGGCGGGGCCGTCCGCCCTCCGGGGGTCTTCCCAGGCGAGCATCTCGAACCGCTCCGCCTCCAGGTCGGCTTCGGTCTGAATTCGGATGGGGAAGGGTCCGGGTTCCGACCCGCCCGACACGCCGGCGGACGCCGCGTGCTGGCTCCAAGCTTCCCCGTATTCAATGACCTGCCTAAGAACCATCCAGGCAACGACGCCGTCCCCGGTCTCGATCGCCTTGCCATTCCGGCGTCCTGACCCCGAATTGGTTTTCGCGCCCGCAGCGCGTCCGGTATCGTTGCCGACGGTCATGGCGTTCCGGGGCCGGCGTTGCCCATCCGTACGTCCGATGCGGTCCGCGCACGGTGCGCCGCCGGCCGGTCGATGCCATTTAGAGAATTTTTGGTAGCTTGAAATTCAGCCAAGAGGCTAGGGTGAAGTCGTTGAAACCGAACTTCCGATCTGTTGGCGTGTATCCGCTCCAGCCACTGTCTAAACAGCGTACGCATTCGGACATAATGCAGTGTAAATCTCGAACTCCAGACTACTGAACCCGCTTGACTTTCACATAGCTGCTGCCAGCTCGGAAACTTCGATTTCCGGCATTACTGGCAAGCTTATCGACGATGACCAAAGCCTTGGAGACAATTGCACCCATATCAGCCGAGCAGCCGCATGATTTCAACGTCGCCAAAACCGAGTCCGCAAATTTGGTTGAGTTTTCGTTTAGCTGAATTTGACGTGTAACGGTATGGCTGGTCATCAGAGAATCAACCTTTCGTGAAATGTTATATCGGCCGATTACTCACTACGGAAAACATAATGGCAAGAGAAGAATTAGAGGATGAGTTGTTTGCGGCCCTCACCGCCAAAGTTATGGTTCTGGAGAATGCTGTGGCGCTTACGCTTGCGGCGGTGCTTGACCGTCATCCAGACCCTTTGGGCGCTTTGGCTGCCCTTGAGCAGAACCTCGACCATCTCGTCACAGATATGGATACCGAGAGGACTCGCAGGTACGGCCACGCTCTTGTGGGTCGTCTAATCCAAGCATGTCAATTGTCTCTTGACGAGATAGAAGGGGACCGCGCGAAGCGTCGTTCCTCACAAGGTTCAACAGATTCTTAAGGGGTAACGTCAAGAGTTATGTGTCAGGGAGACTGGGGTGCTGATTCCCTGGGATTTGTTTTCGTGGATGAAGACCGCGTAGAGGATGCGGTCCATTGAGGTTTTGTCCTGGAATGTTCCCATGGGCCTGGTTCGCCTGCGGACCTCTCGGAACCTTCGTTCGATGGCGTTGGTGGTCCTGATCTGCTTTCGCTCGGCCAGAGTGTTGTAGCGGAAGCAGGTGAGGAGATCGTCGAGGTCGTTGCTCAGGCAGGCGAGGGCCTTGGGGTAGGTGGGCTGCCAGCGGTCG
>JAJEBT010000147.1 GCA_022822405.1 Alphaproteobacteria bacterium
TCTCTTTCTCACCCAGCGCGATGAACGCCTCCAGCCGGCCCTGGCCGTAGACCAGCCCGTATTCGGCGTCGCCTCCCGAGCCGTTGAGGCGTGTGACCTTGATCGGCTGCTTGAGGCCGACCCTCCCGATACTGTCGACGATCTCCCGGAACTTCTTGCAGTCGCGCTCCCGGGGATTGAGGACCTTGATCCGGTCGACCGGAATGAGTTCGATCTCGATGCCGTCGCCCGGGCCGGTCATGAGGCGAGCTCCGAAATGCGAGCCCGCTCGGCCATGGCGAAGAAGTATTCGAGAGAGTCGAACCGGAAGGCGTCCAGGATCAGCCCGTTCTGCTCCGCGAGCCGGAGCCGGTTCGTGTCCAGTATCGGCAGCGGCAGCAGGTAGTAGTCGTGGGCCGCTTCGTTCGCGCCGTCCATTCGAACTGCGACCGTCAGGTCGGGTGCAAGCCCGGCGTCGAGCCGGATCTTCCATCGCTTCGATCCGGCCTTCGTGCGGCGGCAGCGGGACAGCACGATAGAAGCGGTGAACTCGCCGTTGACAGTCAGGAGATCGGAACCGGGTTCGCGCGAGACGGCGCCGCCGAGCTTTTCGATTTCGGCGATGGTCGCGTCGACGATCGAGGCGTGCTTGCGGCGGAGCGCCCGGTTGATCTCGATATACCGGTAGTCGCGATCCGGGGTGAAGCCGACCAGCGAGTAGGCGCGGACCAGACTGCCGAAGCGCGCGGCATAGGTTCCGCTCGACGGCATGTTGTCGGTCTCGTCGATCACGAGACCGGAGAGAAAGCCCTTTTCTTCCAGGAGCCGCCGGAGGCGGTCCAGCATCTCGTCGTCGGAGAATCGCCGGTTCCGTTCCCGGATCATGCCCTGGGCAGTGAAGAACAGGCTCTGATCGACGATCGGCTCGAATACGTTGTCCGCCCGCACCCATTCTTCCTGCGGGTTGTTCCTGTGCGTCTGCTTCAGCTTGAAGGAGTGCCGGTTGTAGACGTTGTGGCCGATATACTTCTCGTTGGTCAGCACCTGGTGGACGGTGCCCCGCGTCCAGGGCCGACCGAGATCCGTCACGATGCCCTTCTCGTTGAGCAGCGCGGCGATCTCGCCTTCCAGCCTGCCGCCCTCGACGAACTGGCGGTACATCCAGCGGACGGTCTCGGCTTCTTCGTCCGGTCCGGGAACCAGGATTACCCGGTCGGTCTGCAGGCTCTTGTACTGGCCGCGCTCGAGAACCCCCTGGGGCTCGCGGTGCTGGTCGATGCGCATGCGGCGCAGCCCGTAGCCGGCCATGCCGCCCTGGCGGAATCCGAGCCGGATCAGCCGGCACTGGCCGGCAAACACCTTGTTCGAAAGCTCGCGGGCATATTCGGCGGCCATGGAGCGCTTGACGGCCTTGACGATGTTGGACACCGGACTGCCGTCGTTGACGAACTCCTCCATGCAGTAGTGGACTTCGACGTCGGCTTCCTGGCAGGCATACTCGATGGCCGCGCTCTGGTCGGGGTTCTGAAACCGGCCCCAGCGGCTTACATCGTAGACCAGGATGGTGTCGAAGCCGGAGTCCTCCCGTTTCGCGTCTTCCAGCATCTGCCGCATGCCCGGGCGGTTCTCGTATCGCAGGCCGCTCCTGGCTTCGTCCGAAAAGCGGGCGACGATCTCCATGTCGTGCCCGGCGGCGTAGCGCTCGATAACCGCGATCTGGTTCTCGGTCGAATATTGCTGGTGCTCGGTCGACATCCGGAGATAGGCGACGGCACGCCGCCTCGCTTCCGCCCTGCCGGGTCGGGGCTCCGGCCTGGAATTCGGGTTGCCGGTCACTGGAGCCTCATCCCGGGCGTCGTTCCGTCGACGGGCGCAGTCGCGAGGACGGTTCACGCCCGTCCTCGTCGGCCATGACGCGTTTGAGCCGCCTGACAGTGCCGGCATACGAGCTCCGGTCGAATTCGGATACCACGGCGCAATAGTGAACCTCGATGCCGGCTTGCCTGCATCGGTACTCAAGCGGGGGAACCCGGCCGGGAGCGCCGAAGCGGCCCCGGCGGCTGGGATCGAGGAGCAGGACGGCGTCAAAATCTCCCGTGGCGCGTTCGATGTCGCGGAGCATCTGCCGAAGGCCGGATTGGCCGCCATTCCTCAGACCGCTCCCGCACTCGTCGCAATAGATTCGAATGAGCTGCATGTCGCGGTAGCGCGCGTAGCGGACGACCGCTTGGAGTTGCTTGCGGAGCGAGTCTCCTTCGAGACGGGTGGCGGAGCGCAGATAACCCGCCACCGGGCGCATCTCGGACAACAGTCCCTGTTGCCCGACGCCGTTTGAGTTCCGCCGAACCGCCGCTGTCATTTCCCCCTCCGAATATCCCCGGTCGCGCAGGCTTCCCTGCGGTTCGGACCGCAGGAACCGGGACGCTAGGCGCTCGGCGGCGGCGGGTCATGGCCCATCTTGTGTTGGAATCCGAGCGGCATCGGCAGCGCCGGTAACTGCGGCGCGAGACGGCGGCGCAGTGTCGTCAGGGCCCTGTCGGTGCCGAGGCGAGCGCGAAGGGCGGTGATTTTCTTGGCGCGGGGCCGGCGCCGTTCGGGGTGCAGATCGGGGACGGTGGCGAGAAGCCGATGAACGAGCCGTATCCGGCGCCGGACCCAGCGGATGGCGCCCGGAAGGTCGACGGCGTCGCGGCGTAGCGCCTTGGCCGCCGCGGTCAGACTCTCCGATTGCTCGGCATGGGCGACGACCTTTTCCAGCGTGTCGAGGGTTCCAGGCAGACGTGCCGCCAGGCAGTCGGGCAGCAGGTTGAAGGTGGTATGGCTCTCCCGGCAGTACCAGCGGGCGACGCGTATGTTGCGCGGCGTCTTGCGGGTATAAGTGCCGTGCCGTGCGAACGAGCAGCCGCCGTCCGGATGGTTCGGGCACCGTTCAAGCCGTGCGCCGCGCCACGCCTGGGTGGCAGCGTATTGCTCGCCGGTGAGCAGCGTGGGATGGCGAAGCTGCACCGACTTGGAGACTCGACGGAAGAGTCCGCGCGAGCCGCAATCTGCCTGGACAAGGGCCGAAATTACGCCTGCACGCCGCGTGGAGCAAGCAGCGGAATAGGGGATGTTCCGCGAATGGCAATTCCCGGCACCCTCGACCTCTATACCAATGACGAGCGGATGACGTCGCCGGCCCTGGATGCCCGGCTGCCGGTGGACCGCAGCCGTCTGCACCGGCTGTCCGAGATCGCCTGCCTGTTGACGCGTGAACTGCGCGGCTGGCCCGCCGACCGCCGTTAGCAGCGCTGCCGCGGCTCTTGAATTATGTTGGTAAAGCACTTATTTTTTCGGACATAGGGAAACCCGCCATGTCCGTCGCGGAAGCCATCAGGGCCGACATCCGCAAGTTCCCGAGGGGCCGGCCGTTCACGACCTCGCGCTTCGCCGCCCTGGGTTCGCGCGGCGCCGTCGACCGGGCGCTCGCGCGCATCGTCGCGGACGGCGGCATCGAGCGGCTCTCGCGGGGCGTCTTCGTCCGGCCCAGAAAGAGCCGTTTCGTCGGTAACGTGCATCCGGGCGTCGCCGAGGTAGTCCGGGCCATCTTCCGGGACAACGGCGAGACCGTCCAGGTCCACGGCGCCGAGGCCGCCTGCCGCCTCGGGCTCAGCACCCAGGCGCCGATGGAGCCCGTGTACCATACCAGCGCTTCGAGCCGCCCGATCCGGATCGGCAGCACCACGGTCCGGATGATCCACACCTCGAACCGCCGCCGGCTCCAGTTCGCCGGCGAGCCGGCCGGCCTCGCGCTGGCGGCGCTGTGGTATCTCGGCAAGGACAACGCGACGCCGGAGGCGGTCGCCAGGATCGAAGCCGCGATCGGCCCGGAAGCGTTCGCCAGGCTCCGCTCGGCCGACATGCCGGCCTGGATGGCCGATGCGCTCGACGCGGGGGCCGCCGCCCGTGGCTGACGCCTTCCTGTCGCTGCCGGCCACCGACCGGCGCGACATCCTCCGGACCGCCGCCGCCCGCCCGCCGAGCGCGAGCGACAGGCCGCAGGGTGCGAACGGCGCCAGGGACACCCCCTACATCGCCACCGGTGCCAGCAACGGCCCCAGCCGCCCCACCGCGACCGCGTCCGGCCCGAACCGCATCGCCGCCTGAGCCACGACCCCGGTCAGCTGCCAGAGCAGCGCCAGCGGCCAGAACCCGCGACGCCCGATTCATCCGCGCCTTTCCATGCCGTATCCCTGCACCGGAACCCACATGCTTTCACGCTCTTTTGCGCGAAGCGCCATTCGGCTTTGAGCCAACACAGGCTTTGTATGGTGGCTGGACTCCAAAATTATGTTCTATAAACGGATCATAGATGTATTTCACGATCGATTTGTGGAACGCAAGCTTTCCGACTCGCTTGAGATCTGTTCGAATGCTCCATAAATGAGGCATGGTACCTTTTTGTGACCTATTTATGGAGCAAACGGAACAATGGCGAAACCCGCACACAGAAGCTATTCCCGCTATTCCCGCGAAGCCGCGGAGCTTTTCGGGCTGATGATCCGCACCGCGCGCATCGAACGCGACCTCACAGTCGCCGATGTCGCCGAACGCGCCGGGGTTTCGCGCGGCCTCGTGCACCGCATCGAGAAAGGCGAAATGGGCTCTTCCATCGGCGCGGCCTTCGAGGTGGCCGCGATTGTCGGGCTGCGCCTGTTCGAAGCCGAACCGACAACGCTGACGCGCCATCTGTCGATGGAACGCGACAAGCTCACCCTGCTGCCGCAATCCGTCCGCACGGGAACGTCGAGGGTGAAAGATGACTTCTGATCGACCCGACACGAAAGCGCCGGATGAAGCCTACGTCTGGATATGGCTGCCCGGCGCAACGGCACCGGTTGTCGCCGGCCGCATCGGGCGGGCCGGCGAACGGCTGATCTTCAATTACGGTCAGAGCTATCTGGACCGCAATGACCGCGTTCCGATCTACGAGCCGGAACTGCCGCTGCGCAGCGGAGCGATCGCGCCCGAAACCGGGCTGAGCATGGCCGGATGCCTGCGCGACGCCGCGCCCGATGCGTGGGGCCGTCGCGTCATCCTGAACCGGACCTTCGGACGCAAGGGCAAGGATGTCGACACCGCTTCGCTCGACGAGCTGACCTATCTACTGGAGTCCGGCTCCGACCGCATCGGCGCTCTGGACTTCCAGCACTCCCCTTCCGAGTACATGCCGCGCGACGCTCGAACCGCGACGCTCGAAGAACTTCAGAGCGCCGCAGAGAAAGTCGAGAAAGGCGAACCGCTGACGCCCGATCTCGATCGGGCGCTGTTCCACGGTACGTCGCTCGGCGGCGCGCGCCCGAAGGCGATGATCCGGGACGGCGACACGAAGACGATCGCCAAGTTCTCGTCTTCGACCGACACCTACAACGTGGTGAAGGCCGAATATGTCGCCATGCGCCTTGCGGCCAAGGCAGGGCTCAACGTCGCTCCCGTGCGTCTTGCGCATGTCGCCGGCAAGGACGTACTGCTGGTCGAGCGTTTCGACCGCTCAAAGGCGAAAGACGGCTGGACGCGCAAGGCGATGGTCTCGGCGCTGACGCTGTTCGGTCTCGACGAAATGATGGCGCGTTACGCCAGCTATGAAGACCTCGCGGAAATCGTCCGGCACCGCTTCATCTCGCCGAAGGCGACGTTGCACGAGCTGTACGGACGGCTCGCGTTCAACATCCTGTGCGGCAACAGCGACGATCACGCCCGCAACCATGCGGGCTTCTGGGACGGAGAACACCTGACCCTGACGCCTGCCT
>JAJEBT010000196.1 GCA_022822405.1 Alphaproteobacteria bacterium
GCGGTCGAGGACGCGGACGGCGACGAAGCGCCGCCACGGGCTGCAGTCGGCTGACGAACGCTCGGTCCGGTCACGCCGGGCCAAACGGTCATGGTCCGCGCGTTGTCAGCCGCCCCGTGGCATGAAAGTGGGGTGACGCGGCTGACCGGATGGGGTGGTGATGGAAGGCACCGGCATCTACTGGCTGGCGCCGTTCGAAGCGCTGGAGGCGGCCGGGATTCGCGCAACCCTGGTCGACGCCCGCCAGGTCAAACAGCTCAACAACTCCCTCTCATTGTGCCCGTATCGGGCAGGCTGTAGAGGTTCACTATCGGTGGCACGCTTTTCACGGATGCCCGGTTCGAGTAGTCGCGTGCCATCAGCGCGTCTCTGGACAGTGGGTTCGTGTCGAAGGTCCGCAAGGAACGGTTTCGCAGATTCCGGTCTGGATGCTGGATCCGGTCACGTGTGCCGGCATGGAGTTGGGTGACCCTGTTCTCTCAGTCTCAGCGCTGGCAGAGCTTCACGCCCTGTTGACTGCTTCGGGCTTCAGAAGAAAGTCCCGGGAAGGCACGAGCCATTCCCGGGAGGAGACCGATGAAGCGTTCGCAGTTGACCGTTTCGCCACCGCCGCGCCAGATCGCACTGATGTTCGAGCCCCCGATTCTTCAGGATCTGGACCCGCCCCAACGCAAGTACACGATTGCATGTCTGGCCAGGATTTTGATGGAGGCGAGCGACCCTGCGAGGAAGGAGAACGGCGATGAGGAGCACTGATCTCCCCGCCGCCGTGCTTGCCCGCAAGGCGGTGGTTTACGTCCGTCAGTCGAACTCGATGCAGGTGGTCAACAATCAGGAGAGCCAACGGCGGCAATACGAACTTGTCGAGGTGGCGCGCGACCGGGGCTTCCGGGACATCGAGGTGATCGATGACGATCTCGGGCGCACGGCCAGCGGCGCGGCAGATCGCCCCGGCTTCGATCGGCTGGTTGCGATGATGTACGAGAACAAGGTCGGCGCGGTGCTGTGCCTCGACGCGACTCGATTGGCTCGAAACGGCCGCGATTGGGAGCAGTTGCTCGAAGTTTGCGGCTTCGTCGGCGCCCGGATCATCGACCTCAAGCAGGCCTACGATCCGACCCTGCCCAACGACCGACTCCTGCTGGGACTGCAGGGCACATTCGCGGCGTTTGAGCTCAGCCAACTGCACCATCGCATGTCCGAAGCCGCCCAGGCCAAGGCGCGGCGCGGCGAGTTGCGCCTTGCGGTGCCGCCAGGATTCATATGGGATCGCGAAGAGGGCCTCGATTTCGACCCCAACGAACTGCTCCAGTCGACGATCCGGGAAGTCTTTGCGCGCTTTCGCAAACTGGGCAGCGCCCGCCAGGTGTTGTTGTCGATGAAGAAGGACGAGTTCCACTTTCCCGGACCGTCCGCTCGTCGCAAAGGAGCCAGCTTCGAATGGCACCCGATCCGGTACTACAACGTCATGTCAGTGCTGAAGAACCCGTTCTATGCCGGCGCGTATGCCTACGGCAAGACAGGCCCGCGCACGTCACAGGTCGACGGGCGTCTGCGCAAGAGCTATGGCCACCCCAAGCCTCTTGAGCACTGGAACGTTCTGATCAGGGAGCACCATGCAGGCTACATTCAATGGGAGGAGTTCGAACGCAACCAGGAGCAACTGGCAGCGAACAACTTCGGGCAGACTGGCAGGCCCAAGTCAGGGCGCGGCGGTCGGGCCCTTCTCGCGGGGTTGCTTTCCTGCGCGCAATGTGGGCGTCGTCTGCACGTGTCTTACGGAGGCCGAACGTCTGCACCAACCTACGCATGCCGTAGTGCCACAAAGGAAGGCCGGGCGCGTTGCGTGAGTTTCGGAAGCGTCGGTGTCGAGGCGGCGGTCACCGGCGCAGTCCTCCGGGCGGTCTCGCCGCTGGCGATTGAAGCGGCCTTGGAGGCGGAGAGACAGACGATGGAGGAGCACCGCGAAGGCCGCCGGTTGATGGAGCTTGAACTGGAGCAGGCGCGCTACGAGGCTTCACTTGCCGAGCGTCGTTACGCAGCCTGCGATCCCGACAACCGCCTGATCGCGGCGCGTCTCGAGAAGATTTGGGAGGAAGCGGAGCGGCGCGTTGCGGATTTTGAGGCGCGTCTTGCACAACCCCCGGCGAGCTGTGCGGAGGCGGTGGATTTCACGGCTCTTGCCGACGACCTCGAGGCAGCATGGAGCGCACCCGGCACTACCATGCGAGCACGCCAGAGGCTGTTGCGCAGCGCGATTGAGGACATCATCGCCGGCATCGACGAAGCCGCGCGTGAAATCACCTTGGTGATCCATTGGCATGGCGGCCGGCACTCACATCTGCGCATCACGAAGCAAGAGAGTGGAGCCCACACTCGCACGTCCGATGACGCGCTCAAGGTGATCGCGAGCATGACCGGCCCGTGGTCCGACGCTGAGATCGCCGCCACGCTCAACCGCATGGGGATACGCACGGGGCAGGGAAATACCTGGACCGCACGACGCATCGTCACCACGCGCTCGAGATTTCGCATCGGCGCCGAGCGTTCGGAGACGGCGAACGAAGGCTGGCTCACGATGTCGCAAGCCGCAGAGAAGCTCGGCGTCACCAACCATGCAATCCGCCGTTTGATCGACGGTGGCATTGTTGCTGCCGAGCAGGCGGTGCCACAGGCGCCGTGGCGGATCCGCGCGTCCGATATGGAGGACCCGAGGGTGATCGAGGCCTGCCGGGCGCAACGCACAGGTCGCCCGTGTCGGAACCGCGATGAGAAGCAGCATTCAATGTTTTCAGAGGGTTAGGAAGCGAGGTGTGCAACGAGGTGATCGACTGCGGTGCGAAGGAAGCAATTCGAGGCTGAAAACGTCCGTGTCGCGCCATAAGTGACGGCCGGTTTTCAATCATTTCAACAACTTGCAGAGGCGAAGCATAATGAACGACAGATCAAGGGGCGCAAGAGCGATGTCGCCGACAGCGTGTGGCTGGCGCGGGTATGCCGGTTCGGCTTGGCCACGTCCCGCAGGCGTTCCCGATCCTGCTGCCACCGGCGTCCAACCTGCTGGTCGAGCCGATGCTGTCGACCATCGGGGTCGCCGAGCTCATGCACACGGCGAATGCGCCGGGTGCCGAGACCTACCGGTATCTGGAGCCGTACTCCATGGTGGGGTTCCTGTTCCTGATCATCTCGATTCCCACGGCCGCCTGGTTGAGGAAGTTCGAGGCGTGGGTCTCGCGCTCCCTGGGGGTGGTCGAGCGGGAGCACTGAGACG
>JAJEBT010000214.1 GCA_022822405.1 Alphaproteobacteria bacterium
GTGGGAGCGCTCCCGTTGATCCACACGGATTGCTGCGTCTTCAAGGTCCACGGGGATTACCTTGACACTCGCATAAGGAACACACCGGCCGAGCTCGCCGAGTACCCTCCCGAGGTCGACCGTCTATTGGACCGCATCTTCGATGAGTTCGGCCTTGTCGTATGCGGTTGGTCGGCCGAGTGGGACGTCGCGCTACGATCGGCACTTGAGCGCGCCCCCTCACGGCGGTTCACTACCTACTGGGGGGTGCGAGGCGAGCCCGGAGAACAAGCCCAACGACTCATTGGTCATCGTGGAGCCGAAGTGATCCGCATCGAAGATGCTGACTCCTTCTTCGGCGCCGTGGCCGAGCATGTCAGGTCCATTGAAGATTTCTCGACGCCTCATCCACTGTCCACCGAGGCAGCAGTCGCAAGCCTGAAGCGCTACCTTCCCGAACCGCGCTACCGGATTCAATTTTCAGATCTGGTCGACGGAGCGGTTGAGCGAGTTGTCGAGGCTACATCCGGAAAAGAGTTCGCCGTAGAAGGTGGGCCAACGCCGGACGGGAAGTCCGTCACCGCTCGGGTACGCCGTTATGAGGCAGCGTGCGCGACTTTGCTGGCAATGGCGACGGTTGGCGGCTTCTGGGCTGAAGAAGAGCACTGTATGGTATGGGAACGGGCACTGCAGCACTTGGATTCAGCTACCTTGAGTGGGGGGTATACTGTCTGGCTGGAGTTACAGCGCTATCCGGCAACGCTGCTGTTTTACGTGTTGGGATTGAGTGCACTCGCGGCAGACCGACTACGCTTCGTGGGACGTCTCTTCGCCGTGAGCCTTCACGACGGACATAGGGGCCAAGTGCCGGCGGTTAGTGTCCTTCCAGCGTCCTGCGCGGACAGAGGGAAGATGGTGCTTTTGGACGGTATGGAGAGACGCTACGTTCCCTTAAGCGATTGGATTCACGACACGCTACGGCCGTACGTTGAGCGAATCATTCCAGATGACGAGAACTACAACTTGGTCTTCGACAAGCTCGAAATACTGATGGCCCTAGGCTACACGCGTCACATACATGACGGTTGGAATTGGGCTCCTGTCGGTGCGTTCATCTACCGGCATCCAAATAGGGAATACATCATAGCGGAGATCAAGGAATCGCTTTCGAAAATGCAAGATGAATCGACATTCGTTACTTCCGGGCTTTTCGGGGATACGGCAGGCGATTGCGAGAGAAGCATCGTAGCAGCGGAAAAAGCGTTTCGGTCGTATATCAGCCAAATGGGGATAAGATAGCCGACTCGGTAACTCCCAAGATGACTATCACCCAGCAGGAGTTTGAAGGCATCCTTTCCGACGACACCAAGGAAGTCGCCCAAGATCTGATCTGGCGGGATGACGAAGACCATTCTCCCGCTCGCGAGTTCCGAGCAGCGGTCGCATCGGAGGCTGGTTATCCGCTGTTCGTGGTCGGTCGTTACACTTCGGTCGTCGGCACCCTCAGTTACGCCCTCATCCATCGAGCTGCTGGGCGAATTTTTGCGCTGGATCTCGGTGCCGATCACCACAATCTGGATTGCAATCGCATTGGCGAGAAGCATAAACATCGGTGGACAGATGGGTTTCGCGACAAGCAAGCCTACGTGCCGGAGGATATCACGGCGTCTTGGGACCGACCGGGTGGAAGTTTGGGAGCAGTTCTGCACGGAGGCGAAAATTCGCCATAGTGGGCACATGGATACGCCGGAGGTCCAGGAGGAACTGTGGCCATGAATCCTGATGAGCTATGCGCTTCAGTTGGTCGGTCGCTTCCGGCTCTTTTCGAGTGCACGCCTGCCCGGCGGGAGGGTGTACGGGTGCGGACCCCGCTTATGTATCCCGACGGCGGCATCGTCGACGTCTTTGTCGTGGAGCGAGCGGGGCAGTGCCACGTCACGGATTTCGGAAAGGCGTTGGGGTGGTTGCGCATACAATCCGCGAGTGCCCGACGTTCGCCCAAACAGAACCGGATGGTGGAGGATACGTGCCAGACCTTGGGTGTGGAATTACACCGTGGCCAGCTTATGCTCCGGCCGGACGGCGCCGAGGTGGTTGGGGATGCGGTTTTGCGTGTGGCGCAGGCCGTGGTGCGCGTCGCTGACCTGTGGTTCACGTTGCGCGCCCGTGCTGTGGAAACGGTGGCCGACGAAGTGGCCGATTGGCTGGGGGAAAAGGAGATGTCCTTTGACCGTGCCGTAAACTGCCACGGGAGATCGGGAAGAAACTGGACCATCGACTACCAGACCCGCACCAATGATCGAACCGCCTTTGTCTTCCTGTTGAGCACCGGTTCACGTGGGGCGGCGCGCCGCGTCGCCGAACACGTCCTGGCAGGATGTGTCGATCTCAGCCACTTGAGGGTCAGTCAACCGCACTTGGCGTTCGTCTCGCTTTTCGACGACACGGAAGACGTATGGCGGGAGGAAGACTTCAGCTTGGTGGAGCAGCAGTCCGTAGTCGCCCGCTGGTCGCGGCCCGACGAATTTGAACGAATCCTCCTGGCGGCGTAGTACGTGGCTTCCTTCACCGAATCCACCGTCGAAGACGCCGCCCTTTCCTGGCTTGAGACCCTCGGCTGGAGGGTCGCCCACGGTCCCGACATTGCCCCCGACGCTCCGGGTGCGGAGCGTTCCGGCTACGGGCAGGTGGTGCTGGAGCGCCGTCTGAGGGATGCCCTCGGCCGACTGAACCCCGAACTCCCCGCGGATGCCCTTGACGATGCCTTCCGCCGGCTGACGCTGCCGGAGGGCGCGACGCTGGAGGCACGCAACCGCGCTTTTCATCGCATGGTCGTAGATGGCGTGACGGTGGAATACCGCGCGTACGACGGTGCGGTCCGGGGCGGGCAGGCGCGGGTGCTGGACTACGACGCTCCGGCCGCAAACGACTGGCTCGCGGTGAACCAATTCACGGTGGTGGAGAACAAGCACGAACGCCGCCCTGACGTGGTGCTCTTCGTCAACGGACTGCCGCTCGCCGTGATGGAGCTCAAGAACCCGGCGGACGAGGATGCGACGGTCTGGACCGCTTGGCAGCAGCTTCAGACCTACAAGGCGGAGTTGCCGGGTCTGTTCGCCATGAATGCGGCCCTGATCGTGTCGGACGGGGTCGAAGCGCGCATCGGCACGCTCACCTCCGGGCAGGAGTGGTTCAAGCCGTGGCGGACGATCTCGGGAGAGACCCTGGCCGATCCCCATCTGCCGCAGTTGCAGGTGATGCTCGCGGGGGTCTGTGAGCCGCGCCGTTTCCTCGCTCTGGTGCGGGACTTCATCGTATTCGAGGACGACGGCAGCGGCGCGCTGGCCAAGAAGATGGCGGGCTACCACCAGTTTCACGCGGTGCAGGTGGCCATCGCAGAGACGCTCCGGGCGGCGGAGTTGAAGCAGGCCGCCGAGCAGGTCGTCGATCCGGCGGGCGTCTACGAGTCGGGCCGCAAGCCCGGAGGCGCCCCGGGCGACCGACGCATCGGGGTGGTCTGGCACACGCAGGGGTCGGGCAAGAGCCTGAGCATGGCCTTCTACGCCGGCCGCATCATCCGCGAGCCGGCCATGGCCAACCCGACGGTGGTGGTGCTGACCGACCGCAACGATCTCGACGATCAGCTTTTCGGCACGTTCGCGCGCTGCCATGAGCTGTTGCGCCAGCCGCCGGCGCAGGCCGAGAGCCGGGCGGACCTGCGCGCCAGACTCGCGGTGGACGTGGGCGGCGTGGTGTTCACCACCATTCAGAAGTTCTTCCCGGACGAGAAGGGCGACGCGCACCCCGTCCTTTCTGAGCGGCGCAACGTCGTGGTCATCGCCGACGAGGCGCACCGGAGCCAGTACGACTTCATCGACGGCTACGCGCGCCACATGCGGGACGCCCTGCCCAACGCGTCCTTCGTGGGCTTCACCGGCACGCCGATTGAGTTGCAGGACGCCAACACAAGGGCAGTGTTCGGCGACTACATCAGCATCTACGACATCCAGCGGGCCGTTGAAGACAAGGCGACCGTGCCCATCTACTACGAGAGCCGGCTTGCCAGGCTGTCACTCGACGAGAGTGAGAAGCCGAGCATCGATCCCGACTTCGAGGAGGCCACCGAAGGGGAAGAGGTAGAGCGGAAGGAGAAGCTCAAAACCAAGTGGGCGCAGCTTGAGGCCGTTGTCGGCGCGGAACAGCGCCTTGCGCTTGTGGCCCAGGATATC
Organism: Alphaproteobacteria bacterium; assembly: GCA_022822405.1. Lineage (GTDB taxonomy): Bacteria > Pseudomonadota > Alphaproteobacteria > MPNO01 > UBA830 > JAJEBT01. The sequence goes on from JAJEBT010000214.1 coordinate 4,209, forward strand.
GTCTCGCATTTCGAGGAGCGCCTGCAGGCTCTTGACGGCAAGGCCATGGTGGTGTGCATGAGCCGGCGCATCTGCATCGACCTCTACCGTGAACTGGTGCGGCTGCGCCCGGATTGGCATGACGCGGACGACGGCAGGGGAATGCTCAAGGTTGTTATGACCGGTGCTGCTTCCGACCCGCCGGACTGGCAGCCGCACATCCGCAACAAGCAGCGGCGCGAGTCGTTGGCGAGCCGGTTCCGCGACCCGGACGATTCGCTACGCATGGTGCTGGTACGAGACATGTGGCTCACGGGTTTCGACGCCCCGAGCCTCCACACCATGTACGTGGACAAGCCCATGCGCGGCCACGGGCTCATGCAGGCCATCGCACGGGTCAACCGGGTGTTCAAGGACAAGCCGGGCGGTCTCGTGGTGGACTACCTTGGCCTCGCCCACGAATTGAAGCGCGCCCTGACCACCTACACCGAGAGCGGCGGCACCGGCCAAACGGCGCTCGATCAGTCGGACGCCGTTGCTGTCATGCTCGAGAAGTACGAGATCTGCTGCGGCTTGTTCCACGGCTTCGACCGGTCCAAGTGGACCACCGGCACGCCGGCGGAACGGTTGACGCTGCTGCCCGCCGCTCAGGAGCATATCCTCGCCCAGGAGAACGGCAAGGACCGCTGCGTCCGGTCGGTGCGTGAGCTTTCCCAAGCCTTCGCCCTGGCCGTTCCCCATGAGGAGACGATCCGCATCCGCGACGACGTGGCGTTCTTCCAGGCGGTTCAGGCCGTGTTGGTCAAGCGTGCGCCCTCGGACACGCGTGCCGAGGAGGATCTCGACCATGCCGTGCGTCAGATCATTTCCCGCGCGGTGGCCTCGGAGGGCGTGATCGATATCTTTGCCGCGGCCGGCCTGGAGAAGCCGGACATCTCGATCCTGTCGGACCAGTTCCTGGCCGAGGTGCGCGGCATGCCCCAGCGGAATCTTGCGGTCGAGCTGTTGCAGAAGCTCCTCAAGGGCGAGGTCGCGCAGCGCCGTCGCAAAAACGTCGTCCAGGCGCGGTCCTTCGCCGAGATGCTGGAACAGACCCTGCTGCGCTACCAGAACCGCGCTATCGAGGCCGCGCAGGTGATCGAGGAATTGATCCAACTCGCCAAGGACATGCGCGAAGCCAACGCCCGGGGCGAGGAACTGGGCCTGTCCGAAGACGAGCTGGCCTTCTACGACGCTCTGGAGACCAACGACAGCGCCGTCCATGTCCTCGGCGACGAGACGCTGCGCACCATCGCTCGAGAGTTGGTGGAGACGGTTCGGAACAACGTCACCATCGACTGGACGCTCCGCGAAAACGTGCGCGCCCAGCTCCGGGTGCTGGTCAAGCGGATTCTCCGCAAGCACGGCTACCCGCCCGACAAGCAGGAGAAGGCGACCCAGACCGTGCTGGAGCAGGCAGAGGTGCTGTCCGCGGGCTGGGTCGCGTGAGTCCTGTACTCCTTTCTCGAAGCCATCGTGCTCGTGCTATCCAGACTGTCGCCGGGTAGTTTACTGGTGATATTCTGGAATATTCTGGAGGTATGCCATGAGCAACACGTCTGAGAGACGTGCCATCGATCAATACCGTGAGCGTCTGGCCGAACGCGGCATGGTCCGTTTCGAGGTGCTCGGGCGTAAGACCGACCGTGAGCTGATTCGTTCGGTGGCCAAGTGCTTGGCGGAAGAAGGACCCGAGGCGGACCGCCTGCGGACCGCGGTCAACCGTTGCATCGCGGGTGAATCGCCCCGGAGAGGTGGAATCCTTCAGGCCTTGCGACGGTCCCCACTGGTCGGATCTGACGTCCTTCCTCCCCGTCCCTTCGAGACTGGTCGCAAGGTCGATCTGTGATCCGTTATCTCCTCGACACCAACATCATCTGCAACCACCAACTCTTCAAATGGCCGACCATAAGGTTGCAATCAGCCGAATGCTAAAGTTGCAATCAGCCGACCTCTGAAGTTACAATCAGCCGATGGCTGATACGGCATTCTATCCGCGTTACATCGAGGGCCGCTTGACCGAGGCGCTTGCGGATTCGCCCGTAGTTCTGATCCAGGGTCCGCGTCAATGCGGCAAGACGACACTGGCGCAAATTGTATGTGCACCGGACCATCTGACCCGGGGGGGCGATCGCTTGCTTTGGGGAGGTCGGCCATTGAGCGTCTTGACCGCAAGGAACCGCGGCTACACGTATGTCAGCTTCGACGACGACGTGGCGCGTGGCGGGGCGGAAGCGGATCCGATGGGCTTCGTCGGAGATCTGCCAGAGAAGGTCATCCTGGACGAGGTGCAGCGCGTACCCGCGCTCTTCACCGCTCTGAAGATGGAGGTGGACCGGAACCGGGTGCCGGGTCGTTTCGTCTTGACGGGTTCGGCCGACGTATTGCGGGTTCCGACGATCCAGGATTCGCTGGCCGGTCGTGTGGAGGTGATCCGTCTGCACCCGCTGGCGCAGGATGAAATTGCGAGTCGGCTGTCTTCGGACTTGGCCGCCGTGGATCGATCGTCCGGCTTCCTGGATGCCCTGTTCGGCCGCGGGTTCAAGATCCAGCGGACGGAACGGTTGGGGAGGCAGTTGTGCGAACGTGTCGCTGCCGGCGGGTATCCCGCGGCTCTCGCACGGCCGCCCGGACGCCGGCGCGCAAACTGGTATCGCAACTATCTCGATGCGCAGGTCCAGCGGGACGTGCGGGATCTGGCCCGCATCCGCGCGCTGGATGTGCTACCGAGGCTGCTGGCCCTGTCGGCTGCGCAAACGGCGGGGTTGTTCAACGTGAGTGACTTGGCGGCACCGTTCCAGGTCAGCAGGCCGACCATCCAGGAGTACATCGTGCTGCTCGAACGAGCCTTCCTGTTGGAGAGGCTGCCGCCATGGCACAGCAATCGCGTCAGCCGGTTGGTCAAGACACCGAAACTGCATCTGGGCGACACGGGCCTGGCTTGCGCACTCCTTGGTGTGGATGCTGCCGGCCTTGCGGTTGACCGTGGCCTGCTGGGTCAGCTTCTCGAAACGTTCGTGTTTCAGGAGTTGAGGCGGCAAGCGGGTTGGCACGATGATCTTTTCACGTTCTTCCACTACCGCGATAAAGACAAAATCGAGGTGGACATCGTCGTCGAGCGCGGTGCCCGGGCGGTCGCGGGCGTGGAGGTGAAGGCTGGAGCGACCGTGACCGCGGCGGACTTCCGCGGCCTGCGCAAACTGAAGGCCGCCACGGGCAACCGCTTTGCCGGTGGGGCCGTGTTGTACGACGGGGAGATGTGTGTCGGTCACGGCGACGGGCTCTACGCGGTCCCGCTTCGGCTGCTTTGGGAAGCAAGGGCATAGAAGTTACGCTGCCTTCTGGAGCACAGGGAAATCGTGTTGTTGGCGAGGTTGTCGGGTATATACTGGTGCTCCATTGCCGCAGTCAGCCACCTGGTCTATACTGGACTAGTTAGCTGATAGTCTTGATCCGAGGAGGTTTGTCCGTGACAAGGACCGGACCGCGGCGTGTTTGGACTGTGGCGGAGGCGAAGGCGCACCTCTCCGAGATCCTGCGGCTCGCCCAGTCGGAGGGGCCGCAACATATAGGGACCCGGCGGTCGTTCGTCGTCGTGCCCGCGGATGAATGGGACAACAAGGCCGATCCTCGCAAGCCCCTTGGCAAGTGGTTGATCGAGAACATGCCGCGTGGGGTAGAGCTTGAAGTTCCCGAACGTCGTTCCGCTCGGGAGGTTCCGTTCAGTGGCGAGGATGACGAATGAGTGGGTATCTCCTGGACACGAACGTGATCTCGGAGACCATGCGCAGAGTGCCGGATGTATGTGTGGTGACTTTTCTGGCGGAACATGACGACCTATGGCTGTCTTCGATCGTGGTGCATGAGTTGGAATATGGCGTGCGGCGGTTGCCGCAAGGACGACGGCGGTCCGGCCTGGAGGCCGATCTACTGCGTTTGACGACCGAGTATGAGGACCGAATCCTGCCCCTGGACCGGACGGGCGCGGAGTGGGCGGCCCGGTTCCGGGCCTTGGCCCAGCGCTCAGGACATACGCTGGACCTAGGCGACGCTCTCATAGCGGGAACGGCGAAGGCCCACGACCTCGCGTTGGCCACTCGCAACATTACTGATTTCCACGGCGTCGACGTTGACCTCGTCAATCCTTGGGAAGATCGGTGACCTCCTTCGCCGGAATGCCCTCGCAGTTTCACACAGACGCTAGCTTAGAGCCATGTCCAAGACTCGTGAAAAATTCACTACTCAGGCCGTACTCTAAAGAACTTCCGACACTGCTTGCCCTGTCGGGAAACAGGGCGACGTCATGAATGGTGAGAATCGGGATGGTGGGGTCTGGCCCGGTGTTAACGTCGACGCGCGGCTTTCACCCCTTGCTTGGGTCGTGGCGTCGGCTTCACCGGCGCCTTCGTACACGGAACTCTTTGTGGCAGGCCAGGCATTCATGCCGTACCAGGAACAACCGCCGTTCCATTTCAGCGGGGTCGCCGGCGTCGATGGCGGACTTGAGATTGCCGATGCTCCGCTCGAATCCCTCGTAATGCAATTTGAACTTCGACGGCTCCGCCCATACCGCCGGCTTGGCGCCCCATTTGTCCGGCGCCATCTCGGTTCCCTTGACGAACATTTTGGGAATACGCCGCGCGAGGTCGAGCAGTGCGTCGGCGTGACCATTCAGTTCGTCGACAAAGGGCGCCTTGTAGCGGATGACCGCCTCGATCGAGCGGTAGTTGCCCGATATCGCGCGCATCTGCTGGCGGCGATAGCGCGTGATCCGGTCACGGTTGGATTTTAGGTTGAGTCCAGGGGAATCAGCGAAGGCGCCGTGCGGTCCTTCGACCATTGGCCGCGGTTTCTCGCCCTGTGTGAGAACGGGCGTCGCCAGTATCAGGCTCGAACAAAGTGTGAGGATTGTAACTCGAAACGTCATGGGTTCCTCCTGTTGCGCCGAATTATTTCGACTGATGATTGTTTCGCGATCGGAGGGCAGACCCCGCGACGGCTCGGCTAAGCCGATGCATGCCTTCTGCTAGGTGCACCGGCGCCCCCTCTCGAATGGCGGCACACGCCCCAGTATGCTTGCGCGAAGGAGCTTCGGACGTCGCTCCCGCGGCATGAACCCGTCTCCGGTACCGATGTAGAGCGAAACGCACTCCAAGATGTCACCTGCGCTCTCGCCCGGGTGCTGATCCCCGAAGAGGTAGCTCCACGCCCCGGGCGACGAGAGCGCGATGCCGCAGGGGCGCGGGCATAGGCTGAGGCACTCGGCGGGCCTGACCTCCACATGGTGGCCCAATGGGCTCTCATGGAACGTCGCGCGAAGCTCTTGATAGAGTTTGAAGCCGGCTCGGCTCTCTCGTGGCTCACGCGGAGAGCCAAGTGCCCTACAGGACGTGCACACGTGAAGTACGGATGACCGAGGGGTACCATGAGATGTCAGGGACCCTTTCGCCAAAACCGAGAAGGCAGCGTCCGTCATGCTGACTCCTCAGCCACGGCAAGCTCCGGAAACGGGTTCCGGAGATCTGCCCAGGCGTTGATCTCGGCCGAGGCCAGGCGCTCGTCCAGCAGGCACGCGTCCAGGCGAGAGCGCATCGCCGCCTCGTCCATCTGCTGGCCGATGAAGACGATCTGCTGCGCGCGATCGCCGAAGCGAGGATGCCAGTCCGGCCGCTGGTCAGGTCGCTGACCCTCGGGGTGCTCCCAGTGTTCGCGAGGCACGGCCGCCCACCACATCCCGGTGGGGTTCACGTTGATGGCGCCGCCGGCTTGAGCCCACTCGTAGAGGACCCGATGATCGGCGGCGACCCAGAAGAAGCCCTTCGAACGGAGCACGCCGCGCCAGTTCTCGTCGTCGTGCAGGAACGCCCACAGCTTCTCGGCGTCGAAGGGCTGCGACGTCCGATAGGTGAAGCTCGATATCCCGTACTCCTCGGTCTCCGGCGTGTGCTCGCCCTGAAGCTCTCGAATCCAGCCGGCGGAACTCTCCGCCTTCTCGTAGTCGAACAGGCCCGTGTCGAGCACGCATTCGAGCGGGACCTGTCCGCGCGTCGCCATGCGGATCTTGGCGCCGGGGTTGAACGCTTTCACGATGGCCTCCACCTCACGAGCCTGATCGTTGCTCACGAGATCGAGCTTGTTGAGCACGATGACGTCGGCGAACTCGATCTGGTCGATGAGCAGGTCGGTCACCGTCCGGTGATCTTCTTCGCCCAGCGACTCACCGCGGTCTTGGAGCGCTTCGGCGGCGTTGTAGTCCCGCAGGAAGCTCGCCGCGTCCACGACCGTGACCATTGTGTCGAGGCGCGAAACCTGACTCAGGCTCACACCGTTCTCGTCCTCGAAGGTGAAGGTCTGCGCGACCGGAATGGGCTCCGAGATCCCAGTGGACTCGATGAGCAGGTAGTCGAAGCGTCTCTCCTGCGCGAGCCGTGAGACCTCGGCGAGCAGGTCGTCTCGCAGCGTGCAGCAGATGCAGCCGTTCGACATCTCGACCAGCTTCTCCTCGGTCCGCGAGAGTTCCGCACCGCCGTGCTCAACGAGCGCCGCGTCGATGTTGACCTCGCTCATATCGTTGACGATGACCGCGACGCGCATGCCCTCGCGGTTGTTGAGCATGTTGTTGAGCAGAGAGGTCTTGCCTGCGCCGAGAAAGCCGGACAGGACAGTAACGGGAAGTCTCTCTGACAGGGACATTTTAGGTACTTTTCGCGGCGTGTTCATATAGATAGAATCCTCCTTTAACATGAGTTCGGGTTAAGACTTGCCACTGCTGAGGTCTCGCGCTGACAGATCCCGATCGCCCATGCTGGACCGGAAGCGAAGATTGAGTAGCATATCATCGTAGCCACGGCGCAAGGCACCGGCTTGAAAGCGCCAGACGATCAGGGCGATGAGGAGCAAAGCGCTGCCCCATTGCAGGAGTTGAATAGCCGGCGCATGGGAGGCGTCGAGGTTCACGGAAATCGCCAGACCAGCCGCGAGAAGCAGCGCGTCGATGGCGATGCCGAGAACGACTGTAACCGCGATGACGGCGGCGACGTAAATGGATGCGAAGCGGGAGCCGAATCGGCTGACGATGATGGCGATGGTGCCCGTGTTGGTGGCCGGTCCAGTCATCAGAAAAATCAGCGCCGCGCCAGGACTGACCCCCTTGGCAACCAGCGCCGCAGCGATCGGAGTACTGGCGGAGGCGCAGATGTAGAGAGGGATGCTGATCAGCACCATGACCGGATAGGCCAGCCAGCGGGCATACTCGTGCGCCATCAGATCGCTCGGAAGCGCC
>JAJEBT010000150.1 GCA_022822405.1 Alphaproteobacteria bacterium
CGCCAGACCCCGCAGCAGATACGGGTAAACCCGGTGCTCGGGGTGCGGCGCGCTGGTCCGCGGCGCCCGATAGACCGCCTGAAGACCCAGCAGGCGCATCAGGCGGGCGGCCCGGCGCCGCCCGATCCGAACCCCCTCGCGACGCAGGTGCCGAACCATCTGGCGGGCGCCGTAGAACGGATACTTCAGGAACAGCTCGTCGATCCGCCGCATCAGCGCCAGCGTCTCCGAGCTCTCCCCCTTCGGCTGGTAATAGAGCGAAGACCGCCCGATCGACAGCAGCCGGCATTGCCGGCTCAAGCTCAGCGCCGGATGGCCGCGCACCACCATCGACCGCCGCTCCGCCCGGCTCAGCGACCCGACCCGCGTGACAAAAAATCACGCTCTACGATCAACTCCCCGATCTTGGCGTGGAGATCGCGAACCTCGCTCTCGTGATCCCGCGCCCGGCGCTCCCCGCCGCCGGAGAAGACCTCGGACAGCCCCTCCATCGCCTGGCGCTTCCAGGCGCCGACCTGGTTCGGATGGACCTGATACTGCGCGGCGATCTCCTGAAGCGTCCGATCACCCCGGAGCGCCTCAAGCGCGATCTTCGCCTTCTGCTCCCCTGAAAACCGACGTCGCTTTCCGCTCATCTGCATTCCTCCGTCAGACAGTGGAATACACCCTAGCGCGCACCTTCGGTTCTAATCGACTGACATAGCGTTGCTTTTGTTCTCCTGAAACTGCCGGTCGGAGCGGATCTCAGAGCCGCTCCTGCCCCGCCTGCAACTGTTCGGAGGACAAAGGCCATGCCTGCCATCAAGCTCAATCAACACCGGGTCGATGCCCTGAAACCCCGCAATTTCGTGTACGACATGCGCGACAGGGACCTGAAGGGCTTCGGTCTGCGCATCTGGCCGTCGGGCAAGAAACGCTACTTCATCCACAGCCAGCACGGCGGACGGCGCGTCTGGAAGACCGTCGCCAGTGCCGAAAGCGCGAACGCCGACGAGGCCCGCGCCCGGGCCGCGGCGATGCTCGCCGCGATCCGGCGAGGCGGCGATGCACCCGAAGCCTCCGAAGTTCTCTTCGAGGCCGTCGCCGACGAGGTTTTCACGCGCTACGCGAGAAACTGGAAGCCCGGAACCCTCAAGGTCAGCCGCAACTATTTCTGCAACCACATCCTGCCGCGCTTCAAGGGCCGCCCTATCGCCGACATCGATAGTACCGACGTGCGGCAGTGGTTCACCTCGCTCCACGCCACGCCAGCGGCAGCGGACCGGTCCGCTCCGATCCTGTCGGTCATCATGCGCCAGGCAGAGGTCTACGGCTATCGTCCGGAAGGCAGCAATCCCTGCAAGGGCATCAAGCGCTACCGGCGCAAGGGGCGAGAACGGTTCCTGACAGAGGCGGAGATAGGCAGCCTGGCAGCAGTGCTCCGCCGTTTCGAGGCCGACCGTCCGCAACAGGTCGCCATCGTCAAGCTGCTGTTGCTGACCGGGTGCCGTGCGAGTGAAGTGCGCACGCTGAAGTGGAACCACCGGCGCGAGGGCCAGCTGTTTCTGCCCGACAGCAAGACCGGGCCGCGTACGGTCTGGCTATCGTCCGCCGCCCGCGCGGTCATGGACGGTCTGCCGCAAACGGCACGCTGGATGTTCCCTTCGCGGCGGATCGACGGCCCCCTCAGCCATGGTGCTCTCGACGAAGCGTGGCGACAAATCCGCGAGGAAGCCGACTTGCGCGACGTCAGGCTTCATGATCTGCGCCACTCTTACGCCAGCATGGCCCTCATGCACGGCGAGACCGTGCTCACCATCGGCCGGCTGCTCGGCCACCGCCATCCCGTAACCACCCTGAAGTACACGCATTGGGCAGATGCGACGGTGCGCGAGGCGGTCGAAGCCGTCGGCGCGGCTCTGGAAGGTTGAGCCATGACCGGGACCAGAAAGACGCGCCTGACCGATGCCGGCATTGCCAGGCTCAAGCCCGCGACCCGCGAATACACGGTCTGGGATACGCGCATGCCCAACCTCGGGGTCCGTGTCCGCCCGTCAGGGCATCGCGGTTACGTCTATCAGGGCAAGGTGGGCGGTCGCGCGAAGCGCCTCACGCTCGGACCGGCAGCGTTGAAGACCGTCGCCCAGGCGCGCAGAGAATGCCTGGAGATCAAGGTCGCGGAGAGTTCCGGCGACAGGGTGAGGATCGCGCGCAGCCAAACGCCGACCTTCGCGAGCTTCGTCGCCGGTCCGTGGAAGTCGGCGTGCTTCGATCGATACAAGCCGGCGACGCAAAAGAGCGTGCGCGGCTCCCTGAGGACGCAGCTGCTGCCGACGTTCGGAGACCTGCCGCTCGATCGCATCGACCGCAGGCGCGTCAACCGCTGGTTCGACGATTACAGCCGCACTGCGCCGGGCGGCGCCAACCACGCGCTCGACGACTTGCGCCGGATCATGAACCACGCCATTGGCCTCGGCCATATCGAGACGAACCCCGCCCGTGACGTCAAGCCGAACCCGCGCACGGCGCTCACCCGCTTCCTGACACGAGAGGAGATCGCTCGCCTGCACCGGGTCCTCGACGACTATATGTCCCAACGCGCGTCGCGCCGGCGGCAGGCGAACATCATTCGTCTGCTTCTCCTGACCGGCTGCCGGAAAGGTGAGATTGTCAACCTGCGCTGGCGTGAGGTCGACGGCGACACGCTCAATCTGGCCGACAGCAAGACGGGGCCGCGCAAGGTCTTCCTGAACGCGCCGGCACGCGCCATCGTCGAGCGCCAGGCGCAGACGGAAAGCCCCTTCGTATTCCCCTCTCCGCGAGATCCGGAGCGCGCGTGCTCGCCCAACCTGCCGCTCTGGTACTCGGTGCGCCGGCAGGCCGGGATCGAGGACGTACGCCTTCACGACTTGCGCCACACGTTTGCGAGCCACGCCGTGTTGCAAGGCATCCCGCTGCCGGTCGTCTCGCGCTTGCTGGGCCACAAGCGGCCGAGCATGACGCTGCGCTATGCCCACGTCAGCGACAGGGAAACCGAGGCCGCGGCGGAACGCATCGGTTCGGCCATCGCGCGGGCGCTCGATGTTCGTGAGGCCGGCTCACCCGACTGACTCGACGCACCCATATCTGGGGAATTATATACCGGCGTTGACAGACGCGGCGTAACCTGCTAGATTCTCTGGGCAATCAGGGAATCAGGCGGATGACCGCAAAAGCACCCGGAAAGTCCCATCGCGAAGGTGTCTCGATCATGCAGATGGCCGAGTTATTCCCGACCGATGACGCAGCCCGCAAGTGGTTCGAGGCGAAGATTTGGCCCGATGGCCGCCATTGCCCCCGCTGCGGTAGCGAGCGGACTTGCGAGTCCAAGCACGAGTACATGCCCTACTGGTGCTCCGATTGCCGCTCCTACTTCTCCGTGAAGACCGGCACCGTCATGGAGCGCTCGCCTCTGCCTCTACGGAAGTGGGTCTATGCGATCTACCTGCATCTGACTTCGCTGAAAGGCGTGTCCAGCATGAAGCTGCATCGGGAGATCAACGTCACGCAGAAAACCGCTTGGTACATGCTGCAGCGCATCCGCAAGGCGTTTGACCGCGACGATGATGACCAAGGCGGCCAGTCGTTCTTCGGACCGGCGGTGTCAATCGGCATTCAATCCGGACCCCCGATCGGCGTGCAAAACTGACCCCGCTGAGAGGCACGGCGGAGGTTGTCCCGGTAGCCAATAGGGGGGACCCGCGCGGCTTCGTGTAGCGTCTTGCGCTACGCGGAGCGAAGCCGCGTGGGGGGTTCCTGTTGGCCCACCGGGGCAACCGGGCCGCAGTTACTCCGATGCTGGTTCAGGAGCGGTTTTTGAAGCGCCAGCTCTCGTTTCCGGTCTCGATGATCTCGCAGTGATGGGTGAGCCGGTCGAGCAGCGCCGTGGTCATCTTGGGGTCGCCGAAGACGGACGGCCACTCGCCGAAGGCGAGGTTTGTTGTGATGACGGTTGATGTCCTCTCGTAGAGCCGGCTCATGAGGTGGAAGAGGAGCTGCCCGCCGGCCTGTGCGAAGGGCAGATAGCCGAGTTCGTCGAGGATGACGAAGTCGCGTCGGGCGAGCTGCTCTGCGGTGCGGCCCTGGCGCCCGGCGCGGAGCTCGGCCTCGAGGTGGTTGACCAGGTCGACGACGTTGTAGCACCGGCCGCGGGCGCTCTTTCGAATGCAAGACCGTGCGATGGCGACGGCGAGATGGGTCTTGCCGGTGCCGGTTCCGCCGACGAGCACGATGTTGCGCTGGCCTTCGAGGAAGCCGCCCGTGGCGAGCTCCCGGATCAGCGGCTCGTTGACGGGCGAGGCAGCGAAGTCGAAGTCGGCCAGTTCCTTGACCGTCGGCAACTTGGCAGACCCCATCTGGTACTTGATGGAACGCGCCTTCTTGTCGGCAATCTCGGCCTTGAGCAGCGCGCCGATGATCTGCTGCACCGGATGGCGGCGCTTGAGCCCGTCGGCGATGATCTCGTCGTAGGCGGCGCGCATCCCTGCGAGTTTCAGCTGGGCCATCATCTCCAGCAGCTCATGACGCTCCATGACCGGCCCCCCTCAGGCTGTCGTAGCGCTGACAGTCGGCCACCGGCTGGTGGCGAAGCTGCAGGCCCTCCGGCGTCGGAATGTCCGACGCCGGCGCCGGCTGGCGGCGCCGAGCGAGGATGTTGAGCACCACATCGGCGCTGCAGGCGCCGCAGCCGAGTGCCTCGGCGCAGGCCGCCTCGACCGCCTCCAACCCATCCTCCAGCACCGCCGTCAGCACCGTGACGAACTGCCGGTCCCCGTCGTCGTGACCCGCCAGCCGGACCCGCAGACGCGTGAGCGCCCTGGGCAGCGTCCAGTCCCTGAAGGGGGCGCCGTTCCGAAGCGCACCGGGCTTGCGCTGCAGGATCGACACGTAGTGCCACGGCTCGTAGACGATCTTGCCGCGTCCGAAGCTGCGGGGATGCTCGGCAACGATCTCGCCGTCCTGGCGGATGACGATCCGATCGGCGTAGGCCCGTACATCCACCGGCTGCCCGACCGCGCGGGCCTCCACGCTGTATCGGTTGTTGTCGAAGCGCACCAGGCAGGTCTTGGACACCGACGCCTCGGTGGCGTGGAAGCCGTCGAAGGGGCCGCGGTACGCCATCAGGAAGGCCTGCTCCTCCTCGAACACCTGCCACACCGTCTTGCCCGCAATCTCCGGACGCGGCCGCTTCCTGGCCTCCTCAATGCACCGATCCATCAGCCACGCGTTGATCTCGGCATAAGAGCAGCCCCGAGGGCTGCGCGCGAACAGCCGGGCGCGAAGGTCGCCCACCTGCCTCTCAACCTGCCCCTTCTCCCAGCCAGCACCGGGCGTGCACGCCACAGGCTCGATCAGATGGTGCGAGCACATCTCCAGAAAGCGCCGGTTGTAGTCCCGCTTCTTGCCGGTGAAGACCGCGTTCACCGCCGTCTTCATGTTGTCGTAGATGCCCCGCTGGCAAACCCCACCGAAGAAGCGGAAGGCCTGCTCGTGCGCCTCGAAGACCATCTCCTGACCCTCGCGGGGATAAATCTGAACCAGATACATCCGGCTGTGGCACAGACGCATGTGCGCAGCCTTCACCTTCGTCGTCGTGCCCAACAAAACCGCGTACTCGTGGCTCCAGTCGAACTGGTAGGCCTCGCCGGGATCGAAAATCAGCGGCACATAGGCTTGGGACGATGCAGACAGCCGACGCCGACGACGCCATGCCTTGGCATAGCGGCGAACCGCGTCGTACCCACCCTCGTAGCCCTCATCCGCAAGGTCCTCGTAGATCTGCACAAGCGACAAGCGAACACGCCGCTTCTTCTTCTCATTCTCTTCCAGAAGACGCTCCAGAGCCTCAACCCACGGCCCAAGCTTCGGCAGCGGCTGAATCTTGCGCTCATAGGTGTGCGAGGTCGCATCGCCCCGAACCACCTTGCGTATCGTGTTCTTCGAGACCCTCAAATCCCGGGCCAGCTTCTTGATCGGAACACCCTTCACCAGATGATCCCGACGAATCCGCGCAATCGTCTCCACTACAAGCATCTCCCCCTCGCCCCGTCCGTCCAACGACGAGGCGCGTTCATGGGCCAAATCCATGGGGGGGCAATTTTGGACGCCGATCACCCCCAATAGGGGGTCACTTTTCCACGCTTAACAACAATTGAAGTGGCTCGATACTGCGAGGTCACAATTGCACGCCGAACAACATCCGGGGAGACGCGGAATAGCGCGCCCACCGGCTGCCGGACCGGCCACTCCATCGTAATCGAGCCGATCCAGAGCCGGCCGCGCGGATCGCAGGTGCCGTCATTGAAGCGTTGCCTCGGGATCGCCGCCTTGACATCGTAGAGCGCTGTCAGAGCGCCCGTCTCGGGCACGAAGAGGTGCAGTCCACCTTCCTGCGCAACGAGCAGGCCGCCGCCATCGACGAGCACGAGGTAGCCGGCTTGCTCGGGCATGTTCGGCGACGACCTGGCCGAATCCCAGGTGCCCGTCGAGGACCAGCAGCGTCTCGGTGTCGACGACGGCCTCGCCGCGGTTGCCGGGGAGGATCTCGCGATCCCGCAGTCTCTCCAGGTAGACCGGAAGCCGGATCGTGCCGTGCGACACATGTCCGCTCATGTCGGAGAGGACGAAGTGCCGCGCGACCGTCGTCGCCTCATCGGCGCTGCACCCGGCCCGCACGAACACACTTTTCAGGAAAGCCTGCAGGGAGGCGGCGGCGATCACGACCGGCATGTCGCCCGTCCCTACGCCGGGCATGGGCCCACGCAGCGCGATCGACTGCGACCCGCGGATCGATTCGATCCGCGCGGCGCCAGCCGTTCACGCATAGGGGCTTGATCGGAGTCCATCATCTGTGCGATATTCGCACGCTTGGAGTTTTATCGCACGCAGTCTGGCCCACGGTGCGCATGACGTCAACCCGATCGCAGCAAACGGCAGCGCCCGGCGTGCGGCCTTCGACGCGCCCGGGCGATGCGGCGCTGCCG
>JAJEBT010000046.1 GCA_022822405.1 Alphaproteobacteria bacterium
CGCGGTGAAACTCCGAACGATCCGCCTGGAGAATGTCCGGCGCTTCGTCGATCCCGTACAAATCGGTGGCATCGGCGACGGGTTGAACGTGTTCTCCGCGCCCAACGAGCACGGCAAGTCGACCGTTTTCGATGCGCTGCACGCGGTATTCTTCAAGCCCAGAACGTCCTGGGACAGGGAAATCCGGAGCCTCGCGCCCCACGTCGGCGGCGATCCCTCCGTCGCCGTCGAGATCGAACTCGACGACGGCATCTATCGCATCGAGAAACGCTGGAGCCACCGGCGCAACGGCGATGCGCGAATCGAGATGGCCGGCCGGCTGATCGGGCAGGCTGACGAAGCCGAGGCCTGGATCGCCGAGACCTTGAAGGCGCCCCGGGACGGAGGCCCGGCGGGACTGCTCTGGGTCCGCCAGGGGCTCACCGGGCTCGACGACGGCGATGCTGCGCAGCTCGCCCGCCGCGATCTGCTGACCTCGGTCGCGGGCGAGGTCGAGGCGATGACCGGCGGCAGGCGCATGGATGCTGCCCGCGAACGATGCCGCCGCGAGCTCGACCGATACCTGACCGGCACGGGCCGCGCAAAGGCTGACGGTCCTCTGAAGCACTGGCGGGACGAAGTTGCTGCCCTTAGTTCCGCGCGCGAGGAACTTGCCGCGAAGTCGCAGCAGCTCCGTACCGAACTGGATCGTCGCCGCGATCTCCGGCGGGAACTGGCGGATCTGGAGGATCCGGAAGAACAGGAAGCGCGTGACGCGCGGCTCGCCAAGGCCAAAGCCGTGCATGCCGAAGCGTCTCGCCATGCCGAGTCGCTGGAAAAGGCGAAGAGCCATGAACACACGAAACGCGTCGAGCTAGGGCGTGCCGAAGAACGCTTGAAGGCCCTGGAGAAGGACCTCTCCGAGATGGCGGAGGCTGCCTCGGCGCATCAAACCGCGAAGGACGAGACGCAACAGGCGACGGAACGACTTCGCCTTGCCGAAGGCGCAATGTCCGAAGCGGAGGACGCCCATAAATCCGTGCTCGCCCGCGCCGAGACTGCCGCCGACGTGTTGCGGCGCACCCTTATCGCGGAAGCCGCCACTGCGGCGGCCCGACACCGCGATGAGCTGATCGAGAAGATCGAACGCGCGGAAGAATTGCGCCGGCGCGCCGAGCAGGCGTCAGCCGATGCCAGGACGGAGCTGTCTGACTCGGCGCTCGAAGACCTCGACAAGCTGGATGAATCCGTGCGTGTCCTGCGAAGGGCGCGCGATCTTGAGGCCGGCGCGATCGCCATGGCCTATGCACCCGGCCGTGAGGATGGTGTTTCCATGGATGGAACACCGCTCCCGGACGGCGAACGGTTTTCGATCCCGGACGGCGCGCGGTTGGAAATCGAGGGTATCGGCCGGCTGGATATACACCCCGGACAACGGCCCGATGGCGAAACCCTTGCCGAGGCGGAGGCGGAGCTGGCGCGGGCACTGGAGGCCGCAGGGGCGAGCACCATCTCGGATGATCGAGGGCGGCCTGCCGACCGAGGGCGCCATCGCCCATGTTCTGGTCTCGAAATACGCGGACCACACACCGCTGTACCGGTTATGTTGAAGTCAACATAACCGGTAAGATGTTGCGCAGCGGATTATGATGCGGAGACGCGGCTTTCCCTCAGCACGAAGCGGTTCTCCACCGCTCTCCGCAACATAATATTCTGTAGTCAGAGCGCGTTCAGGAACGCGATCACGCTCTTATCCTCCTTCCAGGGCTGGTCCGGCACCGACTGTCCGGCATCGCACAGCGCCATCGCCTCCGCCTTCATCTGGAGATCGATTTCGGCGTAGATGTTGGTGGTGTCGAGGCTGACATGCCCAAGCCAGGCGCGGATGGTGTTGAGATCGACGCCGGCCTGCAGCAGATGGCAGGCACTTGTGTGACGGACGACATGCGGCGTAATCGCCTTTGCGGCCAGCGGCGGCACACGCGCCGCACATCGCTCGACGAGGCGATAGACGCCGAACCTGGTATAGGGTTTGCGATGACGACTGAGGAAGACGGCGTCACCGTCGGATCGTCCCCGAACGAGTTCGGCAAGGATGTCCTCGGTGCGTGGCCACAGGGGACATTGGCGGATCTTGCCTCCCTTTCCACGGAGAGTAACGAGCGCATGCCTGCCGTTACGCAGCCCGATCTGCAGATCGCCGGCCTGCAATCCGGTCACCTCGGAGACCCGCGCCCCGGTGTTGTAGAGGATCCGAAGCCAGTGATTGTCGTGGAGGTCCTGCTGTTCGGCATCCGGCAATCCCATGAGCAGCCAGTTCTTGACCTTCTCGCTCTCCGTGAGCGGGCGCCCGGTCGCATTCAGGCTCTCGAAGATCTGCTGCGGATCCTCCTTGTCGTCGAGGCCGATGCTCACCACCCGGAGCCGATCGAGACCCCTTAGCAGGAGGGCAACATCATGCCTGGCGACCAACCGCCGGGCGATTCTCCAAGCTTGGGATACCGCGCCGGCGCCGCCCGAGTCGTCCTCCAGTCCACGTCGGTATTCCTCCTCGTCCCCGTCCTGCAGCCGCAGCTTGCGGCGCTTCTCCGACGGCTTGCCGGGATTCGTCAGCCGGTCGTCGAGG
This sequence comes from Alphaproteobacteria bacterium, assembly GCA_022822405.1. Classification (GTDB taxonomy): domain Bacteria; phylum Pseudomonadota; class Alphaproteobacteria; order MPNO01; family UBA830; genus JAJEBT01. The sequence goes on from JAJEBT010000046.1 coordinate 2,606, forward strand.
ATGATCTGCCGGGTCCAGCCGTCACATTCACCCGCCTCTCCGAGTTCGGCAGCGATACAGCCGAGCAAAATGCTCACCGTCGTCAGTCGCTGCTGGCCGTCGACGACACGGATCGTCGTCACCACGCCGGCGGCTCCCGGGTCGGGAAAGGTGAGGAGCGTCCCACCGTAATGCGTCGCGTTGGAACCCGCAGCCGCGATCGTTACAAGATCATCGACCAGTCGTTCGATATCGGACTGGCCCCAGCAGTAACGCCGTTGCCAGCGGGGTACGACATACTGGACCTGCCCGTTCAGCAGTTCCAGGAACTTGATCGGGTGGGCATACATGAACCGGGTCTCTTCCGTGAGTTGTCGGCGGCTGCTGAATGTCGCCAGTGTAATCGGCGAATTCTGCCAGGCCAGCCTGCATCCGGACCGGTCTCAGAGCAACGTCAAGACCCCGCCGCAAGCTCGATCGCGATCCGGCAATGGTCGCTTGGCCCCCATTCTTCCGGAGTGTTGAGCGCACGCACCGACAGCGAATCGTCGAGTTCCGTCGATGCGAAAACGTAGTCCAGTTGGCGTGTTGCCGTCTCCGGCGACTGCCGGCTGTGATAAAAGGTTGGGACATTCCTGCTGTCCCGTGGCAGTTCCTCCCGCCAGGGATCGGCCTGCCTGCCCTTCGGGTATTCCGGACCGACGCAGGGCAACCCCATGATCTCCATCCGATCGAACACGGTCTTGTACCGGGCGGCCCAGTAATCGTCGCCGTATTCGCCGTAGCCGCGCAGGACGTTCAGGTCGCCCGCTGCCAGAACGCGATGCCCGTGTTCCTTCGCGATGAACGTGGACAGGTCGGAAACGACGTGGTGAGCCGAACCGTCCGAAAACAGGAAGTTGCTTCCTGCGCGGGCGTGTATGCGCACCCACTGCGCGTACATCGAAATGGCAATCACGGCTTCGCCTGAGGGCGCCTTGACGAACGCGGCCGCGAGCGTCCCGGGCCAGCTGGCCACGAGATCCCTGGACTTTGCGGTTTCGAGCGATTTCGCTTCGATCCAATCCACCGCGATACGGTCCGACAGTTTGACGATTGCAGTTCTGTATGAGGTTTTGCCGCCCACGATCATGGTCTCCCATGGCCCGGAATTGACCGCGATCGCGGGGTCGGCTTCGATCCGCGCCGCGACCTCCGGCGGGGGCTTGCTGGCTTCCTGAAGAAGCGCCAGGTCGAAATCCATGTCGAGCAGCGATCGCCATGGCTCGTGCCTGTGAGCCATGTTCCAGGAAATGATCTTCATCGCGCTTCTCGCTTCGGGGAAACCGCCGGCTGCGGGATCGTCACCGGTGTACACTACATGCCGAGGTCCATCTCCACGGATTTCTGCTTCGGCTCCGGAACGTTCTCCCGCTCTGGCTCGCGGCCCTTGTCTTGCGCGTCGTCCCGGCTTCCTGCGGGCCGCTCCAGCATTGCCTCCAGCCCGCGCCCGCGTTCCTTCTCGCTGCCGCGCGCCTTCTCTTCGGCGAGCGCCTTGTCGGCCTCGCCGATCCCTTCGAGCGCCGAGACCCGCTCGCCGGTGGCGGCCTCCAGGGTCTCGCGCAGCGCCTTCGCATCGTCGGTGACCAGCTCGGCATTGTGGCGGGCGCGGCTGATCTCGACGTAGAAGCTCTTCTGGGTCGACAGCTTCGGGTGTTTCGCCTCCATCACCGCGATCACGTTGTCGACGGTGCGCCCCTGAAAGGCATGCACGGTCGAGGCCCAGGCATGATCCAGATGGCGCATCTGCGGATCGCTCTTGCCGAGCTCCATTGTCCGCCCGTCGCCAAGCCGAAAGGCGACACGGTCTCTCCGCACCGCCGCGACCTCGGCCGTGTCGCTGTTGACCAGCCCGAGGCCGGTATCGTTCCGCGTCCAGCGGATGCGGTCGCCGGCGCGCATCTCCATGCTCTCGGTCCGGTAGACCTCGACCGCGCCGCGCTTCGCGCCCACCTGGCGCGGCCGCCAGGGGACGGATTGTCCCTCCGGCCCCTCAAGCGTCACCGTGCCCTTCCGGTGATCGACCCCGGCGACGCGCCGTTCGTCGCCCTTCGCGACGCCGAGACTCTTGTAGTCGCGGTGGAATGCGACGACGTCGCCGGGCGAGTAGTTCGCCGCCACCGCTTTCTCCGCGCTGGTGTAGCCGTGGGAGACCAACCGTTCGGCTTGATAAGCAGGTCCGCGGATGATGCCATCACGGGCGAGGCGCTCGCGGATGTGGCCGTTGATTTCGGTGCGAAGGGCATGGCTCGGCGCCATCAGCCCGGTATTTTCGCGTTCGTGGGCCGAGAGCTTCAGCCAGCGCGCGGCGGCCGCGCCGGCGAGATTGTCAGGATTGACCTCGGCGATGCGGTCGCCGAGTTTGCCGAAGGCCCTGCCGATCTCGCCCGCGAGGCTCGCCCGCACCGCCTCCTTTAGCTCGGCGTCCTTCTGGCGCAGTATCTCGTCCATCACCGCCGTCTTCATGCCGGCGGCCTGGAGCTGGGCAAACGGCTTGCCGGCGTCTACCGCATCGAGCTGCTTCCGGTCGCCCACCAGCACCACGCGGGGGATGCGGATGGCGGCGGCGATCCGGAGCAGGTCACGCGCCTGGACGGTCGAGGCGAGCGAGCCCTCGTCGACCACCAGCACCGTCTTCCGGAAGGCGGCGCGCATTTCGCGCGCGCCCTTCCGGGTCAGCCGACCCTCGGCGATGCCCGCGTTGCGGGCGAGGAAGCGCTGCAGGGTCTCGGTCTCGATCCCCGCTTCGGATGCCAGCGTCCGCGCCGCCGAGGCCGACGGCGCGACGCCGATCGTGCGGTAGCCGCTCTTCGCGGCAAGCTGCCGGGCGCGGTCGAGCATGGTGGTCTTGCCGGTGCCGGCATAGCCCTGCACGCCGACCACCCGGTCCTTCGACGACAGGATCGTCTTCACCGCCTCCTTCTGGCCCACGGTAAGGCGGCCGTTGTGCAAGAGAGGCCCGGCGATCCAGCTCCGCATGACGGGGCGCGATACGCCCTGGCCGCGTTCCATCAGACCGATGGTCTCCTTTTCGTCGGCCACCGCCTTGTCCGTGGTGAGCGACTCGCCCCAGGCCGGCAGGCCGCAGGCGTGCAGGGTTCCTTCCTTCTCCAGCCGCGCAACCGCGGCCTCGGCCTCGCCGATGGTCACCGATCCCGGTTTCCACGCCAGCGCGGCGGCGAGCAGGTCGGTCTTCGCGAACACGGCCTCGCGTTCGGACAGGTGCTCCACCGCCCAGGCCATGGCGGCGTCCGCCGGAGATTGCTGCGGGGGATCGAACAGGTCGCCCTGGCGAACCGCCGCCCCGTCCGATGCGGCGTCCCTGCCAGTCCCGCGATCCTTGCCCGGAGCGTCCTGGCTGCGCTCCACCGCATCGGCCGTCAGCGTCTTTGCGTCGAAGCCCAGCCCGTCCGCCTGGCGCCGCCACATCTCCCGCAGTTCCGCGCGGTCGACATCGCGTTTCGCCGCCCGGGTCATCAGCGCCGCGTGCTGGGCGGCGCGCTGGTTATCCGCCGGAGTCCCGAGGCCGCGCCCGTCCATCGCCGCCTCGATCTCCGCCCGGCGGGTCGAGAAGGCGTCGATCACTTCCCGCGACACGCCCGCGATCTCGAACCGCCCGTCGGCATGGGTCTTCTCGATACCGTAGCCGAGCTTACCCAGTTCCCGCGCGAGCTCGCCCCGGTAGAGCGCGCCGATCAGCATCTT
>JAJEBT010000027.1 GCA_022822405.1 Alphaproteobacteria bacterium
TAGATGATGTGGCGGAGATCGTTGAGCCGTCCGGGGTTTGCCGGCTTGCCCTGGGCGAGCCAGTGTTCACGCGCCTGCCCGCCCTTCCATGCCCGGGTCGTGAAACCGAGAATCTCGACCTTGACGCCACAGCGCTCCAGAGTGCGGGCGAGGATATCCGCACTCATCGCGGCGACCGTGATGGGACGGCCCCGCATCGAACCGGAGTTGTCTATCAGCAGGCTGACAATCGTGTCGCGGAAATCCGTCTCCTTCTCGACCTTGTAGGACAACGGATAGAGCGGGTTCGTGACCACGCGGGACAGGCGCGCTGCATCGAGGAGCCCCTCCTCGAGATCGAACTCCCACGACCGCGACTGCTGCGCGAGGAGCAGCCGCTGCAGTCGGTTGGCAAGGCGCCCGATGACGCCCTGGAGCTTGACCAACTGCTGGTCGAGATGGTTGCGAAGCCGGTTCATCTCGTCGGGGTCGCAGAGTTCGGCGGCGTCGACGGTCTCATCGAATTCCACCGTGAAGGCGCGGTAGAAGGGCTGGCGCAGGTGCTCGGGAATACTCCCGTCGGGTCGACGGTGATTTTCGGAGTGATCACCGTCATCGTCGCCCATGCCCGGCATCATCTCTTCCTGGCCCTCCTCGGACATGGTCTCGTCAGCGTCTTCCATCTCCATTTCGTCGGAGTCGGGGTTGTCGGCGCCACTCATCTCGGCTGAGACGCCCTCGGTTTCCGAATCGTCGGATTCGGAATCGCTGTCCTCCTGGTTCTCGGCGTCCTCGCCCTGTTCGCCCTCCTCCTGGTCGGTAGCCTCGGCGTCCTCGTCGATCAGCTCGAGATCGACAAGCAGGTCCCTCAACGCGTCGGCGTAGGCCGACTGGTCTTCAACAGCGGCGCACAGGCGGTCGAAATCGGTATTGACCTTGTCGCTGACCCAGTCGCGCCACAGCCCGACCAGCTGCTCGCCTCCTGCGGGAAGCGCCTCTCCGGTCAGCTTCTCACGGACCATGAGGCCAATGGCCTCGGCGAGCGGCGCGTCCTCGCGGACGTTGACGCGCGTATAGCCGAAGGCATCGCAGCGATCCTCGAGCGCGATCCGCAGATTGCCGGCAACGCCAGCCATCATGCGGGCGCCGAGCGCCTCGACCCGGACACGCTCTAGGGATTCGAAGACCGCGCGCGCGTTCTCTCCGCGCGGCGCGCATTGCGCATGGACCTCTTCGTCGTGAAACCGGATGCGGAGCGCCATCGCATCGGCCTCGCCGCGCAGCGAGGACTTCTCGCGTTCAGTGAATTCGCGTGACGGCACCGGAAGGCGCGCCTGATTGTCGACGAGCCGTGCCTCCGAGCCGTAGACCAGCGTGAGATCGTCGCGCTCGGAGATGGCCCGCATGGCCGCGGCGGTTATCCGGCGAAATTCCTCGTTCGGCCCGGCGTCGCTCATCGGACTGTCAGGCTGCAGTCCTGGCCAGCTTCAGTTCCGGAAGCTCGTCGCCGAAGCAGCGCTGGTAGTATTCGGCGACCGTCGAACGTTCGAGTTCGTCGCACTTGTTCAGGAACGTCATGCGGAAACCGGTCGCGATATCTCCGAATATTCTCGTGTTTTCGGCCCACGTGATCACGGTGCGCGGCGACATGACAGTCGAAATGTCGCCAGCCATGAACCCGGCACGCGAAAGTTCGGCGACGCGCACCATGGATGCGATCATCCTGCGTCCGTCCTCGTTATCGTAGTTCGGGACCTTCGACAGCACGATCGCGACCTCGTCGTCGTGGGGCAGATAATTCAGCGTCGTCACGAGGTTCCAGCGGTCGAGCTGGCCCTGATTGATCTGTTGGGTGCCATGATAGAGGCCGGTCGTGTCGCCAAGGCCGACCGTGTTGGCAGTCGAGAGAAGCCGGAAACCCGGATGTGGCCTGAGGACGCGGTTCTGGTCGAGGAGCGTCATCTTTCCGTCCACCTCCAGCACCCGCTGGATGACAAACATCACGTCCGGCCGCCCGGCATCATACTCGTCAAATACCAGCGCCACCGGGTTCTTGAGTGCCCACGGCAGTATGCCGTCGCGGAATTCGGTGACCTGCTTGCCATCGCGGATGACGATGGCGTCCTTGCCGATGAGGTCGATCCGGCTGATGTGGCTGTCGAGGTTGACGCGCACGCAGGGCCAGTTGAGGCGGGCAGCAACCTGTTCGATGTGCGTCGACTTTCCGGTGCCGTGATAGCCCTGGATGAGAAGGCGCCGGTTGTGGGCGAAGGCCACGAGGATGGCAAGCGTCGTATCGTGATCGAAGCAGTAGGTCGTATCGAGATCGGGGACGTATTCGGTGGCCTTGCTGAAGGCCGGTATCTCCATGTCGACATCCAGGTCAAAGTGTTCCCGCGCAGACACCACTGTGTCCGGACGGTCGATTTCGCTGATTTCACTGACCACTTTCTCGGTTCTAGTCTTCTTGGCTGCCATTTCCCTCATTTCCTCGGACGGGCCATTGCCGAATTGCCCCGGCGTGTTCGACTTCATGCTTCGCTGGTCGCAAGAGGGCGCCGGTCGGATGGCCGCCGTCTCGCGGCGTCCACGCTACGGCACAACCGGATTGCACACTCGGCAACGACAGTTCGTTTCCCGGAATCCTGCCGCGCGCCGCGTCCGTCACCGCCCGGCACCCGCAAAGCGTGAGGCCCGGTCGCGAAGCTCGCGCACAATATGGTGCAGACGGCGTTCCGATGCAAGATCACCCGTCCGCCGCCGCTGCCCGGCGTACGGCCAGAATTTCTCTGCCGACCGCAGCCACGGTAATGACGAATCCGGCCGCCTCGACATAGATCGCCGCCGCGAATGCCTCGGCCGGAATCAGGAGCATCAGCCCGCCGGCCATGAAAGCGATGCGCATGACCACACTGAGAGGGCGCCGGAAATATCCCTGTATGCCACAGGTGGTCACCCACACGCCGGCGACGGCAGTGACGAAGGCGAATGCCACGTCCAGCGGCGCTCCCTGCATGATCAGGTTCGGTGACATGATGAACATGACCGGAACTACCAGCGCCGTCCACCCGAGGCGGACGGCCGTCACCGCAGTCGCCATCGGCCCTGCACCCGCAAGATTGGCGGCAACGAAGGCAGCAATCGCTACCGGCGGCGTAATCAGCGACACGATCCCGAAATAGAACACGTACATGTGGGCGGCTAAGGGGTTGATCCCGAGCTGGATCAACGGCGGCGCGGCAATGATCGACACCAAGAGATAGATCGCGGTCGTGGGCATGCCCATGCCAAGGATGATGCAGATCACCGCGGTCAGCGCCAACAGCACGGCCAGGTTGCCCTCGCCCAGCCGCACCAGAGCCTGGGTAAGCGCCTCCCCGAGGCCGGTGGCGCCGAGAATTCCGATGATCACCCCGGCCATGGCGCCTATGACAACGATCTCGCTCCCGCCGCGCACACCGGTATCACGAACGGCGCTGATAATCGCAAAGACGCGCATCCGTCGGCCCTTGTGGCCGAAGATCCAGTTCATGACGACGACCGTCGCTCCCGACCACAGTGCGGCAGTCTCCGGCGGCCGGTTGAGCGAAAACAGCGCATAGACCAGCACCACGAAGGGAAGGATGAAGAACCATCCCTCCTTAAAGGTCGACCAGATTGCCGGAATGAGTTCGGACGGCACCGGCAGGATGTTCTTCTTTGCCGCCTCGAGATCGGCATAGATGAATACCGCGACATAGTAGAGAAGAGCGGGAATGATGGCCGCGATCACGACCTCGGTATACGAGATCTCGAGAATTTCGGCCATGAGGAACGCGGCCGCGCCCATGATCGGCGGCATGATCTGCCCGCCGGTCGACGCCACCGCCTCGAAGGCCCCGGCTACCTTGGGCTCATAGCCGCCGCGCTTCATCAGCGGGATGGTGATGAGTCCGGTCGACGCGACGTTGGACACGGCCGTTCCCGATATCGCGCCGAACATGCCGGACGCGATAACCGCGATCTTGGCCGAGCCGCCACGCTGGCGCCCGATCAGCGCGGTCGCGATGCTGGTCAGCCATTCCGAAGCCCCGCCCTTGAGCAGAAGCTGGCCGAAGAAGACGAACGGCAGGACAACGATCACCACAATCGTCAGCGGCAGCCCGAGAATCGCGACGCTGTCCGCCGTCAGGGACGAGGTAAGGTACTCCAGGCTGTTCTCGCTGGCCTGCAGCATTCCCGGAACATGGTGGCCGAGAATCGCATAGGCGATGAACACCAGCATGATCGCCGTCAGGCTCCAGCCGGCGGTGCGCCGGATCGCCTCCACGGTGAGCGGAATGAGCACAAAGCCTATCGCCGCAGCCTCGGGACGGAGCTCGAACAGTTCGTCCTGCAGCACGGGGAAGCGGATCGCGAGGTAGGCGCCGGCGCCGAGGCCGATCGCTGCAAGGGCGATGTCCCAGATCGGAACCGTCCGCTTGACAACGCCCGGGCGAAACGGCGATTTGATGAAGATGATGCCGAGGGCTAGGCCAAGCGCAAGGGCCATGCCCTGTTCGGTGAAGATCTGCCAACCCATCTCGAGATGGATCTGGGACGCGTAGAAGATCGGAATCAGTGCCAGGCATCCGCCCAGACACGCCACGACTCGCGCCCAGAACTGCACGAGTTCGAGGTCGGTATCGCCCTCGCTGTGGACGGCATCAGGCCGCGCGCGTTCCGTGTCTGTCATGTCGTGAATCACCTGCACGCCATGCCCGCCGGACCGGTCCGGCGGGCATGGCGCCGATCCGCACCGTGGATCGGCGGATCGAACCTGGACGGAACCCGGGATCCGGGCTCGCTCAGAGGCCGGCTTCCTTGTAGAACTTCACCGCGCCCGCATGATAAGACAGACTCTGGTCCCTGGGCATCCGCTTGGCGCTGAAGCTTGCCCAGATCGGGCTGACAGCGTGAAGTTCCTTTTCGCTCCCGGCCAGCGCCTTGACGACCTTGTACACCGTCTCGGCCGGCACCTTGTTGTGGGTAAAGAGCATGAAGTCGTAGCCGAACAGCACGGCCGGCTCCTTGATGGCCACATAGGCCTTCTTCTTCCCCACCCGTTCATACTGGCCGCCACGAAGATGCTTGACCGCAGTCTTGGCACCGGCGGTATCGGTATTCAGGCTGATATAGCGGACACCGCTCGGAATCTTCGCGTTCATATCCTTGTTCGGGCCGCCACCGACGCCCGCCATCGCAACATCGATCTTGCCCTGCTTGAACAGGTTCCAGTGCTGCCTGAGCCCGACCGCAGGCACCTGTTTGACGTCCTTCCAGGTCAGGCCGGCATTCGCCAGGAATGCGCTGAAATAGGTCTGGAACAGCGGCGCACCCTTGAATCCGCTGGCCATGCGCCTACCCTTGAGATCCTCGATCTTTCGGATGTCGGTGTCGTTGCGAACCAGAAGGCCGGTGCGGAACCGCACCAGCGTGGCTGCAAGCTCGAGATTCTTGTAAGGCTGTTTCGAGAGATCGCGCCCGTCCTTGGCCATCGTGTACTGGACGATGTTGGACAAGCCAAACTCGAGCTCCCCGGCGTCGACGACCGGAATGTACTTTTGGGTGCCGCCCATGACCTGACGGCGCATTTTCAGATCCGTCTTGTTGTTAACGATCTTCGAGATCGCCGTCGTCATGGCCGCGACCACCGAACCCTTGGTGCTGCCGAGGCCAATCGTCTGCGCGCCTGCCGATCCGGCCACGAACAGCGCCGTCGCGGCAGCGATCACTATCAAACGAGTCATCTGTCGTTCTCCCTTGTAAAGACATGCAATTCCATTCGACGGGCGGCAACGATAGCACCCTCCGACAATGCACTGAAACCTGGCCCGACCCGGCGGGCCCGCGGGAAGCGCTCTCGACGCCGCAGCTTCGCGACCGCCGTGAAGGTTGCCGCCAGGATCCGGAGCAGGGTACGCGCCTACTCGGCAGCCAGCGCTGGCGCTTCAGCGAGTTCCGCCATCGCCTTGTCGAGCGCCTCGCCCTCCGGATCGGCCAGCGCCGCCGTGCGCGCGGATGCGACTGCATGTGCGGCCCACACCGGTTCGCGCTCCGCGCGGGCTGCGGGCTTCGCAATCTCGCGCATCACGCGCTCGAAATTCGCAACCCCTCGGCGGTGGGTGTCCGAATACCCCTTGCGAAGATTGGCGAGTTCGGCGATCTCAACGGCCAGGCGATAGTGACGCCCCGCAGCCTTGCAAACCGTGTCGAGCCAACCCTCTATGACCTGTTGTTCCTCGGCGTAGCGGAAGGTCTTCGGGCGGTAGAAGCGCATTTTCGCGAGCGCCCACAGCCTCAGGAACCCGAAAACGGTATCGGTGCGCACGCGCATCGCGAAGTGGAAGTCACGCGCCCAGTCGTTGGTGCGCGCCCAAGCCATGATCGGCCGCCCGAGCCACGGCGGCATGACCGACGTGAATTCCTCGAACCCCGGTTTGAGAAACTCCGTGACGTGTACCGGCTCGCTGCTCCCCGCCGTGACATCACGGCGCACCCGCTCCATGCGCGATCGCCGCGATTTCAGGTCGGCGACGCGGATGATGTCCTCATAGGCCATCATGAGAGCGAGATAGCGGGCGGTTTCCCGCGTCAGGGTCCAGTCTTCCGCTTCCCCGCCCCGTTCGCGGTCAGCGGCGACGACCGCGGCGAGGCGGTCGAGATAGAGGCGGGCATATCCGGCATTCTGGTAGTCGGTGAGCCGCTTGACGCCTTCCGCCACGATCATCTGGACATCGGCGGGAAAGGTCGACGCAACCTCGGCAAGGAGATTCTCGGCGCTCGGCTTTGCGGGATGGCTCCGGCGCTCCTGTTCCTCCGCCGGAGCGCGCAACTCGCCTTTCATGAAGGCAAGCCCGGCTTCAAACCCCCGGAGATTGGACTCTACCGCCACTCCGGCCTCGCGGATCGCAGTCTCGAAATTCTCGACCGGAATCGGAAGTTCGCCGGATCCGGCAATGACGCCAAGAACGATCGCGTTGAGCACCGTGCCCCGCTCTTCGGCAAGTTTGGCCATGTCGAACATGACGACACGCTTGGCAAGCTTCTCGGCCGCGTTGCGGAGACTGTCGGCCCGGAACAGCTCGTCGCTCATCGCCGACTTTTCGAGTATCGAGTATACGCGATGGGTCGAACTAACGAGAGTCGTCCGGTCCGGGGTGACCATGCCCCTTTCCAGCATGCGCCCGGCTTCCATGAGTTCCGAAGTAACGACGATGTCCATGTTGCCGGGCGCCGGATAGAGCGCCATGACCGGGCGCCGGCCGTCGAGTTCCCCGTGCTTCGCAGGGTAGATCTCGATGTAGTAGGTGGTCGCGCCGGTCCGCTGGGCCACGCCGGGGATGGAGGTCGACTGGATCGGATAGCCGCAGATCTCGGCGGCCCGCACGATCCAGGCGGTCAGAACGCCGCCGCCCTCGCCACCGAGGGCGCCGACGACCATCGAGATCGGGCGTTCGGGCAGCGCCGTCATTCGGCCGCCACCCCGACCCCTGCGGGCACTGAGCCGGGCATCCCGGACTCCTCTGCCGGCGCTTTTTCACCACGGCCCTGGAAAAGACCGATGACTGCGGTACGGATGCGATGCAGGAGGGTATCGACGACGGACGGATTCTGGACGATGTCCGCCTTGAAGAACGACGGGCACAGCACGGCGGCATCCGAGACCTCACCGCACAGGCCGCAGCCGACACAGGAATTGAGAACCCTGGCCACCGGGTCCTTGCGCAAGGGATCGGGATTGGGCTTGACCGACAGCGACGGGCATCCGGAAAGGCGGATGCAGGAATGGTCGCCCGTGCAGGTATCCTCATCGACGCCGAAGCGGGTGCGCACCACACGTTTTCCCGACCGGAGCGCCTTCGCGACCACGGGCTTCTCGCGCCGCTGCTTGGCGATCTGGCATTCGGCTTCGGCGATGATCACCTTGAGGCCCTTTTCCGGCGAGGTCAGCGCCTCCTTGATCAGCGTGCGCATCTTGCCGACCTGGTAGGTGTACTGCTTGCGGATCCACTTGACACCGACGCCCTTGAGTGCCGATTCGATCGGGATCACCGTGTCGGGCGGCCGCGCTCCGCCAGCGGTCGATGACGGCAGTTGCTGCTGCCCGGTGGCCGAGGAATAGCCGTTGGCCATCACGATCAGGAGATTGTCGTGCTTGTTGAATACGGCGCCGGTGATGCCGGTCGAGAGCCCGTTGTGCCAGAACCCTCCGTCGCCCATGATCGAGATCGTGTGTCCCTTCATCGAGTCCTTGACGCCAGCCGAACTTGCGAGGCCGAGCCCGTAGCCGGTCACCGTGTTGCCGAGGTTGAACGGCGGCAGGGCTGCGAACGTGTGGCAGCCGATGTCGGCGGAGATATGCATCTTGCCGATTTCGGGATCCTGCTGCGCCAGCTTGAGCGCCGAGAACACAGGCCGTTCCGGACAGCCGGTGCAGAAACCGGGCGGACGCGGAGGCACCGGGGAGCCAAGCAGGTCGGCCGCCAGCGCCTTGTTGCTGTCTATCGACTCGATGACGGCGGCGATCGCCGCGAGATCGATGCGCTTCGGCGCCGAACCCTCGATGAAGCCGGCAAGACCCCGAATCATGACTTCGGACTGATACTCGCCGGCCTTCGGAAACACCCCCTTGCCGACGACGGTGGTGTTCAGGTCCGCCTTGCGCAGCGTGGCGTTGAGGGCCTGCTCGAGATAGTCCGGGAAGCCTTCCTCGACAACGGCGACCGAATGCTTTCCGGCGCAGAATGCGACGACCTCGTCCGGGACCATCGGATAGGTGACGTTCATGCAGTAGATCGGAATGCGCGACGCGCCAAAGGGATCGGCAAGCCCGAGCTGCTGCAGCCCGCGAATCACTGAGTTGTAGAGGCCGCCCTGGCAGATGATGCCGACATCGTCGCAGTCGCCCTCGAAGATTTCGTTGAGGCGATTCTCGCGAATGAAGTCGATCGCTGCGGGGAAGCGCTTCTCTACCTTCATCCGCTCCTGCATGTAGGTCGCTGGCGGCAGCGCGATGCGGTCGAGGCTGTTGTCCGGCATCGGAATCGGATCGTTCATCGAGTACCGCGGTTTGCGGTTGTCCTTGGTCGCGAACCTGCCGGTCACATGGCACGCGCGGATTCGGAACTCCATCATCACGGGACTGTTGCTGACCTCCGACAGCTCGAAGGCCTTCTCGACCAGTTCGACGATTCTGGGATGGTCGACGCGCGGATCCATCAACCACACCGAACACTTCATGGCGAAGGCGTGGCTGCGCTCCTGGATGATCGAAGAGCCCTCGCCATAATCCTCGCCGAGGATGATCAGCGCGCCGCCCTTCACACCGACCGAGGCGATATTCGAAAGCGCGTCCGAAGCAACATTGGTTCCAACCGTGGACTTCCAGGTCACGGCGCCGCGAATCGGATAGTTGACGGAGGCCGCGAGCATGGCGCAGGCCGCGGCTTCATTGGCACAGACCTCGGCATGCACGCCGAGTTCCGACATGAGGCCCTTCGAATCGGACGTCAGCACGTCCATCAGATGCGAGACCGGCGCCCCCTGATAGCCGCCGACATAGGAGACCCCGGACTGCAGCAGAGCCTTGGTGATCGCGAGAATGCCCTCGCCCTCGAAATACTCCCCGTCGCCCCGGCGCAGCATCTCGACTTCGCGTGCGAACGAACGTTCCATTTCGCGCCTCCGCATTGGCCGCCGAGTCAGATGTGCTACCCGACCAAGCCGAATAATACAGGATCGCAGGTCACATACAAGCTGATGGCACCCGCTGAAGCGGCGCCGGACGATGGGCGAACTGGCCCCTACCCGACCTCCGACCGCCTCTGCGGAACCATCGCCTCCTGGGCGTAGCGAGGATCGGTATAGCGTTCGCTTGCCGCCCGGATATGGGCGAGCACCGCAGCGTCCCGGTCGCCGGCTGGCACCGGGTCGGCGTCCCAGTGGCCGAACTCGTCGCTGCCCCGCACCAGGCTGGCCGGGCGGCGACCTATCGTCGAGCGTACATGGGTCGGAAAATAGAAGAAGGCAAGCCCTATCCTGGTGTCCGGCGAGGCGTTGGGAGGTGAGCCGTGGACGATTCGCTCGTGGTGGCAGGAGAACTGCCCGGCCCTGAGAACGAGATCGACGGCCACACGGTCGTCGATACCCTCTATGGACTGGCCGCGCGCGAGCAGGTTCTTTTCCGCGAACGTCTCGACGTGGGAATGGGCGCGGCCGCGGTGCGAGCCCGGGATGACGCGCATGCAGCCGTTGTTCCGGTTGCTGTCGGTCAGCGCCAGCCACACTGTCACCAGCTCGTGGGGATCGAGACCGAAATACGCCGAATCCTGGTGCCACGAGACATAGGAGCCATCACCGCCCGGCTTGATCCAGAAACGCGACGACAGCACGAGTATGTTCGGCCCGATGAGATCCTCGACCACATCGAGAATGTGTGGATCGCGCGAAAACTCCCACGATCTCCGGAAGCCGAGATGCCCCTTCACCACAAGATCGGCGGGCGACATCTGCTCTTCGCGTTCGAACGCTTCGAGATCCCGGCACATGGCGGCCGCCTCCGCCGGATCAACGCCGTCGAAGGGTGCCAGATAGCCCTGTTCGTCGTAGGCGCGTAGCTGGCTTTCGGTGAGAACGCTGGGCATGAACGACCTCGCAACAGGCGGCCCCGGCTCATATGCTCTGCCGGGTGGCGGCACGGCGCCGCGATTCTAGCACGAACGGTATAGAAATCAGCGCCTGCGCCAGCCTGCTGTTCTCAGCCCGTGCCGGACGGCCCCGTGTAATGCTCGGGAAACTCGGCGCGCACGACTTCGCTGTCGGATGCCCAGACATGGCAGGTATTGAGCGGCGGGCGCTGCGCGACCTTCTCCGTAGTGTCGTCCCGGTTGGCGGGCGAGGACCGCGACCAGAGCACCGAATGGAGCGCAACCGTCGCAAGCGGCCGCAGGAGATCGACGAGATGCGTGCAGCCGAGCACGCCGCCCAACCGCTGGCGCACACGCCGGTTCCAGCCGGGGCCGATCTTCAGGCCTGTGAGCTTCTGGAACGACGGCAGGATCGCGGGGCACATCTCGTAGGGCCCGGCGTCGGTCACCGCCTCGACGCCGCAGACGACGAGATCCGCATCAACGGTCAGGCGAAGCCACATGTCATGAAGAGGTTCCCCCGCCTCGATGCGGCCTCGGAAGGCGTTGGAGAAAGGATAGGCCTTGACGTCGGTGAGATGACCCTCAATGTCCCACAGCCCGTCGCTGCGGCGATAGCTGCGACACGCGATCTCGCGCGTCGCGATCGGCTCCCGTTGGGGATCCGGGTCGGTTAGCGGCATGCATACCTCCGTATGTTCCGGTGCTTCCGGGCGGTTTCAGGTGGCGGCCGTGGCGTCGTCAGCCGCCGCCATTTCGGTCATGCGTATCTGGGTGATGCGGTTGCTCTGACGGCCAACGATCTCGAGGCGGAATCCATAGAAGCTGAATATCTGTCCAACTTCCGGGATGAGCCGCGCCTCGTGAATGACAAGACCGGCGATCGTTGCAAAATCCTGGTCCGGCAAATCCCAGCCGAAACGCCGGTTGAGATCGCGGAGCGTGACGTCGCCGGCGACAACGAACGAGCCGTCGCGCTGCGGATACACGCCGACGGGGACGACATCATGTTCGTCGGATATATCGCCGACGATCTCCTCGAGGATGTCCTCGAGCGTGACGACGCCCATGAGCGCGCCGTACTCGTCCACCACTAGCGCAAAATGCTCGCGGCGCCGACGGAATGCGTGGAGCTGATCGAGCAGCGAAGTGGTGTCGGGAATGAACCACGGCGGCGTGAGCACGCGGTCGAGAACAAGGTTGTCGGGATTTCCGTCGCGGGCCTGGATTTCGCGCAGCAGCGCACGCGCATGCATGACGCCGATCACATCGTCGGGCGAGTCGCGCCACAGGGGTATCCGCGTATAGGGGCTTTCGAGTGCCTGCTCGACGATCGCCCGGGTCGGCTGCGAGGCATCGATCATGAAGACGTCCCGGCGGTGGCGCATGACCATACTGACATCGACATCGGCGAGGTCGAGAATACTGTGAAGCATCGCCCGCTGATGGCCCTCGCGCTCCTCGCCGTCGCCGGCCTGCTCGGGATGGAGTTCGATGGCCCCGCGCAGTTCCTCGATGTTCGCCGCCGAATCCTCCCGCCGGTCCGTTTCCACTCCGAACAGGTAGGCGATGGCGCGAAACGCCCAATGGACGACCGTCATCACCGGCGACAGCACGACGACGAGCAGATGGAAGACGGGCGCGACCACGAGCGCCAGCCGGTCGGCATTGCGGAACGCGTAGGTCTTCGGCAGCATCTCGCCGAACAGCAGCACGAGCAGCGTCATCGCGAGAGTGGCATAGACGACACCAGCTTCGCCGAAATGCGCGATGAGCACGCTCGTGGCCAGCGCCGACGCGAGGATGTTCACCAGATTGTTGCCGAGCAGCACGGTGCCGAGCAGGTGCTCCTCCCGCTCGCGCAACCGGTTCACGGTGCGTGCGCGCCGGTTCCCCTTGACCTCGAGTTGATGCATGCGCGGACGTGAAACCGCGGTCAGCGCGGTCTCCGAGCCCGAAAAGAATGCCGAGAGCACCAGCAGCAGCAGTATGCCGACGAGGGTAGCCAACAGCGCGATATCCATCAGTCCATGTCCATGTCGGTAGGTCGGGCCCCGGCGCCCCCCCGGCAGGTGGGCGTCATGCCGCGACGGTCCTGGCGAGCAGCGTTCTCACGTCGGCGGGATCGACGTCCGCGGTCACGAAGGCCTCGCCGATGGCGCGCGCGAGCACGAAGACCATGTGCCCGTCACGCACTTTCTTGTCGTGCCTCATGTGATCAAGCAGCGTGTCGGGATCCCAGACCCGGCCCGGCACCGACGGCAGCCCGACCGGCAGTCCGACACGGGCGAAGTGACGGCGTATCCGCTCGACATCACCGGCCGCGCACAGTCCGAGCGCGGAGGACAGTTCGAACGCCATCACCATGCCGATGGCCACGGCCTCGCCGTGCAGTAACTCCGATCCGTAGCCGGTCTCGGTCTCGAGGGCGTGTCCGAATGTGTGGCCCAGATTCAGCAGCGCCCTTGCACCGGCCTCGCGCTCGTCGCGACCGACAATCACCGCCTTGGCGGCGCAGCAGGTACGAACCGCCTGGCGGAGGGCATCCGCATCGCCAGCAATGACGTCGACGGCATTGTCCTCGAGCCAGTCGAAAAATCCGCGATCGCCGAGGAGCGCGTATTTCACGACTTCCGCATAGCCGGCGAGAATCTCCCGCCGTGGCAGCGAATCGAGCAGGCCGGTATCGGCGATGACAAGCCGCGGCTGATAGAACGCTCCCACCAGATTCTTGCCGTGCGCGGTATTGATGCCGGTCTTGCCGCCGACCGAACTGTCAATCTGGGCCAGAAGCGTGCTCGGCACCTGGATGAAACCGATACCGCGGAGAATCATGCTCGCGGCAAAGCCTGCAATATCTCCAACGACACCGCCGCCCAGGGCAATGATGCTCGAGGACCGCTCCGGCACACCGTCGAGGACGGTACCGACGATCCGTTCCACCGATGCCATTGTTTTCGACGATTCTCCCGCCGGGAGAATCACCGGCGTCGCATCCACGTCTGCGGCGGCGAGCGCCGAGAGGACAGGCCGCAGGTGCAGGTCGGCCACGGTCGCATCGGTCACGATCCAGGCCGGCCCGGAACCAGTGATTTTGCCGATGCGCGCAGCGCCGCTGCCCCCGGGCGCCAGCAGGCCAGCGCCGATGACAATGTCGTAGGAGCGGTCGCCGAGTTCGACGCGAACCGTGTCTTCGGCCCGATTCATCCGCCGGACGCTTCCAAGGAGCCGGTTTGGCAGTGCGCGTAAAGCGCGCTCAGTATGCTCTCGACCACCGTGTCGGGACCTTCGGTTCCCGACTCGACGGTGATGTCAGCCTCGGCATACTGGGGGTAACGTTCCGTCATCAGCCGCGCGAGTGTCGCCCGCTTGTCCCCATCCCTGAGGAGCGGCCGGTTGTCTCGCTGCGAGACGCGCTCGACGAGCACGTCGAGATCCGCCCGGAGCCATACCGAGAGCCCTCGAGCGAGGACATTGGCCCGGGTCTCGGCGCAGGTGAAGGCACCCCCGCCGGTTGCGATCACGCTGTTCTTGGTCTTCATCAGCCGTTCGATCACGCGGCGTTCCCCGTCGCGGAACGCTTCCTCGCCATAGCGCGCGAAGATGTCCTCGATCGAACACTTGGCGCTTGCCTCGATCTCGCTGTCCGCGTCGATGAATTTGCGATTCAGCCGGCTTGCCAGCAGCCGTCCCACGCGGGTCTTTCCTGCCCCCATGAGACCAACCAGGACCACAGGCTGGTCGGGAAGCCCTTCAAGCAATACGCACCTCACAATGCGGCCCGTACCGTCCTCGATCGCCGGAATCCGGACCGCCGCGGCATTGAACGCGCATCCCGCAGCCTGTAGACTGGCAGGCACGCGAAGGTTAGGTGCACAATACACCGAACGGCAGGAAAATCGAAGACACGATGAAGACTGGCAAGTGCCGCGCGCGCCGCAATCGTCGTCGAGGGCTGCAACGCTGCCCGGCGCAACCGAATCTTTCGGGACTGCCGGCATGAAGACTGTCTGGAGCATTGCCGTGGCAGGCATTGTCACCATCGTGGTCGCAGCCGGGGCCTATGTGGCATTTGTGGGAATTCCCGCACCTACGGCCGAGACAGAGAAAGTCATTCCGAATGACCGCTTTCAGCGCTAGCCCACGGCTCGGCCTGAGCAGCGGCCTACTGATCCTCGTCCTGTCTTCAGCCGCGTTGGCCCAACCCGTGGAGCTTCGCCGGCCGACTCCCGAACTCGTCGCGGAAACCCCGGACGATGGCGCCCCTCCGCCTGAACAAAACGAACCCGATCCCGATACGCCGCTGCGGGCCCAGCAGCCGCTGGTCAGGGACGGGATCGTGATCGACATGCTGGAAAGTTTCAATCCGGACGGCTTCGGCCCCCTCGACGAGAGGCAGGGGGGCCTGCCGACCGACCTGTGGCGGAACGTGGGCTGGAACGTCATACGCAGTCTGCTGCCGCGGGTGCCCGGTCATACCAAGTCCCGGGCGATGCGCGCCCTCGCATCCCGGCTCCTCAAGTCGCGTGCGATCCTGCCGGCCGACAAGCCGAAAGACGAAAGCTACCTGGGTCTGCGCGCGGACCGGCTGCTTGCCATGGCGGATGTGGCCGGCGCGCTCTCGCTCATGCAGGCGGTTCCGGAACAGGACCGCGACGAAGCGTTCTCTATGACCGAGATCGAGGCGCTGTTCTTCGACAACCGCAATGGCGAGGCCTGCGCCCGCGCGGCTGCACTCGACGGACGATACAGGGGGACCTACTGGAAGCAGCTGGAAGCGTTCTGCCTCGCCCTCGGGGGCAACCATGTACGGGCCGGACTGATCAGTGATCTGCTGCGGGAGCGCGAACAACAGATCGAGCTGGCCTTCTTTGCCGCCATTGACGTTCTCGCCGGACGAGGATCAAGCGAAGTCGACACGGTCGGAGCGCCGAGCGGGCTGGTGCTTGCGATGATGCGCGCCGCGAGCATTGGACTTCCCCCGGCGATCGCGGAAACGGACTCGCCGATCGTGCTGCGCTGGATCGCAAGATCCCCAAACGCCGATCTGGACACGCGCCTCGCAGCGGCAGAAAAGGCGCTGGCTCTCGGCGCGATGACATCCGAGGAGATGGTCGGCATTTACGGTTCACTGCCGTTCCTCGACCAGGAACTGAAAACACCGGTGGCGCACGCCCAGGCGAACTGGGGACCGCGCGGAAGAGCGCTGCTCGTGAGCGCAGCCATCGCGCAGGAAACGCCGGCGGCGACGGCCGAGACACTGCGGCAAGGCTGGGATATCGCCCGCGAGAAAGGCGGCTATGACGAACTGTCCCGCGCCAGCGCTGCCGTGGTCGAGACCATCGAGGCGACGCCGGAATTGATCTGGTTTGCCCGCAATGCCGGCCGCGTGCTGCTCGCGGCCGGGCGTGTCGATGCGGCAATGGCATGGTACAGCACCGCAGTCGGCGCTCGCGGCGATAGCGAGGAAGCGGAGGCGGTCGCCGCCGACCTGTGGCCACTGGCGACACTGGTGCGCGCGGCAGACGGCGAAGCCCCGGAGCCGGACCGGCTCGACAGCTGGAGCGAGGATATCCGTCGCGCCGACGGAGAGGAGGCCCTCGCCAAGACCGCAACCTTGCTGGCGCTGCTCGGCGCCCTGGGAAACGAGCTGCCGCCCGAGGCATGGCAGGCGTTGCTCACCGGACCGCTCGTCGACAGCGCACCCGCGCTCAACGCGGTCTGGCACAACCGGCTCGCGGCAGCGGCAGCCGAAAAGCAGGTCGGCGAGACGGCCCTTCTGATCACCGCAGCCGCCACCGCCGCCGGCGGCAGCGCGTACGAGTCAAGCGCGAACACGGCCGCTGCCGTGGCCGCACTTCACCGGGCCGGGCTCCGGGACGACGCCATGCGCCTGGCGCTCGAGGGCGCCATGACGGCGGGTCTCTGAACATGGGGACCGGTAGCGGTCGGACCGGCGGGCAACGCCGCGAACGCGCCCTTGAAAAGTTGCACGGCGTCGCTGCCTCCGATCGGCATCTTGTCGAGTTGTTTCTCGAAGCGATATCGGCGGAACGCGGCACCGCTGCCAATACCCGTGACGCCTACGCGCTCGATATCGGTCAGTACCTGTGCCATCTGACGAAGTCCGGGACTTCGGCAACCGACGCCGACACCTCCCATATCCGCGACTTTGTCGCGGATATGGCCGCACGGGGACTGTCCGCGCGCAGCCAGACGCGGAAGCTCTCGGCCCTGCGCCAGTTCCACGGTTTTCTGGTGGCGGAGGGGCATCGCGACAACGATCCGACAACGACGATAGAATCGCCGGTGCGCGGACAGCCGCTGCCGAAATTTCTGACCGCAGACGAAGTCGATCGCCTGTTCGAAGCCGTTCACATGGTACCCGGCTGGCGCGGTGTGCGCCTGAGGGCGATGGTCGAGATCCTCTATGCGACCGGACTCCGGGTATCGGAACTGGTGTCACTGAAATGCGCTTCGGTGGCACGCGACGGGCGCACAATCACCGTTCGCGGCAAGGGGGGCAAGGAGCGGCTGGTGCCGCTGAGCGGGCCCGCCCGCGATGCCCTGGAGGCGTGGCTTCCGGTGCGCAAGCAACTGCTCGAATCCAGCGGCGGGGCCCGTCCGGCTCCCGTCTCATGGCTGTTCCCGTCGCATTCTGCAGCGGGCCACCTTACACGCGACCGCCTTGCCAAGCTGCTGCGCGACCTGGCGATCCCGGCCAGCATCGAGCCGGGCCGGATCTCGCCGCATGTCCTGCGCCATGCCTTCGCGACGCATCTTCTCGCCAACGGGGCTGATCTCCGCAGCGTTCAGCAGATGCTCGGCCACGCCGACATCTCGACAACGGAAATCTACACGCGCGTCCTCGATGACCGGCTCCGATCGCTGGTGCGCGATGTCCATCCCCTGTCCGATCTCCGGATCTGACGGGCGGCAGCGTAACGGTAGAGTCAAACCATGGCCGACAACCCGGTTCATTCCTTCCTCGACTTCGAGAAACCGATTGTCGAACTCGAGGGCAAGATAAGGGAGTTGCGCCATCTGAGCGACGACGGCGAGATCCGGATTGCCGGCGAGGTGGAACGGCTTCAGAGCCGCGTCGACCGGCTGATCGCCCAGACCTACGCCCGCCTCACGCCATGGCAGCAGGTGCAGCTGGCACGCCATCCGCAGCGGCCGCACTGCATTGACTACGTCAAGGGCCTCGTCAGCGACTTCACGCCGCTCGCCGGCGACCGCAATTTCGGCGAGGACCAGGCCATCATCGGCGGCCTTGGCCGGCTCGATGGCCGATCGGTCGTGGTCCTTGGACAGGAAAAGGGAATCGATACGGAAACGCGGCTGAAGCACAATTTCGGGATGGCGCGGCCCGAAGGATACCGCAAGGCCCGGCGCCTGATGGAACTTGCGGACCGTTTCGGTCTGCCGATCGTCACGTTTGTCGATACCTCTGGCGCCTATCCGGGCGTCGGCGCCGAGGAACGGGGCCAGGCCGAAGCGATCGCCAGAGCGATAGAAGTCGGGCTTCGGCTGAGCATACCGGTCGTCAGCGTCGTCATCGGCGAGGGAGGTTCGGGCGGGGCGATCGCGATTGCTGTCGCCAACCGCGTGCTGATGCTCGAACATGCCATCTATTCGGTGATTTCGCCCGAAGGATGCGCGTCGATCCTGTGGCGCGACGCCGCCCACGCGACGGAAGCAGCCGAGGCCCTGAAGCTGACCGCACGCGACCTGCTGGAGCACGGCGTCATCGACGAGATCATCCCGGAACCGCCGGGAGCGGCGCATCGAAACCCCGAGGACACCGTTGCTGCCGTCGGCAGGGCTATTTCAACCGCCCTGGAGGAGTTGTGCGGCGAGAACGGGGACGCGTTGCGTCGACAGCGCCGCGAAAAGTTCCTGAGCATGGGAAACGGTGGTTGAGCGCCGCGGACCCTCGCGGATGACAGCCGGCGGCAACATCTGAAAACCGCGGGATCACGGTCCAACCTCGGCGACAGGTTCTCGACCCGGGGCCACGCCGCAGCGAGAACAGCGGCCCCGGCAGCGAACCTGATCGAGATCAGCGCATGCTGAACACGAGCTTGCCCCGGAGGTGGCGGCCCTCGCTCACGCGATGGGCCGTTGCGGCCTCCTCAAGCCTGTAGGTGACGACTTCCGGCACGGTTACCGCGCCGGCATCGGCGAGTTCCAGGATCCGTTCCAGATGCGGCCGGTCACGGCCGACCCGAGGCCTGAGCGACCGCACGTCGTCGCGCGGCGATTCGGGCGCCGTGGAACCCGAGGCTATGAACGCGGCCCGCCCGCCGCTCCTGAGGACAGAAAAGGAACGCATCGCGACTTCGCCGCCCACGGTGTCGAACACCGCATCGACATCCGAGACCGCTTCGGTAAAGTCCCGGACATTGTAGTCGATGACTTCGTCAGCTCCGAGACCGCGGACATAGTCATGGTTCCCCGCGCTCGCGGTCGTGATCACGTGCGCGCCGATATGTTTGGCGAGCTGAATTGCGAAACCGGCGACGCCCCCCGCCCCGCCCTGAATCAGGATGGTCTCGCCCGACTGAAGCGCGAGCGTGTCCTCGACCGAAACCAGCGCGGTCAAGCCGATCAGCGAAAGCGCGGCGGCGTCGACATGCGAGACGCCATCCGGCTTGCGGGCGACCAGCTTCGCATCCATGGCGATCTTTTCCGCGTAAGTTCCTTCCTGTCCGACCTGGCAAACACCGAAGACCGCGTCCCCAAGAGCGAATTCGTCCACGTCCTCGCCGATTCCGCTCACCGTTCCGGAGAAATCACGTCCGCAGACATAGGGAAACTCCGTGATCTGGCTGTAGGCTCCGGCCCGAACCTTCCAGTCGGCACCGTTGACGCTGGCGGCATGGATGTCGATGACAATCTCCCCCTTGTCAGCGACCGGATCAGGCAGGTCACCGTATTGGAGGACCTCCGGACCGCCATGCCGTTCGAAATAAGCTGCCTTCATTCGCTGATTCCCTTCTCTTCGACGGTAGACGCGCGGACCACAAAGGACTGCCGGATCGCAAGCGGGACACGCTTCTCCAAGCCCTTGAGAACATGCCTGTATACTGTCGCCCCCGGCATTGGGTCAATCAATGCATGCGGGTGCAGGGTGTAATCACACCCGACCCACTTCTGCACACACCGTCACTTCCGGCCACCCGAATTTCGGATCGCCTTTCTTCCGCGCCCGGCAATTGTGGAACGGATCGCGCAATTGTCTGCTGAAGACCGGGCCAACCGGCCGGTGACAGCCAGACGGGAGCGAAGAGCCAAATGAACAGGGGTTGTCCGGAAGCACCCCATTTCACCAGGAGGCCACGGGGCACAGTCATGTCGGGGACGGCGCTCCGACGCTACATGGCCCCGGAACCAGTGACAGGCCGCGCTGAATTCAGGCGCCACCTTTCTGATGCCTTATCGGGTTCTCCAAGCGGCCGAGCGGTTCAATTTCGATGGCAATCGTGCCCTGGCGTTCACCGATCAGCACGCTCTTGTGTCCTCGCGGGAACTTCTCGTTGCCCTTGCCGGTTGTTCCGAAAGACAGCAGATCGCCGGGACGGAGTGTGAAGTAACGGCTCGCCTCCGAAATGCATCGCTGGACCGCAAAGCGATAGTTCCCGGTATGGTCACGGGTAAATTCCTCGCCATTCAGCGTGCCGGTCACATGCAGATCGTTAGGATCGGGGATCTCATCGGCCGTCGCGATCCACGGGCCCATCGGACCGAATGTATCGGTACCCTTCGACCTCGTGTGATAGACGAAATAGGCGTCAGTATCGTTGTCTCCATGAAGGTTGCGCCACTGGTAGAACTCGGGCCGGGCCATGTCGGCGTCATAGGTCACGGCGATGGAGTCTTTCTGGAACTTCAACCCATGGCTGGTGACGTCGTTATGGATCAGATAGCCGAAGACATGGTCCAGAGCCTCGTCTTCCGAGATGTGCTTGGCGCGTCTGCCGATGACAGCGCAGACCTCGGGCTCGGGGATCACCGCGCCCCAATCGGGGTCTACCACGATCGGTTTTTCGTGACCCTGCAGGCAGGACGGCGGTTTCAGGAAATAATTCGGTACCCCCGGATCCCGATGCGCCGTCTTCATCAGTTCCTTGTTGTTGAACGATACGTTCAGGATCATCGAAGGGTTTGGCACAGGCGGCGCCCAATCGATCCGCTCGATGTCAAGGCCCGGCACCGCGTCGGCATCGAGCGCAATCAGCAGTTCGCTGTCGCGATCTGCCGCCTGCACCAGTTCCAGCATCGAGCCGATGCGGCCCTTGCCTGCAGACTCGGTCACGTCGGCCAGATCGCGGGCAAGGCCATCACTCCCAAGGATGATGGCGGTCTCTTCGCCATCCGCATATCGGGTTCCGAATTTCATGGGCTCTCACGTGTTTTCGGGAAGGTCTGCAGATCTCACCGGCGCGGCATCGAACCCGAACCGAACGGCCGAGACACCCTTGAACTCCACCGTGCCCCGGAACCACTTCTTCGGAGCCGGGGAACTCCGGATCCGCAACCGGCATGGGCCCGTCGGATCCCGGCGCGTCGGCTCATGATCGATGTTTATCACGTCGGCGCGATCCGCGAAAGTCTCCGCCCGGCGACTACGTTGACCAACGGGTACCCAAACATACGGCTGATCGGCAGCCACAGGTACCCGCATTACACTTCGAACGACAGGGCAACATCAGGCACGACACTGTAATCCGGTGCCTCGAACACGCCCGCGAGATCGTCCGGAATGAAGCGTGGCGCCGTCCGGCGATCAAGGGACCGATCGATACCAGATCGCCTGTTGCAATGGGTCGGATCTGCCGGGACATGGCTCCCGGAGGCAAAGATTCGACCGAAGAGCGATTACGGGCGTCGTCAATTTCCATCCCGCAAAATGATCCATTGAAATTACTCCGGGCCACCCGATATTGTTAAGGAGCCGCATAACGGACCTGTCAATCCGGCTGCTCGGAAAGCAAAGCTGTGGCCATCCGACCAGAGCGAGACCGTGGTAAATGAAAACAGCTCCGTATCAGCATGGCGACACCCCCTTGCCTTCCCCGTTTCCGGAAGGCTGGTACTTCGTCACCAGCCGCAAGACGATAGCAAAAGAAAAACTGTTACAGAAAACCTGGCTCGGCGAACAGATCGTCGTCTGGAGCAACGAAGCCGGGGATATCTGCGTGGCCGAAGCAATTTGCCCGCACCTGGGCTCCGCACTGGGGCCCGAAGCCGGGGGCCGGGTGCGCAACGGTTGCCTCGTCTGTCCCTTTCACGGGTTCGAGTACGATGTCAGCGGTCAATGCGTCGCCACACCCTACGCGCCGGCACCCAAATCTGCCAGGCTGAAGGTGTTCGAGACACGCGAAATACTGGGTCTGGTCTTTGCCTGGCGGGGAAGTGGAGGCCGGCCGCCGCAATGGGATATTCCTTCGGCGCCTCCGTCCGAAACGGACTGGAGCGACATGGAGTTCTGGAGCATCCGGTTCGCAGGACATCCCCAGGAAACGACTGAAAACTCCGTTGATCTCGGACATCTGCGCTATGTACACGGCTACGACAGCGTGAACGCGGTCGAACCGGTATCGGTTGACGGCGCCTGGCTCAAGAGCTGCTTCGACTTCAAGCGAACCCAGACCATCGCCGGGATAAAGTGCTTCGCGTACGATGTTTCCGCGACCACCCATGTGCACGGGCTCGGCTATTCGTTCGTCGAGGTTCGCGAACACTCGTTCGATATGGAGACCCGTTTGTGGGTACTCGCAACGCCGATCGACGGCGAGCTCATCGAACTGACGCTGGTCAGCCAGGTGCGGCAGTTGCTCAAGCCGAAACGGCCGATTGCCGGAATGCGCTTCCTTCCTCCGCGCCTGCGCACCCGCATCATGAGCAAGATCGTCATGGCCAACCAGAAGCGGGATGTCATGCAGGACGTTGTTATCTGGGGTCGAAAACGATACCTGTCCCGCCCGGCGCTCTGCCGTTCGGACGGCAAGATCGGCAAGTATCGACGCTATTGCGAACAGTTCTATCCGAACCGTCAGGCGTGCGATAGATTCGGTGTGGAAGAACTCTCCGTTCGAAGTCGACAATGACCAAGCCGTCCTGTCTGCGATCGATCGACAATCGTTAAATCGTGGCGTGGATCGATCCCGATAGCTCGAAACAGTCAGACCGTAACAATTGCCCGCAACTTGTGAAATGACATGACAAAATGGGGAAATCGGACTACAATTGATGGTAGATCGCCGAGAGGAGGTGGTTGTACTGGCCCCGGTACGCGGCATCGCCTTTAGCGGCGCGGTCATCGACCTCGGCACCTCTCCCAAGGCCGTGCTCGCGTTGTTCGATCATGCCATTTTCCTTGCCATGGCCATGCCAGTGACGGCCGTTTCCGCTTCCGCCGCCATTGATCCGCATCAGATCGTCCGGGGCGGTGGCGCCGGTACGGCGTCAGCGATACAGATTCAGGGAGACCGTGGCTGATGACCGATACCAGCGAGGTCTTGACGACACCGGCGCTGAGTTTGCCCGAGGAGCTCATCCTGTTGCTCCTCAACGAGCAGAACGGCTACTTTCACCAGGTTCCCGGCTGGGACCTGAACTGCACCGTCGTCGGCGCGGTACTCGCGGAACTCTCCCTTCGTTCACGCATCGACACGGATCTGGATTCGCTGATCCTTGTGGACCGGACGGAAACGGGCGACCCCGTCCTGGACCCCATCCTGAAGCAAATCGCCGATGAACCGGTTCAACGGGACGCCCGGTACTGGATCGAACGACTGGCCGGCACGGCAGATTCAATCATCGATCTGACTCTGGAACGGTTGGTCGATCTGAAGATCCTGGAATACCATGACGGTAATTTCTGGACGCTGGCGACTGCAAAATGGCACGGGGAGCTGTATGGCGGCTCCCTGGAAGGCAGTGTTGGCCAGTTCGTCAAGACGCGCGTCGTCGAGGCCCTCTTCACCGACGAGGTTCCCGATCCAAGGGACGTCATCGTGATTTCCCTCGTCAATGCGTGCGACGTCTTTCGCCTGATGTTCGAGCTCGATACCGAGACGGAAGAACGCATCGACTCCATTTGCCAGATGGATCTGATCGGCCGTTCCATAGCCGCCGCGGTCGAACACAACATTGCCAGCCCCAGGCTTCAGCGTTCCACGCTCAACAAGAATATACCCGTCGTCGCCCTGCGCCGGTTGCTGCTCAACCCGCACCTGCGCAGCGGCAACGTTCCCGCGCTCCTTGCGGACCTGACAAGAGAGTATGGCCCGGTGTTCCAGATCCGTCCGCCATTGGGGAAAGGCATGATCTTCCTCGCCGGACCGCAGGCAAACCAATGGGTCGATCGTCACGGGCGGATGCACCTGAAAGCCGGGAACTATTTTGCGGACTTCGAAAAAGTCTACGGTGCGCACGGAGTATTGCCATCCCTTGACGGTGCCGATCATTTCCGGCTTCGCAAGACCATGGGACCGGCGTATTCGCGCAGCAGGCTGGAAAACCAGTTGGACAATGTCTACCGACACGCCCGTGGCTACATGGCCAACTGGGCGGTTGGCGAGCTTCTTCCCGTTCGCATGTGTCGGCAAATGATAAACGCGCAACTTTCACCGCTCTCTCTCAGCGTCGACTCGCAGGACATCATCGACGATCTGATGGCCTTCAAGGAACGGGCACTCACCACCCACATCGTCAACGCCCTGCCCAGGTTCATGCTGAACACCCCCGGAATGAAGCGCCGCGCGAAGGCTGTCGACACGTTGCTGGAACGGATCCAGAGCGTCCATACACCGGCCCAGCGTGTCGGGTGTCCGCGAGACCTGGCAGATGACTGGCTGAGCCTGCACGCCAGTGATCCGCAACTGGTACCGGAAGCGAATCTGCGTTTCGTCCTGTCCGCGGCGCTGGTCGCCAGCGTATATCTCGGTGATGCGCTGAGTTTTGCGGTTTACGCCATGGCGTCTCAGCCGACGCTTTACGAGAAAATCCGGGGCGAAGCCGACGCCTTGTTCGAGAACGGTGACCCGGCTGGTGGGGACTTCAGCCAGTCCTCAATGGAGGTCACTCACCGCTTCCTGATGGAGTGCCTCCGGATGTACCCGATCGTTCCCGGCTCCATGCGGGACGTCATGAATTCCTTCGTTATCGAAGGCTACGGAATACCGGTGGGATCGCGGGTCTTCATCGCCCAAACGGCCCCGCATTACATGGATGATATCTTCCCGGACCCCTTCTCGTTCGATATCGACCGCTATGTGCCTCCACGCAACGAGCACCGCAGCCCCGGTTACGCACCATACGGGCTGGGAACACACAAGTGTCTTGGCTCCCGGTGGATGGACCTGCAACTGGCCGCAAACGTGCTGATCATCGCGCACTATTTCACCCTCGAGGTGTCCCCCGCAAGCTACAACGATGCGCTGCCGCTCAGCCCGCTTCCGTCGATGAAGCCGAGCAAGAAGCTGAAGTTCCGCGTCGCTGAACAGAGGCACGAACTGCCCGTCTGACCCGCCCGTGACGGGTAGAGAACATCGGCGTTTCGCAGACATTGGCCTGCGGCAGGACTTCAGCGCTGATCGGCGGGCCGGTGTTTCGCAGTGCATCTGCAGGCCCAACATGCCGCGCCGGACAGTCCTGTCTTGCAGGCCATTGAGTGCAGCGCCTCGTGGACCGCGTTCGCAGGCGCACCAGCCGAGCTGGTCGCTCCAGTCACCCCCGTCCCCGATGGTTCGCCGGCGGTCAGGGGGGTCGCCCGCAGGGGCTGTCCTCCTTTGCCACCGGCTTCGTGGCAGGACGGCTCGCCCCGCGCTGGCGCCCGGACGACGATTGCCGAGCTGTCCACGTGCATGAGCCCGTGATGCCGCTGTGATCTACCTGTTAGCGGCAATTGTAAATCCAACATTTCTGGCAAACGAAAATCCGACAGTTTTGGCTTGTCGATTCCGGAACGCCCGGCCCACTGTGGTGACGAAGTCATCACAGCGGGAACGAGGCACGAATGTACGGATGGGAGAC
>JAJEBT010000055.1 GCA_022822405.1 Alphaproteobacteria bacterium
GTCCGCCTGCCGCTCAAGCGCGCCGTCATCGCTCATCCCGACGCGGACACGCTGCGACCGCACGCAGCTACGATCGCCGACGAGCTGAATGTCAGGGAGCTCGAGTTCTCGACCGACCTCTCTTCGTTCGGATCACTTCAACTGAAGGTCGATCCGCGCATCGGCAAGCGTCTCGGCCACAAGATGAAGGATGTGCTCGCCGCCGCGCGCGCCAACGACTACGAACTTCTGGAGGACGGCGGCGCGGTGGTCTCCGGCGAGACCCTGTCGGCGCAGGAATTCGAACTTCAGGTGATCTGCGGGGACGACGGCGAAGCGGCATCGTTCGGACGCACCGGCGCCATCATCGTCGATATCTCGGTCGACAGGGAGCAGGAACAAGAGGGAACGGCCCGTGACCTCGTACGGCTGATCCAGAACGTGCGCAAGGATGCGGGACTTGAGGTATCGGACAGGATCGCGCTCGGCATCGACGGCTCCGCGGAAACCCTGGAGGCAGCAAGGAAGCATGCGGATCTGATCGCCTCGCAGACGCTGGCGGTCGATCTCGAGTTCGCCGCGGGCGACGGCGCCAGCAGCCACGATCTGCGCGGAGAAACGGTGACGCTTTCGGTGCGGCGCGCCGACCCCGGCGCCGCGGCGTGACGGGCAGGCGCGACCCGCGGCACGCGTGACGCCACCCGCGCCCCAGGCGGCGCGGGGCTTTCGGAGCAGTCAGCGATTCCGTCTGCGGGACGGGCTCAGGACACCGGTTCGGGACAGAGCGCGGCGCCCAACACCGGGCCCTGGTGCCGGTCCTGCACGAGCACCGCGCAACCTTCGCCCCGGGCCAGCGCAAGATCCGGAATCGACAGGGTCGCCTCGCGTCCGTCCCAGCGGCCGACCTGCCGGAGTTCGGTGACCACGTGGTGGTTGACGAGATCCTTGCCCTTGTTCTCGCCGGCCCTCACCTTCGTCAAGCTTCTGCCGATGAAGCGCACGAGCCAGACCGCGCTGGGCGCGGCATTGCCGGACAGGTCGACACGCGCCCCCTTTCCGGGCGCGAGGATGATCCTGACGTCGACGCCATCGGCCTCCCGGACGTCGGCGATCGCGGACAGCACCGCGCCGCGATCCGACCCGACCACCTCCCGCTGCCCGTTGACGACTATCTGCGGAGTGTAAACGCCGGATCGGCCGCGGATGCGGCGGTTGTAGACGACCTGGCGTTCGGTGTAGGCGCGTTTCGAGAACACGTCCCGCCATTTCCCGGCGGAGCCGTAGACCAGGCTGTCCCAGTAGTCGACGTGGAATTCGAGAGCGAGCACATCGTCGCGGGCGGCAAGCTCACCCAGGAAGCTCTCGGCAGGCGGGCAGGAATAGCAACTCTGCGAGGTGAAGAGTTCGACCACGGCCCGCCGGTCGCCGGCCTGGGATGCCGATGCCGCAACGACCGCTGCCGCAGCCAACACGGCAAGACGCAGGGGTCTCATGGCCCCGCCTCCCGCGCCGGTGCAGTTCCGGCCGCGTGGCAGGCGCCGAGGCCCTCTGCTTGCCACCGGACTTCCGACAGGGGACAGGCCCTATTTTTCCTTCCGGACCGGGTTCGACAGTATCCCGATCTTTTCGATTTCGATCTCGCAGACATCGCCATTCCTCAGATAGATCGGCGGCTTGCGGACAAAGCCGACGCCGGCCGGGGTTCCGGTTACGATGATATCGCCAGGAAGCAGGGTGAACGCGCGTGCCGCCTGGTAGACCAGCGCCCTTACGTCGAAGATCATTTCTCTCGTGTTCGAATCTTGCAGCACCTGGCCGTTGACACGGCACTGGATGCCCAGTCCCTTCGCGCCGGCAGGAAGTTCGTCGGCGGTCACGATCTCGGGGCCGAATGATCCGGTAGCATCGAAGTTCTTGCCCACGGTCCACTGCGACGCCTTCATCTGGTAGTCGCGGATCGACCCCTCGTTGAAGATCGAATATCCGGCAACGTAATCAAGCGCCTCGTTCTTCTTGACGTTGCGCGCCTTGCGGCCGATGACCGCAACGAGTTCCGCCTCGTAATCGTAATGGCGGGATGCGCGGGGTGCGATCAGCGGCTGGCCGTGAGCGACCATGGAGGTCGGGAAACGGACGAACATCACGGGATAGGACGGGACCTTGAGCCCGGCCTCGGCCGCGTGATCCTTGTAGTTCAGGCCGATGCAGATGATCTTCTGCGGATCGGGGACGGGCGGCAGATAGCTGATCCGGCCGGTCACCAGGGCCTTGGCCGGCGCCTTCCGCGCCGCGCGCCCGGCGCGCTGCAGGGCACCCTTGCCTTTCGCGAGCAAAGCCTTCATGTCGGTCGGCAGGCTGTCGTCGACGGCAGAGAGATCCACGAGACCTGCGTCCGTCCGCACGCCAACCCGGGCCGTTCCGCCCTTCCTGAATGAAACAAGACGCATGATCCGATTCTCCCGTTGCTGTTCACGCGTGCACGCCACGATCCGGCAGCACGCCGGCACCGTGACGGGCTTCGGTCACTGCAATGCGTAACCCATCTCGTAGTGAAGGTAAATCCCGTCGAAATAGAACCAGCGCATGCGTGCGCTCTGGCGGGCGAAATGGATCGCGGCCGCCTGCATTTCCGGCGTCGTGCAGTGCCTGTCAAGAAGCGCGAAGCCGCGGTCTCCGTGCTCGATATCGACTTCGGAATGGAGCCAGAAATGCTTGATCGCGTCCTCGTCATAACCGTAGTTCTCGCGCAATGACGGCAGCACACGGCTGTAGAGGCGCGGCGACTGGGATTCGGTGCCGACGCGGATGGCGGCGATCCCGCAGTACCATGGTTCATCCCTTGCCACCTGCTTGAGCCAAGCCGCCCATGACCGGGTCGTCGGCAGGCCCTCGCCGCCGCGCACCGCGGCGAGATCGGCGCCATTGGCTTCCGCGAATCTGAGCACGATATCCATGTGCGGCTCTTCCGGATCTTCCTCTTCGTGATAGTTCTCGAGTTCCAGCGCGATCGCGTCCTCAGGCGCCTTGGCGCATATGCTGAACGTCGCCTCCCGCAGCATGTTCGAGATCCAGTGGTAGTGTTCCACCGCCCAGCCCATGCAAGCATTGCGGCTCAGCTCCCCGGCCGCGAGCTTGTCCCACATCGGATGATCGGCGCAGTGCCGCTCATCGACCGCCGCTTCGAGCCTCCTGCGCAGTTCCGACTTGGCCTTTGCCATCGTGATGCCCCCCATTCCCACAGCCTGCCGCTACGGCACCATGATACCCTGTGGATCCGGCTCCGGGCCAGCGGCCTGCCTAACGCGCCGGACCGCCGGCGCACCGGTGCGCTCTCGGCGCCCCGAAACCGTTCGCACACGGTTGGTCCGCACCACGTCCCGATGACAGCACTCGATGACGCCGACCGTCTCGCGCAGCTGGCGGTCGCCAGCGCAACCATCACGTGGCGTGCCAGATTACAGGTGATGTGAACGAGGCCGTGGAGCCCGGCGGGGAGTAGCGCTGGCTATCGGAGCGCGTCGGCTATGGATGCTGGCGGCAGCACCCGGTTCGTTGCCATCCCCGGAACCGGAGAAAAGCCGCTGTCGGGCGGTCTGCAGGAGCGCCCACCACTCATTGCCGACGGCGGCCGAACGAAAGCTGGTGCCACCCGACCAGGGCAAAGGCCGCCGCCGTCGCCGGCCAGTGCACGACCGGCAGAGTGATCATGACGGCCCCGGCAAGCAGAATCCGCAAGACCGTCTCCCAGGGCGGCAACCGCCGCTGGTCGAAAGCGATGACGGCGCTCGAGACCAGATATATGAAGACCAGAAGCCTGAAGAGGACCGAAATGAAATCGATCCAACTGAAGCTCTCGCCCTCGGGAAAGACGATGGGAACCAGAAGCAGCGTCGGGTAGTAGGCGAAGATGAACGGAACCGCGAACTTCACCAGCCCGACGCGCAACGCCATCATTGCCGTCCGGATGGGCGGAGCATCGGCGATCGACGCGGCCGCGTAAGCCGCCACCGCCACGGGCGGCGTTATCGACGAGGCGACCGCGTAGTAGAGCACGAAGAGGTGCGCCGCCAGGACCGTCAGCCCGAGCGTCTGCATCGCCGGGCCGAGAATGAGGACGATCGTGAGATAGGCGGGCAGCGTCGGCATGCCCATGCCGAGCATCAGCGCCGCGATCCCGGTCACGATCAGGGTCACGAACAGACTGCCGCCCGATACCTCGTTGATCAGGGTCACGAAATCCTGCGGCAGACCGGTGGCGCCGAGGACCGCGACGACGATGCCGACCACGGCGATCGCCATCAGGAGCCGGCCGAAGGTCAGCCCGGCCTGCGAGAGTGCCTCGACGATCATGAACGGCCGTCTGCGGACCTCGGGATTGAGGAAGCTGAGCGGGATGATCGAGAAAAAGGCGGTCATGCCGGCGCCGGCCGCGGACAGCCCCTCGAGCAACGCGGCTACGACGACGCCGATCGGGACGACGACCATGACGAGGTTGACGTAATCCTGGCGATCGACCTTGAGGTCCGGGCGGTCGAGATCCTCGATTTCCGCCTCGACGCCGAGGCGGCGCGCTTCGAAGACGACGCTCGTGAACAGGCTGGTGTAGTAGGCAAGGGCCGGAATCAGCGCCGCAATGATGATCGTCAGGTAGGGAATGCCGGTCAGGTCCGACATGACGATGGCGGCCGCC
Organism: Alphaproteobacteria bacterium; assembly: GCA_022822405.1. Classification (GTDB taxonomy): domain Bacteria; phylum Pseudomonadota; class Alphaproteobacteria; order MPNO01; family UBA830; genus JAJEBT01. The sequence continues at coordinate 4,670 of JAJEBT010000055.1, forward strand.
CCCATGATCGGCGGCATGATCTGCCCGGCGCTCGACGCGGTGGCCTCCACGCCGCCGGCGAAGGACGGGGAAAAGCCACGCTGCTTGATCATCGGGATGGTGATCACCCCGGTGGCGACGACGTTGGTGACGGCGCCGCCCGACATGGTTCCGAAGAGGCCCGAGGCAAGAATGGCCGCATGGGCCGGCCCGCCCCGGAATCCCCGGGTCACATGCACCGCGAGCTTGATCAGCGAGCGGCCGCCGCCCGTCCGTTCGAGCATGGTCCCGAGCATGATGAACGGGAACACCGTGAAGATGATGATCCCCATGATGGTGCCGAGGATGCCGTCGCCTTGATTGAACCAGAGGTCTTCCGACGTCTCGGACAGATCGACCCGTGCGGTCTCGAAGATCCATGGCCAGTGCTCGCCGGTGTAGAAGTAGATCAGCGCGATGATTCCTACGATGGACAGCGGCGCGCCCCACACCTTCCAGCTGAGAATGATGAACACCGCCGCGGCAAGCAGCGAGACAGCAAAATGGTAGAGGCCGATCTCGCCGAAACCGAGCGTTTGCGCCTCGATCTGGACCTGGTAATAGACCCAGAGCACATACCATCCGAGGCCCAGGACACCGATATCGACCAGACGGCCGAGCCAGCGGAGGTGCGGCCATCTCTCGGCGAAGGTGCGCGCGAACGGGTTGCTGGCGAGCACGAGGAAGATGGCCGCGCCGAGGAAGAGAGGGCGAAGGGCGATTGCGGGATAGGGTCCGAGCCGCGGGATGAACCCGTAGGTCGGCATGGAGTTCGTAATGCCGACGACGGCCAGCACCGCGGCCACGGCAAAGGCCGCGTAGCGGACCAGATTCCGGATCCGGTCCTGTTCAGCCTGCCCGTTCACGAATATTGCCGATCATGCGATTGGACGGCCGGCGGCGCCTGCCGGCGGTGCCGGCACCGCGCCGCCGCGCCCGGTGGCGGATCTAGCCGGCGGGCATCAGTTTCGCCGGAATCTTCTTGCCGATCTCCTTGTAATACTTCACGGCGCCCGGATGGAGTTGCACGTTGGCCAGCGAGAACGTGTCGTCGAGCGAGATGTCCTTCAGGATGGCAGCTGCCTTGTGCATCTCGGGAAGATTCGCGAACAACGTGCTGGTGATCTTGTACACAAGCTCGTCGGAGAGGCCCTTGCGGACGACGAGTTGATGGCGGAAGCCATCCGTCAGCAGGTCCTTGTCGTTGTTGGCCTGATTCTTGTAGGTGCCGGCGGGCACTGTGTTCAGCCCTCGGCCGCCGCCGCCGAGAAATTTCTTGAATGCAGCCTTGTTGAGCGGGTTGTCCACGCTCAGGAGCCAGAATTTCCGCTTTGCGCCAAGCTGATCGATCGTGGCCGCGCCGATGCCCGCGGGCCGGATGAAGGCATCGATCTTGCCATCGAGCATGGCCTGGATGCCGGCGTTCCACGGCAGGCGGACCTCGGTGTAGTCCTTGCCCGCCTTCAGACCGGCCATGATCCGGACAACGGCTTTCGCGACGGGCGACGCGCCGCCGACGGGCGGCCCGACGAACACCCGCTTGCCCTTCAGGTCGGCGAATGTCCTGATGCCGGAATCAGCCCAGACGAGGTAGTGGCGAACGCCCGCTCCGTAGGCGGCGATGAGCCGGATGTTCGCCACGGCCTTCTTGGCGACATCGGGGGCCTTCTTGTACATTCTCGTGCCGGTCCGGAGCCAGGGCGTGATCACCGGCGGCAGAGGCTGCATGTCGATCTTCCCCTGGCCGAGCTTGAGGGCGGACCGGGTCAGGGTCTGGCCCTCGTTGACCTGGAGGGTTATCCCCGCCTTTTTCTGGAGGACGTTGGCCAGGACGATGAACAGCGTGTGGTTTACGCCGCCGACACCGGTCGTATCGGCCTTTAGAATCCCCTGCGCCGACGCCGCATGGGCGCCGAACGCGACCGCGCCGGCAACTGCCGCAGCCGTGAGCCTTGATGTGAAACACGTGGTCATCACAAATGCCTCCTCTTTCCGGGCGGCCGGATCCCGGAGCGCCCCTAATCGATTTCGATTGTAGCCCTCGCGCTGCCCGACGCAACGCCGCGACGCGTGGCGCGCATCGTCCGGAGCCGGGCCTGGGCCGGGCTGGATGATGGCGGAAACATTGCTGCGCTTGCGATCGCTATCCGATATGCTGCCGCCCAGCCCGCGCGACAGGATCCCCTTCATGGCTGACGAGACAACTTGCAGCGGCCGGCCGGCCGATGACGACGAGACGGCCTATACCGATCTCTGGTCGCGACCCGGTTTCTTGATCCGGCGCCTCCACCAGCTGCATGCCGCGCTGTTTCTCGAAGAGTGCCGCACCCATGACGTGACTCCGGTGCAGTACGCGGTGCTCAGCGTTCTCTACCGCGGCCGGGCCCTCGACCAGGTCTCGGTCGCGGGCGAAGTCGGGATAGACCGCACCAATGCCGCCGACGTCATCCGCCGCCTCGAGCGGCGCGGCCATGTCGAACGCGTTGCCAACCCCAGCGACCGCCGCACGCGGCTCGCCCGCATCACGCCCGAAGGCCGGCGCTTCGTGGAAGGCGCACACGACGCGATGGAACGCGCCCAGCGGCGCCTGACGGGCGGCCTGTCGAACGCCGAGACCGCACGCCTGATGAGCCTCATGCGCAAGATGATGGCAGGAAGCGGCGGCGGCGCGGGCCGGCCGCCCCCGCGACGGGCCAGCTGACCTTCCAGCAACCCCGTCCGCCGCCGCGCCGAGCGTTACTCCGCCGCCAGGCCGGCGCTGTTCAGCCGAATGGTCTCCATGTTGTTGCGGCGGGTCGCAAACTTCCCGGGCTTCTCGTAGACGCCGTCGGGAATCCTGAAATACCCCTCCGCCATCTGCTGCTCGGTCGTCGGTTCCATCGAGATCGAATCGAAGGGGCAGACGTCGAGGCACAGCTCGCAGCCGATGCAGGTGTCGGGATGCACATCGATGCTGCCGGCCGGGTTCTGGGACAGGGCCTCGTAGAAGCACATCTGCACGCAGATGTTGCAGGTCGGATTCTGGCAGGTGTCGTGATTGACCGCAGCGTGGATGCGCGCCTTGCGGAACTGATCCGAATAGTCCTGCACCGAGGCCTTGGTGGCGATGCCGCGCATCGATTCGAGGTCCGGGTATCCGTGCCCGTCCATGAAACGCTCGAGCCCGTCGATGATGTTCGGCAGCCACTTCATCCCCTTGATCATGAGCACCGATCCGACCTCGACGATGTCCGAGCCCGTCATCAGGAACTCGACGACGTCGCGGTGATCGAAAATGCCGTTCGAACCGGCGATCGGAATGCCGACGTCGCGATAGATGTTGTGGATGTAGCGCAGCGTCAGCGGCTTGGTCCAGGTTCCGCCGATCCCGGCCGGACCGCCGAGCCGGGGCTGCCCGGTCTCGATGTCGACGGCAAAGCCGGTATAGCGGTTGGTCGCCGTCACGGCGGCGGCGCCCGCCTCCTTGACGGCTTTCGCGATCTCGACCGGCGTGGTCTGGTCCGGGGTGAGCTTGATCATCACCGGAATCCCGACCGCCTCGCAGACCTGGCGCGTCACCTCGTGGGCAACGTCAGCGACCTGGCCGATCATGCTGCCGCCGTGGACCCCGGGCATCATCGCCGGATGCGGGCACCCGAAATTCAGCTCGACCATGGGCAGGCCGCAATCCTCGAAGATGCGGCAGATGTCCTTCCAGCCGTCTATGTCCCTGGCGCCCGCGCTGCCGATCAGATGGGCGTCACGGTCGCGGGCATAGGCGCCGATCTCCTTGAGATCCGGGATCCAGTCCTTGTAGTAAGTACTTGAATAGCCAGACCGGCTGTAGAATTTGAAGTCCCGCGGCACCTTGCCGCGGATGATGTCGCCGCGGTCGTCCATGATGCAGTACTTGGAATTCATGGTCAGCACGGCCATGTCGTCGATGTCGGTCAGGGTCTTGATGATCGCCCCGGCGGCACCGTAGTCGAACGCCTGCTTCATGAGGTCCGGGCTGTTGGTGGTCTCGAGCGAGGCGACCACCACCGGGTTCTTGAAGCGAACGCCGCAGAATTCCGTCGTCAGATCAGCCATTGTTCCATCTCCTCCGTCCGTTCAAAGTCCATGGCTCCGCGGGCGGTAGCGGTCACCGCTCCGCGAGCATCCTTTCCCTGAGCGCCGCGGTTTCGGCGGCATCCACCGAGCGACCGTCGCCGCCGGCGACGACCCCGTAGGTTCCGCGCATCACGGCCTCCGAAATGATGCCATCGCGCCAGTCGCGCAGTACCCGTTCCGGGTCGCGCACCAGCGGATCGCCGTAGCCGCCGCCACCCGGCGACTGCGTCACGAAGCGCACCGGACCGGTGGGGCGCAGCCCGAATTTTGGCGCCTCCTCGGTGCGGCCGTCGGCATGGCGCAGCCTCATCTCTCCGGGCGCGCCGCCGCCGCCGCCGTTGATTCCGTAACCGGTCTCGTAGCCAAGCCCCTCGCCGCGGAAGGAATGGACGGCCGGGGTCTCGATCTCGACCTCGTAATCGCATCCGCTGCCACCCCGCCACTCGCCGGGCCCCGCCGCATCGAGGCGGAATTCCTGGCGGTGGAAGCGCACCGGGTAGAGTTGCTCATAGGCCTCGATGTTGGGCATCGTCAGCCCGCCGAGCGTGCAGACATGGCCAATCTGGTTGAAGCCGTCGCGACCGTCGACGGCGCCGCTGCCGGCCGACGCCGCGCCGTGATAGAAGACATAGGGCAGGCCGTTTTCCTCGCGCCCCACCGACAGGCCGAACACGTTCTTCGCCCAGCCGGCGCAGCCACGCTCCGGGTTGGCCTGGGCGAGCGCCTTCCACACCGCGTGAATGATCTCGTGGGCGCAGAACACCGTGCACATGGTTGTCGACGCGCCCTCGCGCGCATTGACGATCGTGCCTTCCGGCGCGATCACCTCGACGCAACGGAAAGCGCCCTCGTTGTGCGGCAGGTCGGGATCGAGGAACGACGACAGCGCGGTGAAGACGGCCGAATAGGTGTTGCCGAGCGATGAGTTCTTGAACCCCTTGATCTGTGGATCGGTTCCGGTGAAGTCGACCGTCATGCGGTCCCCGTCAATGGTCAGCGTCACCCGCACCACCACGTCGCGGATCTCGAAGCAGTCGTTGTCGGACCGGTCCTCGCCCCGGTAGACGCCGTCGGGCAGGCGCGCGATCTCGCGGCGCACCGAACGGTCGGCATGGTCGAGAACGCCGGTGAAGTAGCGCAGCGCCTCGCCGGTTCCGAGCTCCTCGACCAGCGCCGCGACGCGCTCCATGCCGATCCGGGTCGAGCCCAGCATGGCGCGGAGATCGCCATCGAGAAGATGCGGCGTGCGCGTGTTCAGAAGCAGGAGCTTCCAGAGGTCGTCCCGCGTCTTTCCGGCCTCGACGAGCCGGAGCACCGGCAGGCGGATGCCTTCCTCGAAGACTTCGGTCGCGGCCGGGTTGTAGGCGCCGGCGGCGCCGCCGCCGATATCCGACTGATGGGCGCGGTTGCAGGTCAGCCCGACCATGCGGCCGTCGACAAAGACCGGCCGGGCGACAACCCAGTCCGGCAGGTGGTTGCCACCGGCCGCCCAGGGGTCGTTGAGCAGGAACACGTCGCCCTCGTAAATCTCGTCGCCGAAGTCCCTGAGGATGGCGCGCACGCCGAAACCGCCGCTGCCGGTATGGATCGGGATGCCGTCCGCCTGGCTGACCACCTCTCCCGAGGGGCCGGCGATGAAGCATGAGAAGTCGTGGGCCTGGCTGAAGATCGGACTTCGCGCGGTGCGCAGCATGACCCAGCCCATCTGGTGGGATATGTGGTCGAGCCGGTTCTGGGTCAGGGCGAGGATGATCGGATCGAGAACCTCGTCCGGAGCTTCCGGTGATGGTTCCATCATGCTTCCTCCCCACGGTCGAACGATATCAGGTAGTTGTCGAGCCTGTCGACCACGACCCGGTCGCGGGGGCCGACGAGCACGGTCGTGGTCTCCTCCTCGATCACGGCGGGACCGTCGAAACCATGGCCGTGACGGAGGCCGGCGCCTGCATAGACCGGCGTCTCGAGGAAGGCGCCGGCTTCCTCGGCATAGACGGGGCGCATGTCGGCGGGGGCCGCCGGCCGGTCGGCCTCGGGGAACCCGGGTTCCCGGAGCGGCGGCAGCCGGCCGATACCGACAACCCTGAGCTTGGCGACGTTGACGCGGCCGGTGGGGTTGGTGTGGCCGAACTGACGATCGTATTCAGCCTCGAACGTCGCCCGGATCGCATCGGCGTCCGCATCGTCGCCGACGGCCACGCGGACGTCCCACTGCTGGCCCTCGTAATGAAGGTCGAGCTCGCGCCCGAACACCATGTCGTCGGGCCCGAAACCCTCGTCCCCGAGCGCCATTCGCGCCTGCGTCTCGAGACCGGCGTAGCCCTCGGCAAGAAACGGTGCGATGTCGTCGTCGAGCCAGCGCATCAGGACCTGGACGAAATCCCGCCGCACGTCGGCGTGCTGCATGCCGATGGCGCAGAACGCGCCGGCCTGGCGCGGCGCGTAGACCGCCCGCGCGCCGAGGCGCCGTCCGACGCTCGCACCGTGCATGGGCCCGGCGCCGCCGCAGGCGATCAGCATGAAGCGGCCCGGATTGTAGCCGCGCTGGATGCTTATGCGCTCGACTGCGTGCAGCAGGTTCTGCTCGACGACGCGGATGATTCCGGCCGCGGCCTCGGTTCGCGCCAGTCCGAGCGGCTCTGCAACCTCGCGATCGATTGCCGTCTCCGCGCTTTCGAGGTTCAGCGTCACCGAGCCCCCGGCATACGGTCCCGGACGCAACCGGCCGAGAACGAGGTGGGCGTCGGTGACCGTGGGCAGGGTTCCGCCGAGCCCGTAGGCCGCCGGACCCGGCCGCGCCCCGGCGCCGCGGGGGCCGGCATAGAGCATGCCGGCCTGGTCGGTGCCGGCGATGGTGCCGCCGCCGGCGCCCACGGTGTGGATATCGACCGAAGGGGTGACGAGGTCATAGTCGGCGACGGACAGCGCGTCGGTGATTGCCACGCGGCCCTCGTGCATCAGCATGACGTCGCAGCTGGTGCCGCCGATCTCCATGCTCACGAGATTGCCCTCGCCGATCTCCTCGGCGAGCCGCTGCATCGCGCCGACGCCCGCCGACGGTCCCGACAGCAGCAGGTTGACCGGCCTGAGGATCAGCTGGTCGAGGGATGCGGCACCGCCGTTGCTCTGCAACATGAGGAGCTTGGTGCCGAGACCCATCGCGATGAGCCGGTCCTGCAGCGCCCGCAGGTAGGTTGCGACGCGTGGCATAACATAGGCGTTGACAGCCGTCGTCGAGCTGCGCTCGTATTCTCCCATTATCGGCACGATCGCGGACGACACAGAGATCGAATCGCAAACCGCTTCCTTGCGCACGATGTCGGCCGCCGCCTGCTCGTGCGCGGGATTGACGAAGCTGTTGAGGAGGCAGATGGCGACGGATTCGACGCCCTCGTCGCGGAAGACGCTACACGCCGCGCGCACGTCACCGGCATCGAGCGGCTCGACCTCGCGGCCGTGGGCATCGATGCGTCCCGCGACCGGTCGCCGCAGATAGCGCGGCACCAGCACCGGCGGATAGGGCGTGCGGTGGTCCCACGGGTCCTTGCGCAGCCCGCGGCGGGCTTCGAGGCTGTCGCGAAACCCGCTGGTTGTCAGGAGCCCCACGCGGGCGCCCTTGCCCTCGAGGAGGGTGTTGGTGGCAACCGTCGAACCGTGCAGGAAGAACTGGCAGTCGGCAAGGAACGCGGCGCGCGTCAGCCCCAGCGCACTGCAGGCAAGGTCAAGCGCCGCGATCACGCCCTCACCCGGATCTTCAGGCACCGAGGGCACCTTGAAGACATCGGTGCGCCCATCGCCATCGGCGATCACGAGGTCGGTGAAGGTTCCGCCGACATCTACCCCGACCCGCCAGGGAGGATTATGGATGCTGGCCGCCATGGTGCCGCCTTCCCTCAGATCCGCGCCACGCGCAATTACGCAGTATACTCCCTTTTTCCGGAATGTCAGCCGGATCTCCGCGCCCTGTCACCGCTCCGGCCGGCGGCACGTGGCGCCTACCGTCCCGGGCTATGTGCTAGAGTGGCGCCGTCGGAGGTGCTGTTCCCGGTTTGGCCGGACGGTGCGATGCGCCGGAACGCAACCGCGGCAGACCCGACAGGCATCCTTCGGGAGGAACTAGCATGTTCAACCCCCTGAACCCGGACGGCATCGCTCCGCCCGCCCGGCACTACATCCATTCCATGTCCGTACCGTCGGGTTACCGCATCGTCGCCCTGTCGGGACAGGTCGGGACCCTGCCGGACGGCACCATTCCCGACGGCGTCGAGGCACAGACGGAAGCGGCCTGGAGCAACGTGGTTGCTTGTCTCGAAGCGCAGGGCATGGGCGTCGGGAACATCGTCAAGGTCGTCCAGTACCTGACCGACCCGCGCTGGCGCGACGCCCACATGGCGATACGTGACCGGTTTCTCGGCGACCACAAGCCGACATCGACGCTCCTGTTCATTTCCGCGCTCGCCCAGCCGGAAATGCTGGTCGAGGTCGACGTCTGGGCGGCAGGGCCGGAATGATCCGCCGTCTCGCAGCCGCAGCGCTGCTGTGCGCCGGAGCCACGTTCGCGGCTTCGGCCGAGACCGGACGCGGTGCTGTCGATCTCGAGCTCGCGTTCGTGGTTGACGGTTCGGGATCGATCGACGACGAGGAGTTCCGGCTTCAGCGTCAGGGCTATGCCGATGCCCTCGCCAACCCGCGGGTGCTGCGCGCGATCACCAGCGGCTTCCTGCGTGCGATCGCAGTCACCTACATCGAGTTCGCCGGACCCGGCTGCATCTGGCAGCGCGTCGACTGGACCAGGATCGACGATGCGGCCTCGGCAAAAGCCGTCGGCGCGCGCATCCTGGCGGCGCCGCGGGACTATTGTGCGGGTGGAAATGCCATCGGCGAAGCCGTTGCCACCGCTGCCGAGACCGCGCTCAGCAACAGTTTCGACGGCACGCGGAAGGTTATCGACGTCTCGGGCGACGGGCCCGACACCGTCGGCATCGTGACCATCGGCGAGGCCCGTGCCGCCGCCCTCGCCCATGGCTTCACGATCAACGGCCTCGTCATCGAACGGCCGGGCATGCCGCAGCTGCCGGATTACTACAGGGCGAACATCGCCGGCGGCCCGCGATCCTTCGTCATCGAGGCCAAGAGCCGCCGGACGTTTGCAGACGCCATACTGAAGAAGCTGATCCTCGAAATCGCAGGTCACGCGCCGGCTGCCGACAAGCCGGCCACGCTCTGAGGGGACGGCGATTCCCGCCGGGAGGTGGCGGACAATTCGTGTCCGCAGCGGATCGTCAGCCAGGCAGGACATGGCCACCTCCCGTTCCGGTCATCCAGAAGGACGAGAACCAGGCTGAGTCGTTCCGCCGGGTCAGGACCTCGCACGTTTCAGGGCAGGGACATACGCACGGCAATTTGAAGAGAGACGCACAGGTCGGCTCAGTGCGACAGGCCGGAATGAAATCTTTGCCAGCCTCAGCCTCTCCCGGCGTTGAAATCCCGAATCACGTCGAGCGCCATCCGCCTCTCCTCGGGCGAGCCCGTCACCTCGATGACCGGTTCGTCGACCCCGGCATCGATATAGGCTTGCAGTCCGGCGCGGCAGGCGTCGGGCGTGCCGGCAACGCTGAACTGCGCCACCGCTTCCGCCGGGATCAGCTTTGCTGCCTTTTCGAGTTCGCGGTCGCGGACCAGTTCCATGATGGCCTCATGATCGATCGGGATATCGATTGAGCGGATATTCTCGGCTTGCGCAGAGTTCCGAAACAGGAAGGCAAGCTTGAGCCTGTTGGATTCAATCGCAGCGTCGCCGTCCTCCGAACAGGCGAAATACACGAACCCCGCCTTTCGTACTTCGTCGGTGCTGCGACCGGCCTCCCTGACGCCCGCATCGGCAAGTTCGGCACAACGCCGCGTGTAAGCGAGCGACAGGCCTCCGGAAAACAGCACGCCGTCGGCTATCCGCCCGGCGAGATTCAGGACCCGGGGGCCTGTCGACGCAACGAAGACCGGTATCTCCTGCGGCGGCTCGAACGCGAGCCTGGCGCCGCGAAGCTGCCAGACCAGCCCTTCCTGTTCGACCGTCTCGCCCGCCCAGAGTGCCCTGAGGGCCTCGACATATTCGCGGATGACGCGAACCGGATGCTGCGGCGCCGAAACGCCCGATTCCCGCAGGTTCAGGAGGTTGCCGACCGACACGCAGATGCCAACTCGTCCGGGCGAGAGCTCGGCCATGGTGGCGAACTGCATGGCCGTAGGCATCGGGTGCCAGAGATACGGCATCACCGCGGTCGGAATGACGGTTGCGCGGCGCGTGCGCTGAAGGAACGCCATGCACGACACCGCCGCCTCCCGATAGCCGAGATGCTCGGCCATCCAGATAGTGTCGGCACCCGCCTCCTCCGCCAGGGCTGCGGTCTCGACCGTATCCCCCACCGTGTCGAACCCGTCGAACCGCACGCCCACTCCGGCACTCATCGCAAATCACCCTCCTCGAAACCATGTTCCAACAACGCCAGGAAGGCATCGCGGGTGATGTCGCCGAACCCCATCCGAGCCAGCGTCAACCCCTCGGCCCGGAAGTCCCGGCCAAGGATCACCGAGGCGAGCTGAATGACGTGATCGATCGTCGGCGTCGGCACGCCGGCGAGGCGACCGAGTTCGGAATAGATCAGATGGCCGTAGGGCACGTCTTCGAGCAGGTAGCGATGATCGAGGCTGGTTGGCGCCATGATCCACCTGTCGGGCTCGCTCTGGTGGAATGCCTCGTAGGCAAGGCCGGAGGCGCCGGCTTCGTCGGTGGTGTAGCCCATGCGCCAGAACAGCTCGACAAACGGCATGGTCCGGGCCCCGAGCGCCTCCGCCACTGCCAGCCGTTCGCGGTCGACGGCATCTATCAGCCGTCCGACCGATGGCGTGATACCGTCGTAATAGTGGCGGAAGTCGCCGCCGGTCGCCTCAATGCGCCCGGCATTGCACAGCACCGCCGGCGGGTGGTGAATGGCGTTGCCGTAGGGGAACACCGTCTCCAGGACATTGGAAAACGGCTGCACCGCGGGATAGACGGTCCTGACGATTTCGTGCAGGCGCTCGGTCTCGCGTCCGGGAAAGCCGCCGAACACCATGAAATCCGACACCCGCGAGATCCGGCATTTCTCCGGTTCGATGCGCCGGCAGAGATAGGGCAGCGTCGCGGTCTCGCAGAAGACGGGGTTCCGGATCCCGTGCTCGCGGAGCACGTGCGGGATCAGGAGAAGCGTGTGCCCCGGCGAGACGAAGAGGACCTGATCCTCGGTCAGATGCGGTGCGGCCGCGGCGACCCACTTCTCGTGGAGGTGCGCAGGACTCACGATCATTACCATCTCGGCGCCGTCCATAGCCGCACCGGCATCGTCGGTGATCATCTCGAACGGAGCAAATCCGTCGCCGAACGGCGCCGTGTAGTGGATGCCGCCGATGTCCTGAAGCGGCGCCAGCGCCTCCCGGTCCTGGCTGTAGAGTCGTATCTCGAATCCGAGGGTCGTCAAATGGGCTGCGGCCGACGTGCCACCGCCGCCAGCGCCGAAGATGGCGATCCGTCTGACCGTCATGATATGCCCCTTGGACCCGGTTCCGAACGGATGCGCCAGCACCGCATCCACTTCCGGCGGACTGCACCCGCAGCGCCGATTATCCCGTTTTCGAACCGGGCGGGCAACGGATCGCCACCGGCTACCCTTTGTTGATCTTCGATGACAACAAGGGTAAAGCAGGTAAGTTCTGCGACGTGCTCAGGAAACTACCAACTTGGACTGACGACGACTACGACAGGAAGAGGAAGCAGACACGGCTCGAGCAAATCATGGACTCGACATTCTCGGTCAGGCTGCACCATGCAGGTTTGATTCCGGTGGCTAACCTGCTTGCCTTCATTTTCCGCCGCATGTGTTGATCGAGGACTACGGTGCAACGGAAAAGTGGACCGGCAAGAAGGGATTGATCGACGAGAATATGAGTTTGTTCGCCGTTCGATTTCTATCGAAGTCCACACGATAGCTGACCCGAGTCGGAAGCAATGCCGTCATTCGCTGCTTTCTGGGATGATAGAGGCGTCCGAACAGTGGAAAAGAACATGTCCGTGATTGACGATGCGCTTCTGCGGCGGATGACGGCGGCCATCGTTGAGGTAGCTGATCCCGAGCAGGTGATCCTTTTCGGCTCTCGCGCCCGCGGTGACGCCGCCGCGGATTCGGATGTCGATCTGGTCGTCGTCGAGGCAGAACCTTTTGGGCCGGGTCGGGACCGCGGCACCGAAGAGACGCGCCTTTGGCGTGCGCTTGCAAAATTCCATGTTCCGAAGGATATCCTCGTATACAGTTCAGATGAGGCTGACCGCTGGCGCGGCTCCCTTAATCATGTGCTTGCGCGTGCGCTGCGCGAGGGCAGAGTGCTCTATGAAAGACCTTGAGCAGGCACGGGAATTAACCGACGCGGCGGAGAGAGATCTTTCGGCGCTTCACGGCATGGGCGACGCAAACGTCTTCGCCGACGAGATTTTCGGCTTCCATGTCCAGCAGGCCGCAGAGAAGCTGTTCAAAGCTTGGCTCGCTTTGCGAGGCGAAACCTATCCGTTGTCGCACGATCTGGCGGCCCTCCTGGACATGCTGAGCACCCGCGAAGCGGATGTCGTCCGTTTCGACAAGTTGGTCGACTATACCCGCTACGCCGTTCGTCTGCGTTACGCGAGCGTCGATCCAGGCGCCTGCCCGCTTGATCGGTCCTTGGCCATCGAACTGGTGGAAGCGTTGCACAGGACGGTCCGAAGCCGGTTGACGGAAGAGGAAGCAAGCTGACGATAGAGGATTTGAATCCGAACATAAATTTGGAGGTGCTGATTTCCTCTTTCATCTGCGGGTAGGAATTCGGCCGACTTGCAAGCGTAAATGTTCATGACACGGCACTCGGCTCTCCCTCCTACCCGCCGGTGCCCTCCTTCCCCGCAGCAGGATTGAGGCGCAGCACCGGGACCGTGCTCAAACCCGCGACGCTCCCGATGCGACGAGCGTTGTCCCGGCGCGGTTTCGCGCTCCTCCTCACCGTGAGATTTCAGCCAACACCATCGTGTACGAAACGCACGAGATCGTCAGGCGTCAGCCCGCCCAGACCCATCCTGTCGAGAGTGAGGCCGGTCTCGAAGAACGGGATACCGGTCAACGCCGAGCAGAGATGAACGATCGCATCAATGGTCGGCGTCTCCACACCCGCAAGATCGCCGAACGCGGCGAAGGGCACCAGCCCGTAGCCGACATCCTCGTGAATGTAGCGATGATCAAGCGACGCCGGACTTCTGATTGATTTGTTGGGTTCGCTCTCCATGCAGGCCCGCGAAATGTCGCCGCTGTCGGCCGCTTCCCGGGTGGTCAGTCCGGCCTGGCAGAAATTCTCGAGAAACGAGGCGGACGGCACGCCGAGCGCCTCCGCCACACGAAGGCGCTCGCGGTCGACCTCTTCGGTGACGCGGCCGACGGCCGGCGTAATGCCTTCCCGGTAGAAAAGGAAATCGCCGCCCGTATCCTCGATCCAGCCAGCGTTCATCAGCATGCCCGGCGCGTGGAAGACGGCGTTGATGTTGGTCAGCCCCGTCTCGAGCACGCTCGAACACTGTTCGATCTCCGGATAGAGGGGCTTGATCAGCGAGAACATCTCGTCGGCATGGCATCCTGGAAATGCGGCGAACTTGAGGTTGCGGACGTGGGAAAAGATATCGACCGCCGCCGGCCCCGTCTTGCGGCAGATATAGGTCAGGGTAACCGATTCACAGGTTCGCACCGGCTCCCGGTACCCCGCGCGGCGCAGCTCGCGGACGAAATGCAGGGCGCCGCCGGTGTGTCCCGGATTGACGAAGACCGGCAGGTCCGGCCGCAGATGCGGCGCGAGCGCGGCCGCGTAATCGCCGTGGGCGACCGAAGGCACAACCGTCATAACGAGGTCGGCCCCATCGACCGCCTCGGCCACGTCCGTGGTCAGCACCGGAACTCTGACCAGGCCCGTCCGCGCGCCCTGCACCGCGACTCCGCCCTGCTCGCGGACCGGCGCCAGGGTCTTTTCGCGGCGCGCGTGGAGGCGCACCTCGAAACCGGCCAAGCCGAGATCGGCCGCGGCCGCAAGGCCGCCATGGCCGGCGCCCATGATCGCTATCGTCCGGATTTCCATGACGCGCCGATGCCTCCTGCCGCCTGAACCCGAAAACGGTCCGCCGTGTCAGGCGGCCGCAAACTCTCCGAGGATCCCGAGCGCGAGCTCCCGGCTCTTCGGCGAACCGCTGATCTCGATGACTGGTTCGGTCACGCCGGTGCCGAGATAGGCCTCGAGGCGGTCGCGGCAATTCCGCGGCGTGCCCCCGACAGCGAAAGCATCGACGGCATCGTCGGGAACCAGCCGCGTCGCGGCTTCCATGTCACGCTTGGCGACGGCGTCGATGATGGCCTCCTGATCGATGGGAAGGCCCGAGGAGCGGATGTTGTCGGCCATCGTGCGGTTGCGGAACAGGAAAGCAAGTCGTCCGCGCAAATAGTCCACGGCTTCCCGCCCGTCTTCCGACACCGAGAAATACAGGAATGCGGCGTTGCGAAGCGCGGCCGGATCCCGGCCCGCCGCCCGCGCACCGTCGGCGATCTGTCCAAGGCTGTACCGGACATGGACGACGGACAGGCCGCCCGAGAGCACGACCCCGTCGCCGATCCGCCCGGTCAGCCGCAGCATCTGTTCGCGCGTGGCCGCGATGTAGACCGGTATGGGTTCTGCCGGGGCGAACGTCATGCGCGCTCCGGCAAGGCGAAAGAATTCGCCGTCATACTCCACGGGTTCCGCGGTCCACAGCGCCCGCAAGCATTCGATGAATTCCCGCACCGCCCGCACCGGTTTAACCGGCTCGATGCCCGATTCGGCCAGGAACAGCGGATTGCCGACGCCAATGGCGACGCCGACGCGCCCGGGGGCGACATCGGCCAGGGTCGCAAGCGACATCGCGGTGGGCGTCGGATGCCAGAGATAAGGGCTGACCGCTGTCGGAACCACCATCGCAGTCTCGGTCGACAGCGCATAGGCCATGCAGGCGGCGACGGCCTCCCGATAGCCCATGTGTTCCGCCATCCAGACCTGGCTCGCGCCTGCCCGCTCTGCCTGGCGCACGACCTCGAGCGAGTCCGACACATGGTCGAACCCGTCGAAGCGGATCCCGAGTCCCCGTCTCATCCGTCGCTACCTCCCGCCGCGCCCGCGCAGCGATCCCGGCCCGACCTCTGGCGCCGCACCGCGCGGACGAACCGACCAAACATCACCGACACAGAGAGTAGTGGGACGACGGACGGAATTACAACCCGACCGCCGCTCGGTTCACGCCCGCGGCGTCGGCTCAGCTGCCCTTGAACTCCGGCTTGCGGCGCTCGGCAAATGCGTGCGTGCCTTCCATGTAGTCGTCGGTCCAGCGAAGCTTCTCGTAGGAATGTCCCTCGACCTCGAGCGCCGTCTTGAGCGGCGCGTCGTAGGCGGCATTGAGCACCTTCTTCAGCGAACCGAGCGCAATCGGCGCCTGGGCATTCAGCTTCGCCGCATAGTCGTCCACCAGCGCGGCGAGCGCGTCCGAATCGGCGGCGACATCCGTCACCAGCCCCCACTCATGCGCCTGGGGCGCGGGAATGCGCTTGCCCAGCAGCACCATGTCCTTGGCGCGCCCGAGCCCGGCAATGCGCGCGACGCGCACGCTGCCGCCCGAACCCGGCATCTGCCCGAGCGAAATCTCGGGCAGCCCGACCAGCGTATCCGCGGTCGCGAAGCGGAAATCGCAGGCGAGCGCGAGTTCGAAGCCGACCCCGAACGCATATTTCTGCATCGCGCAGATCACCGGCTTCTCGGCACGCTCGGGAGCGCCGATGTTCCAGTGCAGGTCCGACATCCTGTTCTTCGGGATATCGGGAAAGGCCTTGACGTCGCCGCCCGACGTGAACACGCCGTTGGCGCCGCGTATGACGATCACCCCGACATCCGGGTCCTCGTCCATCGCCTCGATGATGGCCCGGATCTGGCGCCGACCCGTATAGGAGACGATGTTGAGCGGCGGGCGGTCGAGCACCAGATGGCCGACCCTGCGTTCGGCGTCGATCTCGACGCTGAGGCCGTCCAGGTTCTCGAGCACCGAGGCCCGCTGCGCCGCGTATTTTTCTGCACTCATGTTCCCGTTCTCCGTATTGGGGCCGGGAGATGTTCCCGGCCGATCGAATAGTCCCGCTGAGATGGTTCCCCGGGGGGCGTTCCCCGGTCAGAGCGTGCTCTGGAATCCGTCGAGCATCTCGTAGCTTCCGTCGCGCAGCAGGCGCCGCAGGAGCTTTCCCGAGGCGGAGCGCGGTATGTTCTTCACGAAGGCGTAGCCGCGCGGCCTCTTGAAGCGCGCGAGCGCGCTGTCGAGGCACCAGGCATCGAGCGCCTCGGCCGTGCATTCCAGCGCCGCCGGCTCGACGAAGGCAACGACGCGCGCCCCCATGCGCTCGTCGGGCAGGCCGATGACCGCCGCCTGTTCGACCAGCGGCGATTTGGCGAGAACGTCCTCGACCTCCTCGGGATAGATGTTCTCGCCGCCGGAATTGATCATGTCGTCGACGCGGCCGACGACATAGAGTTCACCGTCCCCGTCGAAATAGCCGAGATCGCCGGTGAAGTACCAGCCATCGCGGATCGCCTTGGCGTCGGCGTCCGGACGCTGCCAGTAGCCGGCGAACGCCTCCATCCCGTCCATCGGCGCAATGATCTCGCCCGAGGCGCCGGCGGCGACGACATCGTCCGGCCGGCTGCCGCCGTCGGGATCGGGCTCGACCACGCGAATGACCTGGCCGATGCCGGCGCGGCCGGCGCAGCCGGGCTTCTCGATCACGTGATCGCAGACGGCGAAGGTGAAGATCTCGCTCGATCCGTAGAAGTTGGTGAAATGCTCGGGCTCGAACTCGCGCGCGCAGAGCTCGGTCAGCGCCGTGGTCATCGACATTCCGGCATAGGCGAGATTGCGCGCCGACGACAGGTCGTAGGTGCCGCGATCAGAATGATGGAGCATGTCGTGGAACATCGTCGGCACGAGGAACAGAGTGTCGATCCGTTCCCGCTCGACAAGTTCCATCGCGGTCGCCGCATCCCACGCCGGCAGGCAGACCAGCGCGCCGCTGAGCACGGTCGACATGAGCATCGACCGCACACCCATGGTGTGGAACATCGGCATCGCGCCAAGCGTCGAGGCCCCGTAGCGGTAATGCAGGAGCGCGATGCAGTGGGTTGCCGCCAGCCGCTCGGCGCGGTGCGAGCGCGGCACGCCCTTGGGCCGCCCCGTGGTGCCCGAGGTGTAGAGCATCAGGCAGGTTTCGCCTTCGTCGACGGAAACCGGGCCGTCGACCGGAGCGGAGGCGGCGAGCGTCTCGAAATCCCCGTCATCGATATCGAACGTCGTCAGCCCCGCGCCACCGAGGCTGCCGACGGCCCCGGCGGCGGCCTCGCGCGAGCGCGCCTCGAACACGATGCCGGCCGCCTCGGCATTGCCGATCACATAGGCAATCTCGTCGACGCCGGCGCGCCAGTTGAACGGCGTGAATACCACGCCCAGCATCTGGCAGGCCCAGTAAAGGGTCGCCGTCTCGTAGCGGTTTGCCAGAATCACGAGGAGCCGGTCGCCGCAGCCCAGGCCGCGCTGGCTCAGGCCTCCGGCGACCGCACGGATCTCGGGATACCACTCACCATAACTGCGCCGCCGCACCCCGTCGACGATGGCCAGCGCGTCCGGCTCGCGCAGCCAGCTGCGATGGAAAAGGGTGCCGAGATTCATGAGTTCTCTCCGCCCGCATCGAGAACGGCGCGCACGATCTGCTCGTAGCCGGTGCAGCGGCAGATATGCCCCGACAGCATGTCCCGGACCTGTTCGCGTGTCGGCGCCGGCGTTTCCTCGAGGAAGCGCGTGGCCGACATCAGGATGCCGGCGGTGCAGAAGCCGCACTGGAGAGCCCCGCGCCTGTTGAACGCCCGCTGCAGCGCGTTGAGTTCACCGTCATCGCCGGCCAGCCCCTCGACCGTGCGGATCTCGCTGCCGTCGCACTGCACCGCGTAGCGGAGACAGCTGCGCGAAACCGCGCCGTCGACGATCACCGTGCAGGCGCCGCACACGCCGTGTTCGCACCCGACATGGGTTCCGAAGAGCCCGAGTTCGTGGCGGAGGAAGTCCGCAAGCAGCATCCGCGGCGCAGCATGCCCCGACATTCGCCTGCCGTTCACGGTGACCGTGACGCGGGCCTTCCGGTCCGATCCGATTCTCAGCATCCGCCCACCTCCGCCGCCCCGCGAGCGCGATCGAACGCGCGCGATATCGTCCGCGCCCCGAGCACGCGCACCAGCTCGCGGCGGTACTGGGGCGTCGCCTGGAGGTCGGTCACCGGCGCCGCGGCCGCGGCCGCGGCCGCGGCGATCTCTCGCGCGATGCCGGCATCGGCCGCCAGACCGGCGCAGCCGTCGGTGTCGGCGAGGAACGGCCTGTCTTCGACCCCGCCGAGGCCGACCGAGATGTCGCGAATGCGCCCGTCGCCGTCGAGCCGCACCGCCGCGGCGACCGCGATGATCGCGAAATCGCCGCGGCGCTGCGCGATCTCCTCGAAAGCGTAGCCCCAACCGCCGCCCCGGCGCTCCGGCCAGTCCAGCGCGGTCACCATCTCCTCGGGCCGCCGGTCGGTGGTCAGCACGCCCTGGAAGAACTCTGCCGCAGGAACGGTGCGGCGCTTCCGCTTCGACCGCAGCATGACCGTGCCGCCGAGCGTGACCAGACAGAGCGGTATTTCGGCGCTCGGATCGGCATGCGCAACGGACCCGCCGAGCGTTCCGCGCGGACGGGTCTGGTAGTGCCCGACATGGGGCAACGCCTCGGCGACGAGAGGCAGGTCGCCGGCGAACTCCGCCGACGCCATCGCCGCAGCCTGACGCACCAGCGCCCCCGTGGTGATGACGCCGCGAGACGCTTCCACGGTCTCGAGTTCGCCGAGCGGGTTGATGTCGATCACCGCCGCCGGCCGCACGAGGCGCATGTTCAGCATCGCGCCAAGCGACAGGCCGCCGGCGAGCACGCTCGCGTCGGCGCCGAACTCCGACAGGAGGTCGAGCGCCTCGTCGAGTGAATCGGGCCGGCAGTACTCGAAGGCAACCGGTTTCATCGCGGTCTGCCCCGGCGCAGCCGGCGCAGCCAGCCGCCGCCCTCTGCGGGGTTCAGGCGTCGCTCGAATCCGCGGAAGAACTGCCTGATCAGGATGCCGGTCACGGTGCCGAGCATGCGCTGGCCGACGGCGGCCACCTTGCCGCCGACATCCGCCCGGTACTCGTAGGACATGCTCGTGCTGCCATCGCCCGCCGGCTCGAGCGTGACGGTGCCCTCTCCGGCGCCGAACCCGAGCGCGCCCGAGGCCGTGCCCACAAGTCTTGCGCTGTGCGGCTCGCGCAGGTCGTGAAGCTCGATCGAGGCGGCGTAGCGGCCGCGGATTCCGGCAACCCCGATATCGACCTCGGCCGTGTAGACATCCTCGGCCGTCTTTTCCAGCGCGCGGCATCCGGGCACCACCGCGGCCAGGGTTTCGGGATCAAGGAGCATCCGCCACACCGTCTCGGGCGGCGCGGAGAGCTCGACCGTGCCGGAACCGGAAAGTGCACCCCCCCGGGCGGCCGCACCGGGCACCGCGGCATCCGCGGCGGCGGCATCCGCAGAGCCGCGCCGGTAGTTGTGGCCCTGGGCCAGCGCCCACAGCCGGTTCAGGGTGAGCGGAAGCTCGACGTCGAAGCGCCCAAGCGCGTCGGCGGCGGCATTGGCGATCGCGGTCGGCGCCAGCATGGACGATCCGTCACCCATCCCCTTGGCCCCGAGGCGGTTGTGGGGCGACGGCGTCGTGACATGGCCGACCGTCACCTCCGGAATTTCAGGCGCGGTGATGCAGAGATAGTCGGCGAAGGTGCCCGTCTGTGGATTTCCGGCGGCGTCGTAGACCAGCTCCTCAAGGAGCGCGCCGCCGAGGCCGTGCGCGAAACCGCCGTGGATCTGGCCGTCGACCACGATTTCGTTGAGGATGTTGCCGACATCGTGGACGGTGACGTATTTGCGGATCTCGATTCCGCCGGTCGCGGGATCGATCTCGACCGCGGCAAGGTCGAACACGTAGCCGAAGGTCACGGCGCTCGCGACCCGGTCGGCGTCGTCGGGCGCGCCGAGCATCGGCGGGTTGATGATCGCGGTCTCGAACAGGCCGGGCCCCGCGCCTTCCGGGAGCCCGGCGGGGTGCCAGTGGGTCTGGGCCGCGACGCGGCGGAATGGCAGCGCTTTTTCGGGAACGCCGACGACCCGCGCCTGGCCGCCGACGAGCTCGACGTCCTCGGGTGCCACCTCGAGGGTCTCGGCGGCGATCAGCTTGACCTTTTCGGCAACCCTGAGGGCGCTCTCCGACAGCGCGTCGATAACCACCGAAGAGAACCGGTTGGCGTAGTTGCCCGACGCCAGCGACCAGGCGCTGGTCAGCGTGTCGACCTCGGTGACGACATCGACCTGGTCGGGATGGAGGCCGAGCGCGTCGGCGACCACCTGCGCCGCCACCGTCTGGTGCCCCTGCCCGGCCGGCGTCGATACCGTCCTGACGGTGACCGAGCCCGAAGGATCGACGGACACGGTCGCGGTTCCGAGCCCGCCCGACCGGCCGCCGGCGCGGGCGCGCTCCTCGGGCGTCTGGGCGAGGGTGACATAGGCCATGTTCGAGCCCGACGGCTCGATTCCCGCCGCCATTCCGATTCCGAAGAGCTTGCCCTCGGCGCGCGCAGCTGCGCGTTCGGCCTTCAGCGCGTCGTAGCCGGCAAGCTCCAGCGCCCGGTCGAGCCCGGCCTCGTAATCGCCGGAATCGTAGACCGCACCGGCCGGCGCCTCATAGGGAAAGGATGCGGGCGCGATGAAGTTGCGGCGCCGGATCTCGGCCGGATCGATCCCGAGCTCGGCGGCGCCGGCCTCCATCACGCGCTCGAGCGCATAATAGAACTGCGGACCGCCATAGCCGCGATTGAGGCCTATCGGCGTCGTGTTGGTCACCGCAAGCCGGTTCTCGACGGCAATGTCGCGCACGCGGTAGCAGCCGTTCGAGGCCGCATGCATGCGGTAGACCGACGCCGGTTCCGGCGCCCGCACATAAGCACCGACATTGACGACGTTGCTGAAGCGAAGGCCGAGGAGCTCGCCATCCGATGCAAACGCCGCCTCGACCGAGTCGGCGCGGTCCGACGCGGTGGAGGATCCGACCAGATGCTCGAGCCTGTCCTCGATCCACTTGATCGGGCATTCGGCCAGACGCGAGCAGGCGGCGAAGAGCACCATGTAGGGAAACATCGCCTGCTTGATTCCGAAACTGCCGCCCGAATGCGGCGCCGTGATCAGGCGGAGGCGGTTTCCGGGCACACCGAGCGCACCCGTCATCAGCGCATGCAGGATGAAGGGTCCCTGGAAGTTCGACCAGATCGTGTAGCGGTCCGGCCGCCGCTCGAAATGCGCGACCAGCCCGTAAGTCTCCATCGGCGTCGATGAATAGCGCGGAAAGCGCCAGTCGAGCCTGACGATCCTGTCAGCTCGAGCGAAGGCCGCGTCGGGATCGCCGTAGCGGAAGGTGCGGTGATGCACGAGGTTGGAGCCGACCGCATCATGAAGGACCGGGGCGCCGTCGGCGAGCGCGGACAGCGGATCGACGGCAGGCGGCAGCGGCTCGTAGACGACATCGACGAGCTCCATCGCGTCCTCGGCGACATAACGGTCCTCGGCGACGATCACCGCCACCGGCTCGCCCACATAGCGGACCTTTTCGACCGCCGCCGGATAGAACTCGATGGGCACGCGGACGGCGCTTGGAATCGGATTGATCGCGGCAGCGACCTCGCGGCCGGTGATGACGCCGGCAACGCCGGGCACCTCGAGCGCGCGCGTCGCGTCGATGGAAGCGATCCGCGCATGCGCGTGATTCGAGCGCAGGATCGCGGCATGGCGGATGCCGGGAACAGGCTCCATGTCGTCGATGAAGCGGGCATTGCCGGTCAGCAGCGCGGCGTCCTCCTTGCGCGGGAAGCGCGCGCCGATCCAGCTTTCGGTAGCTGCCGTCATCGCGTCAGGAGAGGGGCCGGGAGACCAGCGGCCGCTGGCCGGCCATATCTGTCGTCAGTGCCATGGGTTTCAGGTGCTTGCCAGTGTTCCCGCCCGGTCGCCCCGAAACCCCGCGGCGGAGCACGCGAACGGGCCCGGTTCCGGACATTCCCGCCGCGTTCCGCACCGTCCGCGCCGTGCACAGAAGCGGGGCGCGGGCCGGAACCGGCGGCGCGGGGGTTACTCGGCGGCGATGCGGACGCCGGCCTCGGGCGCGAGCCCGAACAGCCGGTTGGCATTGCCGCCCAGAATGTTCCGCTTGGCCCGATCGTCGAGGAAGGGAAGATCCCAGATCACGCTCGGCGAATCGAAATCCCAGTGCGGCCAGTCGGAGGCGTAGAGAAGCTGGGTCTCCGCGTTGATCGCCTCGAAGGTCGCCTGCAGCAGGCGCTGGTCGTGGGCTTCCATGGGCTGGCAGGTGAAATACATCTCGCGGATGTAATCGCTCGGCGGGCGCTTGAGGAGCGGCGCTTCCGACGAGCGCATGAAGTACTCGCTGTCGAGCCGCTGCATCATGAACGGCACCCACGCGATCCCGCTTTCGATCCAGATCACCGGCAGGTCCGGAAAGCGCTCGCAAAGGCCTTCCAGCACCCAGTTGGTCAGATGCACCATGTTGCAGAGCACGAACGATATTGCATGCACGCCGATGAAGCGGTCGATCTGGCTCGTCCACTCGTCGTGCCAGGTCGGGCCGGCGTGGAAGCCGAGCGGCAGACCGGTCTCCTGTATCGCCGCATAGACCTTCATGTACTGGTTGTGGTGGATCGGCTTGTGTCGGACCGAGGTGATGTTGAAACCGACGACGCCGGGCTTGTCCGCAAACTCCTCGACCGTTTTCAGCGAGGCGTCAGCGTCGCAGAACGGCAGATAGATCATCGTCGTCACCCTGTTGTCGCCGGTCAGGATCTCCTCGGTGAGCCAGCGGTTGTAGGCGAACGCGAGTTCCACCTCCATCTGCGGATTGGGATGGAGGCCGAGCTGAAGCATCGGTGTCGGGAACATGACCTGATAGTCGATCCCGAGCGCATCCATCGAGCGCCGCGCCATCACGATATCGGGATGGACCGTCTTGTCGTCGACCGCTTCGTAGCGGAAGCCTCCGGAGTGCTGGATCCTTCCGGCAACGTTCTGGAAATTAAGGCCCGGCTGGGCATTGAGAAGGCCGCCGGGATTGGTGCCGTCGGGACGCTCGAAGGACTGCGCCAGATGGCGCATCACGGGATCCTCGATGTACTCGATCACGCGGGCCCACGAGGTGTTCTCGAAGTGGTGGGCATCCACGTCGATGACGAGCACGTCGTCGAGGCCGCGCTCCCGCTTCTGGCGCTCGGCGCGGGCCAGCACGTTCGCGGTCGAGGTGGCCCGGTCGAATTCCTTGATCTCAAGCTCCCTGATTCCGTCGGTCCTGTCGCTCATCGCCGATACCTCCACGGTGGTTGCGCTCATATTCTACCACGCCGCGAGCGGCGGGCATATACGGGACCGGCCGCGGCGGCGCCCGGTTCGGGCGACAGGGCACAACGGCTGTCCGCGAAACGGCCGGGACCGGCCACCCGGAAAGCGGCACGGGTCGCTGCCGAGCCGCGGTTGATGTCGGGCGTGGTCTCACGCATAGTGCGGGCCGGTTCCGGCCGTCGGCGCGGGCGCGACGATCCCGCCGGAGCGGCGGCGGAACCGCGCACCCTGCCCGCCGCCACCTGCCCGGCCGGTCCGCGCGGGAACTACCGAGACACGATGAGCGCAGACTCCTCCCGACAGTCCGCCCACCCGGACCGGCGTTCCTACGCCGCGCTCCGCTATCCCGCATCGCGGACCTACCTCCTCGCAGCGGCGCTGGCGATGATGGCGGACAGCATCGAGCACGTGATCAGCTACTGGATCATCTTCGAGCGGTTCCAGTCGCCGTCGCTCGCGGGATTTGCGGTGATCGCCCACTGGCTGCCGTTCCTCCTGTGCTCGATGTGGGCAGGCGCCCTCGCCGACCGCTACGATCCGCGTCGCATCATCCAGGCCGGCATGGGGCTCTTCATACTCGGTTCTCTGGCCTGGGGGATCCTGTTCGCGACCGACAGCCTCGAGAGATGGCATGCCGTTATCCTGCTCGTCATCCACGGGCTTGCCGGCGTGCTGTGGGCACCGGCCGGACAGGTACTGATTCACGACATCGTTGGCGACCGCCAGCTGCAGAGCGCAATCCGCCTACTCGCGACCTCGCGGACCCTCGGGCTGCTGCTCGGCCCTGCGGTCGGCGGCGGGCTGCTGCTTGCGGTCGGTCCGACGGCCGGGATTCTGATCAACGCCCTCATCTATCTGCCGCTCACGCTGTGGCTGATCCGCAACCCGCGCGAGGTTCACACCGGGCGGGCGGGGCCGGGCGTACCCATGAGCGGATTCCGCGACATGGCCGACACGCTGCGCCAGATCTCCGGGCTCCCCGTCGTCTTCTACATGTCCGTCCTTGCCGGCCTCGCCGCCTTCTTCGTCGGCAATGCGCACGAGCCGCAGATGCCGGGATTCGCGCATCACCTCGGCCATGGCGGCGAGAGCCTCCATTACAGCCTGCTTCTCGCCGCCAACGCTGCCGGCGCGCTCACCGCGGGCATGGTGCTCGAGGCCGGCGGCCTGCTGCAGGCACGGACGCGCACCTCGTTCGTCCTCGGCTTCCTGTGGGCCGGCGCGATCTTCGGCTTTGCGCTGTCGGAGAGCTACGCACTTTCGCTCCTGCTGCTGGCGTGCGCCGGATTCCTTGACCTGTCGTTCAACTCGATGACGCGCACCCTGGCGCAGCTTCACGCGCCGCCCGAGATCCGCGGCCGTGCTATCGGCCTGTTCAATGTCGGCAGCCTCGGCTGCCGCACGTTTTCCGGGTTCATTGTCGGTTTCGGGGGCGGCCTGATCGGCATCCACTGGTCGCTCGCGGCGAGCGCCGCGCTGATGCTCGGCTGCATGTTCCTGCTCTATGCCCGGGCTTTGCGGCACGACGGGCTCTTCCGGAACTGAGCCTGCACCCGGCCGGCTCCGGGGGGTCGGGAATCACCTGCCGCTCTTGATCCTCCCGAACCGGCTGGGATAGAAGACGCCATGGCTGATCTGATGATTTCGGAAGCGGTGTCGGATGACGACCGCGAGGCGTGCTACGGCATTCGCATCGCGGTGTTCTGCGGCGAGCAGAAGGTCAGCCGCGAGATCGAGTTCGACGGACTCGATGCCGTCTGCCGCCACTACCTCGCCCGTCTCGGCGGGACGGCCATCGGCACGGCCCGTACCCGTCCCCTGGAAGGCGGCGTCGTCAAGTTCGAGCGAATCGCCGTCCTCAAGGCGTTTCGCGGCCGCGACATCGGGCGCGCCCTGATGGACCGCGCCCTCGCCGACGCACGCGAGGACGGGCACAGCGTCGCGCTGCTCCATTCCCAGACCCACGCCAGCGAATTCTATGAGAAGACAGGGTTCCTGCAGGAGGGCGGCGAGTTCGAGGAAGCAGGCATTCCGCATGTGCGGATGACGCGAGTACTCTGAATGCATGGCCGCACCGGAGGCTTTGCAGAAGCCTCGATTTGGATTATATGTCCCTCAGGAACAGGCGCGTTATGTTGGTGAACATGGACGGTCGGCGAGCGCCCCGCGCTCTGGCGTCGGCCGGTCGGTTCTGCGGCGCTGTCGGTCCGGACAGGCCGTTGACGTTCCACACAGATGTTCGGGGAGCCGCACCTCCTGCGGAACCGCAGCTGGGACTGGCACAGCAAGAAGGCACGAAGAATGGCTGAATCCGACAGCATGGCAACGACCGGCGGCCACGGCGAAACCGGAGAGGGAGAGAGCCGGCGGGACTTCATCCAGATCGTGACCGGCGTGTTCGGCGCGGTCGGCGTCGGAGCCGTTGCCTGGCCGTTCATCGACCAGATGAACCCGGCAGCAGACACCCTTGCCCTCGCCTCGATCGAGGTCGATCTCTCGGCCGTCGAGGAAGGGCAGGCGATCAAGGTCAAGTGGCGGGGCAAGCCGGTCTTCATCCGCCATCGCACGAAAGCCGAGATCGAGGCCGCCGAGGCTGCCCCGGCCGATGAGCTGATCGACCCCGAGAAGGATTCCGACCGCGTGCAGAAGCCCCAGTGGCTCATTCTCGTCGGCGTCTGCACGCATCTCGGCTGCATACCGCTCGGCACCGGCGCGAGTGAGACGCGCGGCGACTTCAACGGCTGGTTCTGCCCCTGCCACGGATCCCATTACGACACGTCGGGACGCATCCGCAAGGGCCCCGCGCCCGAAAATCTCGAAGTCCCGCAATACACCTTCCTTGACGACAATGTCGTGCGGATCGGCTGAGGACTACGGATATGGCACAGTTCAGCAAACCCGCGTGGCTCGAGAATCCGCTGGTCCGGTGGGTCGATCATCGCCTTCCTGTTTTTTCCTTCATGAGCCACGAGCTCTACGAGTACCCGACGCCCAGGAACCTGAACTACTGGTGGAACTTCGGATCGCTTGCCGGAATCATCCTCGTCATCATGATCGTGAGCGGGATCACGCTCGCGATGCACTACGTTCCGCACACGGACTATGCGTTCGACTCGGTCGAACGCATCATGCGTGACGTCAACTATGGGTGGCTGATCAGGTACATCCACATGAACGGCGCTTCGGCGTTCTTCGTCGTGGTCTACATCCACATCTTCCGCGGGATGTATTTCGGGTCCTACAAGGCGCCGCGCGAACTCCTGTGGATACTCGGCGTCGTCATCCTGCTGCTCATGATGGCGACGGCCTTCATGGGCTATGTGCTGCCCTGGGGCCAGATGAGCTTCTGGGGCGCGACTGTCATTACCAACCTGTTCTCCGCGATACCGTGGGGAATCGGGGACTGGATGGTCACCCTGCTGTGGGGCGGCTTCGCGGTCGACAACCCGACCCTCAACCGTTTCTACAGCCTCCATTATCTCCTGCCATTCGTGCTCGTCGGGGTCGTCGTCCTCCATATCTGGGCGTTGCATGTCCACGGTTCCAACAACCCGGTCGGCATCGACACCAAGGGGGACCAGGACGTCATCCCGTTCCACCCCTACTACACGATCAAGGACACGTTCGGACTCGGGGTCTTCCTCATCGTGTTTGCCGGGTTCATTTTCTTCGCGCCCAACTTCTTCGGCGAACCCGACAACTACATACCGGCCAACCCGCTCGCGACGCCGCCGCATATCGTGCCGGAATGGTACTTCCTGCCGTTCTATGCGATCCTGCGCGCGGTGCCGGACAACTTCATCGGTGGCTGGGTGACGAACTGGATGGGGTTCGTCATCTTCGACGCCAAGCTCGCCGGTGTGCTTGCGATGTTCGGCTCCATCGGCGTGCTGTTCCTGCTCCCGTGGCTCGACCGTTCCCCGGTGCGGTCGTCGCGCTTCCGCCCCCTGTTCCGGCAGTTCTTCTGGCTGTTCGTGATCGACTGCGCGGTGCTGGGCTGGGTCGGCGCCAACCCGGCCGAGGGGTATTTCGTGCTCATAGGGCGGATCGCGACGGCGTTCTACTTCCTCTATTTCCTGGTGATCATTCCGCTTCTCGGCATCCTCGAAAAACCGAGACCGGTGCCCGCCAGCATTTCCGAGCCGGTGCTCGGAGGAGGCGCGGCCACCGCCGCGGAGCGGGCGCAATGAGGGCGTTCAAGGCCCCGCTGGCGGCATGCGCAGCCGCCGTCGCGCTTTCGCTGGCCACAGCGCTTCCCGCGTCCGCGGCCGACGCCCCCGAGGCGCCAAAGCAGCACTGGTCGTTCCAGGGCCTGTTCGGCGCCTTCGACCGTCCGTCCCTGCAGCGCGGCTTCGTCGTCTACAAGGAGGTGTGCGCCGTCTGCCACGGCTTGCGCCTGGTTGCGTACCGCAACCTGACCGAAATCGGCTTCTCCGAGGACGACGTCAAGGCGATCGCGGCCACGGTCGATGTCGAGGACGGACCGAACGACGAAGGCGAGATGTTCGAGCGGCCCGGGAAACCCTCCGACCGTTTCAAGTCGCCCTTCGCAAACGACGAGGAGGCGCGCTCAGCGAACAACGGCGCACTGCCGCCGGACCTGTCGCTGATGACCAAGGCAACACTCGGCGGTACCGACTACGTCTATGCCGTGTTGACGGGATATGCCGAGACGCCGTCCGGGATGAACGTTCCGGAGGGCATGAGCTACAACAAGCATTTCGCGGGCAACATGATCGCCATGCCGCCGCCGCTGTCCGAAGACGGGGTCGAGTATGCCGACAAGACGAAGGCGACCGTGGCCCAGCAGGCCCGCGACGTCACGACGTTCCTTGCCTGGGCAGCCGAACCTGAACTGGAAGAGCGCAAGCGCATGGGCATCAAGGTGATCCTGTTCCTGCTGCTCCTGACCGGTCTCCTCTATGTTGCCAAGCGGCGCATCTGGAGCGACGTGCACTGACTGCCGCCGCGGCACGGGGGATCGCCATGTACAGCCACATCACCATCGGCTCCAACGATCTGCAGCGTGCCGCAGAGTTCTACGATGCCGTGCTCGCCACGCTCGGAATCGAACGCTGGATGACACGCGAGGGGGCGCTTCTGGGCTACCAGGACGAGGGCCACAACCGATTCTTCGTCGTCAGGCCCTTTGACGGCAATCCGGCCACCGTCGGCAACGGCGTCCATGTCGCTTTCTCGGCGCCATCGCGCGCCCAGGTCGACGCGTTTCACGCGACGGCGCTGGCCAACGGCGGCACGGACGAGGGACCACCCGGCCCGCGCCCGCAGTATCACGAACATTACTACGGCGCATATGTTCGCGATCCCGAAGGCAACAAACTCCAGGCGACATGCCACATGCCTGAACAGGCGACGGGCTAAGACCATACAGGCTCCGTGACGAAGGCCTCGACGGGGGAATCGTTCGTCAACCTGGCCATGCCCGGACCACCATCAAGTGCTGGCCCATCCATTACGATACGGTGAGGCCGCGTTCGGCCCAGGGCTGCCGACGCCAGAGCCCGGCCGGCGATACGGGCGCCTCCGCCACGCATGAGTTCCGCCCAGCTTCCTTCGCACCCGAAATCGAAACCGAAAACCCAAACCACCCGGCCCTGATCACGGGTACGGTCAACCTGCAGCGCCGGGCCCTTGACCGATCGCCGCTGCCGCGCAATAAGTTTCCGACGTCGTGGAGGACGAGGTGATGAAACCAAGGAGTTGCGGGGACGTTGGCATCTGGGCGGTGCGCGAGGCGGTGCGGCCCTATCGCGACCCTCTCGAAGTCTACCCCGACGCCACCCCCGAAATCGTCGACCGGCACCGCCACTGGCTGGAACCCGGCTGCATCGACCCGGAAACCGGCAAGATGATATTCGCCTTCCAGAGCTATCTGCTCCGGACCGGCCGCTACACCATCCTGATCGACGCGTGCGTGGGCGAGGACAAGGAGCGCCCCGACTTTCCCAACTGGCACCGCAAGAAATGGCCCTGGCTCGCCAATCTGAAGGCCGCCGGCGCAGCGCCGGAAGACATCGATTTCGTGTTCTGCACCCACCTGCACATCGATCACGTCGGCTGGAACACGAAGCTGGAGAACGGCCGCTGGGTGCCGACCTTCCCCAACGCGACCTACCTGTTCGGCGAGACGGAGTACCGTCACTGGGAGACGGCGCACGAGGAAATCGGCTACATGCGCGACATGTATCTCGACAGCGTGCTGCCGGTAGTCGAAGCCGGCAAGGTCACGTTCGTCGACAAGGATTTCGAGATCGACACCGGCTTCACCATCGAGCCCACGCCGGGGCACACCCCGGGCCATCACTGCCTCAACCTCGATCGCGGCGGCGAAAAGGTCGTGTTCTCCGGCGACCTCATGCACCACCCGCTGCAGGTGCCGGAGCCCCAGCTCTCGACGGTCTACTGCACCGATCCGGAGAAATCGCGCCGCACCCGCACAGCCTTCGTCGACCGCTATACCGATACCGACACGGTGATCCTGCCGGCCCATTTCCCCGGAGCGTCTGCGGGCCGCATCAGGGAGGTGAACGGCTCTACCCTCTTCGACTTCTGCCAAGAATGACGGCAGGCGGCGCCTCAACCGGCCCGCACCAGCGCTGATCCACATCATCAGCGTAACCGCTGCCCGATTTCCCGGAGCAACCTCGCCGACCCGCCCGGGCGAAAGGAGGCTGGCGCTGCGGCTTGTCTCTGCGCCGCGCGCCGCGCGGCACCGGGACGTTATGGAAGGAAACAATGAAACTCTTCAGCTACTGGCGTTCGCTCGCGTCCTTTCGCGTGCGCATCGCGCTCAATCTCAAGGGTATTCCCTGCGACATCGAAACGATCGACCTGCTCAGAGGCGACCAGTTCGACGATTCCTATCTGGCAGTCAACCCGCAACCTGTCGTACCCACACTGGTCGACGGCGGGACGGCCCTTTTCCAGTCTCTCGCGATCGTCGAATATCTTGACGAGACCTGCCCCGAACCACCGCTACTTCCCACGGACTCCAAGGGCCGCGCCCGCGTGCGCGCCATCGCCCAGATCGCGAGTTCGGATGCGCATCCGCTGATCGTGCCGCGGATCCGGAAGTACCTGACCGAGGATCTCGATCTGTCGGACGAGCAGCTCGCCGCGTGGATCCACAAATGGATGGGCGCCGGTCTCGCCGCGATGGAAGCGCATCTGGCAGCCGGAGCCGAGACCGGAACGTTCTGCCACGGCGATCTGCCGGGCCTCGCCGATGTCTGCCTGGTGCCGCAGATCGTCGGCAGCCGCTTGTTCGGCTGCCCGATGGATCCGTACCCGACCGCGATGCGGATCTTCGAGACCTGCATGGCTCTGGATGTGTTCGCGGACGCCCACCCCATGAAACAGCCCGACTTCCCCTCCGACAGCCAGGCCTGACTCGGCGCGGGCCTTCAGGCGAGCCGTTCGTCGCCGGGCGTTGCCTCCCCGCCCGGCTCAATGCACGGAACGTGGAACGTCTCCTCTCGCCTGCGATTCCCCGACGAAACCGGAGACCGTTGCGGTCGGCAGTTCGTAGCTCGTGCTGCGGCCGCCGGCTGAACCGCGAACGAGGATGCCGCGGTCGACCAGATCGCGGATGTCCCGGTTTGCCGTGTCTTGGGAACAGCGGTTCATCTTCGCCCATTTCGACGAGGTGAGCTTGCCTTCCAAGCCATCCAGAAGCCGGTTCAGGATCTTTATCTGGCGCTCGTTGAACACATCGGAGGCATGAGCTTCCCAGAAACTCGCCTTCTCCAGAACGGCAGCGAGGATATGGCGGGCGCTTTCAATCGCGCGCCCGAGGCATTCAAGAAGCCAGACCTGCCAGTCGGTGATGTCCAGACCGCCTCTCTGGGTTGCCTCCAGGATGTCGTAGTAGGCGTTGCGCTCCAGGCGGATCTGAGCGGACATGCTGTAGAACCGTTCCGGGCTGTCTTCCGAGCGGGCCAGCGCCATGTCGGCGATCGCCCGTGCGATGCGCCCGTTGCCATCGTCGAACGGACGGATCGAGACGAACCAGAGATGGGCAAGGCCGGCCGCGAGCACGGGTTCCATGGACCGTGCGTCCTCGAACCACTCGAGGAACGCGGACATCTCATCCCCGAGGCGCTCGGCCGGCGGAGCGCTATAATGGACGCGCTGGCGGCCGATCGGGCCCGAGACGACCTGCATCGGTCCATCTGCGTCGTCGCGCCACTGACCGACGAGGATCCGGCTCGTGCCGCTATAACCCGTCGGGAACAGGGAGGCGTGCCACGAGAACAGCCGGTCTTCGGTCAGGGGCGCAGCGTAGTTCCTGGTAGCATCGAGCGTCATATCGACAACACCGTCGACATTGCGATCCGGCGCCGGCAGTCCGCCGGCGTCCAACCCGAGGCGGCTTGCAAGGGACGAGCGCACCTGGTCGGGGGCGAGGACTTCGCCCTCGATCTCGCTGGTTTTCACGACATCCTCGGTGAGCATGCGCAAGACAGCCTCGCTGCGCATCTCGAAACCCAAAGCTTCCATGCGGCCGAGCAGCTTCCCCTGGGCGTGACGCGTGTCCGCGAGGAGCCGGCCGAGCCGAACGCCATCCTGCCGGAATCGCGGCCATTCGGGGCGTTGCCAGATAAACATGAGCTATACTCCGCATTTTATGCGGTGAATATAGCGGCCAATCTCCGCATCGGCAAGTATCTCCGCATGTATCGCGGAGATAAATGTCCTATTCTCCGCAGCCGTTCCACGGAACTGTCGCTCTCATGAGCTCGACCACTCGATGTAGGCAATGCTGCAAACATGGCATTGCGCGAAGCCCCCGGCTGAATCCTGTGCCCGCCTACCGGCATGGCCCGAAACTCAGCACTCCTCGCACCGTGTCACGGACAGGGTAGCCGCGAAGCGGTGCCGGCAGCTGATCGCCGCCGCCGGCCCGATAAATCTGCAGATGTCGGTGTTCGACCGGTTACGCTACCCAACCGGCCGGGTGTCGTCGACGACCTTGCCGTCGTTGGGCAGTTCGGCGACCAGTTCAACCTCGCCGCGCAACTTGGTCACCTCGCGCAGCGCCTCGCCGAGGCGCACTGAAAGCTCATCGCCACCGCCCGCGACGGCCGCCCGCAAGGTCAGCGTGTCGCGTTCATCGACGCGGCCTATCACCGCGCGCAACCGCACCACTTCCGGGAAACGGTTCGCCAGTTCCTGGACTTGCTCGGGGCGCAGAAACATGCCGCGGACCTTCGCGGTCTGGTCGGCACGGCCCATCCAGCCGCCGATGCGCACATTAGTCCGTCCGCACGGGCTCGCTCCTGCCAGGACCACGGAGAGATCGCCGGTAGCCAGGCGGATGAGCGGATGATCCGGGTTGAACGTGGTGACCACAACTTCGCCAACCTCGCCCTCCGGCGCCGGGTCTCCGCTGCCCGGTCGCACGATCTCGACGATGACGTCCTCGTCGACCACCATGCCCGGCAGGGGTTTGCCGTCATGCGCACTCTCATAGGCGATCAAGCCAAGATCGGCGGTTCCGTAGGACTGCAGCACGAACACTCCGCGTTCGTTGAGTTCGGCGCGCAACGACGGCGGCAGCGCAGCGCCGCCGACCGACGCTGTGGTGATCGACGACGCGTCGAGCCCCAGCTCCAGGGCCTTGTCGAGCAGAATCTTCAGGAAATCGGGCGTCCCCACATAGGCGGCCGGCCGCAGATCGTGGACAAGCCGGGCCTGCTGCTCGCTGTTACCGGCGCCGCCCGGGATGACGGGGCAGCCGATAGCGCGCAATGCACCCTCCATCATCGAGCCCGCGGGCGTCAGGTGGTAGGAAAAGCAGTTCAGCACGAGTTCGCCGGGCCGGATTCCCGCGGCATAGTGGGCGCGAGCGAACCGCCAGTAGTCCCCGCGCCCGGCTTCCGGCTCGTAGACCGGACCCGGCGAGGTGAACACCTTGGCGAGTCCGTCGAGCGGGGTCGCCACGAAGCCGCCGAACGGCGGCGCGGCGCGCTGGCGCTCGAGGATGTCGGCCTTGCGCGTCACCGGAAGGCCCGCCAGCGCGGCGCGGTCGACGATCTCCACGGGATCGATGCGGGCCAGCGTCTCGGCATAGTAGGGGGCGGTGGCGCGGGCATGGGCAATCTGCGCCGGCAGCCGTTCGGCAATGTCGGCGGCGCGCGCCCCGGCATCGCGGGTCTCGCGATCCTCGTAATGGGCTCCGGGCATCAGCAGGTTCCCCGTCGTCACAGCCAGCGCTTGCGCCGGCGATAGTATTTGACGGCACGGTAGCTGCGCCGCTCCCCGGTCGAAATACCGAGATAGAATTCCTTGACATCTTCATTGTCGCGGAGCGCGGCGGCATCGCCGTCGAGGACGACGCGGCCGTTCTCGAGGATGTAGCCATAGGTGGCATAGCGCAGGGCCACATTGGTGTTCTGCTCGGCGAGAAGAAAGGTCACGCCCTCTTCAGTGTTGAGTCTGCGAACGATTCCGAAGATCTCCTCGACCAGCTGCGGCGCAAGGCCCATCGACGGCTCGTCGAGCAGGATCATCCGTGGCCGCGACATCAGCGCCCGTCCGATGGCACACATCTGCTGCTCGCCGCCGGAAATATAGCCGGCCTGGGCGCGGCGCCGGACGGCAAGCCGCGGGAAATAGCCGTACACGAGTTCGAGATCGGCGCGCACGCTGCCGTCGCGGCGCGTATAGGCACCGGTCAGCAGGTTCTCCTCGACCGTCAGATGCTCGAAACAGCGCCGGCCCTCCATCACCTGGATCACGCCGCGCTTCACCAGCGCGTCGGGCAGCAGCCGGTCGACGCGCGTCCCGTCATATTCGATGGTGCCCTTGGTGACTTCGCCGCGCTCGGCGCGCAGGAGATTCGAGATCGCCTTGAGCGTCGTCGTCTTGCCGGCGCCGTTGGCCCCGAGCAGAGCGACGATGCCGCGCTCCGGCACCGTCAGCGAGACGCCCTTCAGCACCAGGATGACGTGGTCGTAGATGACCTCGATATTGTTGACGTCGAGCAGCGGCGGCGCGGCCGCGGCCGGCGCGCCGGCCGTTCCGGTCATGAGTCCCCCGTCAGGCCGGACTCCGGCGGGACCGCTCCTTCACGGTCCCGCCGGGCCCATCCGACAATGACGAACCGTCCGCCGTCAGCCGCCGCAGGGCGTGCCGGCGCGGCCCGGCCAGGGCGCGTTCGACTTGGCATAGTCTGCCGACTTCGCCAGCTCCAGGGGCTTGATGACATCGCGTTGCGGCTTGAGGAGGTCGGAGACCTTGACGAACTTGGCCCCGTCCCATTCCAGCATCCAGGCTCCGGTATGTCCGGTATGGTCCTGGCAGGTGGTGCGCATGGGCACGGTCATGCCGGCCATACCAAGCTCCTTCAGCCGCGCGTCGGTGACGTTGAGGTTCTCAAGCCCCCAGCGCACCTGCGGAGCGGTGACGGCTGCCGTCTTGAACTTCGCCTGGGCAGCTCGGATCGCTTCGGTGAGAATCATCGAGATCACGACGCCGCGCTGGTAGAAGACGGTGTTCATGTCCGCCGGCTTGTCGATGAGCGAGTTCCCCTTGTCGACGACATGCTTGCGGATCTCGGCGAGCACCGGATAGTTTCCGGGAAGGTTCCAGCTGATCGCCTTATACCCCTTGCCACGCGCGCCGACGGTCGCGAGGTCGCCGTCGCGACCCGACCACCAGACGCCGATGAACTTCTCCATCGGATAGCGGGTCTTGACCGCCTCGGTGACGGCGCCCGCGTTCATCGCGCCCCAGCCCCACATGAATACCCAGTCGGGCTTCTCGCGGCGGATCTGCAGCCACTGCGCCGACTGGTTCTGCATCTCCTTGATGCCCACCGGGATCGGCAGGAGCTTGAAGCCGTGGCGCTTGGCCAGCGTCTCAAGGAGCAGCAGCGGTTCCTTGCCGTAGGGATGGTCGAGATGGAGGTGGGCGATCTTCTTGCCCTTGAGGCTGTCGAGATTGCCGCCGGAGACGTAGTTGAGGATCATTGACGCCGCATCCCAGTAGGATGCCGGCGGATTGAACGCCCAGGCAAAGACATCGCCGTTGGCCATCGGCGAGAACCCGTAGCCGGGCGCCAGCAGCGGAATCTTGTCGACATTGGTCTTCGGCAGCACCTGCAGCGTGATGCCGGTCGACCACGGCTGGGTGATGACGGCGCGTTTCTTGGTGCGCTCGTAGCATTCGACCCCCTTGGCGGTGTTGTAGCCGGTCTCGC